>NZ_DBFWLQ010000008.1:0-431976 GCF_048465375.1 Emergencia sp. | reverse complement strand
AGCGCTTCTATGTAATCATCGTGTTCCTTGAGGGCCAGTTCAAAATCTGGCTTTCCCGGATACAGTCCGCTTGTGATACCTTCTACCATTGCCTTGCACGGTCTTCTTACGATTACGTGATTAAATTTTTTCATTTTCTTTACCTCCAAAAGTTATTCAAAATTTAAAATATAATATATTAAGCTTGATTTAAATATATTTTATATAATATATGGACAATTGTCAATAGTATTTTGATTTTTCTGCCAACTTTTTTGAAAAAAATAGAACCACCGCCTCCGCGATGGTCCTATTTCATTCATATTTTCCAGTAGGGCTAGAACAGATACGGCTCTTGCCACAAGTTCAACTCTGTTCCAATCCCCTTTCTGCGGGCTGCCTCATAGACAGTCTTTCCCCATGCGACATCTTCTACAGGCATGCCGCCGATGGAATAGATGATAATCTGTTGATCACTATCGCGGCCCGGTCGTTTTCTGTTCAAGATTGCACCCAAGTTCTCTACTCTATTCCAATCCAACTTGTTGTCGTGAACCATGTCTGTAAATTTACTTCCTATGAGGAACCACGTATCAAAGGTCGGATATGGATACTCCTCTGCCCAGGTTTCATAAAGACCGGCATAGTCCACTACTAGTTTGACAGCGGGATCCATGACCATTTCATCTGGCACATTCATAGCGCCCATTCCGCAGAGAAGACAGCCCGGCTTCACCCACTCTCTTTCCACAAAAGGATAGTTTTTCTGACCTCCCGTAGGCGTTGAAGTCGCAAAGCTGAGAATATCTGCATCTCTCACACAGGTTTCCAGAGTATCACATACAATAAATTCCTTAAATTGCGGGCATTTATCTTTGACATATGCAATACACCTGTCGATGGAAGTTCTGCTCCGTCCATATATTTTTAGAGTATCCAGACTTGGACGCATGGCGGCAAAGGTTTCAACTGTAATAGAGTTGATCACGCCTGGTCCAACAATGCCGAGCACTTTGGCATCTTCGACCGCCAGATGTTTTACGCCTACGCCGGGCACTGCAGCCGTTCTATAGGCGCTGAGCAAATTCGCCGACATATAAGCGAGCGGCGCACCTGTCTGTTTATCATTCAAAATTACCATCAAAATGGAACGAGGCAGGCCGACCGACTTGTTGTCCACATTGGACCCATACCATTTTACCCCTGCAATATCAAACTGTCCCCCCAGATAGGCGGGCATGGCCATGAACCGTCTGTCAGGTCCGTCTTTCGGCATATTGGGGAATTCCGGTTCCACTGGAAAGGTGATCATAGAGCCGTGGGAGTTGGCATCCTCTCCTCCCATTCTGTAGTCCCCGTTGTCCAGCAGCTTCAAAACCTCCTCCATGCAGTCTGTACATTTTGCTGCATCATTCACCCCTGCGGCGAGCATTTCCTGCTCACTTAAATACAAAAAATCAATTCTTGGATATGTCATTTCAATTACTCCTTCCCAAATACCTTGTTTAAACACTATATTAAATTAATTATATATAACAATTTTATAATTGTCAATTCCGCCCCCACTGCAGCCTCCCGTAAAACAAAATTCTTGTTGACGAATGTCGATTCTTTGTTCTATTATAATAGATAGTAGTCTAAGGGGAGATAAGAATATGGAAAAGTTCAAAACACTGAAAGATCACGTATATGAATACATCGCAGATCAGATACGTGACGGTACTCTGCAGCCGGAGCAGAGAGTTAACGAAAACGTAATCTGCGAAAGTCTCAATATCAGCCGGACACCCGTGCGGGAAGCTCTGATCCAGCTGACAGCCGAAGGCGTTCTGGAGAACAGAGCGCGCAAAGGCTTCGTCATCAGATCGGTGTCCGAAAAAGACGTTGGCGAAATCTATGAGGTCATCGGTGTTCTAGACGGTTACGCTGCAAAATCTTCTTGCGAACATCTCACAAAACAAGACCTGGCTGACATGGCCTTTTATATTGAAACCATGGATCTGGCAATCAAAGCCGGTAATTTCGAAATGTATCATAAGCAACAGGTGGCTTTTCATCAGACTTATATTGACAAATGCGGCAACGATGCCCTGATTGATTCCATCGACAAGTTGAAAAATAAACTGCTGAAGAAGAGCTACGCAGAAGATGTAAATGGAAGTACACAGAAGGTCCTCTACACCACCAATGACGAACATCGAAAAATATTGGAACTGTTCAAATCCGAGGATAAAGACGGATTATTCCGCTATCTTTCAGAAACGCACTGGACACCTGCCTATGCGGCATACGATGCGATCATTTAACAACAAGTTGAGGGGCTGTCCGCCCCTCATTTCACTTTTTTGCTACTTCTAAAAAGCCCGACGGCTGTTTCTTATATGTAGCCAGACTCACGCCTACCAAAGCGATAGCGCAGGCTATGGCGCCGGGAACCGTAGCTCCCAGACCGAATGGCATCCCTGCCAGCTTCCAGCCGACGCAGACTGTGAAACCACTGATCATGCCGGCAATAATGCCGCTCTTCGTGGCCTTTCTCCAATACAACGCTGCAAATGCAGGCAATCCCGCCGCTGCCGCATAAAAACTCCAGGCAAACATCAGAATGGAATATGCATTCTTGATATATAAAGCAATCACTAGTGCGCCTAAAGGCAAGACAATGGCAAAGATACGCGAAAGGCGGATCTCATTTTTTTCTTTTAACTGCGGATTAAAAGTTTTGACAATGTCATGAACGCAGGTCTGCACTGATACAAGCAGATAGCTGTCTGCAGTAGACATGATGACGGACAAGATTCCCGCCAGAGCAAGACCGGTAAGTCCCACTGGCAGAACCGCAATGGCCAGTGCCGGAACGGTAGCATCTGTGGAACCGTACTGACCCAATATATCATCACCGATAATCTGATGGGCGATAAGGCCCATGAAAAATACCAGGAAGATCGTAATGCCATAGACGAAGGTCCCCAGGAACATGCCTCGCTTTGCGGATTTCTGATCCTTTGCAGCAAAGGCCCTCTGCCACATCTCCGCCCCTGCCAGGGTGAATACCAAATATGTGACAATATCACCAAGGATATCGCCGTTGATCTGCGGTTTTACCAGCGCCGGGTCCAGATTAGCTGTGAAATTGGAAAATCCTCCGACAGTATATAAGGATGCCACTGGAATTAGGATATATACGAATATCAGCAGCATGAAAAATTGTACGACATCTGTGTATACCACGCCAAAGAGCCCCGACGTGGCGGTATAAACCATGAATACGATACAGGCAATCAAAGCACCTACCTCATAAGACAGTCCCACTTCTCCTCCCAACATGCTGATAATCGTAGCCGTCGCTGTAACTTGAGAAGCCACAGTGCCCATCATGGTAAAGGCAATCATTCCGCCTAAGATGATCTTTGCTGTCTTTCCAAAACGTCGTTCAAAGAGTTCAGGCATGGACGAGACATTGTGCTGAAATCCAATGGAAGAAATTCTGCCAGCAATGCCCGAAAAGATGAACATGCCCAAAAGGTAAGGCAAGGCTGTCATAACGGCTTTGAAACCGTCAGAGTAAGCGACTCCAGCTCTTCCCATCAGGCCGCTGCCGCCGATAATGGTTGCGCAGACAGTGGCCATCATGACGATAGGGCCGAACGTCCGCCCTGCGATATAGTAATCTCCTATGTTCTTTACCTTCTTCATGAAGTGCACGCCGATTAAGACGAGCGCAACTAAGTATGCCCCGATAATGACAAGGTCAATGGTCTGTAACTGATCATGTGCCATAAATTTACCTCCAATCCTTTATATTCCTTCTTTGTTTTTTTCTGCATTCAAGAATGTCTCTACTTTGTCCGCTACCTCAGGGGGACCCACGAAGATCACATAATCGCCGCCGTATAATTCCGCTTGCGGACCTGGAGAAATCATCGTATTATAGCCGCGCCTGATGGCGACGATGGTGGCGCCAGTGGCCTGCCAGAACTGCAGGGACGCCAGGTTTCGACCAATCTTGTCTGAATCCTCTGCAATACGCACCTGATAATTGGGCAGTCTCTGCTCCGATACCGTAGAGAAGGTCTCACTTTCCAAGATGTCCGTGCAGACTTCCAAAATACGCCGGCTGGTCTCATCGTGCTGTTCCAGCAAATTCCGCAGCTCTGTCGCCTTTTCCCTGCGGTCAAGCTGTTCTTCCAGTTTCCGGGCGCATCGCCTCGCGTTGTCCGTGGACAGCACATAGACGCCGCTTTGTTCTTTGATCTCCACCACCTTCATGTCGGCGAGAATCTGTAAAGCTCTACGCATGGTCTCTGGTGAAACCTGATACTCCGAAGAGAGCTTCGTGCGCCCCGACAGTCTTTTGCCGATGGGGAAATCCCCTTCTGCGATGCGCGACGCTAAAAAATATGCAATTCTTATGTATTGAGGGAAGGTCTCTGTACTCATACTCACATACTCCCATTCAGAATATTCTCTACATTAATATATTACAACTGACAACTTTGTTTGTCAATAGGTATGTTAGTTGTAACAATTCAAGCAATAATAAAACGTGAAAGTATCATACCTCCACGTTTTATTTGTTAATTTAAATTAATTGGCTATGTCAAATCGCACCACTTCATTAAGTCCATCCCCTTTAACAAAGTATACCTTTGCATACCCTGAATCTGGCAAAGGGTTCTTCAAAAGATATGAGAAAGAAAATTCTTCATCATTTACGGTGAATGCCGCTACTCCATGATTTGCGTTCTCGTCAATTTTAAAGGTGCCTTCCAGTATTTCGTACTGCCCTATAAAGTATTTCTCAGCATATTCACGCTTTTCAGTACCTCCGGAAGAAATTGTATAACCCAGAACACATCCGAATATAATTCCTAAAAAAGTGATACTTAATATAGCTATCACGCTTTTGGCTATCGTTGATCCCCCGCTTTATAGCTTGCATACTGTTGTCTTATTATAAGCAGCGTTCCCAGTAGCATCATCAGTGTAATGAAGCTGTCCAAGGGGAATGGATGTTTTGATATTTCATACACGGTTACAAAATTCATAAAACCCTCTCTTATTGATGTGTATTTTTATTTGTATTTTACCTTATCTGTATCTGTGTCCCATACAGGGTTCTGCAGGGTGGCCGTCTCGTTGCCATTTTCGTCCAAGACATGGAGCACCAGGAGACCGGAATCTTCGCCTGTCTTGGTGTAGGATGTCAGCTGGTTCCCAGAAAGGTCGTAAGAATAATCCGTGACGACGCCGTCTGCTTCCTGGCGGACCGTCCTTCCCAGGCCGTCCTGGTAAGTGACGTTCATCACAAGTCCGTCCACCGTTTCTGTCGTTGTGAGGGTGTTCTGATAGTTCTTCTTGCTGTCTTTACCCTCATTGACGCTGACGTTGCCATAGCTGTAAGTATTCTGACTCACCTGGGTCAGCCCTTCGCCACTCTTCGAAGTCCTTATCACACAGTTCATGGCGTCATACTGGTAGCTTGACGTGATGCCGTCCGTACCGGTCTCGCTGAGCAGTGTGCCGTTTCCGTCATAGGTCCTCGCCTCCGTGGTCGTATTGACCGTTCCTTCGATATCTGCAAGAGAGCCATTCACCTTTGATGTGGTGGTCGTGATTCCTGTCATACGGCCAAAGCCGTCATAAGTAAAGGACTTCGCCTCTTTACTGATCTTCTGGCTGCTTGTGCCGAAGGCCGTGTAGGTATAGGTCACTGAGGACAGTTCTCTTCCCATGACGTCATAAGTGACCTCGGTCACCGTCTTGTTCTCTCCCGAGATGGTCGTCGTGGTTTCCCTCTTCTGTCCGCCTGCAAGCATCTGGATGTCGATATCGGTGGAAGAGATGCAGGTTCCGTCTTCCATCAGGTACTCTGCCTCGCTCTTCAGCGCGCCCTTTGCCGTATCGGATGCACCGGTATAATAGGTGTAGTTGGTAAAGGTTCCTGCCACGTTATCCGTGTTTTTACGAAATATTTTCAGAAAATTGCAAGAAAAACAGAGCATACGCTTTGTACACTCTGTTCTTCGGCCATTTGATCGCCTTGTCAATGTCCCACTTTGCTTAACTTAATAACATTGTAACACACCTCCACGTTTTCCTATTTACATTTTTTCTTTTATTAGTTCAATATTTTCCTTAAACCCCGCTTGTTTTGCCAAATCATATGGGGTATCGCCGTCACTGTTTTTTAATGTAAGATCCGCTCCATGGTCAATCAGGTACTTTAAGATATCCTTGCTTGGACTGTAGGCAGCCACATGAATTGCCGATTCAGTGTATCCTCCTTCATCTTTGTACAGATAATTGATATCTGATCCCTTCGATATGAGAAGTTTCACTATCTTGAAATTACCATACGTAACAGCGCTGATCAGCGGCGTACAAGTCGCTGGCCTAATATCATTAATACCTTTGATTTTCTTAGTCATAATTTCTGCCAGGTCATCATACCCGGCAGAAACGGCTCTTGCGATTGCCTCAGCATCTGGCTGTACTCCTGCTTTTAGAAGCCTTCTCGCGCAGTCCTCGTTGCTATCTGACAAATTGGCCAGCAGTGAGGCGCCAACTTCATCTTTGATTTTAAATGGCATTCTCGACAGCAGGATTCCAAACATATCTACATTATCATCTCTCAATGATGCTTGAAAGTAGCCTTCCAGTAGTTCTGCATTATCTGGTTTAACACCATTTTCAAACAGAATATTTAGAGATGCCTCATTCCCATAACTGCACGCTGAACTCCATCCACTTTCATACTCATTATCTGGAAAATCTATTCCCTGTGAAAGAAAAAAGTTCACGTTCTCTTTCTTTCCACCAATTAATGCATTGATAATTGGTGACTTTGAGATTACATCATCATCTGGAGACAGATTTTTGATATTGATCCCCATTTCAGCTAATACCTTTACCGCTTCAACCGTATTGTATTGAGCCGCTAAATCCAGTGGTGTATTACCACCCTCATCTTTTATATTAAAATCAAGGCCGTCTCTATTAAGTCTTTTTAACGTGGATGCCTTACAGTTTTTGGAAGCGTACAATGCAATGTACTTCCGCTCTTTTTCAGGGATGCTTTGGCTCGAACTTTCTGATAGCAGTTTTTGATCATTTCCATAAATGGCAAATTCTAATGCTTTACTGATTTTTATCTTCTTATCTTCTTTCTTCACCATTTCTAGAATTTCTAATGCATATTCGTAACCATCAGGGTTATTTATACACGTATGCAACGTTTTTGCATCTGGAATGCAGCCGTTTGCTGTCAGCAGTTTCAACTCAGTTCTAACCGCATTTTTCTTGGTGGGTTTTGCTCCGTTAATTACATAATCTAACGCAGTCTTTCCCTCTTCATCTCTGATTAAAGGGTCTGCTCCTGCTTTTAGCAACGGTTCTGTTAGCACAAGCGTTGACTCCATCAAATAAGTAGTCTTATAATCTAAAATGCTGTTTACGTCTGCGCCCTCTTTAATCAGCAGCAAAGGGATTTTATCCGTGTTACTGCTGCACGTATCGATAGCAATGCCCAAAGCACGTCTGTCCCTCATCGAGAAATTAGTAATCTCCGATGTACCGATGTCCTCAAGATTAACCTCAGGATTGTCTCTCAGCACTTCGACAACGCCCTGGTAGTTGTTGTTAATGATCGCAGCATAGAGCTTTTTTTCTGCGCCATTACCCGTGTTACACGACATCAGTATAAAAAAGCAGCTGACACTTAAGGTAACACAAATCATTTTTTTAATTTTCCTCATTTTTTTATTTCCATTCAAATGTTTTCCTTCTCCAGTTTTTCCCACTTACCTTGATATTGTTTGACTTTTTTGAATTAGCGACTTTCGAGAACTTGGAAGATAGTTGTTTCATTTCACTAGTATGGCTGTTACTATCAAACCAAATTGTCCCTGTCATCCTTAACTTGTCTGCAGCGACGGAATGCCCCTGTGGTAAAAATACTGATGGTTGAAATGCATTGAGCCACCACGATTTTCCCTGTACTGTCGATGTACTGCTATCGCGGGTGAATAGTTTCGTACCTCCGATATATAATGACATTCTCATCCTCAACCTGCGGCTCTTTTGATATGCACATTTCCACAAAAATCCGCTTTTGTAGTATAATCCAATTTCGCAGCCATTTGAAAAGTCTGTAGAAATAGGTCCATAAAGACTTGGTAATCTCATTTTTCCATACTGCCCTTTCCACAGAACCAGTTTCCACTTTCCCGCCACAACAGTAAAATCTTTTATTTTGATTCCAAACATAGACGCCGCAAAATCATAAACATCGTAGTATCCAAAATATTTCTGTGGTGCATTCTGGTTAAATGCGAAATACCCTTGGTTTTTACTGTAAAATCCCCAGTAACCATGCCCGCTTGGATCCACGTAGTTCACCGGGTTATTGGCACAGTATGCATACAGGTGCAGTGAGCCCGGTTCTTCTGCATTACCCCGGTAGGTGTCCTCTGTCAGGAACCTGCCGTCACCCGGGTCATAGTACCTCGCATTGAGATAATACAGTCCGGTTCCCTTATCCCAGATCCCTCCGGTGTAGGCGATTTCATTGTAGAACTCCGAATTAACCGTAGTCTCACCGAAGTCGCTGTACTGGTAGGCAGCCGCACAGGCTCCTGTGCCATCGAGTATGCTGGTGGTGCTGCCACGCATATCCTTGTTATAGAAGTAATATGCTTTTGCCGCTTCCTGATTCCTCTCGCTGGCGATGATGTTTCCGGCTTCGCCCAAGATGTTCATCGCCCTTACGGAGTCATCACCGTCTGTGCAGACCACGCTGCCTCCCTGGTATCTGTAACGGGTGGCAGCATCATTCTCCGTCTTACTGATCCGCTGTCCCTCCCCGTTGTAGGAATTCTTCTGGTTCAGGGTTTCCGTTCCATTCTTGGTAAGTACAGCCGTATCCAGACGGTTATCTGCATCGTAGCTGTAGGTATTGACCTGCCCGCTGCCGGCGGTTTCCTTTGTCAGGTTTCCGTTGGCATCGTAGGTATAGCTGCTGTTGCCGCTGGCTACCATCTGGTTCAGCCCGTTGTAGCTGTTTGTCGTCGTCTGGCCATTTTCCGTCTCACTGAGGCGGTTGCCTGCCTTGTCATAAGTATAGGACTTCTGGTTCTTGACACAGCCGGTGGCATTGTCCGTTACCGTGGTGGCTGCCAGCCTGCCCAGTGCATCATAGGTGTATGCCTAGGATTCATCAACTTTTTCGTCATCTTTAGATGGATAGTTGTTCAGCCTGGTCTCTGTGACGATCTGGCCGTTCTTATCATAGGCATAGGTATATTCTTCTGCCGTGGCTTCTCTTTCACTGTCCGTCATCATAATAGATGCAGGGCGCAGGAAGTGGTCATAACCGTAAGTCTTCAGAATATGCCCTTCACCACCCAGTGCAGTGTAAGACATTCAAATCCATCATACCTTCTTTCCGTAAACCTGTAAAGGGTTTGTGCATCGGGTACCCACTTCTTATGGTATTGTAAGGTTACCAAATAGACTGTTTACAGTTGTTGAAAATTGGAATAATTTGTATGCAAATAACGACATCGGGCAGACACAATTCGACAAATTTGCTATAAAACTAACCGAAGCGATATTTGAAATTTAATTTAGGAGGAAGAAGAAATGAACAGAAAGTCAGAGGTGGATTGTGACGGCAATAAACCACAGAAACAGCAGTTTCATATGGAGCATCAAAATCAAAATTCAGTTCAGGGCTCACAAATAGTTATCGGAATGTATCAAAATTGATAATAAGCAAGATTAAAGCGAAAGCAGAGAAAAACTATCATAAACGGATCAGAAGAACCTATGATATAGCCTGTGCAAAATAAGGAGGCAGGAATGGAGAAGCAAACTATCATATATGAGATACCAGAAAAACTGTTCCCTGAGGATGTGTTCACGTTTGCAGCTTTTCTAATCGGCGCAGGGCTTGCGATTACTTCTGTGGCATTTGAGCTGAAGAAGACCAGACGTTTGAAATGGACGAACGCGTTATTACTCATTGGAGCGATGCTGATTGGAATTGTAGGGGCAATGGGGTTAAAGGATACTGCGATTTATGGAGCTAACGAACTCAGCCCATATTCCAAAGCTTATTATGAGGGTCAGTAAGAGACACTTGTGGGTATTCCGAAAGAAGCAGAAACCGGAGGAGATTGGACTTCGTTTTATCTGGGAGATTCTACATATTATTTTAGGGGTGGTGATGTGATTCCTAAGAGAAAGAAGATAAAAATATACTATGTGATCGATGAAAATGGTGATAATATAATTGTCAGAATGGATCTCATATAAATATACTTGTGACAATCAAGCATAAAACGATTGTAATAAAGCGTTTCTCATAATTTTAAAGCGGCTATTCGAAGTTGTTATTCTCGTATAGCCGCTCTTTTTAATTTTTATTCCTTGTTATTCCTATTCTTCTGTCCACACTGCCTCATCGGTGTAAACCACAAAGCGGTCTTTGATGTCCACGTGGCCGCCTTTGATGTCGATCAGCTTCAAATTCTTAGCGCCGACCTCGCGGATTTTGACTCTGCCTTTCTCGGCAAGGAGTTTCACGCACCAGACGTGATGTGCCATAAAGCCTTCTTCTCCTTCGGTGGTCGGCACGACGACCAATTCCACCTGACCAGAATAGAACATTTCCCTCGGCGTGATGACCTCGAGCAAAACGCCTTTATCCGCGTCACTCATGTGCCTGCTCCTTAGATTCTTCGTACTTCGCTACGACATCATCGATGCCGCCGGCAAAGAGGAACATGGATTCTGGAATTTCGTCGTGCTTTCCTTCCAAAATCTCCTTAAAGCCGCGCACCGTCTCCGCAATTGGTACATATTTTCCCTTCATGCCGGTAAACTGTTCGGCTACGCTGAATGGCTGCGACAGGAATCTCTGAATCTTTCTCGCTCTGGCAACCGTTTCTTTGTCTTCCTCAGAAAGCTCATCCATACCTAAAATCGCAATGATATCCTGCAAATCACGGTATTTCTGCAATACCTTCTGTACGCCTCTGGCGACTTCGTAATGCTCTTCTCCCAAAATCAGCGGGTCGAGAATTCTCGAGTTAGAAGCCAAAGGATCTACCGCCGGATAAATGCCCAGTTCTGTGATGGAACGGGAAAGAACGGTGGTCGCATCCAAGTGGGCAAAGGTCGTGGCTGGAGCCGGGTCAGTCAAGTCGTCAGCCGGCACGTAGACCGCCTGAACCGAAGTGATAGAGCCCTCTTTTGTAGAGGTGATTCGCTCCTGCAATGCGCCCATCTCCGTAGCCAGGGTCGGCTGATATCCTACCGCAGATGGCACACGGCCCAGCAATGCTGAAACTTCTGAGCCTGCCTGGGTAAATCTAAAGATATTGTCGATAAACAGCAATACGTCCTGCTTTTCTTTGTCTCTGAAATATTCCGCCATAGTAAGGCCCGTGAGAGCCACTCTCATTCTGGCGCCAGGCGGTTCGTTCATCTGGCCGAACACCATGGCAGTCTTCTTCAGTACGCCCGATTCCGTCATCTCGTTGTACAGATCGTTCCCTTCTCTGGTTCTCTCACCAACACCAGCAAATACAGAAATTCCACCGTGTTCCGTAGCGATGTTGTTGATCAGTTCCTGGATCAGAACGGTCTTGCCTACGCCAGCGCCGCCAAAGAGGCCGACCTTTCCGCCCTTTGTATAAGGTGCAATCAAGTCGATGACTTTAATGCCCGTTTCAAAAATATGAGACGTCGTGTCCTGGTCTTCAAACTTCGGCGCTTGTCTGTGAATCGAACTTTTCACTTCTGTTACGACTGGGCCTTTTTCATCAATGGGATCCCCCAGGACGTTAAACAATCTGCCCAGTACTTCCTTGCCCACAGGGACCTTGATCGGTTCCCCTGTGTCAATCGCTTCCATTCCTCTCGAAAGCCCGTCGGTAGAAGACAAGGCGACGCATCTCGCCTGGTCGTCACCGATATGCTGATGTACCTCCGCCACAATGTTTTTTCCATCGACCGGAATTTCGATGGCGTTGAGCAGCTCCGGCATTTCGTCGGGATGGAATCTGATATCTATTACAGGCCCAATAATCTGATGTATTGTTCCTTTATTCAATGACTTTCACCTCCAATTGCATTTTGCTGTAAACCATTTTCCTGGTTGTCATCGCTGTGCCTCTGAACCCGCAACGATTTCGATGATTTCGTCCGTAATTTCAGACTGTCTGGCATGGTTATATTCAAGCTGCAGATCTGCCAGCATATCTTTCGCATTGTCATTGGCATTTTCCATCGCCGTACGTCTTGCCGCATATTCACATGTAGCGGACTCAATACACGTGCTGAAAATCATCAATTCAATGTATTTCGGAATGAGATAGCTAAAAACCGCCTCTGCAGAGGGTCCATATTCGATGGGATTGGTGTAGCCGCCCCGATCTCCTTCACTGTGAATATCGATGGGAAGCAGCTTCTTCACAATGACTTCCTGTTTCAGCGTGTTGACATAAGAGGTATATACGATATCGATTTCATCAATTTCTCCCTTTGTATACAACTCCATCAGCGGTCCACTGATTTCCTTTGTCTCTTCAAAGGTCACGGTATCCGCCGGTGCGTCATGCTCCATCAAAATCTCCACGCCGTGATGGGCAAAATATTCCCTGCCCTTAGAGCCGATGGTCACCATCCGTACGTTGCTGTAATCACTGCCGTATTCAGAAAGCTTCTCCGTCATGGTTCGGATGACATTGCCGTTAAAACTGCCGCAGAGTCCATTACTGCTGGTGATTAAAACGTAGCACTTCCTTTTGACTTCCCTGCTTCCAGTCAGAAATCGCTGCGGTACGTCCTCAACGTCGTCCAAGGTCTCTTGAATTGATTCCAGCAGTCTTCCCAGATAAAGTTTAGAACTCTCAAAAGCGGACTTTGCTTTACGCAGCTTTGCTGCAGAAACCAACTTCATGGCATTGGTAATTCGCTCCGTACTGCCAATACTTTTGATCCTTCTCTGGATGTTCTGCATTTGTTCAGCCATCGATAAAACCTACCTTTTTAAACTCCTTGATGCCTTTGATCAGAAGTTTCTCAGTATCTGCGCTGTAGTCCCCTGTACTGCGGATTTCTTTTCCAATCTCGGGGAAATGGTCATCCATATATGGATAAAATTGTTTTTCAAATGATTTAATCTGATCGACGTCGATATCATCCAGATATCCATTGGATGCCGCATAGAGAATCATTACCTGGTGCACCACATCCACTGGTCCGTATTGTCCCTGCTTGAGAATTTCCATGAGGATTTTTCCGTGATCCAGTTGCTTCTTTGTATTGGCATCAACGTCAGAGCCAAACTGAGAGAAGGTCTGCAGTTCTCTGTACTGCGCCAGCATCAGCTTGATCTTGTTGGATACCTTTTTCATTGCTTTGATCTGCGCGTTTCCGCCAACTCGGGAAACAGAGATACCTGCGTTGATTGCCGGTCTCTGCCCAGAGAAGAACAACTCCGTTTCAAGGAATATCTGTCCGTCTGTAATAGAGATGACGTTGGTCGGAATATAGGCAGAAACGTCGCCAGCCTGTGTTTCAATCAACGGCAGCGCCGTAATCGAACCCCCGCCTAATTCATCAGACAGTTTTGCCGCTCTTTCCAAAAGACGGCTGTGAAGGTAGAACACATCTCCCGGATATGCTTCTCTTCCTGGCGGTCTTCGAAGAAGTAGTGACATCGCTCTATAGGCAACAGCATGTTTTGATAAATCATCGTAGATAATCAAAACGTCTTTTCCTTTATACATGAAATATTCGGCAATAGCACAGCCGGAATACGGTGCAATGTACTGCAGCGGCGCCACTTCACTGGCAGTTGCAGACACTACGATGGAGTATTTCATCGCACCTTGATTTTCAAGGTTCTGTACGAGCTGAGCTACCGTGGATTTTTTCTGGCCGATTGCCACATAGATACAGATGACGTCTTTATCTCTTTGGTTTAATATAGCATCCACTGCGATAGCAGTTTTTCCTGTCTGCCTGTCTCCGATAATCAATTCACGCTGCCCTTTTCCGATAGGCATCATCGCGTCGATGGCTTTAATTCCTGTCTGCAGCGGTTCATTAACCGACTTTCTCTGCAGAACCCCCGGTGCCGGATACTCTATCGGCCTATGTTCCGTCGTTTCAATGGCACCTTTCCCGTCAATAGGCTGGCCTAAGGCATCAACTACACGGCCAATCATCGCGTCTCCAACGGGAACATCTACCACGGTGCCTGTCGGTTTTACGATATCACCTTCACCGATTTCTCTGTCGGAACCCAGAATAACAGCACCTACATTATCCTCTTCCAAGTTCAAAGCCATTCCATAGGTTTCCCCTGGAAACTCCAAAAGTTCACCAGACATGCACCGATTCAGTCCATATACCCTGGCGATGCCGTCTCCAACTTGCATGACCGTACCGAAATCGGAAATTTCCAGCTGCTTGCTGTAGTTCTTTATCTGTTCTTTTATCAGACCGCTTATTTCATCAGGTCTTAAATTCATAGAGGTTCCCCTCCCTTCTATAGCTTTTTCAATTTATAGTCCAAATCATCGAGGCTGGCGCGAAGTGACGCGTCAATCAGCTTGCCGTCAATCAAAAGCTTGACGCCGCCTAATAAACTCTTATCAATCTTATTTCTAAGTTTCACCTTTTCTCTTAGAAGTTTACCTGCTTCAGTCTCAAATTTCTCAAGCTGTTCCTGGCTTAAAGGGACTGTTGAGTAAATTTTTCCGTAAGCCTCGCCTCTGTATTCATCCATCAGTTTCAGATATTCCTTTACAATTCTGTGGTAATGGAACATTCTGTCCTTGTCAATCAGGATATAAAGAAAGGATAACACTTCTTCACTGACCCTTCCCTTAAAAACATTCCTGATCATGGCTTTCTTTTTTACGACTGGAATTGCCGGATTACACAGTAAACTGACGTAATCCTCTTCTTTTTTTAATATTCCATCGATCTGATCGATTTCTTCTTTTATTTCATCAATCTTGTCAAGCTCAACTGCTGCATCAAAGAGAGCTTTTCCATAGGTCATTGCTATAATCAACTCCATGGCTTTTCTTCAGCCTCCTCGATAATCTTATTGATGATTTCCTCATGATCCTCAGGGGAAAGTTCTTTCTCCAGAATCTGTTCTGCAGCCATCATTGCCAGGCTGCCCACTTCTTCTTTCAATTCCTTCCTTGCGTTATACTGCTCACGCCTGATTTCTTTCTGAGAGTGATCAATAAGATTCCTTGCCTTCTCATTGGCGCTGTCGACGATTTCCTTCGCTTGCACTTTCGCCTCGTCTCTAGCTGCTTTGAGCATCTGCCTGCTTTCCATCTCAACATTGGCAATCTTCGCTTCATAATTCTGCAGCTTCTCATCTGCCAGCTTATTGACATTGTCAGCATTTTCAATTGAACTTTTAATTTCATTCTCGCGATCCACCATAAATCTGTGAACCTTTTCAAAGAAGAATACCTTCAGGACGATGAATAAAACAATGACTGTGATGAGTGTGAACAACAAATTCCAGTTTAATGTCAACAGCGGTTGAATCATTTCCATGTCTTATCCGCCTCCTTCCGTGGATTCTCTCTATTAGAGCTTACTTGCTAACATGATGGCAATAACAAAGGATAATACGCCGATGGTCTCCATGATGGCCATACCTACGATCATCGTCGTTCTGATCGTGCCGCTTGCTTCCGGCTGTTTTGAAATACCCTCCAGACCTTTGCTCAGTCCCAGTCCCTGACCGATACCGATACCTAATGCTGCCAGGCCGATTGCGATGCCTGCTCCTATTGCTATAATACCCATTTTCTTACCTCCGTTTATTTATTATCATTTAATGGCATTCTGTCCAAAGAGCCCTTGGGCGATTTGCATGACAGAATTTATGCTGGCGTTCCCCAGCCTATGACCGGCGCGGAACGCATCGTATTTATTTTTTATCATTGGTGCTGACTCTTGACGATACACCTTCCATAGCCGACGCCAGGAACACCATGGTCAGCATTGTAAAGATGTAAGTCTGAATCGCCGGCTCAAAGATATCGAAGAAGCCGTTGAGCGGCAACACGGTAACAGCCCGTAGAAACGGAACATCTGTAAGCAAACTGCTCAGGAATTCCATCAAAGTCATCCACAGGTCTACTACAATAACGCCTCCCAGAATGTTTCCGAAAAGTCGCAGTGAAAGCGACACCGGTAAAGTGATATCTTCTAAGATTTTCAGCGGGAACATGAACGGATATGGGTCGCACATTTCCCGTAATCTTCCTCTTACTCCAAGTTTCCTTATACTGTTGGCTTGAATCAGAATAAAAGTCAGACCAGATAAGGCAAAGGTCACATTCAGATCCGCCGTAATCGGACGAAGCCCCAGCAGCCCCAGAGAACTGCCGCAGACGATGAACGCAAAAATTGTTCCGATGTAAGGGGCAAAATGTTCATTTTCCTCTCCCATATTCTCTCGGGTATACTTGTATATCCACCCGACAATGGTCTCTGCTATAATTTGTTTCCCCTTGGGGACAGTTTTCAGTCCACTCCCCAGCCAGATTCCCACTGCCGCTAAAATGGCGGCAAGTATGAGGCCAAAGAGGGTACTCTCTGTAATCAGCAGTTTCCCACCTGCGAGACTGAGGATAATGCGAGATCCCAGCTCGTCAATGTTTATCATTCTATCCCTCCTTCACATATGTAATCACTGAAGCAGCGGTCAGACCCAATACGCCGATTCCATATGCGGCCAGTGCAACAACGTCAATTCTGTAGCATAGATATCCTGCCACCCCAAAAAGTAAAAACCTCCCCATGTGAAGCAGGAAGGCCAACCATATTTGTTTTCCGTCTATAGCATAATCTATAACTTTTTCCAAAGCAATTAGATTAACGGTCACTGCACATATTCCCATTATTAAGCCAATCGTAAATCTCCAGTCAAATCCAAGAACGAACAGGGAAAAGGCCTCACAAAGTAAACCGTAAACCACCATGTAGAAGAAAATCTTCCATTTTTCTCTTGTAAACTTTTCCCTGTTCATTTTGAACTACACCCCATTATATGCTTTTTTTTTAAAATGTAAATAGTACTTTAGTATATTATTTGTGATAGGTCTCATTTCGAATTATTTTGAAACTTCTGTATAACTGTTCTAATAAGATGACTCTCATCATCTGATGTGGGAAGGTCATCTCAGAAAAGGACAGCTTGAAGTCCGCCCTGCGGCTCACTGCCTCGCTGAGGCCCAAGCTTCCGCCTATGACAAAGACGAGATTACTGACACCATCTACCGCCAGTTTCTCTACTTTTTCCGCCAATTTTTCTGATGATAACATTCTCCCTTTTACTTCCAACGTGACGACGTATACACCACTTCTTATCTTTTTGAGAATTTCCTCTCCCTCAGCTTCTTTGACGGCCTGTTCTTCTGCCGGCCCCGCCTTATCTGGCAGCCTGGATTCTTTCAACTCTACAATTTCCAAATTGCAGTAACTCTTCAGCCGTTTCGAGTATTCGCCGACAGCGTCTGTCCAATATCTTTCCTTTAGTTTTCCAACACATATGACTGAAATATTCATAAAATTTTACACTTCCACAAATGGACTGACCTCATCCCTGTTTGCAATATCCAATTTTAAATCCTTATCTATGTAAAAATCCTCCTCAAAGAGAATATTTCTAATCGTCAGATACGCCTGCCCCGGAGTATTGTTCTCTTTGCTCAGATGGGCGAGGACAACGTGGGGAATTCTGTCGTGCTCTCTTCTCTTCAGCATTTGGCAGAGGCAATAGCCTGCCGCCTCATTGGACAGATGTCCTTCGTCTCCTAAAATTCTTCGCTTCAAAGGATATGGATATGCACCCATTTTTAAAATATTCACCTCATGATTCGCTTCCAGGATGAGAAGATCCGCTGACTCCACCTGATGGAAAATTTCCTCAGACACATATCCCGTATCGGTTACGATAGTAACCTGCCTTCCATCATGAGCAAAGGAATATCCCGTCGGCTCCGCCGCATCATGAGATAGGTGAAAAGGGTTCACTTGGATATCTCCGATATAAAAGGGCTCTTCCCTCGGTACGCCATAGGCTCTTTCCCCCGGGACTTTGTCAGCAATTTCGCTTAAGGTTCCCTCCGATGCATAAACACCTGCATTTGCAGCTTTTTTGCTCACCATACGCAGGCTCCTCACATGATCGATATGTTCGTGAGTGATGAGAATGCCGTCAATATCTTCCGGCTCTACACCTCGTTCTTCAAGACCGGCAAAGACCCGTTTCCCCGTAATCCCTACATCTACCAATAACGTTGTATGTTCACTTTTCACCATATAGCAGTTACCCGAACTTCCGCTGGCAAAAGAGCAGAATTTTAGTGCCATAGTCCACCTCTTGTTTTTCTCAGTCGTTTTATCAATACGTCCATTGTACCATATGCACTAAGCTCTGTCTTCGCCTGCGCTCGCCAAATGCTAAGTGCACTCACCTGTCATACCTCGGCTCTGTCTTCGCCTATGCTCGTCAGTCACCGGGTAGGAACATTGTACCACAATTAAATACGAGGTTCCAGTCGTAAATGAGTCTGTTTTTGCTCAATTCACTATCTGTATTTGATACCATAGTCGTTCAATTTTCTATATAAGTTCTTTCTCGCAATACGCATCTCTTCTGCCGCTTTTGTCACGTTACCACTGTGCTTTTTCATGATTTCCGCGATGTATTCTTTTTCAAAAGCCTTAGTCATATTTTTTAAATCCGCCGCTACATTTTCTTTCTCTTCCACTGCCCTGATCTCTTCTGGCAGATCTTCCATATCCACTGTACCATCCGTCGATAACACCACCAGCCTCTCAATAATGTTGCGAAGTTCTCTCACATTTCCTGGCCAGTCGTAGTGCTTCAGAGTATTCAGCAAATCCGGTTCAAAGGGATAAATTTGCTTATTCATTTCTTTTGCATACTGCTGGAGAAAGCTTTCGCAAAGTATCGGAATGTCTTCCCGCCTTTCTCGCAGAGGGGGAATTTCAATGGGGATAATATTGATCCTGTAATATAAATCGGCTCGAAATTGGTTTGCTTTTACCTCCTCCTTTAAGTCCCTGTTGGTAGCTGTTATGAGGCGAAAATCACTTTTGATTGACTCTGCTCCGCCGACACGCTCAAAGGATTTTTCCTGCAAAACCCGGAGGAGTTTGACTTGCATGTTTAAGCTCAGCTCCCCTATTTCATCAAAGAAAATCGTGCCGCCGTCTGCTGTTTCAAAACGACCCTTGCGCTGCCTCTCCGCGCCCGTATAAGCACCCCGCTCGCTGCCAAACAGCTCGCTTTCGATTAAATTCTCATTGAGCGCCCCGCAATTAACACAGACAAAAGGTTTCTCCGCCCGCTTACTGCTCTTGTGAATGATGTTTGCCAAAACTTCTTTCCCCGTGCCCGTCTCTCCCGTTATCAAAACGGCTGAATCCGTTTTTCCTATGATCTCTGCTTTCTGACGCAGATTCTCCGCAATGTCAGAGACTCCGATGAACTCTTTCCCGCCGGAGAGACGGGCAATATGTTCTTTTAAAGTATCGTTTTCTTCCTTTACATTGGTCAGCTCCTCCGCTTTTTTTACACTGGATATCAGTTCCTCGATATCCGCTGGCTTGACAAAGTAAGAGAAAGCGCCCCGCTTTACGGCTTCAACTGCGCCCGAAATAGAGCCTTCTGCGGTAAGCATGATTACCTCAACTCCAGGCCGTATCTTCTTGATGGCATGAAGCAGTTCCATGCCGTCCATTTTCGGCATGATGATATCTGAAATTACCACTGAAACGTGATGTTCTTTCAGCTTTGCCAAAGCCTCTTCACTGTTATCACAGGTCAAAACCTGAAAACCTTTGAGCCTGAATATCTTTTCATACACCTCCAAAAGTTCTCTGTCGTCATCTACTAGTAAAATAGGTATTTTTTTCATACTTTCTCACCTCTGTTCATTGGAATGGTGATGATAAATGCAGTCTCTCCACTCCTCGGCTCTATAATCGCTATTTCGCCCTCCAGGGAATCCACAAGCCGCTTGGTAATCCAAAGTCCAATGCCAGTTCCCGTCTCCTTTGTTGTCATAAACGGTTCAAAGACCCGTTCCTTTGGCTCAATTTTGATGCCGCCTCCATTATCTCTTACCCGCATCAACACCTTATCGCCAGATTGATGACACGTAATCTCAATCTGGCCGTCATAGGGAACCGCTTGAATCGCGTTGATAATGATGTTTTGCAGGATCACCTTCAGCGCTTCTCTGCCTGAAGAATAGATATAACAGCTTGCATCTACGTCCAGCTTTATGTCGATGTTCTTGCCAATAGCCTCCTTCTTTGACAAGAGCAAAATCTGGTTAATCAAAGTACCGATATGAATCATCTCACCGCCGCTGGAATCGCGCTTAGAGAAATCCAACAAGGTCGTTATCACGTTCTCAGCTTCTTCTACGGCCCTCATAATAGTGGCGATTTCCTTCTGGCCCTTTTTCTGTTCATCGAGAATATCTAAAATATAAGCCGCCCCTTTAATCAGCGCCAGGACGTTTTTCAGTTCGTGGACAATGGCGGCGGACAACTGCCCCACACCCGCCATCTTCTCTAACTGCTGCATTTCTTTTTCCAGTAAAATACTCTTTGTCGTGCATTCACTGGAAATAACCACTTTATCAACCGTCCCGTCCTCTTTTAATATCGGGTAATACACATTCTTGTAGACCTCACCGTCTGCAATTATTTGTTCTGCAAAATGCTGTCTTTCCTCTTTTACCTGCATAATTGCCCGGCAGATATTCTCCTGACAGATCCCAGAAGATGCCTTCGACTGAATTTTTATGGCACCGTCCATATCCACGATCATCAAAGTTCCCTCGATGGTATCGAGAATGGTGCTAATTTGGCGATTTTTGTCCAGCAGTGTCTCTGTGTAGCTTTCAATACTGTCATTCATCGTCTTAAAAGCCTGATTTAACTGGGAAATTTCATAGTATGTGTCCTCACATGTCTCCTGCTCGCTTTGAATGGAACTATAGTCCCCTTTGGAAATTCGGTTGGCACTGTTGACCAGTTTTTTCATCGGCCGTGAAAATTTATCATACAATAAAATTCCGAAAATAGCTGCTAAAAATAAATCTATGACAATCAGTATGAGCCCTTTTTTTAAGTCAAACTTGCTTGTAGGCTTAAATTCTTTCATATTTATTTCAATAACCAGTGTGGAATCCGTCCCTGGAACTTGA
Organism: Emergencia sp.; assembly: GCF_048465375.1. Classification (NCBI taxonomy): domain Bacteria; kingdom Bacillati; phylum Bacillota; class Clostridia; order Peptostreptococcales; family Anaerovoracaceae; genus Emergencia; species Emergencia sp. Next base: position 410,692 of record NZ_DBFWLQ010000008.1, on the reverse strand, counting down.
GAATGAACCATCATTTTCTGATTATGATTCTCAGTAAAAACTTCAATGCCACTTTCCTCTTTCAAGGCGGTCTTCAAGGCCTTTACTTTTTCTGATGACAAACGTCCTTCAGTAAAGATATTTTTCTCATACACCTGCCCCTGGTCAGCTTTGATATTGCTGAAGTCCGTGTGATATAAAATATTGCCCGCGTGATTGAGCCAGTATACTTTTCCTGACTCACCTAAGGAAAAGCCTTCAAAATACTTTTCCTTTATATTGTCAATGGCGAGGTCAAGGCAGATGACGCCGTATAACTGATCATTTTGATCATACACCGGCTGTGAACAGGTCATGGTCCAGCCAGTCCCCAGGTAATCTGTATAAGGCGGCGTCCAGACTGGTTTGCGCTGGGGATTATTTTCTTCATTGGCCATAGTATAGAAGATATCTTTAATCTGACTATGGTCGCTTGCAAAATTATCCTGTAGATTTCTATAAGGACTGCATCTCAATAAATTGTCCCTGGTCGCAATATAGGCCCAAGTAATATCCTCGCTCTTTAAAATCTTTGCAAAGGCTTCATCTAACTCCTCGGTCAAATTGATTTCCTCTACCAATTCCGGTGTCACTTTTGTCGTATTTGGCACCATGACATTGCTCTGCGCCATGAGAGATAAGGATTTGTCTCTTCTTCTGTTGATAGTTCCATCTTTGAGAAGGACGTATTCTGATGATAGTTCTTCAGAATAGGGATTGTCCTGCAGCAGCTTTTCCGTCCATATTCCCAGTAGCTGCACCTGGGTCTTAATCCGATCAAAGGTAATCGCAATTAGTTCGCTCTTCTCGTCGACAATTTCCTGCATGCTTTTTTTCGCATACTCCGTCGATTTGCTTTCTTCTTTTATCGATACATAATAGGTAAACAGGATGATAGAAAGGACGTTAAAGACCAAGAAGATCACGATAATATTTGTCGCTAAGGATTTTCTGAATTTCACTTTTTTCATGTTGTTCCTCTCTATGCACTTCCTATTATTTTAACATCAGCCTAGGGAATTGTCCCTAGGCTGTATATATTAGCAACATCTATATATTATGCTTGTTGTTCTTCGTTGTCTTCTGAAGAATCCACCGTATCCGGTGACAGAATCACTGGCGTCCAATTTAAAGGATCGGTTTTCTCTTTGTGCTTGCCGTATGCCCAGAGGATAACCCCCAGTACCCCATAGAGTGCAAGAACCAGCCATGCGCCCTTATTCATAGCTGTGATAGAGGAATACAGCACCCATAAACAGAAGATGATACCGATGATTCCCATCAGCGTCCCCGCTTTCACCTTGTACGGCCGAGGCCACTCGGGATGAACTTTCCGCAGTTTAAGGAAAGACAGAGCCACCATCAGATAAACAGCGCCTGCAGCAACGCCATAAATTGTATAAATATAGTCCACCCAGGCATCTGGTGCAAAGACTGTAAAATAAATTGACAGGATTCCGACTATTATATTAGCGAACTGCGGCTGCCCGAACTTATTTAGTTCACCGAACTTAGACGTCATCTGGCGCTGTTTTGACGCGCCATATAGAATTCTCGAAGCGCTGAGCCAAAAAGAAGACAAGGTCGTGATGCAGGTCAGGCTGCCCATGACGACGATAATCAAGCCCAGCCAATGCATGTCGATGATGTCAGCAACCCGCGGATCGACGATATCAGTCTGTGCAACCCAGTCGTTGGATACAATACCGCCAACAGCAATGACGGCCATAGAATAGATCAAAACCGTACATCCCAGAGCACCTACAAAAGCTTTCCACAGATCCTTTTTAGGAAATTTTGCTTCTTCCGAAAGCTGTGGAATCAAGTCGAATCCTACGAATTTCATAATCAAAAGGCCGATAGCCGCTGTATATCCGCTGAAGCCGTTTGGAAACCACTCTATGCTGGAAAAATGCCAATGACCACTGAAAATGAAAATCGTCGATGCGCAAATTGAAACGACCAGGGTGCTCCAGAATAGGATATTCTGCAGCTTCGCCAGTACCTTCAGTTCTCTGTTCGTCAGGAAAAACCAGATGACCAAAATAACCGATGCGATGATTTTTATCTGCAGAGAAGTGACTGGGAACAAATACCCCAGCATACTTGCAATGCCATATGCGACGGTCGGCATCGCCATGACGTAAAGAAGCATGATCAGCCAGCAGGATGCAAAGCCGGTATTGCGGCCAAAAGCGTTTGTAATCCAGATGTTCTGTCCCCCGGCGTAAGGCATCATACTGGTCATCTCAGAATAAATAAAACATAATGGCAGGATCAGGATACCGCAGGTCATGAGGGAGAACGCCGCTCCAGGACCACTCAGTTCAAACCAATATTTGATTTCGACCATCCAGGCAGCTATCATGCCGCCGGCGGCCATCGCTATCATACTTGACAGCTTCAATTCCTTTCTCAATCCGTTACTCATAACAACCTCCTATAAATTTTTTTCAATCAGGGAAATGGTTTCGTCTGTGGATAGCACGTCACAGTAGATAACACTCATAATCTTCAGTTCCGCATCGTGAAGTTCCTGACTGCCCGCCGCACAGGCATCTTCTACGCATATGACTCTCAGGCCCGCGTCTGCCAGTCCTCTGACTGTACTTGCAACACACTGATCTGTTACAATTCCTGTGACGACTACCGTTTCGATGCCCATGAACTGGAGAAGCGTCAAATAGTTTGTTCCCGTCGTCACACTGTCTGTTGTCTTGTTTACGATAATCTCGTTTTCTAAAGGAGCTAATTCATCAATCATCTGCGCTGCATAACTATTTACCGGAATCAGCATGCCGTTCCATCCTTCTGATTTCTGCACAGGAGAGCGGTCTTCGCCATCTTCCCGCAGACAGGCAATCCTGCCGTAAGTTACCATCAAGCCGTTTTTTCTGAAGAAATCCAAAAGCCGCTTGTTATTTGGGATTACAACTTCATCCAGTCTGTCGTGGAAAGGAATCCATCTTTCCCACTCCCCCGCTTCTTTGAACTGGAGCGCTTCACCAAAGTCTCTAAGTACAAACTCATTTTGCAGATCGACTAGCAAAAGTGCCGTCTTCTTCGGATCAATCAACGGTTCCTCAACCTCTCCAATAGTCTCGTAATAAAAATTAAGATACTTATCTTTCACTTTCATATCTCTACCTCCTGTTTTTTGTACAGATATAATTGCGAGCCTTGTGCCAAAATTTTATATTTTTCAAATTATTTCGTTAAATTCGCCTATATCCTTGCAGTTCCAACGTTTATTTCGCTCTGCATTTCTTTGCTGGTTGACCCTATTCCCTTTAACCCGGTGCTATATCGTTACCTCTTGGTGACAAATACAGTAGCTGAGATTACCTTTTCGTAACAATGGAGGAATGCATGCTTGCCAAATACCTTGTTAGTGGCAGCATTTCGGAGTCACGCCTATCTGGAACAGACATGGCAGTCCGCAGTCCGCAGATTTGCTAGAAATGTCCTGAACATTTTTCCTGGCTATGGCGATTGCGGACTGCTAATTGATAATACGGCAGCTCCATAGTCAAGAGGTCAAATGCTGAGAGGTACAAATGCAATATGCGCCACAAAATTTTCCAATCTTTGTTGTACTTTTCGGTAAAATAAGGCATAATAGATATGTTAAAAATTTCAACAAAGGGGAAAAACATGACGATTTTGAGAATTTATACGGATGGAGCCTGCTCCGGGAACCAGAGCAGCGAGAACTTTGGCGGATGGGGATCCATTTTAGAATTTGGAGAACATAGAAAAGAACTGTTCGGCGGTGAAGCCAACACTACCAATAACCGTATGGAGCTGACTGCCGTTATTGAAGCGTTTAAGGCTCTAAACCAGGGACAACAGGCCGTGGAGGTCTTTACTGACAGCGCTTACGTCGCCAATTGTTTCAGAGAGAAGTGGTATGAAAGCTGGGAAAAGAACAAATGGAAGAATGCCGCCAGGAAATCTGTGGAAAATCAAGAACTTTGGCGAGAATTACTTGCATTAGTAAGGCAAAATGATGTAAAATTCTATAGGGTAAAAGGGCATGTCAATCTGAAGAGCAAATCTACAGATTTTGATAAGCTTTATGAGAAATTTATAAGTTGGAATGGAAGCCGTTTCACTTTTGAAGATTTTGAATATATAACCACCATGAATAATCGTGCCGATGAACTGGCGAACATGGGCATAGATCGAGTAAAAGGAGAGATGTAACATGGAAAGAAAAGTAGGAACAGTATCTAGAGGTCTGAGAGCTCCTATCATAAAGGAAGGCGAAGACCTTTCGCAGATTGTCATCGACACTGTGATGGACGCTGCCAATTCCGGAGAATTTACAATTCAGGATAGAGACATCCTGGCAGTTACGGAATCAATCTTAGCCAGATCACAGGCAAATTACGCTACTAAGGAGCAGATTGCTGCTGACGTGAAAGCAAAACTAGGTGGAGAAACCATCGGTGTCATCTTCCCAATTCTCAGCAGAAATAGATTTGCCATCTGCCTGCGTGGTATCGCAAAAGGAGCCAAAAAGGTCGTTTTGATGCTCAGCTATCCAGCTGACGAAGTAGGAAATCATCTGGTCGATTTAGACCTTTTGGATGCCAAGGGGATTAACCCGTATTCAGATGTTTTGTCACAAGAAAAGTTTGAAGAGCTTTTTGGAAAGTCAAACCATACCTTTACTGGCATGGATTACGTAAACTACTACAAAGGGATTATCGAAGAGGAAGGAGCCGAAGCAGAGGTTATCTTCTCCAACAATCCAAGAACGATTTTAGACTATACGAAGAAAGTTTTGACTTGCGATATTCATACAAGAGTGAGAACAAAGAGATTACTTAAAGAAGGCGGCGCAGAAATCGTCTGTGGCATGGACGACATATTGACGGCAAGTGTAGATGGCAGTGGTTACAATGATAAGTACGGTCTTTTGGGCTCCAACAAATCTACAGAAAACTCCATCAAACTGTTCCCAATTCACTGTCAGGAGTTTGTCGACGGCATTCAGAAGAAAATCAATATACTGACAGGAAAGACTATCGAAGTCATGGTCTATGGCGACGGTGCCTTTAAAGACCCTGTCGGGAAAATCTGGGAACTGGCTGATCCGGTGGTTTCTCCAGGATATACTAAAGGTCTGGAAGGAACCCCGAATGAAGTAAAACTGAAATACCTGGCCGACAACGAGTTTGCAAATCTCAAAGGAGAAGAACTGCAGGCCGCAATCAGCGAGTACATAAAACACAAAGATGAAGAGCTGGGCGATTCTATGGTTGCACAGGGAACAACACCGAGAAGACTCACGGATCTGATCGGTTCCTTATGTGACTTGACTAGCGGAAGCGGCGACAAAGGAACACCGTTCATCTATATTCAAGGATATTTTGACAACTATACAAAATAAGATCAACCAAAGCTGTCCCCAGAGGACAGCTTTTTTAATACAAGTATAATTTCCCCTCGGCTTCATTTCACTGGAATATAAATTTTAACCTCGTTTTCCGGATCATCGAAAGACGACACTTCGCGTTCGTATACTTCAAAGTCCTCACGATCATCCAGTTCTTCTTTTGTTGTCAAAAGCCAAGTACCATAGATATATTGATAGGTCTTATATAAGTTCGCCAAAGTGCCCCGATGTGTGAAGATGGCGTACCTGCCCGCGGGCAGTATTTTCTTGACTAAGGTCTGCGGCAGATGATCAAAGCTGTTTACGGATCCGCCCACCACCACAGAGAAGGAAATATCTCCCTCCTTTGTATAAGCAGCCCTCTGTGTTTCGCAGATACTATACCCTCTGCCTGTAAAAGGTTCCCTGTTCTTATACTTGCGCAAAAAACGCTCCCATAATGTAGGAATCTGGTTATCAGAAAGTGCCACTGTGCCTCGAAGTCCTGCTACTTTCGTCGCTCCCATCAGAAGAATCTGTGGGGCATGGGAGATGTTGTTGGCAATATGATATACGTCTTCCGGTGCCAATTCTCTTTTCGCATTGATTGCTAAATTCAGCCCTGCCTTCCGGTAAGCGGAAGGGCTGCATCCAAAAACAGATTTAAATGCTCGGCTAAAGGCTTCTGGAGAAGAGAACCCACTGTCAAAGGCAATATCGATAATCTTCTCACTGGAATGAACCAATTTCTCAGAGGCATTATAAAGTCGGCGCCGGTGAATATAATGCCCAACTGATTCACCTAGCACCGATGCGAAAAGCCGTGTCATATAATAGTAGGAGTAACCAGTTTCCCTCGATACGTCTTCTAAACCGATATCTTCATATATATATCCTTCGATGTATTCAATTGCCTTCTCTAATGGAGATAACTTTTCCACACTAAGCCTCCTTCCTTGCGGCAACGCCGGTGGATTGTGGAACCATTATACCGTGACGATTCCTCTGGAAATCTATTTGCACGTCATGATTCAATGGTTCCTTCCTTGCGGCGACGCCGGTGGATTGTGGAACCATTATACCACATTGCATTTCGAATCTCCACAATCCAAAAACCAGCAAAAACTATCATGTATTACGCCCTGCCTTTTGATACGCTATAACGTGCAAGTTACTAGTGAAGAATTAATAAAGTAGAGGTGTGAATAGATGAAAGATATGATTGTACAGGGGCTTACGCAAAATAATCTAAAGCATGTTACATTTTGCGTGCCAAAAGAGAAAATTACGGTGTTTACTGGCGTATCCGGCTCTGGAAAATCCAGCATTGTCTTTGATACCATCGCCGCAGAGTCCCAGCGGCAGATGAATGCCACATATCCGGCTTTTGTGCGGTCGAGACTTCCCAAATATCCAAAACCTGAAGTAGAGCGAATTGACAATTTGACGCCCTCCGTGGTGGTCGACCAATCTCCTTTAGGCGGCAACGCCCGTTCAACAGTAGGAACCATCAGCGGTCTGTATTCCAGTCTCCGTCTGTTATTTTCCAGAATCGGCAAACCCTATGCAGGTACGGCCTCCTGCTTTTCTTTTAACGATCCGGGCGGAATGTGCAAAACATGCTCAGGGCTTGGTAAGATCACAAAAGTCGACGTTGAGTCAATGATAGATTCAGACAAATCGTGGAAGGAAGGCTGTGTCAAGGATTCTTTATATCGTCCCGGTTCCTGGTACTGGAAACAGTATGCAGAGTCGGGGTTGTTTGATCTTGAAAAGCCGATTAAGGACTATTCCCTTGAAGAATACAATCTTCTGCTATATGGCTCCCGCGACGGCAAAGGTGCACCGGAAGACCCTAAAGTGGCGGGGTTGTACCACAAATATACAAAGACTCTTTTAAATCGCAACCTCAGTGACAAGAGCAAACATACCCAGGAGAAATCACAACATTTAGTCACAGAGATGGAATGTCCTGACTGCTGCGGAAAACGGTTGAATAAAACGGTGCTGCGCTGTAAGATAAACGGTTATTCCATTGCAGATCTGTGCGAGATGGAACTGACTCAACTTCGCGAAGTGTTGCTGCAGATAACCGATCAAAAAGTAAACCTGCTAATACAGACACTTGTTGAAGGACTTGACAGAATGATAGAAATCGGCTTACCATATCTGCACTTGAACCGTGAAACTCCATCTTTGTCTGGCGGTGAGGCGCAGCGGCTGAAGCTGGTCCGCTATATGGGCAGCAGTCTTACCGGTATGACCTATATTTTTGATGAGCCCAGCAAGGGAATGCATCCCCGTGACGTCTACCGCATGAACAATCTGCTCAGACAGCTTCGTGACAAGGGCAACACGGTCCTTGTGGTGGAGCACGATAAGGATGTCGTTTCCATTGCGGACTATATAATCGATGTGGGTCCACAGGCAGGGCAACATGGCGGAGAAATCGTCTTTGCCGGCAGCTATCAGGAGTTGTTAAAGTCCAACACTTTGACGGGGAGAGCCATGCTCAAATCGCTGCCCATAAAGAAGACACCCCGTCAGCAGACAGGCAGTCTGCCTGTTCGCAGAGCCAGCCTGCATAACCTTAAGAACGTGAATGTAGACATTCCTTTAGGAATTATGACCGTCGTCACAGGCGTAGCGGGTTCTGGAAAGAGCACTTTGATTTCCCAAGTATTCGCTAAAAAATATGAAAAAGATATTGTGATGGTAGACCAGGGTCCTATTACAGCCACGAATCGCTCCACGCCGGCATCTTATCTCGGCTTTTTTGACGCCGTACGAAGGCTGCTGGCACAAGAAAACGATAAACCTGACGGCTTATTCAGTTTTAACTCCATGGGCGCCTGTCCGGTATGTGGAGGTAAAGGGGTTATCGTCACGGAGCTTGCTTTCATGGACCCAATTGTTACGACATGTGAATCCTGCAATGGCGTTCGATACAGTCAAGAAGCCCTCGCCTGTACTTATAAAGGGAAAAATATCATGGAGTTGTTGAATCTTACTGCCTCGCAGGCCATGGAAGTATTTGAAGAGCACAAAATAAAAAAACGATTACAAGTATTGGAGCAGGTAGGACTATCTTATCTGACTTTGGGACAGCCTCTCAGTACGTTGTCCGGCGGTGAACGGCAAAGAATCAAGCTGGCCAAAAACTTAGAGAAAAAAGGCAGTATCATTGTAATGGATGAACCCACTACAGGGCTGCATATGTCAGATATCCAAAATCTGTTGCACTTATTTGACCGAATCGTATCTCGGGGAAACACCTTGGTGGTGATTGAGCACAACCTCGATGTGGTCAAACAAGCCGACTGGATCATCGACATTGGACCTGACGGAGGAAAAAACGGCGGAGAGGTGGTTTTCAGTGGAACGCCTGCGCAGATGGTACGAGATGCAGAGACACTTACGGCAGATAGTCTGCGAGCCTCTCTTTCTGAATAGTACCGTCATAAAAGGAGCTGCAGTGCAGCTCCTCTTTCAGATTTGAAAGTCCATAAAGGGTGTCGGCTCTGTAGAGACGTCATAGAAGTGCCACCACTCATTTTCATAGGCCCTGAAGCCGACGTGCTCCATGACTTCTTTCATATAGGTCGCATGTCTGCGCCCCACTTCCGAAGTTTTCTGGCACAGCAGGCTCGCTCTCTCGGAAAAGTCGTCAAAAGCCGATGGCATTACAATTTCGCTGCCTTCTATATCGGTCAATGTGATGTCCACGCACAAACCGTTCAAATGGGTAGGCCGAAACACTTTTAATTTGGACATATCTGGCGGTCTGGCCACAAAATTATTGTCCGGAAGGATTTCCCAAAATTTCTTCTGGGCACTGATCGGCCGATAGGCATCCATCACTTTGACCCGGAACCCATCTTTTGCAAAGATGTTTTTCGCTTCAATCAAGATCACGGCAGTATGACGATCCATGTAGCATTCATTGGAGTGATAGATTTTCTGCCCGGTGAAATTATCCGCCGATGCATATTTTAAGTCTACAATAAAATCATCATCCAGTTCCAAGAGTTTTACTAAGTTGCCTTTTTCGTCCATCCTCGCCTCCTATGCCGCATCCTTTTATAGTAACTCGCCAATTTCACCTTCTGCCACGATGACAGCAGGTCCGCTGAGATATAAATCCGTAATCTGGCGGCTATCCCTTGCTATGTCGATAAATAAATCTCCTCCCGCCATGGAAACCTTGACATTACTGCCACTGCACAAGCCTCTTTCTGTCAGAACAGTGACGACGGAGCCCGTTCCTGTTCCGCAGGCATAGGTAAAGTCCTCTACCCCTCTTTCAAAGGTGCGCACAAAGATTTCGTCTTCTCCCGTAACTTCATAGAAATTCACGTTAGCCCCCTTTGGCAGTGCCGGATGGCTGCGCAGTGTGCTGCCCAAAATCCGAAGCTGTGCAGGTGTAAGCGCTCTTAAGCCTTTCATTTCTATTACCAGATGTGGAATCCCCGGGTCTCCAAGTTCCACATAGGCGCATGAGTAAATCTGGCTGCAGGCCTCTAATTCCAGAGTCAAATCCAATCTGGTTACGTCGTTCAGTCTGACTTTATAGTGCATCTGATCCAGTCTCCAGGCTCTGACCATGCCTGCAGTCGTTTCGATATTGATGACTTCACCAGCCAAGTGGTTTTCAAATCCATATTTGGCGATGCAGCGCGCGCCATTGCCGCACATCTCTCCCAAACTGCCATCTGCATTATAAAACAGCATTTTAAAGTCTCCACCTTTGGTTGCTCTTTCTACTGCCATCAGACCATCAGCGCCAACAGCCAAACGTCGCTGACAGAGTTTTTGTGCCAGCACGCCAAAACTATCTAAAGGCAATTGTTCCTCTATATTGTTAATCACGATAAAATCGTTTCCTGCCCCCTGCATCTTTGTAAATTTCATTATGTCACTTCCTTTTACGCTTCCGGCCTTTTCTCGTCATCTATAAAATCTCATTTCGCAGCAGATCTTCATAAGTCTGCGGCTTTACAATCAGACGGTCGTTTCCGTCAGATACCATCACCACGCCTGGAATCAGGTTCTTGTTGTAATTGCTGGCCATGCTATAACCATATGCGCCAGTAGAGAAAATCGCGAAGAGATCTCCACTTTCAGGGTGAGGGATTTTGACATCCTTGATCAAAATATCCCCCGACTCGCAGCACTTGCCACAGATTGTCACCACCTCTCTCTTCTCTACCTCCGCTTTATTTGCTATCACGCCTGTATATTCCGCCTGATACAGCGCCGGTCTGATATTATCCGTCATGCCGCCATCCACAGAGACATACTTCCTAATATCCTTGATGTCCTTGATACTGCCGATGGTATAGAGGGAAATGCCGGCTTCTGCTACGATGCTTCTGCCTGGTTCTATGACCACGTTCGGTCTCTCAATGGCTTTTTCAGCACAGTATTTTTCAATTTTTTTCATCATCGGATCCAGATAATAACTGTAGGACGGTCTCTCTTCGTCCACATAAGTGACACCAAAGCCCCCTCCCACATTGAGTTCTTTCACATCATAATCCAGTTTTTCTTTGGTTTTCGTTACCAGATTCAGCATGATGTCAAGGGCCTGCAGATGGGAATCATTATTCAAAATCTGCGATCCCACGTGGAAATGCAGTCCGTAGAAGTCAACAAACTCTGAATCAATGGCGCCTTTGATCTGAGGCAGGATCACTTCGTCATCAAGAGGAATGCCAAACTTGGAATCTTTTTTTCCCGTCACAATATAATCGTGGCTGCTGCTCTTGACGCCCGGTGTAATTCGGAAAAGGACATTCATCTTCTTCCCCTTTTCTCTGCAGATATCTTCTATCAAATGCAATTCCTGCAGACTGTCGATAATGATTCTGCCAATCCCATATTCCACGGCCATCTCAATCTCTGCCGGTTGTTTGTTATTGCCGTTAAATTCAATCTTCTCTGCCGGAAACCCGGCTTTGATGGCTGTATAGAGTTCTCCGCCAGATACGACATCCACACACATTCCTTCTCGATCCACCAGCTTTGCCATAGCTACTGGAAAAAACGCCTTTGCTGCGTATGCAACCCGCGTGCTGGGATACTTTTCGAGGAAGCACTTCTTCAGCTCCTCAAATCGTCTCACAATATCGCTCTCTGAATAGACATATAACGGCGTTCCATATTTCTTTGCCAATGTCACAGTGCTGCATCCGTCAATGTACAGCGTATTGTCTCTCACTTCTCTAAACATTTTTAATCTCCTAATTTGTTCATCTTTTGCATGAATTTATTTTGATGCCCGAAGGGCCGCTTGTTTTCGTTCTCATTGGGCGGCAAATCGTGTTCGCCGCCCTGTAGTTTTCTTTATCTCTCTACCTCAAAAGTAATTTCTTTTGCAGTAGTGTCCATGGAGCAAACCGCACCCATGGGCAGAGTCATCATCGGATTTCCATGTCCGGACTGGATGTTATACATCACTGGAATATCCAGACCCTCTAAAATATCCGTCAGACATCTTATCACGTCATATTCTGGGCATTCCCTGTTCTCACAATGGGTAAACTGCCCCAAAATAATGCCGCTGCATTCTCTAAGTTTGCCAGAATTTCTCAAGTGATACGTCCACTTTTCTATTTTGCTCATCTGTTCATAGACTTCTTCAATGAATAGGATATTCCCCTTCGTATCCACTTCATAGGGCGTCCCGATGCTCGCAGACAGCAGAGATAGATTTCCGCCAATCAGCTTACCGCAGGCCTTCCCCTCCTGGAGCACCTGCAGCGCATAACCCTGAGGATTCTTGAATTGGTATGTGCCCTCAGCGTTAATTGCCTGATACAGGGATTCCCTCGTCTCATCATCAAAATCGTCTACGATATTAGAAGATACCATGGGGCCGTGGAAGGTGACAAAGCCGCAGTTCTGCGTGATTGCAAGATGCATGCTGGTCACATCGCTGTAGCCGACAAAGACCTTTGGATTGTTTTTAATCAACTCATAATCCAGATATTCCATCGCGCGGCTGCCGCCGTCACCGCCTCTGATGCAGAAGATAGCCTTTACTTCCGGATCTGCAAACATTTTGTTGATCCATTCTCCCCGCACTTTTCCGCTGTCAGCCATATAGCCGGCATAGTTCGTATCCAGGTTATCCGCTGTTTTCACTATGTATCCCTGGTCTTCCATCGCTTTGATACACTGTCCGATGCGCTCGTGACTAATCGCAGAGCAGGGACAGATCAGGCCAATAGTATCGCCTTTTTTTAATTTGTTTGGATATTTCATTTCTAGTCTTCCTATCCTTTAGAACCACATGACGTTTACAATGACAGTCGCTGCAATCAGTGAAGCTAAGTCGCCGAGCAGACCTGCTGCGACAGACTGTCTTGCGTTGGTGATGCCGACTGCTCCATAATATACTGCTACGATATAGAATGTGGTTTCTGTGGATCCCAGTGCAACAGATGCGATTCTGCCGATCTGTGACTGTGTGCCATAAGTTTTCAGTAACTCAGCCATCATACCCTCAGCCCCACCGCCGGAGAAGGATCTCATGATGCCCATCGGCAGTACCTCGGCCGGCATGTTGATCAAATTTGTTACTGGTTCTAACAGGCTGCACAACCAGTCCATAGCGCCTGACGCTCTGAACATGCCGATTGCGCAAAGCATGGCTACCAGATAAGGGATGATCATGATTGCCGTGGAAAACCCTTCTTTTGCGCCCTCAGTGAATACGGCATAGACAGGGACTTTCTTGCAGATTGCATAAAGACAAACTGCAGCTACGACCACTGGTATGGCCCATACGGATATTGTTTCTAATACTGCTGTCATGACCTTACCTCCTTACCATGCGACTTTTTCTTCTTCAGCGTTAACGGATTTGTAATTCTCTGGCAGTACGATCGGGTCGTCTCCGATGTAGTCCTCGTTAATTTCCAAAGTTCCTGCCGCAATTTCCTTTTCAATGATTACATCGTACTTAAATCGCTTCAGCTTGCCAAATACAATGGTGAAGAAGATTCCAGTAACTGTAGAAATCGTTGTTGCGATGATAACTGGTGCAATAATTTCAGCAGCCCCTGCAGTCTGTACACTAGCACGCAGTCCAATCGCAGTTACAGGTATCAGCGTAATGGAAGTTGTCGCTACTGCCAACAGCATGACCTGGGCGTCTGTGGCGATGTTTTTTGTCTTGTTCAAGGTCTGCAATTCCTGCATCGCTTTAATACCAAAAGGCGTTGCAGCGTTACCGATTCCCAGAATATTGGCGGCAAAGTACAGCGCCATAGCGGAGTTTGCCGGATGATCCTTTGGTACTCCTGGGAACAGCAGTCTCATAACCGGTGAAATCGCCTTCCCCAGCTTTTCACAGAGCCCTGCCTTTTCCATAACTTTCATTAGCCCGCAGAAAAATGCCATGATACCGATTAGGCCTATTGCCAGGGTTACTGCGGTTTCTGCAAATTCAAACAAATTGTCTAAAATGCCCTGCATATTGCCAGTAACGCCGCCGGCAATTACTGCGATGACAACCAGTGCCACCCAAATATAATTCATCATATATCGTGTCCTCCTTAAAATATTTTCGCCTATATAATTGCGTCAAATCTTACTTCCGCCGATATGAAGCGGAATGCCATCCTCCTTTCTACAAATAGTCAAAAAATTGTAAATTCATTAAGATGACCTATGATAGAGCAATATTTATGCCAATTTAAAATGTGACTGAATTTGATGAATCCTGGGAAATGCCATCTCTTTTTTATCATTTTTGTCCGATTTTCAGGACATATAATCCTGATTTTCGGATTTAACCGTTATAATTTCTCGTAAAATCCCTATTGTAGAAAGGCATATTTCTTGCTTTAATAGTATATGTGCAGTTATTTTATAAAAGGAGAACATTTTATGAATAAGATACAATATCACTATACCAACCTGGCAAAACAGATTTTTTTCCTCGTCTGCTTCCTCTATTTCTTTCTTCGTTTCCTCATTATGATGGAAATCATTTTCTTTAGAATTGACGGATATTATGAAAGTACCAATATCCCACTGACCCTCCTTCTATATGCCGTTTTATTTATAATCGTCATTCTTTTTTTCAGAGGGCATAAGTTCTGTTTCAGTACCTACGATGAAGAGCATCTGATTTATCATAACACACTTCTGCGCACAGAAAAAAAACTGGAGCTGGCAGATGCAAAATTAGCGGTATTAGATACCTTCGGCATAAAATTCTTCTCTGCGCAGAATGCGGACCCAAAGACAGAAAAACCGATTTTCTTTCTGCCGTTTTTCCGAGATGGGATTATAGAAGCCGTGCAAATCGACAAGTTCTATAAGATGCTGAAAGCGAAAGAAGACATTCGGGTCGTAAAAAAATTCAAAGTTCTTCCAGGCTACAGCAACAAGTGGAAATTTGTCACAATCGCCTACGGTTTTCTTGCTGTCATCCTCTTCATGAGCTGTGCAACCCCTATTACCGTGGTCATCGTATTATTTCAAAACCACTAAAAAATGTGGAAATGACGGAATCAAAGATTCCTATTTCCACTGTCATAAAAAACAGCCCTGTAGGTCTCAATACCGCCAGGGCTTTTTCTATGTGCTTATTCTTGATCGGGTTCATCCTTTTCCTGTTCCGTCGTTCTTCTTTTTGCCATCAAGGTGTCCATAAGGCTCTGCTTCGGATTTTTCATGATGAATAGAAAAGACAGAATAACGATGAGGACGCCTGCAATTCTAATAATCGTATCCATACTTACAATCCTTTCTTCTGTTCTGTCCCAAAATCAGACAGCCAGTTTTACACAAAAGAAAACTGCACCTGCGACAATCAGGATACCGGCTGCCAGCAGAACCCTGTGCCATGTTTTCAGCTTTGCTACAGGAACAGCGTTTAAGTTTATAGTGCCTTTCTGCTCTTGCTCAATCAGACCCTCTCGTCTTTGCCGACGATTTTCCTTAGCCACATAATCCGCAACCGCTTCTTTACTAGACGCTTTGTATGCACCGTATTTCTCCAGATAATCACCGATGGCTTTCAATGGATCCTTTCCCATCCTGATTCACCTCTTTTCCTTTGTTCCCGTTAAGTCTAGTATATAACAAATTTTCTAAAAACTCAATTTATTCTCCGACTACGTCTTTGATGACTCTCAAAGCATTGAGGCTGCAGATTTTCTCAATTTCGTCATCACTGAACTTCTTCTCCATTTCTGCCAGCAGCCTGCCAAAACCGCTGTAATTGACTAGCTCGCCGTTATCGTCAATGCCGTCAAAATCAGACCCGAAGCCGATTGCCTCAATTCCTGCTTTATCTCTCATATGGAGCAAATGACCGATAATCTGCTCTATGGTCGCATGTTCCGAACCCTCCCTCAGAAAAGAGCATTCAAAGTTGATGCCGACCATTCCACCGCAGTTTCCGAGGGTCCGTAGCTGCTCATCGGTCAAATTTCTTTTGTTGTTGCAGAGCGCTCTTGCGCAGGAATGAGATGCAACAAAAGGTTTCTTGCTGTATTTTGCCACGTCATAGAAGCCTCCCTCGGACATATGAGATACATCGACGATCATGCCCAATTCATTCATCCGTTCCACCACCTCAATGCCAAAGGCTTTGAGACCCTTTTGATGGATTTCAGGATCGTCACTGCAAGGGTAACCGACGGAATTCTCATAACCCCACATCAAAGTCAGCAGCCTGACGCCCATGTCATAGACCTCTTCAACCCTTTCCATCTTTCCGTCGATGAACACGCCGTCCTCTACGGTCAGAACGGCAGACAAAAGCCCTGCGTCTCGGTTTCTTCTAATGTCCCTGGCACTGAATGCCGGTCTGATGATATCTGGATAGGTCTCTATCTGTTTCGTATAATACCTGTAAATTCCCTTCAAAATATCATAGGGATCCATCGTCTCCATCTCTTGTCTTGACAGGTACATGGCAAAGAACTGCGCCATGGAATCGTTTTCCTTCAGCAGTTTCAGATTGATAGAAGTTTCCCCATCAAAGAAACTTCGCTCTGGATGCCTCCACCCCTCAATCAGGGTATCACAATGCATATCAATAATTCTCATATTCTCGTCCTCCTCAAGTCTAAAGCAACGCAATGCTGCCGCCACCTGTTCTATATAATTATATAAAAGCAATTATTATGCCAAAATATAGTAAAATCGGCACAGTAATTGCATTATAATATATTCATGAAATCAAATCAACCAGAGGGAGGTCAATCATGATATACGACATACAAGAATTACAGGCAAAAGTGGATGATATCTTTGCACAAATTGTCACTTTACGCAGGCAGCTTCACATGCATCCTGAACTCAGCGAGCATGAGGTGAACACCAGCCAGCTCATTCAAAATGAACTGGCAAGACTTGAAATTCCTTATCAAAGCAATATTGCAGGCCACGGCATCTGTGCAACAATCTATGGGAAAGATAAATCCCACGGCGTAGGTCTTCGGGCAGATATGGACGCTCTGCCACTGACCGAAATGACGGACGTACCGTTTAAGTCTAAGGAACCAGGCGTCATGCATGGCTGCGGACATGATATCCATACAGCCATTCTCTTAGGCACTGCCCGCATTTTAAACGAGATGAAAGAGGATTTATCCGGTTCCGTCCAACTGCTATTCCAGCCCTCTGAAGAAACGATCGGTGGTGCAGAGCAGATGATTGGTGCAGGCTGCCTAGAAAACCCCCACGTTTCCAGTGTAATCGGCCTTCACGTAGACACCGCCGTTGACGCAGGGTGCGTTCAATTTATCCCCGGCGCTATGAATGCAGCTTCCTGTGAATTTTATGTTACAGTTACAGGGAAATCCTGCCACGGCGCCCATCCCTCGGAGGGCATCGACTCCCTGCTTGCTTCCTGTACCATGATCAGCTCCCTTCAGTCTATCATTACCAGAAAAATTGACCCGGCAGAAGCCGCTTTAATCACGGTAGGACAATTTCACAGCGGGACGAAGAATAACATCATTTCTGGTGAAAGTAAGTTTTCTGGCATTATCCGCACACTGAACATGGATAACCGCAGTTTTATCAAAGAACAGATAGAAGAAATCTGCAAATCTACCGCCCGCGCCTACGGGGCGTCCTGCAGCGTAGAATTTCATGACAGCTACCCTTCGCTGGAAAACGACGACCAGCTGCTGGCGTGGATCAAACCTGTCTGTGAGGAAGTCTTAGGCAAAGATCACGTGCTTCTTTGCACAAAACCCAGTCTGGGAGCTGACGACTTTGCTTACTTCTGCCACGGCACCAGGGGGCTTTACTATAACATCGGTGCCCGCAGGCCAGGAGAAAAAAACGCCTATCCCATTCACAACAATCGATTTAACCCGGATGAGGCATGCATCAAAACGGGCATTTTGACAGAAGTTCTCGCTGTTTTAACAGTCTTAAAGGAGGAAAGCAGACAATGGTAGAAAGAGAAGATTTGAGAGACACACAGATTATCGTGGATTTAGATAAAATTGAAGAAAACATGCGGCTGATTAATAACATCGTAGGAGAGGAAATTGCAGTAATGGCCGTGGTCAAGGCCAACGGCTACGGCCACGGCGCCGTCTCTATCGCCCCTGCCTTAATGCAGTGCGGTGTCAGGTATCTGGCAGTGGCCACTCTGACAGAAGCCTTGGAGCTGAGAGCAGTTTTTCCAAGCTACCCTCTCTTTATTCTGGGTCATACCCCCGACAGGCTGCTGCACTACGTTGTCGAAAAAAATATCACCCAGACGATATTTTCCCTAGAGCAGGCTCAGCTTCTGGGTTCTCTGGCAAAAGTGCTGAACAAGACTGCCCGGGTCCATATCAAAGTGGATACCGGCTTCCACCGACTGGGAAAAAGCCCTTCTGCGTCCTTTGCCGATGAAGTCTGCAAAATCTGCGCTGTTGCAAACGTAGAGGCAGAAGGAATTTTCAGCCACCTTGCGCTCGTAAACGAAGAGGAAAACGAGAAGCAGTACCGGCTTTTCTGTGATTTTATTGAAAGACTGGAATCCCGTGGATGCCACTTTAAGTATAAACACATCGCAGACAGCATTGCCACGGTAGACTATCCACGCTATCGAATGAACATGGTCAGACCCGGTGCTCTGATTTACGGAATGCATGGATTCCACATCGGCTTCCTGCCAGTACAGCAGGTTTTGACATTCCGCACTGCCATTTCGGAACTGCACGCCGTTCCAAAGGGACAAGGCGTTGGCTACGACTATCTTTGGAAAGCGCCACGAGACAGTATCGTCGCCACGCTGCCATTCGGTTATGCTGACGGCTATCCCCGCAACCTGCGTGACAAAGGATATGTAATCATAAACGGTGTCAAAGCCCCGCTTATCGGTGTTATCTGCATGGATCAGTGCATGGCTGATGTGACCGAAGTTCCAAATGTGACCGTAGGCATGGAGGCCATCATATACGGGGGCGGAGAAGATGGTTCTATGACCATAGACAAAGCGGCCAAACTGGCAGGAACCAATAAGAACGATATCATCGCTCGCCTTCCAGCCCGACCGCCAAGAAAATACATTTCAAAGAAAGTAACTTTAGAATAAAGGATTATAAAAGCCTGCTGCGGAATTAAATACGGCCTGTCTCACTGCCATCAACTCCTCCATATTCGCCGCCGCGACAGCTACCGTCATGGCGTCGACCCGCCTGATGCCAGGTACTCTCATTGCCCCATCGGCTAAATTAACCTGCTGAAAGGTAATTTCCATTTCAGGAGAACTCGGCACAGCCACAGGCTTTTTTTCTTTTGCCTGTCTCACTGCCTTCTCTGCTGCTTCTACCAGCAGATCCTGCGTCTTAATCCTCGGCAGACATCTGGCACAAAACCTTCCTTCTGCATATTTTACGACCACCGTCTCCACGTCCTGATAAAAGTCTTTTGCCTCTTTCTCCAGGGCCTGGTCGCCTGTAGCCATAATCAGTGGAACCTCTTTTTCCGCCGCAAACAAAGCGTTAAAACCCAGTTCGCCTACACTCATGCCGTTGACCCTCAAATCACGAATCATAGAGGGGCTGAAGGTATGATCTAAAATGGCGTTCTGCGTACCGAATTTTGCGTGATATCCCAGGAGAATCAGACCGTCAAAACTCTCATCGAGGCCATGAACCATGGAATTGGCTCTGGTATCTCCGCGCACCAGCTGTGCTCTGTCGTCCAGCTGCTCTACTTTGATATTTGCCGATACATTGTGAGAATCGCAGACGATTACTTCCGTTGCGCCGCCGGCAAAAGCACCGCTGACGACTGCGTTGACCTCTTCCGTCATAAAAACTCTGGCCTGCTGATAACCGCCGCCGACTTCCTCCACGTCTTCTGGGGCAACAACGCCATTGACGCCTTCTAAATCCGCCGAAATAAATATTTTCATACTCTTTCCTCCGCCTTTTTTAATATTTGATGTTGTACTTTTTCAGTTTATCGTAGAATACAGTTCGAGACATATCCAGTTCGTCCATGGCTTTCTGTTTGTCACCGTTATATTTGATCATGGTCATCTCCAGAATTCGCTCTTCTTCTTTGGCCAGCATCTCTTTCATAGTCGTCGGAATCGCTCCTTTGCCGATACGCAGATGTTCTGAATAAATGATGTTAGACTCACAGAGGGTAATCGCTCTCTCTATTGCATTCTCTAATTCCCTTACGTTCCCCGGCCAATTATAAGAAATCAGCTTCTGGAGGGCTTCGCCAGAAAACTGTTTCGGCTCCAGGCCATAAGTATCGCAGGCTTTCTTCAAAATCTGGTTAATCAGCAGATACAGATCCGCCTTTCGTTCTCTGATTGGCGGAATGTCGATGGGAAATACGTTGATGCGATAAAAGAGATCCTGTCTAAAATGTCCCATTGCCACCTCCTCTTCGAGATTTGTATTGGTGGCTGCAATGACTCTCACATCTACTTTAATCGGTTTTGACGAGCCGACGCGGTAGATAATCTTGTTCTGTAGTACGTGGAGCAGCTTTACTTGAATGTCGAGAGGGATTTCTCCGATTTCATCCAGAAAAATGGTGCCCCGGTTCGCCGCCTCAAAGAAGCCAAGCTTACCTTCTGTTTTCGCACCTGTAAAGGCTCCTCCCACGTACCCAAAGAGCTCGCTTTCAAAAAGGGTCGGTGCAATGGCATTGCAGTTAACCTCCACAAAGGGTGACTCAGGATTCCCCATCATATGAATTTCTCTCGCCAGTTTAGATTTTCCTGTGCCGCTTTCTCCAGTGATGATGACATTAAATCTGTTTTTGGAGGCTTTATAGGCCATGTATTTTACTTCTCTTGCCTTGTGGCTTTTCCCTACGAAACCTTCAAAAGCATTTTCTGGATAAGACAGCTCCGTTTCGGTCTTATCCTCATTCTTAGCCTCAATCTGCTTGATAATCTCATTTCTATCGTCTAACAGATTTTCCAAATGCTCTGCATCTTGAATCAATAGAAACACGCCCTCTATGTGATTGCTCTCTGCCTTGCGCCAAGGAACAATGTTGCAGATAAATGGCCTTTTGTTGATTTCATATAGGTGATTGCGTATTTGCTCCTCCTGACCCGCCAGGACGGCAAAAAGGCGTTCTGACAATGTGGATTGGTCGAAGAGGTCCAAAAAACGCCGGCCTGTCACGTCCAGATCAGTATCCTCCGGATCCTTGCCATAATACTTCTGTCCACGCAGAAGATTTCCTGCATCCTCATTTCTGATACTATATCCTTTAGCTTGGAAAAACTTAATGTCTCCCGTCGTTCCATCGATAATCACTACATTTCCGACAGAAGAGTAATAATTCATCTTATAGCTGAGGTCGTTAACGACAATCGAAGTTTCTTTTTTTTCAGTATCAATGGATGCTGCAATATGAAAGCCAAAATAATTGACGTCCAGATGCAGTGGAACGTTCAACTGGTGTTCTCTGAGATATTTGAATTCCGGTTCAATCTTTTTATTCTTATATACACCCACTGCCACCAGCATATCTCCGTCGCGGATATCCATATCATTGATATTCAGCAGCGCCAGTTCTTCTCTGCCCAAATTGCCGTCGTCTTCCCCCAGTTTATTATCTGCGATGATGACGATATCTCCCTCTGCAATCTGTCCCGCTTCGTGGCTCACATGGGCATCAATGACGATTCCCGTTATTTCCTTGGCCTTTCTGTTGCAGATCTGAATTTTCTGCGCAGCATCGACGTATACGATACCCTGATTCATACTGTCCATCAATAATTCAATTGCTTTTGCATCGTAGTTGTCCATTGTTACCTCATTTCGTGAAAAATCGCAGGGTCATTATACCATATATCAAGAAACTGAAACAGTGTATAAAAAGTAATAGTTGCTCAAAATCAAGGATAGAGATCAGTTACGGGATACTGTATCGTCACAGGCGTGGAGTCCTATGAAAAAGCTATACGCAATTTGTCGCTAGATTATGACGTCACCCCGCCGCCCGATATCGCAACTTGACTTCTTTACTTTCTATACGCATCTATCACATGGTTTTTAAAAGCCAGATAAGCGCCTGTCAGTCGTCGTTTTCTCGGATAGGCCAGATAGGTCAACATCTCCTGCTTTGGTTCGATAGGAATTGCAGCGATTTCCTCATTTTCATAGACTTTTCCTACGCTGTCGGTCACCAGGCTGATACCGATATCCTCTTTTACCATGTCCAGCATCATATCCACTTCCCCTGTGTTGAGGAATGCCACGTTAAATTCAATATTATTTCTTTCATATAGTTCTTTCATCTCACTATAAAAGTGAGAGTCCTGGTCTCCGGTCAATAGAGACAAACTGCCCAATTCTGACAACTCTATCACCTCTTTCTTTGCGTAAGGGTTCTTTCTGCTGATCAAAACATTCAAGTTTTCATTTAGCAACGTTTCATATTTCACCCAGGATTTCTGGATATTTTCCAAACGGGATTTGATGATGACAAAGTCCAACTCCCCTGTCTCTAGTTTTTCATATGCCCTGTAATTTTCTTCTACTTTAATGCTGCCGATTACGTTGTGGTTCGCAGCAAAAAAAGAATTGATTACCGGTGTCAGACCCGCCGCCTTATAAAATGGAAATATCCCCACTTTAATTACGGTCTTGTCTTTGGTCGTACTCTGGTTAAACGCTGACATTAATCTGTCTATAGATTCCACCACGTCTTTTGCATAAGTGCAGAATTTTTCGCCTTCTTTCGTCAAAGCCACGCTGTGAGTATCCCGCTTGAATAGTCTGACCTGCAGTTCCTCCTCCAACGCATTAATCTGCTGCGATATGGCTGGCTGCGTGATAAACTGTGCATTTGCCGCCTTTGAAAAACTGTTGAACTTCGCCACTTCCAGCACGTAATATAATTGTCTGATTTCCACGGGTCTGTCTCTCCTTTTTTGCTTATTAGTTGTTCTAATAATCGTATTATATCTAATTATTTCCCAATTGGCAATTCATCACGTACAATAAATTCAGAAAATTTAATCAGAAAGGTGGTGAAAAGAATGAATTTATTCTTACAAGAGGCCGTTGCCATGAAAGACACGATCATTCAAAATCGCCGTTACATCCACGAAAATGCTGAGACAGGTTTTGATCTGCCAAAGACAAGAGCTTTCGTCACGAAGCAGCTCAAGACACTCGGCTATAACCCCATCCTGCTCGGTGAAGGAATTACCTGTACCATCGGCAGCGGTAAACCGGTTATCTTGCTCCGAGCAGACATGGACGCTCTGCCCCAGAAGGAATCCTCAGGTCTTGATTTTGCCTGTACTACCGGCGCTTGTCACTCCTGCGGCCACGACGCCCATACGGCCATGCTCCTTGCCGCTGCCGCTCTGCTGCAGAAACGCTCTGATCAGTTACATGGCACGGTAAAATTGATGTTTCAAGCGGGAGAGGAAACGCTGCTTGGTTCCCGAAAAATGTTGGATGCCGGCATTCTGGAGCGACCAAAGGTGGATGCTGCTATGGCGCTTCATATGAACTTCGGCCCCTGCGGCAATTACGATATGCATGCGGGCAGCCTCGCCTACAGCACGCATAAAATGATGCCTTCTGCCGACGAGTTCCGCATTACGCTCAAAGGTAAAGCCGCCCACGGCAGTAGCCCTTACCTGGGTGTATCCGCTGCCAGCGCATCAGCCAATTTGGTGGTTGCTCTCCAGCAGCTGATTTCCCTGGAAATTCCCTGCGATGAACCAGTTATCCTGTCTATTGGAAAATTGACATCAGGCACTGCTTCAAATATTGTACCAGAAGAAGCAGAAATCATGGGAAACTTCAGAGCATTCACAAGAGAAAATAGAGAATACCTAAAGCGACGGCTCTCAGAAATTTCGAATTCTGTCGCTGCATGCTGGCACACAATTGCAAAAGTGGAGTTTTTGGCCGGTGTCGCCCCAAATATGAACGATCCTGATCTGGCAGAAGAAATGGCAGGCTACTGCAGCCAGATTATGAAAAAGGTTCAGGTGATTCCTCCGGTGAAGGGATCAGAGGACTTTGCCAACCTGTGTGAATATGTGCCGACTTTCTTTGCCAACATCTGTGCGGGCAGCATGGAAGATGGGTACGAAGCCTCCATGCACAATCCAAGTGCTCGTCTAGATGAAAACGCTCTGCCTTACGGCAGCGCCTTATACGCCTTCTGTGCTGTCAAATGGCTGGAGAAACACAGCGCAGATTATTAAGAGAATCAATCTGGAAAGGAATTATTATGAACGGATTATACGCTTTGACGATTATCATGATTGTCTACGCAATTGGCGACATCATCGCCACAAAGACCAAAGCAATTATTTCTATGTTATTTGTCGCTTCTGTGGTCTTCGCCATCGGTTTTTGGAATGGATTACCAGCCTCCATCTTTGACGATTCATCTTTAAAATTGTTTGCAAGTGTAACTGTGGGGCTGCTTCTGGTACATATGGGAACGACGATTAAGATGCGCGACTTGATAAAAGAATGGAAAACTGTCATTATCGTCCTCTGTTCTACCGTCGCTATCTGTTTAGGCGTGTATTTTATCGGAGGACTTATCATCGATCAATATATGGCATTAATCGGCGCACCAATTCTTGGCGGCGGCGTGGTTGCCTTTCTTGTCATGTCAGAAGCTCTGGGAAACGCTGGAGAGCATATCATTGTTTTTGGTTCCCTCGTTCTGGTCATTCAGGGAGTCGTTGGGTTTCCCATCGCTTCCATCCTTTGCAAGAAAGAAGCTTTACGCCTCAAGGGGCAGATTGCCTCTGGAACACTGGTCTTGAACAAACCGTTGGATACTACAGAAAACAGACCGACCTGGAGAATCTTTCCGCCGATGCCCGCAGATTATAACGGGGATAACTTTGTCATCGCCAAACTGGCTGTGGTCGCCTGTCTTGCCCAATGGCTGTCAAATCTCACAGACGGCAGTGTCAATATGCTGGTAATCTGTCTGATTTTGGGAGTCATCGCACGGGAAATCGGCTTCCTTGAGGAAGGTTCCTTGACAAAAGCCAATGGCTTTACCTTTGTCATCGGAGCCGTCCTGGTCAATGTATTCGCCAGCCTGGCAAACACAACGCCTTCACTAGTGCTGTCCATGATGAAGCCTCTGTTCATTGTAGCCGTCACCGGTCTTACCTGCTGCGCCCTCGCTTCAATCCTGATCGGCAAAGTCTTCAAACTCAGCTGGTATATGTCCTTTGCCCTTGGCGTCACGGCTCTCTTCGGCTTTCCCGGCACATTTATCGTACCGAACGAAGTTGCTAAAGCCGTCGGTGAAACAGATAAAGAAAAGGAAATTCTTCTGCAGAACATCATGCCAAAGATGATTATCGCTGGCATGGTATCCGTCTCTATCGTGTCGGTAGTCTTTGCCGGAGTCATGGCACGCTGGGTGTGAAATGTATTCATCCTAGACTTCGTCGATTCTGCATAACTGCACTGCTCGTTTCCCCGCCCCGTTACACAGTTCGCCTGTCAGCGGGGCTATCTTCTTCTATATCCTGCCAGACAGCATATCATATTGACTGCAATTCCAAGAAACAGCGGATCAAAGGGCAGATTGATCAGGTTCCCCGCAATGACAGCAACTGGTCCGCCGACCATAGAGGCGATAACAGCCTCCCTTTTGATTCTGCCCTTCAGGAATAATGCGCAGCTGAACGGCAATACAACGACTGCACCTCGCAGCCCCATGGAGAGAAATCCCATATCGTTGATAATTGCATCCGAAGCCATACCACCGATCAGTGCCGCTGCAAAAAGGACTACGATGATTACGACCCTCGTCACAATCAGTTTATTTTTTTCATCATTTATCTTATCAGACAGTTTAGCTAAGATATCTTCTACCAAAATTACCGAAACGCCTAAAGACAACCCTGCTCCTCCCCCAACAATGGTTATCAAAAGTGTGCCCAATGCGACGCCACCAATCAGTTTCGGCATGTAATGAACGATAAATGCTGGAAAGACCTGTGCCGTAGAGTCCAATTGGATCAAATCCTGCGGAATAACTTTTCCCATCTCCGTCAGCTGTGCCATCTCTTCTGCCGTGATACAATGACCTCGCATAAACAGTCCAATTGCGATGCAGGCGATGCCGATGGGCGGAATGAGAAAGGCTGCCAGCAGAGAACCTTTACGGGCTTTGTCATCTGTTTTAGCCGACCAGATGGCCTGCGCATAAGTCTGTGTAGACAGCACGCCCAAGACCAATGAAATTCCAGAACCGACATCCTTTGATATGCCGCGGGCAGTCAAGTTCATATACTGCTGACTCACATCGCCTTTATTCGTTATATCATAGAGACTTGCAATCTCTGTTTTCAATAACGTATGGTCCAGAAGTTCCAGTAGACCGCTGGTTCCTTTCGTCATCATCAGTACAAGAAATAGTCCAATGATGGAAACCCCATAGAGAAGTAGAAGTTTTACGATGCCGCCCATGCCAGCACCCCAGACGCCGCCAAAAATCACATAAATAATCATCAGAACAGCAGCGATTGTGATTGCAAGCCACTTGTCTACATCAAACAAGGTAGTTATCAATGCACAGGCTGAAACCACTTGTGATATGATGCTGATGATAATTCCGATAGAACTGAGTACAGATCCCAGTCCTTCCGCCCGCGGCCCATATTCCTTGGCGATAACTTCCATCAAAGTCGTAGCACCCGACTGGCGCATCGGCTTTGCATACCCCCATGCTAAAATTGCACACCCGATGCCTGATCCAAGGGTAAACCACCAAGCAGAAAGGCCGTAGAGATATGCTAGCTGTGCAGTGCCGATGGTCGCCTGACCGCTGACTAAAGCTCCCATAATTGTACCGCACACAATCCAGGGTCCTGCACTTTGTCCTCCAGTAGAAAAATCACTGTCACCGCTCACCTTGGTACCAGAGTAAATGCCAACGCCGATAATTAAGGCGATTGTCATGATAATTCCAATAATATGTAATATTCCAATAGACATTTAACCCACCTGCGATTCTGAAAAACAAGGCACACCCAAGCTGGGTATGCCTTGTATATTGCATGCAAGGATGAATCTAAAACAATCCTCCTCTGACCTATAGGATATTAATCGTCTTTTTCACGTTTGGCAGAATTTCCGTTGCCGTAGCCTCTTCACTATGCTCTTCGATTTCTTCTGCAGCATCATCATAACGAACCAGATTTCCAGATCCGCCAACACAACCGCCAACACAGGCCATGCCCTCAATAAAATTATTCGGCAGCACGCCCTTATCTGCTCTGGCTAACGCCTGCTTGCACTTGTCGATACCGTCGCAGACAATCGGGTTGAATTCGAAATCGTGAATGTCCAGTTCTTTCAGCGCCTGGGTCACTGCCTCGGCAAGTCCGCCTGATTTGGCAAAAATTCTTCCATAATAGGACGCCTGGTTCCATTCCGTCTCTTCCTGTTCACGCAGAAGAATATCTCTGCTGTCAAAGAGGGCCTGCAGTTCTTCAAAGGTAATCGCATAATCGATATACTTGCGCACTTCCGGCTTTCTAACTTCTGCCTTCTTCGCAATGCAAGGTCCGATAAATACGATTTTTGCCTCAGGATGGCCTTCTTTGACGAATTTAGCCAATTCTACCATCGGTGAAAAGTTATGAGAAATCTTTTCCTTCAGACCTGGGTACTTAGTCTCAATGTATTTTACGAATGCAGGACAGCAGGAAGATGTCAAAAATCCCTTTTCTACCAGCTCCTGCGCTTCTTTTGTCGCTACCATATCTGCACCCAGCGCTACCTCGAGAACCTGTGCAAATCCCAGCTTCTTAATGCCAGTGATGACCTGTCCCAGGTTGGCGTAGAGAAACTGACTGGCGATGGATGGCGCTACAATGGCAATTGTCGGATTATTCGCGTCTTTACGCGTACTCTCCTTCAGAGAATTGATGACGTCTACGATACTGGATACGTCAACAGTCGCACCAAAAGGACAGTGGTACACACAGGTACCGCAGCTGATACATTTGTCGTAATCGATCATTGCCTCGCCGCCAGGTCCCATGGAAATCGCCTTGACTTTGCAGGCGTTCTCGCACGGTCTTTGGAAATTATGTATCGCGCTGTATTTGCAGGCTGTCGCACATCTGCCGCAGTCAACGCACTTATTCTTATCGATATGCGCATGATGTTTTGAATCGATTGTAATCGCCCCTAATTTGCAGGCGTCAATGCAGCCGTGAGCCAGACAGCCTCGGCAAAGATCTGTCACAACATATCCTGCCTCTGGACATTCGTCACAGGCGATATCGATGACCTGTACGACACCGCTGGCTTTTCTACTTCCTCCGATGGCCAATCTGATTCGTTCAGCGATGACTGCTCTATCTTTATAGATACAGCATCTCTGCGGCGGTTCATCCTTTGGAATGACCTTGCTGGAAATTTCGTTAAACTCTGCAAAAACGTCGTTGCCCCGCCATGTCTGAATGGCAACTTCACGAAGGACATTATACTTCCTTTCTTGAACTTTGTTGTCAAATAATTTCACTCTCTATGACCTCCAAATTAAATATTACTGATATCCAGATCTTCATCTGAAAGGTGTTTATACTCCTCGCCGTTCATTATATCATAAATGATCGGAACAATATAGAGCGTTAATAAAGTTGCATAAATTAATCCGCCGATGCAGACTAACGCTACTGGCTGCATCATATCTGTGCCGGACGAATTGCCGAAAGCCATGACAATCAGACCGAGTATGGTGGTCAGAGACGTCATCAAAATCGGTCTCATTCTGGTCATCCCTGCCTCTATGATCGCATCTTTCTTGGCAGATCCTGCGGCTCTGAGCTGATTGATATAGTCGACCAAAACGATACCGTTGTTAACGATAATACCCGTCAGCATGACCATACCAATCATGGCAATGACGCTGATTTCTTTACCCGTAATCAGAAGGGCCAGCAGTCCGCCGGTAAATGCCAGCGGTATGGTGAACATGATGATAAATGGTGATTTCAGCGACTGGAATTGAGCTACCATAATCAAGTAGACGAAAACGATGCCCAAAATCAACATCAGGACCAAGTCTCCCATGGCATCCATGATTGTCTCATTTTCACCTGTAAATTCTATAGTTGTACCTTTTGGCAATTCATATTGGTCAATCGCCTTCTCCGCCGCTGATGTCACCTTTGTTACATTGTAACCTTCTTTTAAAGTGCCTGTCACGTTGAGATATCTGCTCTGATTGTCGCGGCCGATGGATTTCAGGGTTTCTTTTTCCTCCAGCTTTGCGATATCGTTCAGTTTGATTCTTTGCTCTTTCCCGTCCGCATCTTTTACGGTCAAAGTAAGGTTTTTCATCTCCTTTGGAGTCAGCGCTTCCTTCTGCTCAGAAGATACCATCACGTCATAATCGTTGTCCTGCCACGTCACCGTCGTTGCCTTATCCTCATAAGTCATCGCATCTACAATCGCCGTATAGACCTGAGCAACTGTCAGTCCTCTCTTCATAGCGGCAGTCTTTTTTACAACAAAGTGATATTCCTTATCGGACTCCTGAATACCGCTCTCTACTTCGTCGATGCCTTTCACCTTTGCAAGCTCAGCACTGATGCCCTTTGCTGCCTTTTGCAGATGATCAAGGTCGGCGCTGTATACATTGATGGAGACGCCGGCTCCTCCGAGTGCTGTAGTAAAGTCTCCCGTAGAAGATCCTGACGCCGTCACGACCCCTTTTAGATCTTTACATGCATCATTGATTTTGTCAGCTACCCAGGTACTCGTATGCTCCATCTCTTCTTTCAGCATGATATAGAAGGAAACAGAGGCCTGTGAGGTGCCGCCGCCCATCATGCCGCCTGTGGATAAAATAGCGCCTACGGTGTCCACATCCTTGATACCTTCCATTTTTTTAATGGCTGTATCAGCTGTTTCTTTTGTCTCCTCCAGACTGCTTCCCTTTGGCATTTCCATTGTCGCCTGAATCTGCGGCGAACTCATCTCCGGCATGAAGATGAAACCGCGCTGCAAGCTAAAATATACACTGCCAACCAAAAGGATCACGGCCAGTACCAAAACCGGTGCCTTATGTTTCAATACATATCTGATTGACTGCTCATACTTTTTCAATACTGCCAGGTAATACTTTCCTTCTGTCTCTTTGGTATTTGCCAGCAGCTTTGACGACATCGCCGGTACAAGAGTCAGCGCGATAATCAGACTAGCAATTAATGTATACGCTACGGTCAGCGCCATATCGCTGAACAGCTGTCTCGTCAATCCGTCAGTAAATATAATCGGTACAAATACGCAGATTGTCGTCAATGTAGAGGCTGTAATCGCCGCACCTACCTGTTTCGCACCTGCTACTGCCGCTTTCGGTGCCGGTACCCCCTGCCTGCGCAGTCTGACCGTGTTTTCAATTACGACTACCGAGTTATCGACCAGCATTCCGACAGATACGGCCAAGCCCGACATAGAAATCAGGTTTATGCTGATACCCGAGAAATACATCAGTAATATAGCAAAGATAATACTGATTGGAATGCTGCACAGAGTAATGATTGTCGGTTTGATGCCTCTGAGGAAGAGGAACAAAATCAAAATTGCAAACAGAGCCCCCCACAATAAGCTGCTGATAATGGAGTTAACGACTAATTTTATATAATCACCCTGATCCATCAGACTCGTAAAGCGCAGTCCGTCATGTTCTTTGCTGAGCTCTGCAAATTTGTCCTGTATGTTTTCGCAGACCTCTGCCGTGGCGTAGTTTGATTGTTTTGAAAAGGACAGGACGACGCCATCTTCTCCATTGATCTTTGCGTAGAGGTTGT
This sequence comes from Emergencia sp., assembly GCF_048465375.1. Taxonomy (NCBI): domain Bacteria; kingdom Bacillati; phylum Bacillota; class Clostridia; order Peptostreptococcales; family Anaerovoracaceae; genus Emergencia; species Emergencia sp. The sequence continues at coordinate 380,006 of NZ_DBFWLQ010000008.1, read as the reverse complement.
CGGCATTGTCACTCATGAATACATCTGCCACGTCCTTTAAATAAATCTTACCGACACTGTCCACGCCTGAGTCAAAGAGAAATAGGTTCTTAGCCTGTACTTCTGTAGAAACATCGTCACCTACGCTGACAAGGTAGTTGGTGCCGCCCTCTTCTACATATCCTGCCGGCATGGAAAAATTCTGCCCCTGCAAAATTCCAGAAATCATTTCGGTGGTAATCTTGTCTCCAATTTTAGCCTGCTCTCTGGCCGTCTGTGCCTGTGAATCAAGCTGCGCCTGTGCAGTTTTCAGTTGTCCCTCTGCTTGAGAAAGCTCCGTTTTAGCGGTCTTAATTTTCCCCTCTGCAGTAGATAACTGTTTCTCTGTTTTGGCAAGCTTCTCTGCCTGTTCCTTGTACTGTTCCTCCGGAAGGAAGGGTTTTCCCTCTTCCAGCTGGGTTTTCGCCTTCTCTAGCTGTGCCTTCCCATCGTCAATTTTCTTCTGTTGATCGTCTAACTGGCTTTTGCCCTGCTGTACTTTTCCCTTCTGAGCGTCCAGCTCACTTTGCGCACTGGCAAGCTGTCCGTTGACGCTGGCGAGAATCTTGTTGTTAATCCTATCTATCTTATCCTGGCTGATGACCACATTGACTTTTTCTTCCAAAATGCCAGAGGTATCGATACTGGCAACTCCAGTCGTGCCCTCCAATTGGTTCATCAAAGTATCGCTGACAAAAGAAGAAAGTTCAGCCCTGTCTTTCCCCTTGTAGTCTACTGCTGCAACACTGACAGGAATCATATTGGGATTGAGCTTCATGATCGTCGGCGTGCCGACAGTATCCTCCCAATTCCCTTCTACTAAATTAATCTTCTGCAAAATATCCGAGGATACTGTATCCATATTGACGCTGTCCTCAAACTCCAGCATCACCATGGAATAGTTAGCATTGGAAACAGACTGTAAGTTCTTAATATCCGTTAACGTCGCCAACCTCTGTTCCAGAGGCTTTGTAACGTTATTTTCTACTTTTTCTGGTGTCGCCCCGGCATATGGGGTCACAACAATCACATATGGCATGTCGATATTCGGAAATAAATCCGGTGTCATCTTCGTGTAGGACACAATTCCTGTAACCAAGATGATAACGACTGCCACAAATACGGTAAACGGCTTCTTAACACTAAATTTAGACATCGATTTTCCCTTTCTCTGTTCCTCGCTTAATCATTTCCAGCTGACCTAAAAATTCTGCTCTTACTCTATCCGCATGACTGATATCGTGCAGGCATTCCGCCGCTGCATTCTTCAATAATAGGAAAAGCAGTCGGGCTAATAAAATCAGTTCACTGTCTTCATCGTTTTTCAGCAGCGTTCTATCTGTTCCCTTCACAAGAATCTCCACAATTTCATTTTGAAGGTTCAAGATAAAGTCCAAAGTGCATTCGTTCTTGTCCGCTTCTCCAATGATATTTTTCATGCCCTGTTGATTTCGCTCGTCTCTGCCGAGGACGATCACGCCGTCCAACACACGGCTGACCGCTGCAAATATATCGCCCTTGCAGACTTGCTGGCTATCTCTAATCCCGTCTTTTAAGACATTTATGTAGTCAGAAAGCATGTACTGAATCAGGTCGTGCTTGTCGTCAAAATACTGATAAAAGCTTCCCCGGGAAATATCCGCTCTCTGTATGATTTTGTTGATAGACATCTCGCTGGCCGGCACGCGTACGATTTCCTCCGAGGCAGCATCGAGAATCCGTTTTTTCTTATCTGCCGGCAGATTATAAAATGTTTCCTTTGGCATATTTCCTCCGTTAATGGCAACTCCATTCAGCTAATTTGGGCGCATCGCGGTACCAAAATGACACCCTGTCACATGCTAATTATTATATGCGACCAAGGTGTCTCCTGTCAATATGATTCAGGTTAGATATCACTGCATCTTTTTACCTATTTTCCATACAGCATCTACTGCTCTATCAATCTCCCTGCGGGTGTTAAACGGTCCGACGCTGAGCCTCACTGCGCCAGTCTCCCAAGTGCCAATGGTCTTGTGTGCCAGACCTGCACAGTGATATCCGCCCCGCACTGCAATGCCGTAATCTCTGTTCAGCAGTGCTGTAACCTCTTCACATTCCACATTTCTGATATTGAACAGACTGATGCCCGTCTTGCCAGCTGGCACAGGCCCATACATATCGACGAAGTTCATATTTCTGATTCTATCGTCAAAACGCTTGATCAGCTCTCTTTCATAAAACTCTATGGTCTGGATACCCACCTTTTCGATGAATCTAGCACTGTATCCCAGCCCGATAATGCCCGGCGCATTGATAGTGCCAGACTCATAACCTTCTGGAAAATCACAAGGCTGCACACGGCTTCTGGATTCTGTACCGGTACCTCCGCAAATCAAAGGTTTGATTTCAATATCCGGCGCTACGTAGAGGGCGCCTGTTCCAAGAGGACCCAGAAGGCCTTTGTGACCTGGAAAAGCCAACATGGATATATTGCATTTTTCTACATCGATGGGCATACAGCCTCCGCATTGCGCTGCATCTAACATAAAGGGAATATTGCATTGTGCGGCAAGCCTGCCAATCTTCTCGACCGGCATGATGGTTCCTGTCACATTGGATGCACCTGTAACTACAATCAGTCTTGTCGTCTCAGTGATGGCAGCACGAATGGCATCTGCAGAGACAAAGCCTTCCTCATCGCCTTTTACGATAGTATGGCTGATTCCCGCATCTTCCAGCTGCTTGAGCGGGCGCAGCACAGAGTTGTGTTCCATAGATGTGGTGACGACATGATCTCCTTCTTTTAAAAATCCCAGAAGACCGGCGTTCAGTGCTTCTGTCGTATTCTTTGTAAAAGTCAGCCGTCCTGGATCCTTAATATTAAAAACCTTAGCAATGCTTTTTCTCGCTTCGTATACTTTTTCTCCCGTTTTCATGGACATATAATGTCCCGATCTGCCGGGATTTCCGCAATAGTTCTGTATGCAGTCCTCCATTTCCGCACTCATGCCTCTGGGTTTTGGAAAAGAAGTTGCGCCGTTATCAAAATATATCATCTGCTTCACCTCGCAAAAAATGGCTGACGCCATTCTGCTAGAGAATCCTAAGTTCCCTTCGGCGCCCGCTTTGCCGGCGGAACCCTCCTTTGGACGGCGAGGGAATTCCCCTCTGCGCACCCTGCTTTTACATTCATAGGAAATTATAAGAACGCAATTTCATATGAATGTAAAACAAAATGGAGAGCCACTGGCCCTCCATTATTTTATTCACTGCTCTATGAAATTGTGCTACGTTTTTTAAATCGCATCATCTTAGAGATCCCTTCGATGAATTGCGATACAAAAAACAGCCAGAAGAGAATTAAGAAAGCAAAGTGTACCCAAGGCGAGATGCTCCTGATCACTGCCGTCAGCAGCGTATTCAGATGGCAGACCAAAATGACACCGCCAGCTCCAAATAGCAGCGGGTGATACCATCGGAATGAAATCAGCTTTCCGCCGCAAAGGCCATTGACACAGCTCATTACCAGGATTTCTAAAATCGTGCCGATTGCCAGTCCTGCTAAAAAGGACATAAAAACCACATGATACATGGTCAGATAATTCATCGAAAACAGAATCAGAAGAGCCCCGATGCCATAAGACGGGCAATACGGCCCCCGGCAGATTCCGCGATTCTCATAGATTCCCTTTGTCAGTGCAGAACTGCAGATTCCTATGCCCCATCCGATGATTGAATAGATGGAGAATAGGAGCAGCAGCTCATATAATTCGTATCCCATTCCCTTTACTCCCCGTGGCTGGAAATGCCGCTGCCGTTAATCGGTATGACTTCCCCACCCAAAATAGATTTTGATTTGATCATAACTTTGAAGACATCCTTTACCCTCGCGAGGACTTCTCTCACCTCTCGGGCAGGTTGTCCCGCATACTTCATCTGATCTGATGCTATGCCCATCACATGAAGACCTAACTTTTCTCCTATGTATAAGGATCTGTACTGATGATAAGTCTGTGTCACGACAATTAAATTGCTGACCTGAAAGATTTTTTTCGCCCTGTACATAGAGTCATAGGTCGAAAATCCCGCATGATCGCAGAAAATATCTTCTTCCGGTACGCCTGCATCCTTCACGTAGTTCAGCATGACATGTATCTCATTGTGTTCCTTGGAACCATTATCCCCCGTGAGGAGAATCTTTGAGGCGACACCTGCCTGGTACAGCATAATACCCGTATCCAGCCGATCTTTCAGCATCGGCGTCGGCGTCTCGTCGTCTTTGATGCCTGCGCCTAGTATCATGATACAGTCTGCACCAAAGTCTTTCATTTTATTTATTTCTGTGTTTAAAAAGGAATCCTTATTTTCGTTGATTGCATAAGCGATCTTGTCCTTTTCCTCGTTGACCACATGATTATTGATCATCATTCCTACGATTCCCATTAAAACTGCAAGAAAGATAATCAAAAATAACAGTCTCCCTAAAAACTTTTTAATCTCTTCCACCCCCGTATACATTTTTGCAAATTGCAGGAAAATATGTTACAATTTGATTATTCGCTAGTGTATAGTATAACATAGAAGGAAATTTTTTGTTATGGAATTATTGGCTTCTCGAAAAAAACATCCGCATGATACGATTGTAAAGGTTGGCAAGGTCTGCTTCGGTGATGGAAGTCTGGCTGCTATCGCCGGACCCTGTACCGTCGAATCAAAAGAACAGCTTTTTACCATTGCTGATGCGGTCAAAGTCTCTGGCGCTGATTTGCTGCGCGGCGGCGCATATAAGCCAAGAACTTCTCCCTATACTTTCCGCGGGCTAGGTCCCGAAGGTCTCTCCTACCTGCTGGAAGCCGGCAAGCGAACCGGTCTTCCCGTGGTATCAGAAATCATGGAGGCCGCAGATATCCCCCTCTTTGATGATATTGACCTGATCCAAGTAGGGGCCAAGAATATGCAGAACTATCCGTTGCTTGAAGCTTTGGGGAAATTGAACAAACCGATTTTATTGAAACGGGGAAGCGGAAATACGATTGAAGAACTGCTGTACAGCGCAGAATATATATTAACTAATGGCAATCCAAACGTCATATTGTGTGAAAGGGGCATCCGCACTTTTGAGCCGATGACTCGCAACACTTTTGATATCAATGCGATTCCCCTTCTCAAAGAACTGACTCATCTGCCGGTTGTGGCAGACCCCAGCCATGGAACGGGAATCTCCTCCATCGTTACGCCAGTTACCCACGCTGCCATCGCCGCAGGCTGTGACGGTATCATGGTAGAAGTGCACAATGATCCGCCGTCCGCTCTGTGTGACGGCCGTCAAGCCGTAGATTTAGACGGCTTTGCCCAATTAATGTTAGGAGCAAGAGAATATGAAAAAATTCGTTGTATCTACAGCAACACCTTATGATATCATAATCGGAAAAGATTTGATTAAAGATGCGGGCGTATACATCAATACCTGCATTCCTCCATGCAAACTTTGTGTGATCACTGACAGTACTGTCAACAATATCTACGCCCAGGTGCTTTTGACTTCACTGATGGAGCACGGATATCAAACTTCCAAAATTGTATTTCCTTCTGGTGAACATTCAAAAAATCTGAACACCTATTCTAATATCTTGGAGGCCCTGGCTGACGAGGGCCTTACCCGATCAGATGCAATTATTGCTCTCGGTGGCGGCGTTGTCGGTGACATGGCAGGCTTTGCTGCTGCTACCTACATGCGCGGCATTCCCTATGTGCAAATTCCAACAACCTATATGTCGGCGATTGACGCGTCCGTCGGCGGAAAAACGGGAATTAACCTACTCTGTGGCAAAAACTTAGCCGGTGCTTTCTGGCAGCCTGCTATGGTGCTTTGTGATTACAAGACATTTGACAGCCTGCCGGCAGTCAAACTGATGGACGGAATCGCAGAAGCCGTCAAAAGTGCTGTCGTCGCAGAGGGTGCCTTGATAGATCGCATCAAAGATAACGACTATGAATACGTCATTGAAAGATGCGTCTCTATAAAGAAGTCGGTCGTCGAAGCTGACGAAAGGGACGTCGGTCTCAGGCAGCTGCTCAACTTCGGTCATACCGTGGGGCACGGCATCGAAAAACTCAGTGCCTTTTCTATTTCTCACGGCCAGGCCGTGGCAAAGGGGATGGTTGTCGAAGCCAGGGCAGCATATAAATCAAATTTAACCAACGTGGATATCAGTGATTCTCTGACAGAAATTCTGACAGAAATGGGATTTGATCTTTCCGTAACTTATGCTGCGGATGAACTTTATCATTATGCGCTGATGGACAAGAAGATATCGGGAGACAAGATTACCATGGTAGTGCCCGAGTCCATAGGAAAATGCAGATTGCAGAAGATTTCTCTCTCGGAGCTGCGTAAGTTTATTGAATACGGTTTAGAAAAATAAAGGAGATATGAAAATGAGAAAAATTGTAGCAACAGAAAAAGCGCCTGCTGCCATCGGACCATACGCACAGGCAAATATTGTAGACGGCCTGATCTTTACATCCGGCCAGGTACCTCTTGACCCTGCCACTGGTCAACTAGTAGAGGGCGGCATCGAAGAGCAGACAAAACAGTCTTTAGAAAACATCAAAGCGATATTGGAAGCGGCCGGTTCTGGTATGGATAAAGTCGTCAAGACGACTTGCTTCCTAACAGATATGGATAACTTCGCAAAGATGAACGAGGTATATGCTGCATACTTTGCAGACGGCGCATATCCTTCCAGATCCGCATTTCAGGTAGGCGCGCTGCCAAAGGGCGCCATGGTGGAAATTGAAGCCATTGCGATGAAATAGGTGAAAGAAACGAATAGAATGAGTGCATAGGAGCGACGCTCCGTTATGCACTCGTTTTTCATATTGTTAAGTAAAGTGATACTTTTCACGAACTACATTTTCAGAAAGATGATTGTAAAGGAATGCTCCTAAGTGAAGGAGATTTTAAAATTGCTCCCACTCTTTCACAGCCAACTGATGCATCTTCGATAATTCTTTGCTATTTTTGTGCAAAAGTGACTTAAGAAATATACTGATCAATAATAGCAGCACATATCTGGACTTTTTACTCTTCAAAAACTTTTTCATAGTTTAATCACCCTCCTCGCCATCTGCCTGATCTGTTCATCATGGGTGACCAGAATGACGGTCTTCCCCCTCTGGTTCAAATCGCATAAGATGTCCATAACCATCTCTGCATTCCTCTTATCCAGCGACCCTGTCGGCTCGTCCGCCAAAATGATATTGCACTTCTTCAGGAACAGGCGAGCCAAAGCGATGCGCTGCTGCTCTCCGCCCGACAGCGTATAAACCTTGCTGTGAAGTTTCTCCTGCAGCCCCACTTTTTCCAGCGCCTCCATGATGCTGAACTCCGTCCGGTTCTGTTTAGATACAATCTCCAGGTTCTGTTCCACTGTCTTGTTTTCAATCAGGGCAAAATTTTGGAAGAGGAACCCGACTTCCGTACGGAAATATTGGAGCCTCTGTCTATTGGTCTTGTATTTGATGCCGTTGATCAATAATTCTCCCCCATCCAGCGGTTCGAGGAGGCCGATGATGTTTAAAAGAGTTGTCTTTCCTGCCCCACTGACACCGGAGAAGCAGACAAACTCGCCGTCTTCAATGACAAAATTAAAACCGTCAAACAAAACCTGGCCGCCGAATCTCTTTGTGATATTCTTCCCCTCGATCATATTCTTTCCCCTTTCAAAATAGATGATATGGTTCTTTTCTCAATCTTCTTTGCCCTCCAGAGGATATACGCCAGTTCCAGGAATAGCAGGAGCAGACCTGCTAAAACCAGCGGCACACCGCCCGGCATTTTTAAAATATTACTTAGGATCAGCGCTGTCAGGATACCGACAAGAGAACTGAGTACAGTAGTTTTTAAAATACGTCTGTTCCTATTCAGCAATGTATAACCGTGAATCTTCTTTAGAGCCATTTCTACTGCGTTGAATTGGTACTCCAGACGAATGATAAACATGATCAGAGCCATCTCCAGAAATAGCAGAATGATGGAGAGAACCAACAGCATCCTCATATTGCGTGACGCCATGTCCCAACTGTGGTTATAGACGTCAAGGACGTTGGATTTGTAGGCATCTTGGGATTCAATCTGAAACTCTTCCATAAATGACTGCCATTCATCAGGTGAAATATGATACATCATGTCATAAGGTTCAAGCCAGTCCGTCTCGTCACCGCTCTCTATTACTTTAGATTGGGTATTATTAAACAAAATAATAGGATCCTTATAAAGTTTCATTTCGTATTCATTATGTCTGTGTATTCCAGTTAATGAAATACCTTCTTCATAAAAAATGATTTCTACTTTCCCAAAGTCTTCCTGGCGAAAAGTTCCCTCCACTAGCGTTAAGGCAAAGTCATATTCTGGCGACTCAATGGAAATATTTGAAGGCACCAGTGCATAGACTTTCCCCTCAGTTTTCTTTTTCAATGCCTCTGCAATTGACGGCCAATGCCGCTTCACTTCTTTCATAGCCGCTTGATTATTTAAAACTGCAGGATAAGTGCTCTGGTAATGCCAGGATACATCCAGGTAACTCAGTGCACGTTGTTGAAATCTCCGATAGAACTCTCGATTTACATCCTCACTATCCTCTATGGATTTACTTCTGCTATCTGTTGTATACCCTATATGGTAATAGCTATAGTCTTTATGCGCCTCAAAGAAATCTTTCTGTTGATAAAGATTGTATGCATCTTTGATGATTACCACATTCCCTGCCAGAATCAGTGTCACAAGCACCGTAGTCACAACCTTCAGCAGATAGCTTGCCTTGAGAAGCCCCCGCCCGTCATGGCCTCCCGCGATGTCTTTCTTATAGTCGATTCGCAGGATTAGTGCATTGAGCAGGACATTAATGGCCAGGAAGGTAACAAAAAGTAAGATAACGAAGGATATTCTGAATTTCACGTTAGAAAATGGCTGCAGAAACTGCGGCAGCAACAGAAATAGTAAAGAAAAGCATGCTGTGTCAGCAAACGCATTTCTTACAAACATTCTTATTAGACTCTCCCCCAATATGATGCGGACCATGGTCTCTTTCTTGTAGTAGAGGATGCTGTAAAGTGTCACCATCAGCATCAGGCCAAAGATGAGTCCCCATACGGACAATAAATTAAGCCAAGTCTCCCGTTCAGATCCTTCTAACTTTGGAAAGCCTCCGCTGTACCGGTCAACCAGATCTGCTTTGAAAGAGCGGATGTCACCATATTTAGACTCATCTCCTACGAAATAGTAAGTGTCAAATTTTGTGACGTTCTTGACATTTTTAAAGGCCTCGCAATGCACTGCAGCCTCCCCAAAAAAGAGGCTTTGATGCTCCCCCTCTTTGATTCCCATGGAGGCCAAATGCTGCAACGCACCTTTTGTTCCGTATATGGTCGTCTCTGTTTCATATGCTGAGTGGATATTTTGATCAACCACAAAGAAATCCACATCGTGTTTTTTACCCGTGTCCACAAAATCTTGAATAATTTTATTATCTGATACCTCCATTGTCGGAATGTCAGTGTAAAAGTTTGCCTGGTAGCAACTATCCTGAAAATTATCAAGATAGAGAATATACAATTCTCCGTTAAACAAAAAGCCGACGGACAGCAGTACAATAAATATCAGTATTTTGATTCTCTTCATAAAATACTCCCCTCTGTCCTAATACACCACATTTACAGGAGAATGTTTCTATTCAAGCAAAAAGCCAAAAGACGAAGCAAACAGCTTCGTCTTTTAGACAAGATTAGTGTTGTGGCACCGAGAAGGAGGCATTGTTGTAAAACCACTCGATACATACAGAAGTCCTCGCGCCGCCCTGTGAAGCGAAGGTCTTTATTTCACACATAGACCATAGCTTTGTATTTGGGTCTTGTTCTCTGATTCGCAGCCAGTGCATTTCCTGTGACTGGCTGTAGACCGTATCATCTAGTACGACTTTAGTCGTGATTTGTGTATTATTCAGAGTCTGTGACTCGATAGATGCCCCATCATAGATACTGGTTCGCCGGATATCTGCTAATACCGGTGACACGGCGTTGGCAGCCTTTACTGAAAGACGTATCGCTGCAGCCGACGCATACTCAACAGTATAAACCAAATTTTGCAGCGGGATGTCAATATAGCTGCCTGATGCTGAAAGATCTACATTATAAGAGTCTACCGCAGATTTTAGGTTTGGACTTGTAATATCCTGGCCTGCCGTCTTAAAGTTCACTTTATAGCTGGTCGGAGTCTCCTCTGCCACAGTAATTTCTGGTGCAGGTCCCGTACCTCCCGTCGGGCCTTGCACACCTTGTGCCCCCGTTGAACCCGTCGGGCCGATGGGCAGAACAAAGTTTAACACAGTTCCCTCTTCTATAGGATTTGCCGTTACGTTTGCTGCTTCTCCACTCTCTACAGTGCCCACATTGACGACTGGCGTTGCCCCTATCGGACCAGTTGCTCCATCTGCTCCCGTATTTCCCGTTGCTCCTGTCGGACCGGTTGGACCGTCTGCTCCATCTGGCCCCGTATTCCCCGTTGCTCCCGTTGGGCCGGTCGCTCCATCTGCTCCCGTATTTCCCGTTGCTCCCGTCGGACCGGTTGCTCCATCTGCTCCCGTATTTCCTGTTGCTCCCGTCGGACCGGTCGGACCGTCTGCTCCATCTGGCCCCGTATTTCCTGTTGCTCCCGTTGGGCCAGTCGTCCCGTCTGCTCCAGTGTATCCTGTCGCTCCCGTCGGACCAGTCGCTCCGTCTGCTCCAGTGTTTCCTGTTGCTCCTGTTGGGCCAGTCGGACCGTCTGCTCCATCTGGCCCCGTATCTCCTGTTGCTCCCGTCGGGCCGGTTACGCCATCTGAACCTGTATTTCCCGTTGCTCCTGTTGGACCGGTCGCTCCAATGATACCTTGCAAGCCCTGTTCGCCCCGTGCTCCTGTTGGGCCAATTGGCAGGACAAAATCCAGCGCCACTCCCGTTTCTGTCGTATTCTCTGTCACAGAGGCGCTATCTCCAGTATTAACGCTTCCAACGGTGATGGTTGGCACGGCTCCCGTTGCTCCTGTCGGACCCTGGGGTACAGTAAAATCGAGGGCAATGCCAGTTTCAGTACTGGTAGAAGTGACAAGGGCTGTACCGTCAACACTTGTGGTCACTGTTTCGACCGCAAGTGTAGGGACCGTACCGGTTGCACCTGCGGCGCCGGTTGGGCCAGTTAAGCCGCGATCCCCTTGAATGCCCTGTTCCCCTTGAGGACCTTGGCAGCCCATTTCACCCTGAAGCCCCTGCGGACCAGTTGCACCCTGCAGACCTTGTTCTCCCTGAGGGCCCTGAAGCCCCTGCGGACCGGCCGGTCCCATGTCTCCAAAATCACCTTTTGGGCCTGCTGGCCCTACATCACCTGGATCTCCCTTTGAGCCAATCGGACCACGTTCACCTTGTATTCCTTGTGGGCCAGGATTTCCTCGTACGCCTTGCGGCCCCATTGCACCGTGATCCCCCTTTGGACCTGCATCACCGCGAACACCCTGTGGACCTTGTGGACCGGTAGGTCCGTACATACCTCTTGGTCCTGCTGGCCCCGGACAGCCCGGATCACCTTTTAGTCCTTGGGGACCCTGTGCACCTCGCTCGCCTCTTGGCCCCTGCGGACCTTGCGGACCAGGGTTTCCCTGAGGACCCTGATAGTACACGGTATCGTCACTATTTTCAGAGACACAGCCGCACGGCGTATTTATGTTGGCAAAATTATTTTTATATGAAATCATTTTTCTTCATTCCTTTCATGCTTTCGGGCAATCTACTGCCCTATTATATAATATGTGTTCCGCACGGTTTTGGCTTTTTAAATAAAAAAGCTGCCGCTGACAGCAAGATATTTGTCCTCCCGTCATGTGGCAGCATCTAATTTTATATACTGATGTTATCTACGTTTCTTATCAAAGCCCTTTCTGTATGGTTCTCTGGATGATATTGTCCTGAATTTCTTTACCAAGTTCCACGAAGTAAGCGGAATATCCCGCTACGCGAACAATGATGTTTCTGTACTTTTCGGGTTCCTTCTGTGCAGCCAAAAGAGTTTCATCGTCCAAAACATTGATCTGAATGTGATATCCTCCCTGTGCAAAGTGGGCGCGGAATACGCTTTCTATGATGTCGAGACCTTTTTCTCCGGCAGCAATGGTCGGGTCAAACCTTTGATTGAGCAGCATTCCGCTCTGCGGAACAAGTTCGTCGCAGGCAGCGAGAGAGTTTACAACGGCGGTAGGCCCGTTAACATCCATACCGATCATCGGGGACGCATTGTCTGCAAGAGGGCTATATGCCAGCCTGCCGTCAGGCATAGCCCCTACATTTTTACCCATTTCAACATTGTATACGACTGTCGCATGTAAGCTGGTCCATTGACCACCGTGGGCATCCTTAAACCTCTTCATGGATCTGTCAATCGTATCCACAAACCATTCTCCATATTTGTCAGCCTGTTCAATATTGTTTCCAAATTTCGGTGCCTTGTTGATCAAAAGCTGCCGCATATTTTCTTTTCCATCAAAATTCGTATCAATCAAAGCGAGTAACTCGTCCATGCTGAGATAATGCTTATTAAATACACATTCTTCCATGGCGGCAAAGGAGTCGATCAGGTTTGCCATACTTGCAATAGAAACAGTCGTATAGTGATGGTCTGAGCCCTTTTGCTGGAGCATCTTCCCTTTTTCGATGCAGCCCACAGAGAAGCAGGAAGCCGTAATCGTAGGCAGTGTAAAGGCATGGCCGCCTAACGTCGCATTGGCAAGGTTGATCATTTTCTCCATAAAGAAATCCAGCTGCGTCTCAAATGCTTTCATCACATCTTTGATGCAGGTAAATTCTCTAGGGTCTCCAGTTTTGATACCCAGCTGTTTCTTCGAAATTGGATCGTAACCGTTATGCAGTGTAATTTCCAATATCTTGTTGACGTTGAAGTTTGCTGAATTTGTCTGAAAATCCGTGATGCCGCAGACAACCGGTTCAATGCAGCCGCAGATACCCCAGTTCCTTGCTTCCTTGAGGGTAAATCCCAGACTCAGCAGATAGGTAATGGCGGCGGTATCGTTATAAAACGCCGGATGTCCCCCGGAGTCTCTGGCAGCTTTGATTGCTAAGCGGAAAGTCTCTTCGTTTACGCCCGGATGGAACCGGAAGGAAATACAAGGCTCATCGGTCTGCAGATCAAGCAGGCAGCGCAGAAATACATTGGTCAGTTCGTTACAGGCATCTCTCCCGTTTTCCTTGACCCCGCCCAGCATGACATGCATCCAGAGCGGGCATCCCGGAACTGCGATGGATTCCTTGTACTGACGGATATTCCACAGTTCAGCAATCTTCAGCTTGAACTCGTGAATGATTTCCTGGAAATACACCTCGTCTTTCCCTTCTGCCGTTTCCTTTTCAAAGAAGGGATACATATATTGGTCAAAACGTCCCAGACAGTGATCACCGCCGGCAGCCTCAAGCACGATAGAAAGATGCGTGAACCATACCAATTGTGCAGCCTGTAAGAAAGACTTCGGGGCGAACTCGGGCACTGTCCTGCAGTTTTCCGCCATGGTCAGAAGCTCCTGCTTTCTTCTTTTGTCTGTACATTCTGCAGCTTGTTGCTCAGCTAAATCTGCATAACGATGTGCAAAGCCGATAATTCCTTCCATTACAATAATCATGGCTTCCCAGTTGATCCTCTGTTCCATGTCATAGACATCTTTGCAGACAAAAGCTGCAAGCTTCTCTTTACATTGATCAATATATTGGCAATATCCGTATTTGATCAAGTTATCGTAGTCTGGTGTGTGATTCATGGTCGATTGATTGGAAACGCCGTGTGTGAAGACAAGCGCATCTACCATGTCCTTCACATCGTCGTCTTCCAGTTTTACTGCAAAGTCTCCGAAGGTGTTCCCGCGCCACTTTTCGACAATCTGCCTGAGTTCCTCTTTTTCCTCTTCGTTTCTAAAGTGAAGGCGGTCAGAGACTCTTTGATCGAGTGTTTCAAAGTCGTCATATAACCACTTCGTAACGTCCGGATGAAGGGGCACTGCCTGAATGCTATCTCCCGCATGACCTGCAATTTGCGAATCTGGATCGATAAAAATCTTTTTGTTTTCTAAGAAGTATCTGAACGCCTTCGCTCTTCTCAAGATATAGTTGTCCATTGAAGGCTGACTATAGAATTCCGTCATCAGTCTTGCGCGATCGAGATCAATTGTCGGGTCCGCATTGCGAACTTTATCATTCAGTCTTACAATTCTCTGTGTTAACATTTTATACCCTCCTTTTTGTTGTCCTTCATATAAAAGCTGTATTTACCGTATTTATTTAAAACAGCATTTGCGATTCCGGTAAGCTGCATCATTTTCTCATCTGACGGCGGTTCCGTACCTTTCAAATCATAGGTTCTCCCCAAAGCCTCATACTTGGATTCTCCAAAATTGTGATACTTCAAAAGCTCGTATTCCCTCACAGTAGGAAGTTGGCAGATAAACTCTGCAATGCCTTTTATGTTCTCTGGTGTATCAGTGTATCCTGGTACAACAGGCGTCCTGATCGTCAGCGGGATGCCATATTCCGAGATTCGTTTCATGTTGTCCAATATCAGTTTGTTACTTCTGCCTGTGACCGCTTCATGTTTTTGAGGATCTATAATTTTGATGTCCATAAACATCGAGTTTATATAGGGGAGCGCATTTTTAAAACTGTCAAAAGCGCTGTAACCACAACTTTCGATACACACATCGATACGGTTCTGCTGGCACTTCTTAGCGATTTGCTCCAGATATTTTCCATAGGTTAAGGGTTCACCTCCTGAAAATGTGACGCCCCCTCCTTTAATGTCGTAAAAGATCTTGTCCTTGTTGATTTCCTCAAACAGCGCATCGATTGTATAGTCTTTTCCTACCAACTTTTTAGCCTCCGCATAACAGATATCCGTACATTCGGTGCATTCATCTGGACAAAACGATCTGTCAATGTGCCCTCCTCCGTCTATCGTCTGCTTAGGGCAGTGTTTCATACAAAGTCCGCAGCCGATACATTTAGACGGATATTCTGTAACCTCGCGATGATAGGACTGTGATTCGGGGTTGGCGCACCACGGACATCTAAGCGGGCAGCCTTTGAAAAAAACAAGTGTGCGGATTCCGTGTCCGTCATGAATAGAACATTTTTGAACGTTAAATATCATAGAGATTTCTCCTTATATTCTTTTGACCGCGAAATTACCCCAGATACATGCCACCGTTTGCATGGAAGACCTGCCCCGTAATGTAACTCGCTTTTTCAGAGGCTAGGAATACGATGGCGTTTGCAATCTCCTCAGGCTGGCCGATATGCCCCACAGGCAGTTTTTCCAGATACGCTTCCTTGCTAGCAGCAATCCTCTCTTTTGTCATTTCGGTTTCTGTAATACCTGGCGCTACACAATTGAGGCGAATTCCTTCAGGACCAAGTTCGCGGGCAAGGGTCCTTGTCAAACCGACCACTGCCGCCTTACTTGCGCTGTAATGGCTGTATCCCGGGCATCCATAAAATGCGTCCTGTGAAACAACACTTACCACGGAGCCTTTCGCTTTGATGATGTAGGGAATTGCCGAATGAATCACGTTGTAGGCTCCGTTTAAATCTACGGAAATCGTCCTTTGCCATTTCTCTGGGGTCATGTCCATAAAAAAAGCCTCTTCGAAAATTGCAGCGCAGTGTACCAGTATATCAATCCCCCCTGCTTCTTCTGCCAAAGTCGAGATAGCCTGCTTTGACATTTCGTAATCGGCAATATCCATTGTCGCGATATATGACTGGCTGCCAAGTTGTTGTACCTGTTCGGCCATTTCCACAAGTGGTGCCTGTCTGCGTCCTGCCCCCAGGATCACAGCTCCTTCCCTTGCCATCTCTATGGCTGTCTGCCTGCCGATCCCCTGTCCTGCACCTGTGATCAAAACTTTTTTATTTTCTAACAGCATTTTAGTTCCTCCTTATGGAAGAGAATAAGAGGCGGCGGCGAACCGTCTCTTATTTTCCATTTTATTTACTTTATATTGTTGCTTGAACCGTTCTTTCGATAATGTTTTCTTGGATGCTCTTCTCTAAATCTACGAAAAATGCAGAGTATCCGGCAACACGAACCAACAGATTTCTATAATTCTCTGGATGAGCCTGTGCATCACGCAAAGTTTCATTATCTACAACATTAATTTGAAGATGCTCTCCTTCGTTACCAAAATGAGCGCGAAGAACGGTTTCCAAAACATCTATGCCTTTCTCCCCTTTTACGATATGCGGATCAAATCTCTGATTCAATAAATAACCGCCCTGTGCATTACACCGTTTACCAGAATTCACTGATTTAACGACTGCAGTAGGTCCGCAGACATCCATACCAATCATTGGAGACGCATTATCTGCTACAGGTGTAAATGCCTTACGACCATCAGGTGTCGCGCCAATTATTTTGCCAAGAACCATGTTGTAAGATTGTGTAGCAAAGACGATGTCAAACTCTCCTCCACGGGCATCACGGTATTTTTTTGCCTCATCATTGATTGATTTAGCAACAAATTCCGTGAACTTATCTACTTGTTCTATATCATTTCCATATTTCGGCGCCCTGTTTATAAGCATTTGTCTCAACTCTTCTTTGCCAGCAAAATTTGTTTCCAGTAGATTCATTAACTCATCCATTGTCAGATATCTTTTGTTAAATACACACTCTTCAATAGCAGCAAAAGAGTCAACCAAGTTAGCCAGTCCTGTCACACCAAATGCGCCCCAGCGATGAGGACATCCCCCTTGCTGCATGACCTTTCCATTGTCAATGCATCCTTCCACAAAACAAGAGCCGATAATTGTCGGGCATGCATACGCGTGGCAAGATACGACTTTATCAAACATCTTCACAAACATCTTTACAAAGTATTCCTGCTGAATCAGATAAGATTTCTTCAATTCCTCTAATGAAGTGAATGTTCTGGCATCACCTGTATGTGGTCCTATCTGCTTTCCTGTCACGGGATCCCTGCCATCATTTAAAGCAAGTTCAAAGACTTTGAGCGTATTAAAAAACCCCGTATTAGATTGATAATCTGACTTACCGGCAACGATTGCCTCCGTACATCCTACAAGACTGTAATCTCTAGCCTCTTCCAAACTAAAGCCAAGCTCTTGAAGGCTGAGTACGTTGGCTCCGTCGTTGAAGAACGCCGGATGGCTGTCGCCTTTTAACGCAATTTTCATTGCCAGCCGAAAAGTTTCCTCATCCACGTTTTTGTGAAAACGAAATGAGATGCATGGTTCTTTCGTCTGCAAATCTTCCATTCCCCGCAGAATTAATCTTGTCAAATCATTGCAGGCATCTGTGCCATCAGACTTCATCCCTCCGAGAACAATATGCATATAAAGCGCACATCCTGGATAAGCCTCAGCCTCACCGGCGCTCCTCAGGTACCACATTTCTTCAAATCGCAGCTTAAATTCATGGAGCAGGTCAGTCAGGGACTCTTCAGATTGTCCCTCTGCCAGTGCCTTTTCATAGAAGGGATATAGGTACTGGTCCAGACGTCCTATTGGATGATGATATCCGTTATTTTCTATCATGATGGCGCAATGTGTTAATAGCACCAGCTGTAGAACCTGCTGAAATGTCTGTGGTGGATTTTCGGGAACAACTCTGCAGTCGCCTGCTATAGTTAGAAGTTCTTTTTTTCTCTTTTCATCCGTGCATGTAGCAGCCATCCTCTCTGCCAAATCTGCATATCTGTGGGCAAAATCGATGATTGCTTCCATTGCAATAATCATCGCTTGCCAAGTATACTTCTGGTTCATTTTTTCCAGAGTCATTTCTTCTTTCGCCAAAGACTTTAGCTTTTCCTTGCACTGTTCAATATAGTAACGGTATCCTACCTTTACAAGTTCTGGGTAGTCAGGGTTCATACACATGGTTGACTGCTTTGAGACACCTTTTGTCATAACGCCCACATCTAATGCGTCTAATTCCTCTTCTGAATATTGCATCGCTGTCAAATCTTCAAAAGTTCGGCCTTCCCATTCTTGCAAGATGGCAGAAAGTTCTTTTTTCTCTTCAGGTGATACAAACTGAAAATTGTCAAACTCGCGCTGATCAAGAATATCCCATTCATCTCTGAGCCACCCGGACATTTCTGGAAAAATATTCACAGCTCTTAGGCGAGAAGTTGTATGCCCGGCTAAAAGCCAATCATCATCTATGAAAATTCTCTTATTTTCTAATACATATTTAAAAAGCTTTGCTCTGCTTAGTAGAAAAGGCTCAATAGATGGTCTTTTGCAAAACTCTGTTACCAGTCTTGCACGATCTAAACAGACGGTAGGCACAGTGTCTCGCGCCTTGTCCACCAATCTTTGGATTCTCTCTGATACCATTACAATTCCTCCGTTTCTTATATCAATCGTTTAAGCTTCACCTATTGCAGGGCTCAAGTGCAAAGCAACTCGTTAATTCCATTGTACGAAGTTGCTTTGCAGCACTAAATCTAAACACAAGCCATACAGTCTAAGCCTTTTTCTGGTTTCTGTCCGATTGTAGAACCTTAATTAGACCATAAACAAATCCGCCGACAAAAAAGCCGTAACTCAGAATTGCCATGATAATTGCATCAATACTCATAATTAACCTCCTTACTGCTCATCATAGTGTTCAGGTGGAATTTCAGGGAATGTTTCGCCGTTGAAGTACTTGTTTTTAATTCTATTGGCGACCTTGTCATTAAACAAAATTGTAACAAGAACGATCAGACCACCCTGTAATATAAGGGACCCTACAGTCCCACTTCCGAAAAAGTCGAATGCGTCAGCAGGATCTGCAGAAACTGACTGATATATCCAACCACCCAATACAAAGAGTGTAAGAACTGGTGCTATCACTGTAATCGTCAGTTCGTACCAACGTCCAATCGGGAACTCATCATAAGGAGTATTGAGAAATCTTTCTCTAAATTTCTTTGCACCAAACTTCCAAACGGCGAAACAAACGAACAATGCACCGAATACAAGCAATGTACCTGATACCCAGTCCTCTCTGCCCATGATATCCATGCTCCATGTAGACGGTATTCCAATGATACAGGTTACGATTCCAGCGTACCAAACAGCTTTTTTCTTTGATATTCCCAACTCTTGTATAGCCAGAGAAACCACAGCGATATGCCCAAAATTAGAAGTCAAAACCGCCATGAATAACGCCATGAAGAAACAAATGCCCAGGATATATCCACCATCCATTGTTGCGAAAAGATTAGGAAGCGCAATAAAGCACAGCCCGTTGCTTCCAGACTCCATAACTCCATAAGCTGCTTCTGAACCTAAGGTAGCAAACAGCGAGCAACAGATAGCAGTCGATGCTATGAGTGCGACAGCTGTATCCGATAGTCCCTGCGTAACAGTAGTAAGGGTTATATCAGATTTTGCCTGCGTGTAAACAGCGTAGGAAAGAATTAATCCAAATCCAGGGCCCATTGACCACGCTGTTTGAGCCAAAGCCTCAAGCCAAGTATTTGCCTTTAACAAGTAAGATCCATCAATATGGAATAAATACTGCAGCCCTTCTGTTGCCCCAGGCAACGTCACAGACTTCACGGCGATGATAATTGTACATATGGCTAAAATAGGGATCATAAACTTCATACTTTTTTCTATTCCGCCGCTAATGCCTTTCGACACTACAAAACAGCAAAATAGCAGGATGAGGAAGAAGAAAACCATGGTGATAGGATCTTTTTCTGCCGTCTGTTCAAATAGTGCCACTGTATCTGCCCCTGAAAAACTATTTCTTACCGCGTAAATCAGGTATCTCAATACCCATGCGCAAACTGTAGTGAATGTTGACATAATCATAATAACGATAACAGTCATAAACATGCCCATCCATGTACACTTCTTGCTGACGAAGTCTTTAAAAGCGCCAGGCAGGCCGTGCCTTGTAGATCTGCCTATCGCATGCTCTGACCACATAATAGGAATGGCAAAGCAGAAGAAGATTACTGCGTAAGCAATTAAGAAGGCTCCACCTCCGTTAAGAGTTACGACTCTTGGGAACCTCCAGAAGTTTCCTGCACCGATGGCTGCACCGATTAAGGTTAGCAAAAGTCCAATGCGGCTGCTGAAACCTTGTCCTTTTTTTACTTTTGTTTCCATTACTTCTACTATCTCCTTTCATACTAAATTACAACAACTCTTGGTCTCCCACATGCCATGTTTCCCCCGCATTTTCGTAATCTGCGCAAATTACCTTCTCATCATGAATGGATTAATGCGGGTGAAAGACAATAATATATTTCGCAATTTATATGCCAAACTTTTTTCACTTTATCCAACATATTTTTGAAAAATAGAGCGAATGAATTTCTAAAATTCCAGACACTTTCTCGGTTTAAAATGTAAAATTACAGTACCTGAAGTATTCATGTGTAAAAAATGACACCTTTTTACTTATAAAAAGCGTTTATCTATTTACAATTTCTTCGTGTGTGTAATTAAATACACACGATATCAGCATTTATGGGTAATTTTTTTCACATTTCCCTCCAGATGTGAGGTCACATCCCCTCAAAACAAAAGAAAACCCTTTTAAGGTTTCCTTTTGCAAATATTCATTTGCGGCAGTTACATCAGTCCTGCTTCCAGCAAAACATTTTTTACGTACTTTACGTCGGTATTTGTATCTGCCGCCAAAAATCTCAAGTCCTCTTGAGTCGGCTTGCTGCCATTTGCACGCAGTACAGCTCTCTTGATCATATTCTTGCGCATATGGTCCAGATCTGCATCTTTACATCGCAACATGCTGAGATCATCTGGAAGAATGATATTTTTGCCCGGAACATCCTCTGCGGAAGGATCCCCAAATTTAATTTCGATCCCATTTTCTCTGGCAAAGGACAGTTGCGGCTGGATGTGCTTGCCCGCACCAGTATACTCCGTTTCGGTCACTACTATGATTTCGTCTTTCGGCAGAGTCTGTGCCAGAGAGAAGGCACATGCCAGTGCAGTGTTGCCCGCCGGCCCTCTTTCAATGCCTTCTAGTATAGCAAGCATCTCGGTCATGTACATGACTTCCCCCTGTGTGATGGTAACATAGCGATCCATATACCGCAAAGGGCGTGCTGCGCTTCTTGGAATATCACCGCTGTCAGGGTTCATCGCGTGAGGAATGCCAAAGCCCGTATGGCCTGTCGTACAGGACTTCATGTTGAACTGTGAGTCCGACGCCATGTGAAGACCCGTCAGATCAATGGAGGCGCCGATAATCTGTGTATTCTTGCAGCCACATTTGGCAAGGCCTCTCGCAGTTCCTGTCACCATGCCGCCTCCCGCATACGTACAGACTGCCATGGCAGGTTTCTTCCCATAACGTTCCAATACTTCTCTGCCAATCTCGTAACCCAGGGTTTCTACACCTGCCATGCCAAATGGAGAGTAGAGCGAGGCGTTAAAATATCCAGTGTCCTCCATTAAAGAAAGATGCTCGTAGAAGAGTTCCGGTCCGACGGTCAGCTGAATGACTTCTGCTCCCAATGCCTCACATTTTCTCGCCTTTTCTATGATTTCCGGCTGGCCCAGACCCTTAGAATCATAACACTCCTGAACGATGATGGCCTTTAATCCCCGCATCGCAGCCTGTGATGCGACCGCTGCCCCATAGTTTCCCGAAGTAGCGGCGATAACCCCTTCATAGCCCAGCTTTTTTGCTTGGGCGACGGCAATAGAAGCTCTCCTATCCTTGAAAGAACCGGACGGATTTGCCCCTTCGTCTTTCGTCAGAATTCTTGCTCCATAACCGGGCTGGGCATATTTTCTGGCAAGTGCAGTTATATTTCTAAGCTCCAGTAAAGGGGTACTGCCTACGCCTGTTTCCTTTTGAATCGCAATGACTTCCTGCAAATCATATCCCGCCGCCTTCATTAACTTTTCGTAATCAAATGCGATAGAGCCGCTTTCAAATTGGCTGTAATCCAATCCCAGCGCCTTTTTCATGATTTCCTCTGACCTTGCCATGACGGAATGATAATCTTTTGCTAACGGCATTACTTTTCACCTCCAAACATCATTTTTCTAATTCTCTTGTCAATTTCAATGATTTCAGGAACAAAATCCCCATAGCTGTGGGTATAATGAGGCCGTTCTTCCAAAAGAACACCGCTCTGCACTCTGCCGGCGGCGGTTTCAACACTTACCACATCGCCACATTCTGCACTGTCCTCAATTAAAAAACCTTTTACCCACATTTCCAAATCACACCTTTTCGTGTCCTCTGGGATTTTTGCTGTCCGCTCTTCCGCTTTTAATACGATATTGTGAATGCGAATCCAATCTCCTTTTTTTGCCATTTAAAGTCCTCCTTTTCTTTTGTCTTACTTGCTATCTCTGCAATATACAGCAAACTTCATGCCATTGCACAGACCTATCTTGGCACAAAACTTGCGCTATAATTTCTAAAGTTACAACATATAAAAGGAGGTTTTTTAATGAATGCAAAAAAAGTTTTTCGTACGATAGAAACTCACACCCTAGGTCAGCCTACACGCAATATCGTGGGAGGATTTCCATGGGTGCCAGGCAAAACCATGACAGAAAAATTCATCTATATGAAGGAAAACGAGGACTGGTTCCGCAGGTTGTTATCCTATGAACCCAGGGGGAACGATTACATGTCCTGTACATTGATTACAGAGCCCTGTACACCGGGAACAGATGTAGGCGTGCTTTATTTTGAAACCAGCGGTTGGCTGCCGATGTGCGGTCACGATACCATCGGCGTATCCGTAGCCCTGATTGAAACGGGAATGGTGAAGGTAACAGAGCCGATTACGGTGCTCAAGCTGGATACTGCCGCAGGGGTTATCACAGTCGAGGCCAAAGTAGAACACGGTACCGTTCAGGAAGTTTCCTTTACCAACGCGCCCGCCTTTGTGCTCAGTGAAGATCTCATAGTGAAAACAGAGGAGTTTGGCCCATTAACCATGGACGTTTCCTGGGGAGGCAATCTTTACGCTATCCTGCCAGCAGCATCCATCGGCATTCCGATCTGCCCCGAAAACAGTGCAAAACTGGTAGAAGCCGCCCAGTCTATCGCCAGGGATATCAACACCCAGGCTGACTTCCGCCATCCTGATCTGCAGTTTGTATCAGAAGTGACCCATATCGAATTCTATGGGGAACCGATAGAGCAAGGCGCCGATATTAAGAACTGCGTCGTGGCACTGCCTAAGACCGTTGATCGTTCGCCGTGCGGTACGGGTACCTCTGCAAAATCTGCCGTATTATATAACAAAGGGAAGTTAAAAGTTGGCGAGAGCTTCGTTCATGAAAGCATTATCGGGTCCTGCTTTACATGCGAAATCGTCGGTGAAACGACTGTGGCAGGGTTTCCCGCTGTCATTCCAAAGGTTACAGGCAACGCCTGCATCCAAGGTTTTGCCACCTGGATTCTCGATCCTAAAGACGAATTCCCAGAAGGATTTCTCCTGGGATAATGAATATTAGACGCTATGAAGACATCAGACAAGAATAATTGCATAACACGCTTCAAGATAAAGGCGAGCAGCAATGGCGAGGACAAAACGTTCAAGAATATCAATACGATTGCAGAAGTGCTCTTTGACTTTTTGGTCCATGAAAAAGGCCTGCAGGACGAAGACATCGCCCTTTGTACCGCCAGCGGTTTTATATTGCGCTCTTTTCCCGCCGCCTCTTCAGAAAATAGTTCCCCGCCGATGCAGGATGAGAATTTCTCTTCTGAAGATCAGTTTATGATCATGGCAGATTCTCGTTCCCATAGATTAAAAGAGATTGAAGCGCTCCAAGAGAGCTTCACCTCCTTCTTTTCTATTTTTTATCACAATGAACAGCTGCGTAATTTTATATTCGATGGTCTGGATGCATTGCCGAACTCCCTCTTCATATATGATGAGAAGTTACGGCTGCTGTATGCAAACTCTGATACCTGCAGCTATATTCACATTAAAGACAGGGACCACGAATTAGGCAAACCGATCAATCAAATTCTCGAGGAGTGCGGCGTTCAATTTACATCTGTAAAAAAGCCTCACAACTATTTGAAGGTGAACGATGTCATAAAATATGGCAAGCCCGTTATCGACTGGGAAGTTGAAGTGACAAATGTTAAAGATCCAAGCGATCACATGATTGCCTCTAACGATATGTATCCTATATTCGATGCAGAGGGCAAAGTGAGCGGCGTAGCTGAAATTTCCCGCTCCCGAAACACGAGAATTAAGCAGGTCAGGGATACCCTGGGGCTGACTGCCGACTATACTTTTGAAGACATCCTCGGTGACAGCAAGCCGATGGCCGATGCAAAGAGTCTTGCCATGTCATTTGCCGCCAGCCCGTACAATGTTTTGATCTATGGTGAAAGCGGCGTCGGCAAGGAACTATTCGCCCAGTCCATTCACAATTACAGCGTGCGCAGGAACAAACCTTTTGTCGCCATAAACTGCGCCAGCATTTCGCCGGAACTGATCGACAGCGAACTATTTGGATACGAAAGCGGTGCATTCACCGGAGCCGCGAAAAACGGCCATGTGGGAAAGTTTGAGTTATCAAACGGGGGCACTTTGTTTCTCGATGAAGTCGCTGAATTGCCTCTCCACGCGCAGACAAAGCTGCTGCGCACGTTGGAAACCAATCAGATTACCAGAATCGGCGGCACGAAGAACATATCGGTAGCCGTCAGAGTCATCGCCGCTACAAATCGCTCCTTGGAAAAGATGATTGAGGAAGGACTTTTCAGAGAAGACCTCTATTACCGGCTGATGGTTCTCAATCTGACGATTCCGCCGCTGAGAGAACGCCCGGAGGACATCATGCCATGCTGTGATTTCTTCATGAAACAGGCGATGCGCATCAACAATTTTGAACGCAAGACCATCGATAACGAGGCCAGGAAACTGCTGGCAAAGTATGATTGGCCCGGCAATGTCAGAGAACTGCGAAATGTAATAAACCGCGTTTACGTGATGTCTAGTTCTTCTGTCATAACATGCGAGACTTTAGTCAGCGCATTTCAATCGAGCAAAGCCCACTATAACAGTTTTTCAGAAATGAAATCTCCAGAAGAGCTGCTGCAAGAAAAACGGCTTCAAGTGAATCGTGCCTATGTCGAGCTGCTAAAAGAAGCCCTTTTGCTGACAAACGGCAATAAAAAAGACGCCGCGGAACTGATGGGCGTCTCAAGAAAGACAATCTATAATATGTTAGAAAAATACAAAGATTTCATGTGAATGATGAGTGCATAACGAAGCGTCGTTCCTATGCACTCATGTCCCCCACAAGGGGACGACGCAATCTTACAAAGCGGGAGAGAACAGTTTGATCGCATTTGCCCTTTTGATATTCTCATAGGCATCCCCTGTGTGATATGCTTCAATTTCTTGCACAAATTTCTTGGCAGAGTCTAAAGAAGCATAGAAGGAGTCGCTTCCGAATAGCGTATGATTTGGCGCCAGCTTTTCTACGGCTGCGAATGCGATATCGTGGCACGATAATGCCGCATCATAATAGAATCTGCCAAAGTATTCATAGATTGGTTTTGAAAGACTGCACCAGCCATCATAAATAAACTCCGGCAGCACCTTATAGTTCTCCTTTTATTTGTAAGCAATTAATATAAGCCAAAAAGTCGTAAGAATTTCTGCCAAAAGCTAAGGGGTATCTCTTTTTCTGAATCATCAGCAGGAACCTCTGCTTTCTCAATGGCCGTTGTCTTGATGACAAACTGTACAGAATCCACATTTGTATTCTTGTCGGATGCAAAGGATACCGTTTCCGTTTCTTCCCCGCCTATGTTGTCAAGGATTTCCCCAATTTCCTCCTCTACCTGTGTATCCATCCCTGCGGTCTTAGCATAAAGCTCCTTGGTCCCATCGTTAAGGGCCGATACTCCATCACAGTAGGCTGCAATGCCATCGTATAGCTTTCCGGCACCGTTTTTCAGCGTATCACTACCGGAAAGCAATGTCTTGCTTCCCTTTGACAGTGACGATACGCCGTCCATAATCTTGGTATATCCTAGCGCCACCTGTGTAACACCGCTGGTATATTCATTGATTCCGCTGTCCAGAAGAGCATAATTTGTCACGATCTGGTCAATTCCACTTGACAGGGCAGCCAATTGTGTTGGCATTTCGCCAAGGGTTTTAGACAATTCCGCGATTTTTATATCGAAGAGATCATACTGCGTTTTCAAAGACCCTAAATTCACGTACAGGGAATTCATGCCGTTATCAAGGTTGTCAAGATAACTCTCTGTGCCCTCAATGGCAGCTTTATTCCCAGATAGAAGCTGTACGGTGTTCTGTAAGGTTTTTATTTGCGACTGTACCTGCGACGCTTGCGTTTCATACCCAGGTTTATCTTCAATAGAATTCAATGTTTTCTGTAAAGACGAAATTTGTGCTGAAAGTTCTTTGATCGCCTGTGTATTCCCTGCTTGCAGTGCATCTATATCTAACCCCTTTTGTGCCATCATCGATTTGTATTGTGCGGTGCCCAGGTTTTGCTTTAATGTAGATGCGCCGTCATATATGTTGTTGATTCCCGCCTTCATGCTGCTGGAAGCACCGATAAGCTCTTTCAGCTGGTCAGCGGAAGCTGCCACTGGTGAAAGACTTATTTGAACCCTTTCCAGTGCCGTCTTGATCTGTGCAGAACTGTCTGTCAGCTCATCGGATTTCTCATTTAAACTGTTCAGTGCCCCCTGTACTGAAGAAATACCTTTTTCTAAAGCTACGACCCCCTTATCTAAATCCGCAACACCGCTGTGTACAGAGGAGATTCCAGAATTTAGTCTACCGCTTTCCTTTTTCAGGGTATTTGAATTGGAATTAAGATCAGTAAATCCATCATTTAGCTTTTTTGTTGCGTTTATCAAGGCAGATACTTGCTCCATCAGTTCTGCATCATCAATTTCGATGTTTAGATTCAGCTTTATTCCGTTGATTGATATGGCGTCCATCTCAAACGCTCTTACGTCGGCTTTGATGCCCGTATCGAGGCCCTTTCCCGGAAGAACAGTATAAGTGATCTGTTTATCAGAGCCGACATTTGCTATTGTTGCATCTGGAGCGCTGATATTTTCGCAAATTCCGCTGTCCAGTGTAATGCTTGCCTGGAGCGCATAGTGGTCATAGAAATCACCTTTACATGCTTTGTTTTCTTTTATGGACAGATGCATTTCAAGGTTTCCACTTTTCCCGGCTATTTCAGAGGCGCTGTATTCTTTCCCATCAAGATAATAGCGAACGGAAATATTCCACGGGGTCTCCACATTTTCCATCGTGCCCTGGTAATATACTTTTTTATCATCGGTGCTGAACGTGATTTTATCTCCTCTCTGTGTGATTTTTTCCGTGCTGGTCAACAGCTTAATATCAGAGTAGTTGCCGTAATCAACGACATTGCCCCTCCCAAAAACATTTACCGCATTTACGCTTGCAACATGACCGGAGGCATCAGTGGTGATATAGATCACTTCCTCCTTTTCACTGGCTGCTACTGACGCAAAGGCGGGAACAATGGGGATGCAGACCAGAATCACTGCAAGGGATGCAGCAATCAACCTAGTATGTCTTTTCATCTTCTTTTCTCTCCTTTTTGATATTTAAAAATTTGCTGCCTTTTGTTGTTCTCTGAATCAGACCGTCGAACAGATACAGCAGTCCCGGCAGCGCGAAGAGAACAATCGCAAGGGAGCACAGAGTTCCCACGCCGAGGAAGTACCCCAGCTGTGACAGAAGTCCATGTGTTGAAAATGCTCCCAGCAAAAACCCAACTACAGTCAATACGCTTGCGGAGGTTATGATTGAAACAGTCACTGTGGAGACGGTCGCAGGCACAGCCTGCTTTTTTGAAAGCTTTTCCCTATATTCCTTGTATCTGTCTGTAAATAAAATAGCATAATCCACCGTTGCTCCAAGTTGAATGGAACTGATAATCAGGTAAGCAATGTAGAAAATCTTATTCCCGGCAAAATACGGAATGGCCAGGTTTATCCAGACTGCCGTCTCAATTGCTAACACTAGAATCGCCGGAATGCAGATGGACTTCATCGTTAGGAGGAGAACAGTAAAGACGGCGGCAATGGCAATGAGGTTTACCTTTACCATATCCGCTGTGACGGTGCGCATCAGATCATAGGTAGAAACGCCCTCGCCAGCGAGAAGCCATTCATCAGGATAATATTGTTCTGCAGTATTTTGTACTTTTTTAATCAAATCAAAGGTTTCTTCTCCCTCATAATCAGCATCAATGGTCAGAACCATTCTCGTATAACGGTCAGAATTCAGTTTTGACAGTGTATCTGTTTCAAGATACTCTTCCGGTATTGTTCCCCCTACGGTGTCCACATAGGAAAGGATGCTTTTTACCTGCGGCAAGGTGTGCAGTGCTTCGGACAATTTCTTCTGTGTTGCAACGCTGTCCTTCGGCACCATTAACACATAAGTATCGCTTTTCCCAAAGGTTTTTTCGATTTTTTCTGTATCTGCCCCGAGCTGTGTTTCTTCCCCGAAAATATGGAATGCCCCGTAGAAAAAACTATTGCTGTTTGATGCGAGGTAGCTTGGAACAATGGTCACTGCGAAGATGCAGACAAAGGGTATCATCATTTTACATACAGCCTTGCCAAAACGTTCAAAGGACGGAAGGAACGGACGATGATGGGTCCTGTCAATCCATCTGTAGGTTGCAAGGGTAAAGACCGGCATAAACAAAAATACCGTGATCAGACTGATCGCGACACCCTTTGCCAATGCCAGACCAAGATCGGGTCCGATTTCAAAACGCATCAGGCAAAGTGCAAGAAAACCGATGACGGTGGTCATTCCGCTTGATAAAATCGATGTCGTCGAGCTGCAGAGTGCCTGCACCATTGCTTCTTTCGGGTCGGCTATCTCTTTGCGGCATTCCGCAAAGCGGTGCAGGAGGAAGACCGAATAGTCAAGAGATACCGCAAGCTGTAATATGTTTCCGGCAGCATTGGTTACAAAGGATATTTCCCCGAACAGCAAGTTGCTTCCGCTGTTGATTATCACAGCAACACCAAGTCCCACCAGAATAACGATTGGTTCTGCGAAGGAAGTTGTGGTCAGAATCAGCACAAGAAATGCAAATATAACGGCGAATACAGCAATCTTCGGAATCTGAGATACCGTGCTTTTTGTAGCTGTCGCAGTGGACACGGCGCTTCCGGTCATGGCATTGCCGTCCCCGATTATGCTGCGCACTTCGTTAAGTGCCTCAATTCTTTTATCTTCCGAAACCGTCACAGAAAACAACGCATTTCCGTCTTTATAATAGGTGTCAAGGGTGTCAGCATCGATAAATCGAAGGGGCTCGGTGATGTTTGCTGCATCATCAAGCCAGGTGATATCGGTAACGCCGTCTACTGCTGCGATTTTGTCCTTGTATTCCATCGCCTTTGCGATTGACACCTTCTCTACCATTACACGAGCGTTGGATATTCCGCCGTCATATTCCTTTTCCATGGTGTTAAGCGCAATGGTAGAAGCTGTGTCAGCTGGCAGATAGTCGTTCATATCATAGTTGACCGGTATAAACGGCTTGCAGGCAAGGCCGATTAGAAACATCACCGCAAAGCCGATCAATATCAGCTTCGGGCGGCTAATTACTTTTTCATAGAATCGCTTCACAGGGTCACCTCCTCGCCTATGATGGTGAAGCTGTTGCGGTCCCCGGCTACATTCAGTCTTATTTTTGTGCCGTCCACCCAGCCTTGTGCCTGATATGTAAATGTTCTTGTCAGCGTAACCATTTGTCCCGAAAAAGTAATCTCTCCGTCAGACGTCAGCTTCCCTGTAAATGGTGTTTCGTTTTGAAACAGGCAGAGTATACCGTCTATATTTTGTTTGCTGTTTTTGCTAAATGATAATGTGCCATCTCGGTATCCAAGCGGGACATGCATGCGTATTTTAAAAACTTGTTCCATATTGGGATCTCCTCTTCATACTTACAAGTGACAGTATAGCGAGAATAAGGTTCCGATTACATGGTCAAATTGCAGGTATCTGGGTAAATACGGTCAAATGCACCGACATTGACGGGCAAATTTACCGGACAAATGTCCAGGGCTGTCCGTTGTAGTATTTGATGGGCAGATGTATAATAAAAGAAAGGAGATTTTTTATGAAACGCGAAGAAAGTACACTTATTACAAAAAAAGCTTTGGCGGCTTCCCTGAAAAAATATATGACTAAAAAGACGCTTAAAAAAATTACAGTCAGCGAAATCATCACTGACTGTAATGTGAATAGAAAGACCTTTTATTATCACTTTGAAGATATCTATGCCTTGCTGAAATGGATGCTGGAACAAGAAGCTGTTGAAGTAGTAAAACAGTTTGATTTGCTCATAGATTATAAAGACGCCATTTTATTTGTTATGGATTATGTCGAAACCAACGCACATATTCTGAACTGCGCCTATGACAGTATGGGAAGAGACGAAATGAAGCGATTTTTGTGTAATGATTTCTATGAGATCATTCGCCGGCTCATAGATGATATGGAGAAATCATTAGACTTAAACGTTCCAGAGGATTTTAAGCAGTTTGTCTGTAATCTATATATGGAGGCATTGGCCGGCACCTTAATCGACGCTTTTAAAAATCGCGGCAACAATGACAGGGAGAAGATGTTGAAATACCTCTCCCTTGTCCTGCACACCTCGCTGCCTGAGACGCTAAAACAAGCGGCAGCAATCTTAGATTAAAGACAGCCGCTTATTTGATTTCTTTCCAGAGTCCTTCTATTTCGTTAATTGCCTCTGCATTATTTTCCAAGTCTCTTGCATCATAAGCTGAATATGTATTGCAGAAAGCGATGTCCCACCCAAGATAATCAGAAATGCATTGGAACTGCTTGCGGATGATCTCGTACTGCGTGTCTTCTACAGGCATCTGCCCGACGACGATGATACCCACCTGTTTCTTGCATTCCATCAGCTGGCTGCTTCGGGAATAGAATTTATCGATGATCAGCTTCAGTTGAGCCGTGATGCCCCACCAATATACGGGCGTTGCGAAGACGATGACGTCGGCGCCGACTACCGCGTCCATAATATCATTGGTGTCATCATCAAAGACACACTCTCCACTGTCGCGACAGACCTCACATGCGAGGCATGGTGAAACGGAAACATCATTGGCGGCAATCTCTTTGATCGTCAAATTTTCGATATTCGCGAATCCTTTCTTTAGTGCTGCAAGGGCTGCGTAGGTATTTCCTTCTCTTGGACTTCCATTTAACAATAATGCTTTCATTTTTTACCTCCACGGTTTTTTTTTTCTTATCATCATTCTATCACGCGGACTTCTTTTTTACCACGGCTATTTCAAGAAAGCCTCATATTTCTCCAGCATGCGGTAAAAGGTTTTCCTGGATACGCCCAGCAGTTCCGCCGCTTTACGCTTGTTTCCCTTCGAGATAGAAAGGACTTCTTTGATAAGCTCCGCATTGGATTGGTCAATTGCGTTCTTTTTTTCGTTGATGCGCATTTCAGCGGTCTTTTCCTGCGGCTCATTGATGATACAATTGCCAGGCTGCAGTGATGCGGCCAGGATTTCCCGGGTGATAATGGTTGACTTTGACAAGATACTGACCCGGTTCATTACATTACGGAGTTCCCTGATATTACCCGGCCAGTTGTATTCTGTCATCAATTTCTTCGCATCTGTATCTATCATTTTCTTTTCCAAATTGTTTTGTTGGGTGGACTGCTGCAGAAAAAACTCTGCGCAGAGAGGAATATCTTCTGGATGATCTCGTAGTGGCGGAATGGTAATATTCAGCACCATCAGCCGATAGTAAAGGTCTTCCCTGAATAGACCTTCTTCGATCATTTTCTCCAATGAGCAATTGGTAGCGGCGATGATCCTGACATCGACCGGGATGTTTTTTGATCCGCCGATTCTGGTAATCTGATTGGTTTCCAGAGTACGGAGAAGCTTTGTTTGAAAATGAAGTGGAAGCTCTGCCACTTCGTCCAGAAATAAAGTGCCGCCGTTAGCCAGCTCAAATTTTCCAATCTGTCCGTTTTTGGATGCACCTGTAAACGCACCGCCTTCGTAGCCGAACAGTTCACTGTCAATCAGTTCCGGTGCGATGCTGGCACAGTTAATCGCGACAAAAGGGTTATTTTTTCGATGGCTGCAATTGTGAATAGACTGGGCAAACAGTTCCTTACCGACACCACTTTCCCCATAGATCAAAATATTATAGGCGCTGCCCGCAAAGGTGGCAGCAAGCTGTTTCGCCTCTGCCATAAGCTTGCTTTCTCCGATGATATCGTCAAAGGTGTAATCAGCTGTAAGACCGAGGGCGCTTCTCACTTCTCTGATCTTCTTGTTGCGCAATCTAGCTATTTCAACAACTCCATTGACCTGCCCCTCCTTGTCAAATATGGGATACATATCGTTGGTAGCAAGGATATTTTCTTTGGATGCTTTTGTGTAGATTACTTCCACTTCCCAATTGATAATCGGTTTTCCGTATTTGAGTACATCCTTTACTTTCAGCTGGTCATGTGGTTTTTTGATGGAAGAAATTTTAACGCCCATTTCTTTCAGCATGTCGTCAAGACGCATGCCATAAACTGCTTCTCGTTCCTTGATCTGTACATAATCGCAGAAATCAGCATTGGCATAAACCAATCGTGTGTTTTTGTCGTAAATGCAAATGGAAACCGGTAGAGAATCGAGTCCACGAAAAATATAGTCTCTGACTTGTTCATTGTGACAAAATATAGAAAGAAAATCAGAAAACTGTCTCCGCAGGTCGTCGATTTCAGAGAGTCGTTCACTTTTCGATGAAGCTATGATGACAAAGTCTGCTTCTTTCCCCTCGGAATCTATCTGTTCATACACGGTATTTTGTATGGACTGTGCAGGAAAAGAAGACAGCACAAATCCCTCGTCTGTGCAAAGGGCAATCTTTTCTGTTGTCAGACCCCTCTCGACACACAAAAACTCAAACAATTTTTTTGCTATCATATTCAAATTATATAAGTATTTTTTACTATCCTGCTTTAAAACCATATGAAAGCAGACTGCCGAATTCATTTTATCTGATGTTATCATATCTATTCAGGTTTTACGTATCAACTAAAAAAGGTCTAAAAACTCATAACAATATTATAAATCAAAATATATAATTATATATAATATTATAAATTCGTTCTATTAATTTACTTTATTATAATCAATGGGATCAGAAATGTCAAGGATGTCACTTTCATCCAAATTATGGAAACCGCCTGAATTTCTGCTAAAAAACGCTGCCGCAATCTGTAGGACCACAATCCTCATCGCTGCAGCAGCGTCTTCTCACATTTCCTTTTCTTTCAGCGCCTCGTACTCTTCCTTCAACAAGGAATAAACCATGGAATCGCGCAAGGTTCCATCGTATATTTTGTAAGTTCTGCGAATGGTTCCCTCATATTTGAAACCACATTTCTTTATGACACCCTGAGAGCGGACATTGGCCGTTCCCGTGCAGATTCCAATCTGATCTAGACCAAGCTCCTCAAAACCAAAGCGAATGACCTCTTTTGCCGCCTCTGTCATAATGCCCTGACGCCAAAATTCTTCAGACAAAGAATATCCAAGCTCTTTACTGTTGGCATCCGGCCTGTATTTGTCGTGTTCCAGACCGATGCTGCCGATCACTTTCCCGTCAGACTTGAGATGGATTGCCCACGCCTCTACAGGTATAAATAACTGTTTGATAATCTCCTCTGACTCCTCCACACTCTTGTGGGGAGACCACCCTGCATGAGGTCCTACATTAGGATTTCTTGCATAGGAATAAAGCTCCGCTGCATCCTCAAGGGTGAACATTTTTAAAGTCAATCTTTCTGTTTCAAGGCTTTTCATAGACGCTCCTCCATCCATTTTGCAATGTCTTATTCTGTTGTACTGATGATTTCTTTATTCGACTTATCGATCTGGCTGACCTTCATATTGACTGCATCTGCAGGATCCACTTCTTCTAAGAGACCTAAGAGGCTCGGTCCCAGATAAATGGTCTTCAGGGTTTCACCGTTCAAAGTGACTTTGCTGTATTCTGTGAAATTCTGCCCTTTGATATAATATTTGCCGCCAATATTGACAACCTTATCGATCTTAATACTCTTGACCCCCATCTTCATGCCGCTTTTCTCAAACGGATTGCTTCCGCCATAAATATAGTCCTGACCATAGAGCATATCATAACCCAGCATTTTTAGGTTCGACAGATAGTCCTTAGACTTGTGGTCCACGCTCTGATGATACTTGATGGTCGTTCCCGTATGGATGCCGATACGATCAAAGACTTCCGCTGCCAACTGGTACGTAGTCAGATTCATATCCTTCTTTTCCATGTCGAAATTACTCCAGATTACATATTGCGTCTGATACAAATCCTTCGCATCGTAAGAACTTTCTGTAACATCTAATGCCGGAATATGGTCGCCATACATGACGAGGATCACATCTTCATCGTACTTAGAAAGAGTGTCCGTAAGTTCTTTGACAAACTGGTCCATTTCGTATACCTGATTTACATAGTATTCGTACTTCCACTTCAGTTCTTCCGACGGTGCATCAGTAACTGTTACCTTTGGATTTTTGATCAATTGCTCTGTCGGATACTTACCATGTCCCTGCACGGATATGGTATAGATATAGTCTCTTTCCTTCGTAGAATTCATAGCGTCGAGAATCTGCTTTGTCAATATCGTATCTTTCGCCCAATTCTTTGGTGTCTTTGGCACATCACTCATGTATTCCAACGAAGTGAAGGTGTCATATCCGATATTGTTGAACACTTCATTTCGATTATAGAACAGTGCTCTGTGATTGTGTATGGCATGGGTTGAATAACCCATACTCTTTAAGTCAAAGGCGATACTCTCTCCCGTCTTCTCCTTGAGGACCGATTTAAACGGATATTCCCCTGGACCGAAGAACTTGACGGAAAGTCCCGTCATGACTTCAAATTCTGTATTCGCAGTTCCTGCACCGCAGGCCGGCACTGTCAAACTGCCAGATGAATAATCCTTCATCATTTTTCTAAATGTCGGAATTGGATCTGAAGATAGCTCGATATTGTTGAACAGCTCCGGATCGACAAAAGACTCCAGCTGCAAGAACAAGATGTTAGGATACTCCTCGTCCACATCTGTCTGCTCCAACTTCATTGTGCCATCCTCATTGTATTGGTCTTTACTGAAAATTGCCTTTACTTCTTCCTCTGAATAACCCTTTGGTTTGTTAATCCCCGTATTCAGCCACGTATTGATGAAACAGTAAGGAACCCCGTAATAGTCATACGCATAGGCCAGGTTCCCGAAGAAAGTGCTGAGTACATTTACTTTGATCAAACCGAAGGTTGCACCGAAGGTAAATGCAATTACCAGAACGACTGCGGCCACATTTCTTTTCCAGTTTACATGCTCTTCTTTCTTTGGCGCCTTGATCCATAAGATGACCAAACCGATAATACCTGCTAAAATCGCTGCTCCGATCAAGACGATTTCCGTCATTGAGAAATAATTCGTGATAATTGTTGCACCGTCGGTTATCGCACTGAGATCCTTGACTGTAAACGGCGTCATTCTCTCAATCAAAATGATACCATTGGTAATCCCTATGGCCATCCAGATAATCGTCACAACAGTGACAAAAAAAACTCTTCTTCTAAACAGCGTTGCAATAACCAGCGTTGCAAAAATAATCAACGTATTGTAGAAGAACACCAGCGGGCTGTCAAATAAAAATAAAAACCCGCCAAACCCCTTCCTTGCCAGGGTTTCAATGATTAAATTCAATATAAATGCCCAGACAAGGCAAAAGAAAAAACTGTTATTCAAGTACTTCTTATAAAATGCCTTTACTTTTTCCATTGTTTCTCTTCCTCTTTCTAATCCCTTTTGCTGAAATCATTTGCCAAATTTGCAAATTCATCTAAAGATAGTGTCTCAGCTCTTCTTTTCTCATCAATACCGACACGAGAAAGGCACTCTTTCACCGTATCTTTTGTCACATCGCCAATCCCCAATAAGGAATTTGATAACGTTTTTCTTCTCTGTCCAAATCCTGCTTTGATGCAGCGAAAAAACATCTTTTCATCGTTCAATTCTACCGGCTTGTCCTTGCGAATATCCAATCTCAGCACTGCTGAATCCACCTTTGGAACTGGATAAAAAACTTCTTTCGGAACAACCGCTACAGTCTGTACCGTGCAGTAATACTGCACTGCGACAGAAAGCGCCCCATAAACTTTTGATCCTGGCTGTGACTGAATCCTGTCCGCAACTTCTTTCTGCATCATAATGGTGATACTGTCGGCGCGGACACCGCTTTCCAATATGTTCATGATGATTGGAGTCGTGATATAATATGGCAGATTGCCAATAATCTTTGTACTTCTGCATCCTGCTTCCTCAATAATTCTGTTTAAGTCCGTCTTTAAGACATCCTGATTTATGATATCTACATTATCAAAATCACGAAGCGTATCCTCCAAAATCGGAATTAAGTTCTTATCAAGTTCTATTGCTGTTACTTTCTTCGCTCTTTGTGCGGCCTCATATGTGAGTACACCGATTCCAGGACCAATTTCGATGACCAGATCTTCATCTGTAATCTCAGTAGCATCGATGATCTTATCTATTATATTTTTATCCGTTAAAAAGTTCTGCCCCAAACTCTTTGACAGCTTAAATCCATATCTATCTTTTATCTCTCTAATCGTTGAAGGTGCGTATAGCTTCATTATAGTTCCTTTACTTTATCATAAAATTCTTCTTTAGTAATGGCAAACTGATTCAGTCTTTTTAAAAATGTTTTGCTGTTGCCATACCCGATAGAGAGCAAATTTCCCAGTTTCTCTCTTCTCTCTTTTGCCTCCGGGCAACCTATCAGGCCACATGCGAAAAGATCTTCCTCAGTAAAGGAATTTTCTCTGTCACTGGTGGTGCAATGGGCATGCCCTAGAGCCTCAATGATATCCTCCGGCGTAGCGTTTTCTACACCGATATTTCCGTTTTTTAAGGCCTTCCCTTTCGGTAAAAAAGCCTGCTTACAACCGGGGAATCGTTCTGCAATTTTTCGCCTTATTTTGTTGCCTGCGTAATCGGGATCAGTGAAAATAATGATTCCTTGATTTTTATATGCTTTCTCTATGATTCCCCACATAGAGTCTGGCATACCAAAACCGTGGGTTTCTATAGTCAAGGCAGATACTGCCCGATTGATTGCAGCAGTATCGTCTCGTCCCTCTACGACAATGGCTTCTTTAATTGTCATCTTTTCCATTTGTATCTGTTCCTTCGTCATCAAGCACGTAAAGAATTTCTCCTGGCCTGATCAGTTTTAACTGTATCCTCGCCTGCTCTTCTATGTAGTCGTAATCATTGACATTTTTCAGTTCTTCTTTTAGAGAGGCTTTTTCAGAGGCAAGCTGTTTATTTTTCGCGCGCAATTCGTCTTGTTCTGCACGCAGGTCAAAGACGTTTTTTATGGACACGCCAACGACCGCTATAAGTACGACTACTATAACGGTCACAACGATCCTCACTTTATTTATTCTGATTCTTTTTTTCTTTTTTGTGCTTTTTCTTCTTTCTTCTCGAAATTCTTCCAGATTGTTCTGTGTATTGTTCCGTTCGAATTCCTGAAGTCTCCCTTTTTTCCTCTTCTTCATAATTGTTACCCCTGTCAATTATAATACCATAAATGACCTTTTTCCACAATAAAATGCCGGCACAGAGGGAAAAAATTCCATATATTGTGATCACCCCGTGGGATCCCTTATATAGAAACTGGCAGAATAGAAAAGCTGCACAAAGCCAAGAGCCGAAGTAAATAAATATAGAAGCCCTTGACTTCACACCAAGCCGTCTCATGACAGTATCTCGCACTTCAAAAATCAACATCAACGCCAGACCGCAGTAAAACATGATAAAGAGCTGGAAAAGCTCTCTCTGTATCAGAGCTGTCATTTTCTAAACCTGTCGATCAGCTTCGTCTTAGCTTTTTTCTTCGTATATGTCAGCGCCTCAATTTCTCCCTCGGCAACTAATTTTCCCTCCTCCAGATCCAAAACTTCGATATGAAGATTCTTTCCTGAGATGACCAAACCCTCGTCTGTCAAATTTGCCAGGATCGTCTCTTCATCGAAGCCTTCAACGGAAGTGACTTCTGTAATGGTAATTTTCTTTTTATTTTCCATTTGGATATAATGATTTTCCATAACGTACCTCCCATATAAACATTTCTGCTTATGAAAGTATATGCTGGTAAATCTAAATTCTTCCTACAAAGAAGCATGTAGACAGGCTAAAAATAGCCTGTCTTACAAATCGCTTTCGATTTTTATGCTGAATGTTATACGATGCGTTCCATGCCAGCCATAGGCTGGGGAACGCCAGCATAAATTCTGTCACACAGATCGATTAACATCTCGCTGGACAGAATGTCATACATAATCAAACGGATTTCTCGGTGAACCGTTGATTCTCACTTCAAAATGACAATGGGAACCAAAACTGTTTCCGGTATTTCCTACTTCACCAATTTTCTGTCCCTGGTATACCTTCTGCCCTACACTGACATTGACAGCACTGCAGTGTCCATATCTCGTAATCATCCCGCTGCCGTGGTCAATATCGATGCACAGCCCATATCCGCTGTACCAGCCGGCCCGAACTACCGTTCCGCCGTCTGCTGCTCTGATGGTCGTTCCTGTCGCACACGCCAAGTCCACACCTTCGTGCATTCTTCCCCATCTCCAGCCAAATGGCGAGGTCATGGTATAACCGGACACTGGAATAATCAGATGTCCTGTCGGCGCTGTCTTTGGTACTGCTTTTGTTCCTTTGATGACGATCTTCTTCACTGCTTTTTTGATCGTCTTAGATTCCAAAACGTCCTTGTCGACGACTTCTCCGTTAACCTTGGTGATTCTCGCCGTTACAACTCGTTTTCCATTAGAACCCTTTTGCGTTACTTTAGAATCCCCTTTATACATAGAACTGGATTTTTTATAGACAGTCTTATACTTCACTTTCTCAGCATACGTAGATTTTTCTACCGTCACTACCGTCAACGCCGATGTCGCCTTATTGATGATGATCTTATCACCTGGCACTAGGCTGTTCTCCTTCAAATCAGGATTATTTTCCTTCAGGGCATCAAAATCCGTATCAAATTTCTCAAATATCTCCCAGTAGGTATCTCCAGGTTTCACTTCATAAGCAATCTCCTTCGATCCACCCTTCATAATTGTCTTTGCCGCCTTATTCACACTGCTGATATAGGCTAGCTTTGTATTCACCTTTTTGATTTCTACTTTTTCTTTAAAACCGACTTTTTCATATTCCGTATTTTCTTCGTTGTCTTCCACATATTTTTGCTGCACTTCTTTCAGCGTCTGTTGTGCAGCTTTCTTGCTTTCACAGGTTACAAAATGCTGTCCGTCGATATAGATGCCATAAGCCTCTGCCTCCATATCTGACATGTAGGTCAGCCTTTGCAATACGGTGTCTACCTCGTCAACATCCTTATCCAAGATGACGACATTCTTAAAGGTGATATCATTATCTTTGTCAATCTGTATCTTTGAGCCATACTCCTTTGTCAATTCATCACTGACCAGATCTAAAATCTTTATGACATCTTCTTGATTTTTGACGTATCCCAATGCCTTACCGTTATATGAATATTCAAACCCTGTGGCGTGATTAAAAAGCGCCACTACGGCTACGGCTACCAGAATGGCACCTGCAAAATGTCCCAGGATACTTTTCTTTTTCCCTGCCAGTTTTTTACGATTTTTATGAATGTTGCTGGCGATCATATATTGAACGATCAAAGCCAGCCTGTCCACCCTCGTCTGTAAATTATCGTGTATTGTAATGATGGCTGCTGCGCCGCTGACAATATGCTGCCACAATGTTTTCATTCCCTGATCAAAGCTTATCTGCATTCGGTCATGCCAGCTGATCAGGCCTGCCGCCGCATCGACTATTTTGTTTCTAAACTTTTTTTCTTTACCCATATTTCCGCCTCTTCTGTACGCTGCTTAATGCATGAACATCTCTCGCCTAAATCTGTGATGCCGGTATCATTGCATTTTTCACAGGCGTACTTTATATCGGTGTAGTCCATCTCAAAATTATTTTCTGTCAGGATGACTGCCCGCTCTGCAGCCAATTCATCCATCACAGAGTTGATTCGTTTACTTTCATTCTCCGATGAACCCATGATCAACGCTTTAGAAAGCTGAGAACTCATTTTTTTGATTTCTTCATCAATTTCCCTGATTCTTGGAATCTTTTCATAGATTTCCTGTTTCTTCTCTTCTGCTTCTCTTTCAGCTTTTTCCCGCAAATAATCGTAATATTGATTTAAGACGCCCTGTGTCACCACGACCTTCTTATTGACGTCGATTCCTTTGCTGTCTGCTTCATTTCTCCAGTTTTCTAAAACTTTGTTTACATAGTTAAAATTTGGACTCGATATGCCTGCTGTTTTATTACATGCCTCAAGCACCCGCTCCATCGTATATCCCATCTGGTCAAACCAGGTGTCCATCATCTCTCTCTCTGCTTCCGTGGCATTGCGTGTAAATCCCAATGCTTTCAGCACTCTTCTATATTTGTAATACTTTTCATCCAGTTCCTGCAAGCGCTCATTCACCTGATCAACGGTGGCTAATCCTTCGCTGGCCCACTCCTTCACCACTTTCTCTATGTATTTCAAGCTTGTCTTATTTTTATCTGTGCAATATTTTATAGCAAAGAGAACGACCTCCGGCGTTGCATTATAGTCCCCCAGCCATTCAAGAATCTGACTGATTTCTGTCGAACTGAGGCCTCTGCCGAAAATCTGTTCAATCTCGTTGAACATGATCTTTACCGCTTTGTTGCCAAAGACGTTGTCTCTTTCTTCTTTTTTCGTCTCGCCCTTGGCTGGACCTGTATTCTTTCCATACAACAACTCCTTGAGGTTGGTAAATTCCACGACAAAATCCACGTTACCTTCACTATCCAGATAACGCTTCTTAATTGCTCCCATTTTTTCCCAATAATCCCAAGCTTCAAGAATTTTTTTCTCTGTCAGACCCAGCTGTTTCGCCATAGTCTCATTGTTCATGTCCAGCCCATGCTCTGCGTACATGCTGGCATAGAGGAATACCTTTACAAAATCACCTGGCGCCGCCGGCATATATTCGTTGATAAAAATATTCTCTACCTTTGAATCCAACAGATAAAAGTCCTTCATCTTCTCTTTGATAAAATTCATAGATGTTTCCTTATACTTCTTTATTCAAGTCTTCCAGCAGCGCGTCAATATCAATATCATGACCGTCTGCTGCTTCTCTCAGTGTCTCCTGTACTGCACCGGGGCAACCGGAACAGGGCAGTCCATGATTTTCAAATATGATTTCCAGTCTGTCATCCAAATCCAAAATCTCACATACCTTCATCTCTTCTGTAATTTTCATTATAACCACCCTTCTTATGCTTTATCACTGAACTTGGTGTATCTGGCAACCCAAGTTAAGTCAAAAGTCTCTGTCGAACCACTTCTATGTTTCGCCAAATTGACTTCACATACGCCCGGCTTTTCTGAATCTTCAGGGTTATAGTAATCATCTCGATACAAGAACATAACCATATCGGCATCCTGCTCTATAGAACCGGATTCTCGAAGGTCAGATAGAACCGGCCTGTGATTAGGCCTTTGCTCTGGTGCTCTGGAAAGCTGAGACAGAACGATGACCGGGCAATCCATCTCTCTAGCCAACAGTTTTAAATATCTGGACAGTGTACTGATTTCTTGCTGTCTGCTGTCTGACTTACCATCTGCTTTCATCAGCTGAAGATAGTCGATAATGACTAAATCTAAGCCCTTTTCTGCTTTCAGGCGACGACATTTGTTTTTCATCTCCAAGATGCTGACACCTGGTGTATCATCTATATGTATGTTTGTCTTTGAAAGAGAGTCCAGTGCCATATTGATTCTCTCCCAATCATTTCTTTCAATATTACCCGTTTTTAATTTCTGCATTTCCACTCTTGACTCCATGGCGAGAAGCCGCTGTCCGAGTTGTGCTTTTGCCATTTCCAAGCTGAAAATTAAAACAGTGGCCCCTGATTTGATGGCCGCATTTTGGGCTATATTCAATACAAAAGCAGTCTTACCCATGGCTGGTCTGGCTGCAACAATAATTAAATCCGATTTTTGGAATCCCGATGTCAACTCGTCAAGCCGTTTAAATCCTGTCGCCAGTCCAATGACTTGTCCCTGCGTCTGGATTGCTTTATCTATCATAGCTACGTTCTCAAGCAATACTTCTTTGATGGGCGCATAATCACTGCCCTGCCTCTGCTGAGCAATCTCAAAGATGCCCTTTTCTGCATAGTCAAGGATTTCTGATGGGGCTAATTCTTCTTCGTAGCTTTTCTCTCTGATATCTTCTGCTGTTTTAATCAACTGCCGCATAGAAGCTTTTTCTGAAACGATTTTTGCATATTCAGCCGCATTGGCAGTCGACGGCGCCTCCGAGGACAGTGTGGCAACATAGGCTCTGCCTCCGACCATCTCCAGAGATTTTCTTTTTTTCAGTTCTTCACAGACTGTAACGATGTCAACGGATACATTGTTCCGAAAGAGGTCCATCATAACAGTAAAAACTTCTTTATGTGCAGCATCATAAAAGTCGTCTGGTCTCACTACATCAATAACGTCTGCCAATGCATCCTTACTGAGCATGGCCGCACCTAAAACTGACTTTTCTGCTTCCGTATTATGTGGTGGAATCTTTTCAACCATCTTTGACTCCTCTAGCCTAATCCGTGATTTCCACACTC
The DNA here is from genome assembly GCF_048465375.1 of Emergencia sp. Taxonomy (NCBI): domain Bacteria; kingdom Bacillati; phylum Bacillota; class Clostridia; order Peptostreptococcales; family Anaerovoracaceae; genus Emergencia; species Emergencia sp. Next base: position 337,034 of record NZ_DBFWLQ010000008.1, on the reverse strand, counting down.
AGCTTCCCTACAACTTCAGGGTAAAGCTTTACATCTACAGTGAACTTGCCGATGTTTTTAATCGGACTGCCGATTTGAATTTTTTTCTTATCGAGAGTAATGCCGGTCTGCTCTTTAGCAGCCTCGGCGATGTCTTTTGAGGTGATGGAACCGAATAGTTTGCCGCCTTCACCTGACTTCGTTTTAATGACTACTTTTACATTTTCTAATTCGGCCGCCAATTTCTCTGCAGCTGCTTTATCGTCGGCTTTTTTCTGTGCCTGTAATTCTTTCTGCTTTTCTAAATTTCTGATATTGCCGTCGGTAGCTTCTGTAGCATAACCCTTTGGCAGCAACATATTACGCGCATATCCATCGCTGACTTTTACGACTTCTCCTGCTTTTCCAGTACCTTTTACATCTCTATTTAAAATTACAATCATTCTATTACCTCCTAATTAGTTCCGCACTAACTCTAACACTTTTTCTATCACTTCTTCAGGACTGCAGTCTACTTGCGCCCCAGCTGTCGTCAGATGTCCGCCGCCGCCCAGTTTTTCCATGATGACTTGTACATTAATTTCACCAAGAGATCGGGCGCTGATTACAGTTTTGCCCTTTTCCGTTCGCCCTGCAACAAAAGATGCCTTGACATCTTTGATGTTCAAAAGTTCATCGGCAACCTGTGAATTAATCACCTGAGCATCTTCGTTCCATCCTTCACAAACTGATGTTGCGATTCCGTTACCACAAAATTCTGCAGCAGCGATACACTTCGCTCTTACTTTGAAGGTTTCCATATCTGTCTGGAAGAATCGTTTCACTTCTGTAGTGTCCGCTCCTGCCCTGCGCAGCCAAGCTGCTGCCTCAAAAGTTCTCACGCCAGTCTTTACAGCGAATCGATTCGTATCTATAGTAATGCCGCCAAGCAATGCCTCTGCTTCCAGTTTGATCAGAGTCTTCTTTGGTGCGGCGTATTGTAAAATTTCACTTACCAATTCTGAAGCGGAGGACGCATAAGACTCGATGTAGGACAACACGGGGTTCGCTACACAGTCCTCTGCCCTTCTATGGTGATCGATAACCACAATCCTATCAGTCAACTGCAGTAAGTTGGCATTTTCAGCATAGCTTGGTCTGTGTGTATCAACCATAATGACCAAGGTGTCCTTGTCGGTAAGGCTTTCTGCTTTTTTATGATTAATGAAATTATAGTTTTCGCTTTCCTTTGCCTGTTTATATATAGCTTGCAAGGAATCGTTAATATCATTTAGTACAATATACGCATCTCGTCCATACATAACGCACATGCGATAAATTCCAAGAGAAGCTCCAAAACAATCCATATCAGGATGGGCATGGCCCATAATGATGACACGATTTGATTGATCAATCAACTGCTTCAGCGCATGGGCGACAACTCTTGATTTGCCTTTATTGCCCTTTTCTACAGTCTGCATCTTTCCGCCGTAGTATTCAATCTTGCTCATCCTTTTAATGACGGCTTGATCTCCTCCACGGCCTAAAGCCAGGTCCAAAGCAGCTGTAGCGTACTCTTCTGTTGTTACGAGATTTTTTCCGCCGATGCCGATTCCAATACTGAGACTCATCGGAAAATCTGCTTCTGTCTCAATCTGTCTTACATCATCTAAAATAGAAAATTTACTCTCTACCATTCCGTCTACATAAGCGTTTTGAAAGTACATGATATATTGGGTATCTTTCATCTTGTTGATGGACGCGTTGATCTTTGCAGCCCATTTTCGGATTGTCTTATCTACCTCAGCAGATATCGTCATACTCTTTTCAGGCGATGTACTGGCAATCAATTCGTCATAATTGTCGATATTGATTTTGCCTACACAGGTCTTCTCATCGTTGTATCGATCTTTTAGATTTTCGTAGTTGGTCACATCGTAGAAAAAGACAAGCAGATTTGCCGCCTCATGCTCCCCCACTTTGTTAATCAACAGCCTGAATTGTTTTCCATTTCTCTCTAGCATGTAATATTTGCCGCTGTCGAACTCCTCATATAAATCTGATACTTTGATTCCTGTAAGAGCAAAAAAATCCGCATCTTCTATTCCATCATAAATGAACACCTCACTGATGTGGTCATTGGCTCTGACAACTTTGCCATTTTTATTGACAATACACATCGGAAGTGGGATATATGATGATATTAACTTTCCAAATAATGTTTCTGACATAATCTATTCCTCTTAATTAAACAGCTATTCATAGCAATCATATATAATATACCACGAAAGCTGCAGACTTAAGTGTAGTTTTTGTGATAATACAGTGCAGTCTATTACTATAGTATACCATATTTTCGTCCTAATTCCAAAAGCTTTTCGCTTTCACTGTGAGCTGTCCCCCACATTTGCTGCATCTATAGTTTTCCGGCTGCATTACGACTTTGCTTTTCTTCATTCTATAACCAGTATTCCCGCATTGATTACATCTTATTTCATACCGGTATTGCTTGACTCCTTTTTCTGCTGAATCGGGGATGTCCGCAGTTGTTTTAATGCAGTAGCCATAAATATCATTTACTTTAGCCGCTAGCGCCTTCCATTTCTGTCCATGATTTAAACAGCCTTTGCAGGTATGCAGCAGTTCGTGATGAATAATTTCTTTAATCTGTCGGTCGTTTTTTTCTTTCAACATTGTGGAGATTTCGATCTCATATTTTACTTTACCTCTATAGACCGATTTTTTACAGCAGCCTAACCGTCGCTTTGCCCTGCTGTTTTCTTTTATCCCTGCAATTGCTTCAGATGGATAAATGTCAATTTTATTTAACTCTGCAATTGCATCTTTCATCAGTCGCTGTAATCTTATTTCGTATGTGCTCATTATCATTTCATTTTCTTTTAATAAAATTCCGAAAACATTATTTCGTGAGACAAGGAATGCCTCTTGTCAGAGGCATTCGCAAATTTCTATGTTTCATGTGAAACAACATCTATAGTTCCACTGATTTCAATAGTTCGATCAAACGGTTCAGTTCATCGACACTATAGTATTCCAGTTGAATGGTACCTTTTTTACCTTTTTGGTTAATAGAGACTTTCGTTCCATATAGATTTTTCAATTCACTCTCTACATGTAAGGTGTCCGGACTTTTTATTTTCTTTGCGGCTTTCTTTTTAGGCTTGCCTGCAGCCGCGGCTAACTCCTCTACTTTTCTTACAGAAAGACCTTCTTCAATAATTTTCCTACAGAGGTCTGCCTGCAGTTTTTTATCTTCAATATTTATTAAAGCTCTTGCATGACCTGTAGTCATCTTTCCTTCCGTAACGAAATTTTGAATTTCCTTAGGTAATTTTAAGAGACGGAGCGCATTCGTGATATATGGTCTGCTTTTACTGACGCTTTTCGATACTTCTTCTTGTGTCAACCCATAGGTCTTAATCATCTGATTGAGTCCTTCGGCCTCCTCGATGGGATTCAGATCTTCTCTCTGCATATTTTCAATAATTGCAATAAGCATGTTTTCTTCATCTGTAAAATCCCGAATCAGGCAGGGAACTTCTTTTAATTCAGCTTTTCTTGCTGCCCTCCATCTTCTCTCCCCCGCTACGATTTCATAGCCGCTCTTATTTTTTCTAACGACTAACGGCTGTATGATGCCATGTTCAAGAATGGAGGCAGACAACTCCGTTATCTTTTCTTCGTCAAAAACTTTTCTGGGCTGATTTTCATTTGGTTTAATATTATTGATATCAATATATACGACAGAATTTTCTTCTATCTGTTTTTCTTCAATCACTTCTTTTTCAGGTTCTACCACTGGAGCCTGATCTGCAAACAAAGCATCTAGACCTCTACCCAATCCCCTGTTCTTTGCTTTTGCAGCTGCCATTATTTATATTCCTCCCATTCAAGAAATTCCTCGGCAAAATCTCTGTAGGCTTCCGCACCCTTTGATTTAGGGTCGTATTCTGTGATAGCCATACCAAAACTAGGCGCTTCAGCCAGTCTGATATTTCTAGGAATAACGGTGGAATACACCTTTGATCCGAAGTATTTTTTTACCTCTTGTACAACTTGCACCGACAAATTGGTTCTGCCGTCGAACATGCTCAATATGACGCCTTCTATTTCTAATTCCTTATTCAAATTTTTCTTTACCAGTTCAATTGTGCTGACAAGCTGGCTTACCCCTTCCAATGCGTAAAACTCGCACTGAATTGGAATCAGTACACTCTCTACAGCGGTCAGAGAGTTGATTGTCAGAAGTCCTAAAGATGGAGGACAATCGATAAAGATGTAATCGTAATCATCTTTTACCTTCTGAATGGATTTTCTCAGTCTGGCCTCTCTGCCTTCTATTTCTACCATTTCAATTTCAGCACCTGCCAGATCGACACTCGCCGGTATAATATCTAAATTTTCTATGCCTGTATGCATTACTGCTTTTTTTGTATCAAAATTATCCTCAATCAGCAAGTCATACACCGTAAAAGGAAGGTCTTTTTTTGAAATTCCTATTCCACTGGTCGTATTCCCTTGGGGATCGATATCAAGCATTAATATCTTTTTATTCTTCATCGCCAGGCTGGCACCTAAATTGATGTTTGTTGTCGTTTTTCCTACTCCGCCTTTTTGATTGAATATTGCTATTGCCTTTCCCAATGTCTTTCCTCCTGCTAAATTTTTTGCTACAATCATTATATATTATTACGACACATTTTACCACAGTTTTGACAAAAATAAAGGATGTTTCACGTGAAACATCCTTTATTTTTTGGAATAACAATTTTTACTTCCATGTACTCGCCCTTATCTTCTTCATAAATTTTGGTATTTTCTTCCATTTCATGAATTTGAGCGAAAGCTTTTTTAATTGTGTTCATGTAAATCTTATAGCTTATGTAGTTGATTTTGTGGCTTCTTCTGACCTCTGCCTCTTCTCTGGATAAAAACTCTTCTACTAACTTCTCCGTCTGTTTGACGTTAAGATTATTTACGATGACTCTTTGCAGCACCTTTTCTCTGATATTTGCATCCTCAATTTTAAGCAATGCTCTCGCATGGCGTTCTGTCAACTTTGCCTCTATCAGTTTCTCTTGAATGTCCGGCGGTAATGTCAAAATTCGCAGCTTATTAGATATGGTCGATTGTCGTTTTCCAATTTTTGCAGCTAATTCCCCCTGGGTCAACCCGAATTCATCAATTAATCTCTTATAAGCATAGGCTTCTTCTATAAAGCTGAGATTTTCTCGTTGTACATTTTCGACCACTGAAATCAGTGCTGCGTCTTTATCGCCAAAATCTTTAATCAGCGCCGGGATTTTTGAAAGGCCAGCCAATTTTGCAGCTCTGAGCCTTCTCTCCCCTGCAATCAGAAAATAATAGCCGCTTTTATCTTTTTTGACAATAATCGGTTGTAAAACACCATATTCCGCAATAGAATTTTTCAAATCCATCAGTTCCTCTTCTGCAAAAAACTTTCGCGGTTGATCTGGATTTGCACACACTGAGTCTATCGGCAACTCAATACTTTTCCTCTGTAACATATCATCCCCCCTGCACCTTTTCTTATTTACAGAATAACACTTTTCCCGGGCAATTGAACACAAAAAAAACTACAAAAAAACCCATAAATATTCAATTTATGGGCTCTTTCGCTGGAGTTCCTGCTTTTCTGGGATATTTCGCAGGTGTCTCCTTTATTTTTTCTATTACGATGATATTGTGATCAAAATCTGCAAGATTTACGGCTTCAATTCTCTTGACTTTGCCGCCAAGGATTTTCAAAGCTTTTTTCGCTTCCTCTGCTTCTTTTTTCGCATCAGGACCTTTATAGGCGAGCAAGTAACCGCCGACTCTAACAAATGGAAGGCAATATTCAGCTAAAACTGCCATATTCGCTACTGCTCTGGAGATACAGACATCAAATTTTTCCCGATATTTCTTATTTTTTGCCAATTCCTCTGCCCTGCCATGAACTGTAGTCACATTCTCTATACCGATAGATTCCGTCAATTGATCGATTACTTTTAATCTCTTATTTAAAGAATCAGCCAAAACAAATTCCTTATCCGGACTGAGAATCGCCAAAGGCACCCCTGGAAAACCAGCTCCTGTTCCTACATCCACTACAGATTCAGCGTTGACATACTCTGAGAAATGATAACAAAGTACCGAATCGATAAAGTGCTTTGTAATAAACTCCTCTCGCTCTTTAATGGCAGTTAAATTTATTTTTTTATTCCAATTTAATATTCCCTCCATGTATTTTTCATACTGTTTTAAAATCTCTTCATCATTGGGAATATGCAGTTCTTCAAAGGCATTTTTTAATCTTTCCATTTTATTTCTTTCTTCTCATCTTTTCCAAATACACTAACAAAACATTAATATCTGCAGGAGATACACCAGATATTCTTGAAGCCTGTCCAACAGATCTGGGCTTCATCTGATTCAGTTTTTGCGCTGCTTCAATTCGCAACCCGTCAATAGATTCATAATCCAAATTATCATCCAGACGTTTACTTTCCAATTTTTTAAATCTTTCAATTTGATGAAGCTGCTTGGTAATATATCCTTCATACTTAATCTGTACTTCTAATTGATTTTTTTCATGAGAAGAGAGATTTGGTCTATCCTGATCAATGCAGATTAAATTATCATAAGTCACTTCCGGCCGCTTTAACAATTCTGCCAGGGATGCTTTATTCTGCAGAGGAGAACTATTCATATCCGCAAGAAATTGATTTGCGTCTTTTGGATTCACATAAGTAGACTCCATTCTCATTCTTTCTTTTTCAACAATTTCTTTTTTCTGTATATATCTTTGATATCGTTCTTCTGTTGCCAACCCCAACCTGTAAGATTTTTCCGTCAAACGCAAATCTGCGTTGTCTTGCCTGAGAACCAGTCTATATTCCGCTCTGCTGGTCATAATTCTGTAAGGTTCATTAGTACCTTTTGTGACCAGATCGTCGATGAGAACGCCAATATAAGCCTCACTTCTATCCAATACAAATGGATTTTTACCATTAATTAACAGTGACGCGTTAATTCCGGCCATTAACCCTTGTGCAGCCGCTTCTTCATATCCAGAACTTCCATTAAACTGTCCTGCGCAAAATAAATTATTAACATACTTATTTTCTAAACTAGGCTTTAAATCTAATGGATCTATGCAATCATATTCTATTGCATATGCAGGTCTTGTTATTATTATATTTTCCAATCCAGGTATAGTATGATAAAATTGTTCTTGTACATCTTCAGGTAAACTTGAAGACATACCTTGTATATACATTTCCTCTGTATCTAATCCTTCAGGTTCAATAAATGTCTGATGTCTTTCTTTATCTGCAAATCTATTTACTTTATCCTCTATTGATGGACAATACCTAGGTCCTATTCCTTCTATTTGTCCACCAAACAATGCAGATCTATGAAAGTTATTTCTAATAACAGTATGTGTATTTTCATTTGTATAAGTTAACCAACATGATATTTGTTCTTTTTCCAGATGGTCATTCAAAAAGGAAAACGGGACAATTTGTTCATCTCCTTTTTGTTCAGCCATCTTTGTATAATCAAAAGAAGAGGCCAGAGCTCTAGCCGGGGTTCCCGTCTTAAACCTTCGCAGTTTCAGGCCGTGTTCCTTTAATTTTTCAGCTAAATCCACGGAGGGCGCTAAGCCGTTAGGTCCACTGGAATAACAGCTGTCACCGATAAAGATTTTTCCTCTTAAAAAAGTACCTGTCGCAAGAATCACAGCCTTCGCTCTGTAATAAGTGTGCGTTTTTGTAATTACACCACATACGGTTCCATTTTCCACGATTAAATCGACCACTTCTGCCTGTTTCATGACTAAATTGGCCTGTTTTTCAATCGTCTTTTTCATCTCTGTGTGATACTTCTCTTTATCAGCCTGTGCTCGCAGTGAATGTACTGCCGGTCCCTTTGCAGTGTTGAGCATTCTGCTCTGAATAAAAGTCTTATCAATATTGACTCCCATTTCTCCGCCCAGTGCATCAATCTCTCTCACTAAGTGTCCTTTGCCAGTACCTCCAATTGATGGATTGCACGGCATCATTGCAATCGCTTCTAAATTAATCGAAAACAGTGCTGTCTGATTACCCATTCGCGCTGCTGCCAGTGCCGCCTCACAGCCGGCATGTCCAGCACCAACGACGATGATATCATATTCTCCCATTAAAATTTTTTCCATGATTGTACCAACCTTATTTTCCCAAACAAAACCTTGCAAAAACTTCGTTTATAATATCATCTTGCACGGTTTCTCCGATGATTTCTCCTAAATTCTCATAACTGCTATTCACATCAATTTCAATAAATTCTAATGCTTCCTTTTTCTTTGTCATCTCAATCGCATCACAGATAGCACGTTCCGCTGTTTCTAAAATATTTTTATGTCTTACATTGGTAACCATAATGCGATCACTTTGAGAAACCTTGCCACCATAAACCATCTCTACAATTTTTTCTTCAAGCAAATCAATTCCCTGCTGCCTTTCCATAGAAGTCTCTATCAATGAAGCTTCTGGCAGCATTTTTTCTATCTCTTTTCTCGAAACCACTGGCTCTAAATCAACTTTATTTAAAACGACAATTGCTTTTTTTTGATCAATAAATTCAACAATCTCTCGATCTTCCTGCCCCAGCTCTCTGCTGGAATCAATGATAAAAATAACAAGATCCGCTTGATTAAAGGATTCTTTGGACTTTTCTATACCGATCTTCTCTATCATGTCATCGGTTTCCCTGATGCCTGCAGTATCAGTCAATCTCACTGGGATGCCTTTGATACTGAGATGTTCCTCAATCGTATCTCTCGTGGTACCGGGTATCTCTGTTACAATAGCTCTCGCTTCGTTGAGCAGGCTGTTCATCAAAGAAGATTTTCCTACATTTGGTTTTCCTATAATTGCAACATTTAACCCCTCCTGAATAATACGCCCCGTATCTGCACTTGTGAGGAGTTTTCTTATGTCATCATTGACAGAAATCAAGTCCTTTTCTAGGGTATCATAAGTGATTTCTTCAATATCTTCATCGGGATAATCTATATTTACAGTGATATTTACCAGAATATCAACCAATTTCTTTCTAATTTCTTTAATTTTCTTGGAAAAATTGCCTTCCAGCTGATTCATGGCGACGTCAAAGGTTTTATCAGTCTTCGCCTTGATGACATCGATTACAGCTTCGGCCTGAGACAGATCAAGCCGTCCATTTAGAAAAGCCCTCTTTGTAAATTCTCCAGGCTCAGCCATTCTAGCGCCATATTTAAGCACTAATTCCAAGGTTCTGCGCAGTGGAACCATACCTCCATGACAATTGATTTCAACCACGTCTTCAACCGTATAAGTTTTTGGTTCCTTCATATAGACAGAAAGAACTTCATCTATGACTTGTCCGGAGGATGGATCAACAATTGTTCCATATGACATCTTTCTATTTTCAATACTAGATGGATTTGCTGGCACAAAAATCTTCGTCAAAACATTTTGCGCATTTTCTCCACTAATTCTGATGATTCCAATTCCACCTTCTCCTGGAGGTGTTGCAATTGCTGCAATTGTATCTTCCATAATAATTCTCCTGCTAACAAGAATGAAAATAAGCCCGCAAATTTTGCGGGCCACGTTTTACTTCAGCTCAATAATTACCCTTCTGTACGGATCCTGACCCTCGCTTCTAGTCGTTACGCGCGGGTTGTTCTGAAGAGTTGCATGAATTACCTTACGTTCATAAGGATTCATCGGTTCAAGCCTTACGCTTCTCTTTGTCTTTACCACCTTATCGGCAAGTCTATTTGCCAATTTTTCAAGGGTTTTTTCTCTTTTTGATCTATAATTTTCAGCATCTACAACGACTCTAATGTAGTTTTCCTGATCTTTATTTACTACGAGACTCGTCAAATACTGAATCGCATCCAAAGTTTGTCCTCTTTTACCTATAATAGTACCGGAATCTTTACCCTGGATGTTTACAAACACATTATCATGATCAGCCTTAGCAGAGATATCAATATCAAGACCCATCTGCTCTGTCACTTCTTTTAGAAATGCAAGCGCCGCATGATCTTCAACTGCAGGCATTTCTACAGTTTCTTTTGCTACTGTTACAGCTGGCGCTGCAGGCTTTTTAGGCTCAGGTTTCTTTTCCGGTTTCTCAGACTTTTCTTTTTTCTGTGTCTTTACAGGTTCAGTCTTTGCCTTAGGTGCTTCTTTTACTTCTTCTACTTTTACTTTTTCAACCGGTTTTTTCTTTTCAACTCTGACTAGCGCTAATTTTGATCCAATTCCGAAAAAACCTCTCGATGGTTCCTCGAGAACTGTAACATCAACTTCATCTATCGTTAACTTCAGTTCATCCAATGCCAGATTCACAGCGGTATCTACATCGGTTCCCCATTTTTCAGAAACATCCATATTAATTTTTTCCTCCAATAGCTCTTACTTTTTCTTCTTTTTTGCTGGCTTATTCTTCTCTTTCAGAGCTTTTCTGATTTGATTAAAACGCAAATTAAAGAAAATCTGCATGAACTGGCCTATGAACCAATAGATTGCCAAACCGGATGGATATGTTCTTGCAAGCCATACAATCATGATCGGGAGGAAATATTGCATCATCTTCATCATGAAGTTTCCAGACTGTGCATTCGGATTTGTCTGTTGACTCAACCAGCTAGAGAAGAACGTTGCAACTCCTGCCAAAATAGGTAAAACCCATAAGTCCGGCTGACTCAAATCTTGAATCCATAAAAACCCTTCGTGAATTGCAAAGTACATCGTTTCGGAAGAAACATATGTCATCGGATTTCTTAGTAATCCAAACAAACCCATGATAACGATCATCTGCACAATCATCGGCAGACATCCTCCCATCGGGTTATATCCTTCTTCCTTATACAGTTCAGCCATCTTTTCGTTAAGCTTTTCTTTATCGTTTGCGTATTTCCTTTGAAGTTCCTGCATTCTCGGCTGCATATCAGACATACCGGCTGTAGACATGATTGACTTTTTGTAAACTGGATACAACGCAAATTTTACAATTACAGTCAAAATCACCAGCGTAATACCGTAGTTTCCTACTATGCTGTACAGCTGAGTCATCAGCCAACCCAAAGGTTTAGCTATTATTCCAAACATTAATTTTCCTCCGTCATTTCAAAGGATCATAACCGCCAGGGTTCCCTGGGTGACACTTCAAAATTCGTTTTATTCCTAAGTAACTACCTTTGAACACTCCATACTTTTGCAGAGCCTGAATAAAGTAAGTGGAGCAGGTAGGATAAAACCTACAGGTAGGTGGAAATAAGGGTGAAATACAGCGTTGATATACCTTAATCAGGAAAATCATTATATTCTTCAAGAATTTACTGATATATTTCATTATTTCTTAGTTACCCCGGTTCTTCTAAGAGCGGATTCCAAAGATCGTTTGACCTCTGCGCACTTAGCATTGGCAATAGTATTTCTGGCAATGAAAATAAAATCATAGCCTTGTGGAAGTTTCATCTCCGTAAGTCTGTAACTCTCTTTCATCAATCTTCTCGCTCTATTCCGTTTGACACTATTGCCGACTTTTTTGCTCGCTAAAAAAGCCATTCTGTTATAGGGAAGATTGTTTTTTCTGAAAAACAGAACAACGAACCTGTCACCTATGGATTTTCCCCTATTGTATATAGTGGTAAAATCTTTTTTTCGTCTTAGTACATTTTTTCTAAGCATCACAAATTAAGCAGATAATCTTTTTCTGCCTTTTGTTCTTCTTCTCTTAAGAACGTTTCTGCCATTCTTAGAGCTCATTCTTTTTCTAAAGCCGTGCTCTTTCATTCTCTGTCTTTTCTTTGGCTGATAAGTCTGTTTCATTATCTTTTACCTCCTCAATGTAAATTTGCTGCATAATCTAAATTTCAATCTATGCACACATGTCTTACCATTATACTTTTAATGACTTTGCTTGTCAACATTTTTGTCTTTTTTTGTTCTAAATTTAAGACAAAAAAACATTTATGAAAGATATGCACAAAGTTATCCACATTACATGGATAACTTTGAGGAAAATTTATTTTTCAGCCTTTTAAATTAATACTTGTATATGGATAACTTATTATGTACAATGTGATTATAACAAAAAGATGAAGGTGAAGTATGAAAAACATTCAAGAGATTTGGAATCAAGTTTTAAAAATAATTGAAGAAAATACGACCTCAATTAGTTATAATACCTGGTTTAAGCCGATTAAAGTTAATAGTATAGATAATAATGTGAAAATTGCCTACTTGGAATCTGAAGAAGACTTCATCATAAAAGTTTTAAAAGACAGATATCTACAGTTGATCGAGTCCAGCTTTAAAACTGTAACAGGAGAGGATTATCGCGTTGTCATCAAAAACAGTGAGGATTATGATCAGGTAAAAGAAGAACAATCTGAATCCAATCAACCGGTGTTAATGGACCCCAAACTTCGTAAGCAAAAAATATTTAATCCCAGATATACTTTTGACAATTTTGTCGTCGGAAACAGTAACAAATATGCGCATGCTGCATCCCTTGCTGTTGCCGAATCTCCTTCAGAAGCCTACAACCCTCTCTTTATTTACGGTGGTTCCGGTTTAGGAAAAACACACCTGATGAACGCAATTGGGATTTACTTATTAGAAAACAATGAAAATCTCAACGTATTATATGTATCATCTGAGATGTTCACCAATGAGTTTATTAAAGCACTGGGAGAGAATAAGACCAGAGAATTTAAAAATAAATACAGAAAAGTCGACGTTCTCTTGATAGACGATATTCAGTTCTTAGAAGGTAAAGACACCATGCAGGAAGAATTCTTCCACACCTTTAATTCACTTTATGATCTCAATAAACAGATTGTTATTTCAAGTGACAGAGCGCCTAATAAGCTAGTAAAACTGGAAGAGAGACTCAGATCCAGGTTTATGTGGAACCTGATTGCCGACCTGCAGCCCGCAGATTACGAAACAAGAGTAGCAATTTTAATGAAAAAAGCAGAAAATGCCAATATAGAAATCGACGACGACTTGTATGAGGTCATCTGCTTAATTGCTGAAAAAATTAAGGACAACATCAGAGAATTAGAAGGCGCTTTTAACAGAATCGTCAGCTTCTCCACTTTGATGGACGAGAAAATAGACAAGGTCTTTGCAAAACGAATTCTCAAAGACATCATTCAAAACAGTGGAACTTCAGCAACTCCTGAGAAAATAAAGACCATCGTCAGCCGGTATTTTAATATTAAAGTATCAGATATGGAAAGTTCCAAACGTACCAACAGTATTGCTTTTCCTAGACAAATTGCCATGTTTCTCTGCAGAGACATGACAGATTATTCTCTTCCTAAGATAGGGAACCTCTTTGGCGGAAGGCATTATACGACGGTCATGCACGCTTGTGAAAAGATCCAAGCAGAGATACATAACAATGATTCAGTAAAAGAAGTAATAGAAAACCTAAAGAAGGAAATTTCTGAATAAAAATCAAAAGTTATCCACATAAAATCAACAGTAACTTTTAATGAAATAGCAAGGGGTTCAAAAGTTATCCACAGATTCAACAGCCCCTACTACTATTACTACTAAATTCTTATAAGAAAAAGATGGCATTTTGGAGGTTAAAAATGAAATTTGAATGCAACCAGCAACTATTAACGAAAGCCTTAAATATAGTTTCAAAAGCTGTTACATCGAGAACCACGATTCCTATTTTAAAAGGAATTCTTCTTGAAGTCTCAGAAGACGGAAAATTGAAGATGTCAGCATCTGATTTAGACATCACCATAGAGGAAACTGTAGAGATCGAGTCAGGTATCAGTGGATCTATTGTCGTACAATCAAAATTATTTGGCGATATTATAAGAAAGCTTCCAAACGCGACTATCTCTGTAGAATTGGTCGACACAAATGTGGTCATCAAATGTATGAATTCTGAATTCAGTATCATCGGTCTGTCAGCTGATGAATTTCCTAGCATCAAAAATATAGAAGAAAACCAAGAGTATATTACCTTTGATAAGACCATTTTAAAAGAAATGATCAGAAAGACTTCTTTTGCTGCCAGCGTGGATGAATCAAAGGGTGTCATTACAGGTATTTTGATTGAACTTCTAAATGATGCGATCAACATGGTCGCTATCGATGGATATAGAATGGCTATCACTCGAGAAGCGATGGTAAATCTCGAAGAGAAAAATGTCATCATATCTGCCAAAATTATGAACGAAATCAGTAAAATCTTGAGTGAAGCTTCTGAAGAAGAAAACGTAAATCTTCTATTAAATGATAAAAAAGCGATTTTCATCATTGGTAACGTCAAAGTCGTTTTGAGACTTTTGGACGGCGAATTTATCAAATATAAAGATGTACTTCCAAAAGATAACAAAATCAAGGTTAAGGTCAATAGAAATGATCTGATGGAAAGTATTGAAAGAGCATCCCTTCTTTCAAAAGAAGGAAAGAACAATCTGATTAAATTTGCTATCAAAGATACGATTGTAACAATTACTTCTAAATCAGAAGAAGGTAACGTCAGAGAAGAAGTGATCATCAATAAAGAAGGCGAAGATCTGGATATTGGTTTCAATGCAAAATATGTTTTAGATGTATTAAAATCTATAGACGATGAAGATATCTATATGTTCTTTAATACCAGCATCACGCCGTGCCTGGTAGAGCCGGTCAATGGTGACTCCTTTGAGTATCTGATACTGCCAGTTAGAATTACAAATAATTAATATGTATATCAAAGATATCGAACTGACAAATTTTCGAAATTATGACGATCTGAAAACAGACTTTAGCCAGAACGTCAATTTAATATTGGGTAATAATGCTCAGGGGAAGACGAATCTGCTAGAAGGCATCTATCTGACTTCCATAGGAAGGTCTTTCCGAACGAATAAAGATAGTGAGCTGGTTCATTTTCAGAAAAATGCAGCGAGAATCAAAGTTAATGCTGAGAAATCCTATTTTGATACTTCTGTAGAGATCATAATCAAAAAGGATGCAAAAAAATCAATCAAAAAGGACGGCGCTACGATTAAAAAGACCTCTGAGCTGCTTGAAAATATTTTAATTGTTATCTTCTCTCCGGAAGACTTAAAGATTGTGAAGGACGAACCAGAAAAAAGAAGAAAATTTATCGATCGAGAACTCTGTCAGATACAGCCTCTTTACTATGACAGTCTCAGCAATTACAAAAAAACGCTAGTGCAGAGGAACACCTATCTAAAAGAAGAATCCATCGACAGCAGTATTTTAGATCTTTGGGATGTACAGTTGGCCAGATATGGAGCGAGAATCATCAATATCAGAGAACAATTTGTGAAGAAAATCAGCGGTTACAGTGGAAAGATTCATACCAGTATTACCAACGGAAAAGAAAGTCTGTTTTTGGAATATAACCCTAATATAGATTTAAAAGACGATTTAGAAGAACAGGAAGGTTACTTCTACGATGAAATTAAAAAAGCATTTAAAAATGATCTGAAGCAGAGGACCACAACCAAAGGACCTCATAAAGATGACATTTCTTTTTATGTCAACGGAATCAATATGCGCAGCTTTGGCTCTCAGGGTCAGCAGCGTACCTGTGCCCTATCTCTCAAATTAGCAGAACTGAATCTGATTAAAGAAGAAACAGAAGAAGATGCAATTCTATTACTCGACGATGTTATGAGCGAGCTGGATATTGAGAGACAGAAGTACCTGATTAAAACCCTGAAAGAAAATCAGCTTTTTATCACGACGACGGATATTGATAAAAATTTGATGGACTCCTTTCCAGATGCAAAAAAAATCTACATTGAAGGCGGCAGAATAAAGGAACATAAAACCTATTAAAAATTACGACATATATCGACGTTTTTTAATAGGTTTTTTAGTGCTTATTTTTTGATTTTACGGATTTTAAAGCAGGTGAAAGGGAAAAAACACAAAATGTACGTATTTTCTTGTCAAATCGGATATTTTGTTGTATACTAATACAGTATGTAAAAATGAAAATAGATACGAAGGTGGGTGTAAAATGAGTACAGAAGAAAAAAATAATAATCAGTATGATGCCGCCCAAATACAAGTACTGGAAGGTCTGGAAGCAGTAAGAAAAAGACCTGGTATGTATATAGGAAGTACAGGTCCGAGAGGATTGCATCATTTAGTTTATGAAGTTGTAGATAACAGTGTCGACGAAGCGTTGGCTGGTTATTGTAAAAAAATAGATGTTACAATTCAAAAAGATAATTCCATCATGGTAGAAGACGACGGAAGAGGTATGCCAGTCGATAACCACCCGAAACTAGGTATACCAGCTGTCGAAGTTATTCATACCGTTCTCCATGCGGGAGGAAAATTCGGCGGAGGAGGATATAAGGTATCTGGAGGTCTGCACGGTGTAGGCGCATCTGTCGTAAATGCCCTCTCCACGAAGATGGAAGTAGAAATTAAAAGAAACGGCAAAATTTATAAGCAGGAGTATCAGCGTGGTAAGACTGTAATGCCTCTGACAGAAGTGGGAGAATCAAAAAAGACTGGTTCCAAGAGTATTTTCTGGCCTGATCCGGAAATATTCCAGGAGTCTGTGGAATTTGATTATGAAACCCTTCAGCATAGATTGAGAGAGATGGCATTTCTGAACAAAGGAATCAAAATTACTCTCACTGATGAAAGAGACGGGAAAAAGAAAAAAGACGTCTTCCATTTTGAAGGAGGATTGAAGGAATTTGTAAAGTTCCTAAATAACAATAAAGACCCTCTCCACGAAGAAGCGATTTATTTTGAAATCAACAAAAAAG
This sequence comes from Emergencia sp., assembly GCF_048465375.1. Lineage (NCBI taxonomy): Bacteria > Bacillati > Bacillota > Clostridia > Peptostreptococcales > Anaerovoracaceae > Emergencia > Emergencia sp. Next base: position 320,233 of record NZ_DBFWLQ010000008.1, on the reverse strand, counting down.
ATATGGAACTTGAAGTTGCCATGCAGTATACAGATCGGTATAATGAGTTGATCTTATCCTATGCCAACAATATCAGTACCACTGAAGGCGGTACCCATATGGCTGGTTTCAAGTCTGCACTCACCAGAGTATTTAATGATTATGCAAAAAAAAGCAAAATATTGAAAGAAAATGACGATTCTCTTGCAGGTGAAGATGTAAGGGAAGGTTTGACTGCCGTTATTTCTGTAAAATTGACAGAACCTCAGTTTGAAGGACAGACGAAGACAAAGCTGGGAAATACAGAAATGAGAGGTTTTGTTGAAACTTCAACAAGTGAAAATCTGATGGCTTTCTTAGAGGAACATCCTAATGAGGCCAGAGTGATCGTAGATAAATGTCTGAAAGCATCGAGGGCCAGAGAAGCTGCCAGAAAAGCAAGAGAACTGACGAGAAGAAAAAGCGCACTGGACAGCATCGCCCTGCCGGGCAAATTGGCTGACTGCTCCGAAAAAGATCCTGCCAAGTCAGAAATCTTCCTGGTAGAGGGTGACTCCGCTGGTGGAAGTGCAAAGAGTGGCAGAGACAGAATGAGACAGGCTATTTTGCCGCTGCGAGGAAAGATCCTTAACGTTGAAAAAGCTAGATTGGATAGAATTCTTAACTCGGATGAAATCAAAAATATGATTACTGCTTTCGGCTGCGGAATCGGCAATGAATTTGATGAGACGAAACTGAGATATCACAAGATTATCATCATGACCGATGCTGACGTCGATGGCGCCCACATCAGAACCTTGCTTTTGACCTTTTTCTTCAGGTACATGACACCGCTGATCGAGGGTGGTTATGTATACGCAGCCAAACCTCCTCTCTTCATGACAAAAAGAAACAAAGAAGTCTATTATACCTATAAGGAAGAAGAACAGGATAGGCTCTTGGAAAATCTGAAAAATGACGGCAAAGCTGGAAAAGTAGATATTCAGAGATATAAGGGTCTGGGCGAGATGGACGCAGAACAGCTCTGGGAGACTACTATGGATTATAATAACAGAACATTGATTCAGATTACATTAGATGATGCAGCAGCTGCAGATGAGATTTTTACCATCTTGATGGGAGATAAAGTTCCACCGAGAAAGAAATTCATCGAAGATCATGCAGAAGATGCTGAAATCGACATTTAAGGAAGGAGGGCGAGAAATTGAGTACATTATTAGAAGATACGAAATTAGAACAACACGAGATATCTAAGGAAATGCAGAAGTCTTATATCGACTATTCCATGAGCGTTATCGTCGGACGTGCCCTTCCTGATGTCAGAGACGGCATGAAGCCGGTTCATAGGAGAATTCTATACGGCATGCACCAACTAGGCGTGACACCGGAAAAACCACATAAAAAATCCGCGCGTATTGTCGGTGAAGTCATGGGTAAATATCACCCTCACGGAGATAGTTCCATTTACGATGCCATGGTCAGAATGGCACAGGATTTTTCAACTAGATATATGCTGGTAGACGGACACGGCAACTTCGGTTCCGTCGATGGAGACGGCGCGGCAGCTATGCGTTATACGGAAGCGAAGATGACGCCGTTTTCACTGCAGATGATCCGAGATATCGAAAAAGATACGATAGATTTTAAAGATAATTTTGACGGAGAAGAAAAAGAACCGGTGGTTCTGCCGAGCAGATACCCAAACCTCTTGGTAAACGGATCCAATGGTATCGCCGTCGGAATGGCGACGTCTATTCCGCCTCACAATTTAGGTGAGGTTATTGATGCGACAGTCAAGTTAATTGACGATGAAGAAGCCACTGTCGAAGACCTGATGAAAATAGTCAAAGGTCCAGACTTCCCGACTGGCGCAACGATTTTAGGCAAAAACGGAATCAGAGAGGCTTATAGAACGGGAATCGGCAAAGTCAAAGTCAGATCCTGTTGTGAGATTGAAGAAACCGACAGAGGCAGATCGCAGATCATCGTTACTGAGATTCCTTATCAGGTGAACAAAGCCAGACTCATCGAAAAGATGGCGGAGTTGGTAAAAGATAAAAGAGTGGAAGGTATTTCAGCGATTCGTGATGAATCCAGCCGTAAAGGAATGCGTATCGTCATCGAGCTTAAGAGAGATGCCAACCCGCAGATTACTCTGAATCGATTGTACAAGCATACCCAGCTGCAGGACAGTTACAGCATGATCATGATTGCGCTGGTTAACGACAAGCCAAAGGTACTCAATCTATACGAAATTCTGGACGAATATCTGAAGTTCCAGAAAGAAGTCGTTACCAGAAGAACCCAGTTCGACTTGAAAAAAGCCGAAGCGAGAGCGCATATCTTAGAAGGTCTGCTGATTGCCCTCGATAATATCGATGAAATCATCAAGATTATCAGAAGTGCATATAATGACGCAAAAGAAAAGCTGATGGAACGATTTGGCCTTTCAGAAATTCAGGCTCAGGCAATCCTCGATATGAGACTTGCCAGACTGCAGGGATTGGAACGAGAGAAAATCGACAAGGAATATGCCGAATTGATGGAAAAGATTGCTTACTACAATTCCCTTCTTGCTGATGAAAAGCTTTTGATGGGCGTCATCAAAGATGAACTTCTCGAAATCAGAGAAAAATATGCTGACAGCAGGAGAACCAAATTAGTGGCAGATGTAGATGAATTTGACGATGAGGATCTTGTTGAAGAAGAAAAAGTAGCGATTACTTTGACGCATCTGGGATACATCAAAAGAGTACCAGCTGATACCTATAAAGCACAGAAGCGTGGCGGTAAAGGAATTACAGGTATCACTACAAGAGAAAATGATTTTGTAAAAGATCTGATCATGACATCTACTCACGATCATCTGATGTTCTTTACAAATACAGGTAAAGCTCATAAAATCAAGGCTTTTGAGGTTCCAGAGGCCACGAGGACTGCCAAAGGAACACCGGCAGTCAACTTCCTCAATCTGATGCAGAGAGAGAGAATTACAGCGATTATTCCAGTGCAGGAATTTTCTGATGATAGATATCTCATTGCCGTAACAAAAGACGGTATCATCAAGAAGACACCGCTTTCCCAATTTGATACGCAGAGAAAGACAGGTCTGATTGCAATCAATCTGAAAGAGGATGACCAGTTGATCGGAATTAAAGAAACTTCTGGCACCAACAATGTCATCATCGTAACGAAGCATGGAAAGTGTATCTGTTTCTCTGAAGAAGATGTGAGAAGCATGGGCAGAATTGCCGGCGGCGTCAGAGCCATCAAGCTTGAGAAAGATGATGAAGTCGTTGCCATGGAACTGGTTGAACCGGATCAGGAACTTTTTGTCGTAACTGAAAATGGTTATGGTAAGAGAACTTCCGTCAAGGATTATAAGATTCAAGTCAGAGGCGGCAAAGGTCTTCTGACTTATGATAAGACCAAATTCAAGAAGACTGGCGCTTTGATTGGAGCTATGGTCGTTGACGAAGATGATGAAATTTTGATGATTAACTCAGAAGGTATTATTATAAGAATCAGAGCCGGTGAAGTTTCTAAGCTTGGCAGAGCGACTCAGGGCGTCAAGATTATGAAGGTAGGCGATGATACGAAAATCGTTGCCATGGCCAAAGTCATCAAAGAAGAAGATGACGACGATGAAGACGAAGTGGAAGAAAAGAAAGCCAAGAAACCAGAAAAAAACAGCGATGAACAATTGACCTTGTAATAAAAGAAAAAATGGCGTATTTTTGATAATGCGCCATTTTTAATTGTAAAATATGAGGTATATATAGATATAGTAAATAAAAATGCTTGCAATTTGCATGAAGGAAAGCTATTCTATATAGAGAATGCGAAGCAGGCAGATCAGTTTGTTTTGAAGGAGAGAATTTAAATGGATAATTTGAGATTTACAATACCGGGAAAACCGGAGTATTTGACTATGGTGAGATTGGCTATTGCTTCTATTGCAACGACTGCTGGTTTTGATCTGGACGCGTCTGAGGATATCAAGAATGCTGTTTCAGAAGCATGTAAAAATGTTTCGTGTCATGGATTTGATGGATTTTCAGACAAATACGAAGTAGAATGTAATGTCGATAAATCAAAAATAGAAATTATTGTGAAAGACGATTGCGATGCCCACACTTTGGAGAAGCTTTCGAAACCTTGTCAGAACTGCCCAAAAGAAGGCGATATCGGTATTTATATCATTCAGTCTTTGATGAATGAAGTGGAATTTGGCAAAGGAAAAGACGGACATAAGTCCATTAGAATGGTGAAGAATTTATGATGGAACAAGAATTGTTTATCAAGTATAAAAACAATCCAAGTATAGAGACTAGAAACGAAATCGTGGAAAAACATCTTTATATGGTAGACATTCTGATTAGAAAATATCTCGGCAAAGGTGTAGAATACGACGATCTTTATCAAGTTGGTGCTTTGGCACTGGTTTCAGCTGTCGAGCGATTCGATCCAGACAAGGGATTCGAATTTAGTTCTTTTGCTACCCCGACAATTCTTGGAGAAATCAAGAAATATTTCAGGGATAAGCAATGGAGCCTTAAGGTACCAAGAAGATTGAAAGAAATTGCCGCGAAAGTACAGGAGAGCAAGGATGCTCTCTATACAGAATATCACAGAAAACCATCTGTCGAGGAAATTTCAGAAGCCACAGGTTTCAGTGAAGAGCAGATTATCGAGGCCATGGAAGGTTCCCAGGCCTACGGTACCTACTCTTTGGACAAGACGTTTGACGATATGGGTGAGGATGGAGAGAGCTCTTTTCTTGAGAAGTATACGGGGTTTGACGAAAAGGGCTACGAAAGAATTGAAACATCAGAGATTATAAACAAGGTCATGGATGGATTCAGCGATCAGTATCGTTATATCTTTAAGGAAAGATTTATCTATAACAGGTCGCAGGCTGAAATTGCGAAAAATCTCGGTGTCTCCCAGATGACGGTATCCAGAGCAGAACGAAACATCATCAATCAGTTTAGAGAAGAGCTGCATCGTTAATGAGTAAGAAATTAAAAGCGGCGTCCCTTTTTCGAGAAGGATATAATTGTGCGCAATCTGTGGTACTAGCCTTCGCTGAAGAAATGAATATGGACGAGAAAACTGCGGCGAAGCTGAGTTCTTCTTTTGGAGGCGGTATGGGAAGACTGCGGGAAGTTTGCGGCGCTGTCAGTGGTATGTTCCTCGTTGCAGGAATGATCAAGGGCTATGAATATCCTGATGATGATGAGAGCAAAGCAGAACATTATCGACTGATTCAGAGTTTGGCAGAGGAATTCAAAGCAAAAAATAAGACGATTATATGTCGGGAGCTTTTGGATTTGCAAGAAGGTCCTGATTATTTTATACCCGAAAAAAGGACGGAAAGCTATTACGCTGCCCGCCCCTGTGAAAAGTTTGTTGCTGATGCTGCTGAACTGATAGAATCTTATGTTATAAAGTAATGGTAAATTTACTCCCCTTCCCTATTTCACTTTCAACAGAAACCTTTCCGTTGTGAGCTTCTGCAATCCACTTTACCATAGCAAGGCCAAGACCAAAACTGTTTTCTTCTGATTTTCTAGCTTTATCTACTTTATAGAAGCGATGGAAGATATTTTCCTGGTCTTCTTTTTTTATGCCAATACCGTTGTCTTTTACGATAATTCTAATATGTTCTTCTTTCGACAATGATAATTCTACTTTTGGATTGTCACAGGTATGGCTATATTTAATGGCGTTGGTCAGTAAATTGATAATCATTCTCATAATTAAGGTCTCATCGGCGGTGATTTCTATATTGCTTTCTATATTGCTCGTCAAAAAAACGCCCTTTTCTTCCGCCGACAAGCTAAGTTCATCGATGATGCTGCTACATAAAAGTGATAGATTGAAATTTTCCTTGTCCAATGCTTTTTCTTTGTCTATTGTTCTCGAAACTTGAAGAAGCTGCTGAATCAGAGACATGGTCCTCATACACTGTTTTTGGATGGTTTCTATGGATTCGATATATTCTGCCGTCTGACGGTTTTCCTGCAGGGTATATTCGCACTCTGTCAAGATGACAGAAATCGGCGTTTTCAATTCATGGGAAACGTCAGAAGAAAATTCTTTTTCTGCCTGAAAAGCATTTTCTAATCTTTCAATCATCTGATTCAACGTTTCAGTTAGATAATAGAGTTCATCCTTATTTTCTCCCTGTGGTAGACGTTTGGAAAGATCATTACCACTGTTGATAGAATTGGCTGCATTGGTGATTTTAGCGACGGGTGCAAATGCCCTCTTCGTAATTCGTCTGCCTGCAATGATTGCGACTGCTAGAATTGCGGGCAATATGATAATCATGATTCGCATGATGGACTTGAGCGTGGCAGCAGCATTATCCATATCGTAAATGCCTCTGACCCAGATGCCCTGCCCATTATCATAGGTATTGTATAAATCGTAAACCAGCCAGGTGCTCTCCTCCGCTTCTATTTCCTCATAGTCTCCTTGTGTCAAAGGGGTGGAGGAAGGAAAGTCTCTTGGAACAGCGCCTTTGATCAGTTTTCCATCTTCGCCGTATACTAGCAGGGTTACACCACGATAGTAAGAATCAAAATCGTTATCAATCTCAATAATATTATTTTCATATTCAATTTCATCAAAAGAATTCTGTACCGCTTTCATTACGGTATCTTTTGATACGATGGTTGTCTGTCTGCTGGCAGTGAATAGAAAAACGCCAAAAACCAGAACGGTGATCAGTATCAAAACCAGAGAATAATATAAGGTGACCCTTTTTCTTATAGAACTGTTTTTCATCATAGCTTACTCTTCACTCTTTATGACATAACCTAATCCACGCACTGTTTGGATTAATTTCTGGTCAAACTTCGCATCAATTTTGTTTCGCAGCGTACGGATGTAGACATCTATAATATTGCTGCCGCCTTCATAATCGTAATTCCAGATGTGTTGTTGAATTTTTTCCCTGGAAAGTACGATTTCTTTATTGTGCATTAGATATTCCAGTATTGCATATTCTTTGGCAGTAAGCGTAATTTCATTACCGTCTCTAATTGCTACTTTTTTATCTGTATCCAAGGTCAGCGGCCCTACATTTAAGAAATTATCTACCCTTTCTACCCCGCTTCTTCTGATCAAAACCCTGACTCTGGCTGATAACTCTTCCAGTGAAAAAGGTTTCGTCAGATAATCGTCTGCGCCGCTGTCAAGGCCGGTTACTTTGTCTTCAACGGTGTTTTTTGCCGTTAAAAGAAGAACCGGCGTTTTTAATTTTTTTGATCTTATTTTTTTTAGAATCGTAATTCCATCAATTCCCGGAAGCATGATATCCAAGATAATGGCGTCGTATTCTGTTCCATCTATATAATCAATGGCATCACTTCCATCATAACAAGTATCTATGGTATAACCTTCTGCTTTCAAATGTTTTGCTACAGTCTGGCAAAGTCTCTTTTCGTCTTCTACGATTAATAATTTCATCATCCCACCTCTTTTCTATTATTATCTTAATCATATAGTAAAAAAATTAAATTACAATGAAAATTTATAGAAATTATGAAAAATTGGTACAGGAAACAATTCAAAATTGGTACTTTATAGTTTATTTACTATGCGTTAATGTCTATATAACAAAGAATTTTCTGAATATGGAGGGAACGATATGGCGAAAAGATTAATAGAGTCCGATCATTTTAAAAACTTTATCAATCTAGGAGGATTAAAAAAGCGAAACTCTAAAATTCTCTATACCAAGACAGAAAGCAGCGTTGATAAAAATGACTACTTTACCGATTTATGTATTTTAGATACACAAACTAAAAAGTTTAAAACGCTGACTAATGGAATCGAAGTGGACTTATATAAATGGTATGAGGATGATAAAGTAATTTTTACAGCAATTACTGAGGAATCTGATAAAAATCTTCGGCAAAAACAAATTCCAATTACTGTGTTTTACAGTATGGATGTTGAGACCGGTATAATTGAGAAACTTTTTAATGTAAGTAAAAAAATTATTGAATTCGAGAGAATTTCTGCAGACAAATTTTTTTTCCTCTGCAGTGATACCCTTTGTGATGATCAGTATTTGAAACTTGCTGAAGGAAATTGGGAGAAATTCTCTCAAATCAAAAAGGAAGAGGAAGATTACTTTGTTGCTGAAGAAGTTCCTTTTTGGACCAACTCAGCAGGCTATTGCAATGGGAAAAGGGGAAGGATTTTTCTATATGAGAAGGAATCATTAACACAGATTACACCGGATGACCTACATGTAACTCTGATGAAAGTATATGAAGATGAATATTTGCTTTATTGCGGACTACAGTCTGGAGGCATACAGAGCACTGCAGGAAAGTTATATCGCTACGATATACAAGAAAAAAATACTGTGCCCCTTGATATTACTGAAGAATATATCTATACCTTGATTGAGACAGTTTCTTCTACTGAATTCATTACTTGTAGAAGCGATAGAAAAATCCACGGGGAGTATCAGGATGAATACATAGATTTGATCAATATGAAGGACGGGAGCTGCTTGAGAAAAAATTCATTTGGAGATTATCACATTTACGATAACGTGGTGTGTGACGTGAGTTATCTGAGTAACTGGCTGAACAAGGTCACAAGATGCAGGAACGGTATTTATTTCATTGCTACAGAAATGGAATCATCTAAAGTCTTCTTTTGGGAAGATGAAGCCGCGCTTCCTGTTGCAATCACGAAGGCAAAGGGAAAAGTGATAGACTACGAAATTGTAGGTAATGAAATTTACGTCATTGCTATGAGAGGTTTGGGAGGTACTGAACTTTATAGACAGAGTTTGGAGGACAAAAAAGAAGAGAAGATTACATCCTATAACGCAAACTTGGAAGAGATATATCAGTATGCCCCAGTGGAAAGACTGAATTATACAAATAAAAACCAGATTGAAATTCAAGGGTGGTACTTAAAGCCTGTTCATTTTGAGGAAGGTAAAAAATACCCGGCAATTTTGTTTATACACGGAGGTCCTCAATGTGCCTTTGGTGAAATTTTTAATCACGATATGCAGTTGATGGCGGCGAAGGGTTACGGTGTGCTCTTCTGCAATCCTACGGGTTCTGAAGGAAGAGGCGGTGACTTTGCGGACATCAGAAAGAAATATGGAACGATTGATTATGAGGATTTGATTGGTTTTACCCAATATGCAACAGAGCATCTTCCTTGGATTGATAAGAATCGTCTGGGTGTTACAGGCGGATCTTACGGCGGTATTATGACCAACTGGATTATTGGACATACAAATATGTTCTGTGCGGCTGTTTCTGATAGAGGCGTGTGCAATAACATCAGTGATTTTGGTCTTTCTGATATAGGAGTATCTTTTGGACCGGATACTTTTGAAGCGACACCATGGGAAAATTTTGATTATCTATGGGAAACATCAGCTTTAAAATACGCCCCATACATTAAGACTCCTGTTTTGTTGATCCACGGCATGGAAGATTATCGATGCCCATATGACAGTGCACTGCAGATGCATACGGCATTGACTTATTTTGGAATTCCATCAAAAGTTTTCGCCTTTAAAGGAGAGAACCATGAATTGTGCAGATCTGGACAGCCAAAACACAGAGTCAGGAGGCTGGAAGAAATGGCAAGTTGGTTTGATATATACACTCTGAATGAAGAAAGGATAAAAAAATGAAAAAAACTGATAGAGAAAGAATTGCAAATGCTTCATTGAAAATGAAGTACGTCTGGGTGGCAGTGCTGACAATGACAACTATCGTTTATCTTCTGCCATATACATACAATGATTTTTACAACCACTTTTTGGAGGCCTTTCATATCACTGATGGACAGGCTGGAAAGGTACTCACCTTTTTCGGTCTGACTGCAACGCCAGGTTACTTTATCGGCGGCTGGCTGGCAGATAAGTTTAATCCGAAACGTTTGGTTGTGATATCCACTTTAGGAACTGGTCTGTGCGGATTCTGGCTATCCTTTTGCGAATCATATAGCATGTTGATGGTGATTTATTTCTTATTCGGGATTACAACCACCTGTATGCACTGGGGCGCTTTTCTGAAGATGATCAAGAGCTGGGGAACACCGGAAGAACAGGGAAGATTATTTGGTGTCGAGAATTCTATGTTCGGCGCAGTCGGATTGATAAGCACTTACGTAATTCTAGGTCTCATCACATTCCTATTTAAAGACGCTGGTTTCAGAGGCGGCGTGCAGGTCTATTCAGCAGTAACCCTGATTACGGGAATTGCTACGTGGCTTTACATTCCGTATGATAATGAAGCTAAGGTGGATATGGGAGAGGACAAGATTGACTTCAGAGTAATCGGCAAAGTCATGAAAATGCCGGTTGCCTGGTATTTAGGAGCTTTTACCTGGGGTTATTTTATGGTTCGTTCGACGGTTCCATATCTGAATCCTTTGATGACAGATGTTTACGGAATAGGCATCGCCCTTGCGGCATTCATCACCACGACGCTCAGAAGTGGGATGAACATGATTTTCGGACCGATTGGCGGTTATTTTATAGATAAGGCTGGAAGATCTACACCTGTTGTACTCTTCGGAGGCATTGCGACACTCTGTTTTACTATTCTCATTGTCTTTATACCTAAACGGCCCGACTTATTTATGCTGTTCCTATGTGTAGCTATTTTAGTAACCGTTTCTTCTTATCTGAATTCCAGTGCGCTATATACGCCGGTGACAGAAGCAAGAGTTCCTTTGAAATATGTTGGTACAGTTTTAGGGTTTGCCTCTACACTGGGGTATTCTACAGATGCCTGGATTTATAATGTATGTGGCAGATGGATTGATAATTATGGGGATGTGGCATATAACTACATTTTCATACTGCAGGCTTTTGGTGCAGTGGTTATGATTGCAAGTGGACTTCTTTTAGCAAAATTATATAAAAAAGCGCAGGTTAAAGAAACCAATTCCTTGGGCGCAGCAGAAGAAGCATGATGTACTAGAAGTTGTTAATTTATAACGCTATTCTGATATAACGGAAGAATATACTTCTTCCGTTATATCAATAATAAAGCGAGGTAAATAAACCATGAATTTAAAAATTAACAAACAGAGTGTAGTACCATTATATAAGCAGATTGAAAACGGTATTAAGAATTTAATTAAACATGAGGAATTGGTCAATGGTTATAAACTGCCACCAGAGCGAAAATTGGCTGCAGAACTAGGTGTCCACAGAAATACGGTTATTTTGGCGTATAACAGATTGATAGCGGAAGGCTTTATTGTGTCATCCAGGACTTCACCGAGAGGATATTTTGTAATGAGAAATAGAAATAAAACAATGGGAAATATGTTTTTTCCTTTGGAGAAGATGATTCGTTATCATTTCACGACTAAGGAAAAAGTGTTTTCTCAGATTTTTGATGAATCTTACTCTCGAGAGATTCTTTCTCTTGGAGGCATTGTCATGGATCATGAATTAGAGTTAGTTCCCAGAATGGTGAATATCTTTGAAAATATGAAGGATGGCCATTGGTATCAAAATATATGTGCTACACAAGAAAATGAAACAGAGCGATTAAAAGATAATATCTGTTGTATCCTGAAGAAAAGGAATATGTATATTGATAAAAGAAATATACAAATTGTACCGGAAACAACACAAGCCTTAAGTTATATAATTGATCTGTATTTACAAGAAGGAGACTGTATTGTCTTAGAGGAACCTGTAATTCCTGACACAATCAATCTTTTTCGTAATAAGGGAATTAAAACCATAGGTGTATCTCTAGAGGAAGACGGTCCCAATCTAAAAGAATTAGAACTTTTGATTATGGAAAAAGGTCCTAAGTTCCTATACATTATGCCTAATTTTCAAAATCCTACTGCAAAAGTAATGTCACTTCATAAACGCCTTGACTTGCTTGAAATCAGTTACAAATATGGAATACCTATTATTGAGGATGATTCCCTGCATGATTTTAATTACTCTGACAAGGACATACCAACTCTCTATTCTTTGGATCGGTATAAATCTGTTATTTACATAGATACATTTACTCTGACATTTTTGCCAGGCACCCAGACAGCATTTGTTATAGGTCCCTATGAACCAATTGCTATGATTGGAGAGTATATCAAGATGAGTCAAGTTATGTTGACGAATATCGGTCAGTATATGCTCAATGAGTTTATAGAAAGCGGAGATTATGAAGAGTATTTGATTAATCTGAGGGATTACTATAGAAGAAAAAGAGATTATTTAATAGAAGAACTAAATAAAGGTGAAAATAAAAGTTTTTCATTACATTGTCCAGAAGGCGGACTTTTTGTTTGGTGTGATCTTGACGATAAAATCAATGAGAAGAAATTATTTGACATCTGTCGGGAAATGGGTCTGTTAATTATGCCCGGCTACATTTTTTATCCTGATGGCTATCAAGGGAGCGGTCATATTCGGCTCTGCTTTTCTAAGTTAAATGAAAAGGATATAAAAAAAGCAGTTGCCATTTTGAATGAGGCAATTAAAATTGTTTTAGAACAAAATGAAGGAGAAGATAATGAATAAATTTATAGAGTATAGAAGAGAGTTTCACAAGTTTCCTGAAACAGGATGGAGAGAAATTAGAACCAGTGCAAGAATCGCAGAGATTCTGGAAAAAATGGGTTACCAACATATCCTCATGGGACCAGAGGTTGTAGAAATAAGCAGTGTTGCTCCATTTATACGGATGACAGCCAAAGAGACAGAAGACGTCATGAAGCGGGCAAAATCACAGGGAGCGTCAACTGAATATGTAGAAAGAACAAAGGAGTTTCCTGGCGTTATTGCTATTCTTGATACAGGCATTCCTGGACCGACAACAGCCTTTCGCTTTGATATAGATTGTCTGCCTTATGAGGAGTTTGACGCTGATGGATATCCGCCAAAAGAATTAGGTTTTCTTTCGCAAAATTCTAATTGTGTCCATGCATGTGGTCATGATGGCCATACAGCTATAGGTCTTGGAGCAGCAGAAGTTTTACTTACGAATAAAGAAAAATTGTGTGGAAGAATAAAATTTATTTTTCAGCCGGCAGAGGAGACTTTTTACGGTGCACAATCCATTGTGGATAAAGGACATCTCGATGATGTAGACTATTTTATCGCATTGCATATCGCTTTAACAGCGGAAGGAATACCGTTACCTTCCCATTCCATTGCCTGCGGTTGTAAGGACTTTCTAAGCGATAGGCAGCTAGATGTTACTTTTCTAGGAAAGGCGGCTCATCCATGTGGTGCATCTCAGGAGGGCAAAAATGCATTGCTAGCTGCGTGTTCAGCGGCATTAAACCTTCATTGCATTGCACCCCACGAAGAAGGGCTTTGTAGAATTAATGTGGGAACCCTTCACGCTGGAGTTGCAATTAATACGATTCCGCCACAGGCAGAATTATCCGTGGAATTCAGAGGTGAAAGTACCACCATTGCAAAATACGCAGAGAATAGAGTCTTTGATGTGCTCAATGGCACAGCAAAGGCTTATGATATGGCTTATGAATATTTGGACTACGGAGAGGTTCCGGCAGGAAAAAGCGACGATGCTTTGATGGAAATCATGAAAGAGTCTGCCAAGAATATTCCGTGGTTTGAAAAAATATATTATGAAGGTAATGTAGGCGGAACAGATGATGCAACGATTATGATGAGCAGGGTGCAGGCAAATGGCGGAATTGCGGTCTATACAGGAATCGGCGCTGATACGACACAGCCTTTACATAATCCGCAGTTTAATTTTGATGAGGATGCCATCGCAGCTTCTATTGAACTCTGCAAAGCCATAATCTTGAAAATTCATCATAGGCAATAAAAATATATGAATATTAAAAAAATGTTTCTTTTCGAATTTTTTCATTTTAATTTCATTTTGAGTGTTTATTATATGGATACACTCAAAGAATAATACTTGAAAGATAAATAAATGAAATAGGAGGAAAGAACAATGTCAAAATTTATTAACAAAAGGAACGGCATCATTGCTGCCATCGCTGTTGTTCTGATTATCGCAGCGATTATCCTCTCCACAACTTTCACGCAGGCTATGACCCTGGATGAGGCAAAAGAAATCGCAAAAAAATATGTTCCAGCCACAGCGACTTTTGTAACAAGTGAAGAAGAGGAAAACAAATTTGAAGTGATGTTCCACGATGATAAAAATGAAGAAGGCTTCGAAGTGGAAATCAACAAAGAAACAAAACAGGTTAAGAAAGTAGAGTCACAGCTTGATAACGACTTAGGCAGCAAAACGGTAAAACTCACTGAAAGTGAAGTGAAAAATATTGTAAAAAAGGCCTTTGACGGAATTACCAGCATCTCTGTCAATTTGACAAAAGACAACGGCCTTTATGAGTATGAGGTGAATTTCAAATCAAATGATTTTTATGGAAACGCGGATGTAAATCCTGAAACTGGTGCGATTCTTGAAAGCACAATAAAATATGGAACTGCGGTAACAATTCCAACTGATGACCAGAACAAAGGAGATCTTCTCACTTATAAGGAAGCAGAAGATGCAGCTATCAAAAAAGCTGGTGGTGGATTTGTAAAAGATATCGACCTTGAAAGAAAAAATGGCAACTATTATTATGAAATCGAATTAGTCAAAGACAATATGGAATATGACTATATCGTTGATGCCAAAACTGGAAAAGTTTCTTTGGAGCATGAGCACGAAAGTTACTTTGATTATGATGACGATGACGATTGGGATGACGATGATCACTACAATCCAGGAACAACAGGCGGCAACAGCGGTAATACGGGATCTGGCGGCAACAGTAATACAGGGAATGCAAGCTCAAACTCTGGCAATACTTCCAATAGTAACAGTGGATTAATCTCTGCAGAAAAAGCCAAGAGTATTGTACTGGCAAAGATTCCGGGTGCGACAATTACTAAGATTCACTTAGAAAAAGATGATGGCATCTATATCTACGAGGGTGAAGCCAGACTTGGAAATTATGAATACGAATTCGAAATCAATGCATCGTCTGGTGTCATCATAGGTTGGGATAAAGATCGCATCGACTATGATGATGACGATGATTACGATGACGACGATTATGATGATGACTGGGATGACTAAGAATGATACGAAAAAGACGGCAAGTGCCGTCTTTTTTAATTCATAGGGAATTAGTCTATAAGCGAATTTTCACATTTTTTTTACTTAAAAATGCTGGTATTTGACAGATGAAAATTGTAATATAAAGATAATACATTAAAAGAAAAATATTTAATTTATTATGGTAACTTGCAGTGTAATTTTATAGTAAAGATTACAAACAATGTTGTGTTTATCTGTTGAAGAAAGGAGAAATCTCTAAATGAAAGAGAAAATTTTAATTATTGATGATGAGGAAGACGTCTGTACCTCGATAGCCTTTGCTCTGGAAACTTTTTATGAAGTTCATATTGTCGATAATGCACCAGATGGGTTATATTATTTTCAAAAAGATCATTTTTCAGTATGTCTAATGGATATAAGATTAGAAAAAATGAATGGTGTTGCTCTTTTAGACGAGATAAAAAAAATTGATGAAAAAGCCATTGTCATTTTAATGACAGCCTGTGCACTTGTCAATTCTTCTATAGAAGCAATTCATAAAGGTGCCTATACATATCTGATAAAACCACTCGATATACAAGAACTATTTTTTGTCATTAAAAAAGCCCTAAATTATCGCTATTTAAATCAAAGAGTAGAGTATATAAACAAAAACTTAGAAGAAAAATATGTATATTACGGGATTATAGGTAAAAGCAGACAAATGAAAGCCGTTTTTCAGATGATAGAAAAAGTAAAAAATCTGGATACCAGTGTATTAATAACAGGCAAGAGCGGCACCGGTAAAGAACTAGCAGCAAGGGCACTTCATAATTCCGGCAGAAGAAAAGAATATCACTTTGCAGATGTGAATTGTGCAGCTATTCCGGAAACTTTATTGGAAGAAGAACTCTTTGGCCATAAAAGAGGCGCGTTTACAGGTGCGATTGCCAATAAAGAAGGGAAGTTTGAATATGCCAATAATGGAACTGTTTTTCTTGATGAAATTGGCGATATGCCACTGACATTACAAGCAAAATTGCTCAGAGTTTTGCAACAACGTGAGATTACACCTATTGGTAGCAATATGGTCAAAAAATTGAATATCAGGGTGATTGCTGCAACAAATAAAGATTTAAAAAAGATGGTCGAAGAAGGAACTTTTCGAAGTGATCTTTACTTTAGATTAAAAGTTATTGAAATAAAACTACCGGAACTGAAAGCAAGAAGAGAAGATATCCCTCTTCTGTGCAGCCATTTTATCAGTTTATATAATAAGAAACAGAAAAAAAATGTGAGTTGTATTTCGGAAGAAGCAGAAAGGCTTTTGCTGAATTATCATTTCCCAGGTAATATCCGAGAGTTATCAAATGTTTTGGAGTATGCTATGATTATGTCTGATGGAGAAATAATAAAAGCGGGGGATCTGCCAGAGGAAGTGAGCGCAGTAATAAAAACAGGAGATATATTAAACAGCAATTATATGAAAAATTTTTCTGGACTGACGTTAAGAGAAGCAGAAAAACGAATCATTCTGCAGGCTCTGGAAGATAATCAATGGAATCGAAGGAAAACTGCAGAAAGGTTGGGAATCAGTGATAAGGGATTACGAAATAAAATTATAAAATATGAATTGATTAAAAAATAAAACAAGTCGGTAAAAAATGCTAAGTCGGTAATTTTTACCGACTTATTCTATGCTTCTGACAGCAAAATGCAGACTGCAGATACTTTATTCTTGGCATTATTTTTGCATTGTATTATAGAAAAAAAGAAAGGTTGTGAAGTAATGCAGAGAGTAAGAGAAAGGTTTTCACAGTTGGCAGAGGATTATAATGAAGATGCAGTTAAGATACGCCGTTATCTTCATCAACACCCAGAAATTTCTGGCAATGAAAAAAAGACGACCAATTATATTCATAAACAGTTGATGAAAAACAGCATCGATACCATTACCGAACCGTTTCAAACAGGCTTAGTGGCGAGAGTCAAAGGAACCGGCAGGGGTAAGCATATTTGTATCCGTGTAGGAATAGATGCTCTGCCTGTGAAAGAAACAAGTGAATTTCCATTTGCAGCAAAAAATGAAAATGCCTGCCACTGCTGCGGCCATGACCTTCAAGTGGCGGCAGCCATAACATGTGCAAGAATCTTACAAGAAACAAAGGATTCATGGCATGGCAGTGTAGGTTTTATTTTTCAACCGTCAGTAGAGACAGGAGAAGGTGCAAAATATATGATTGCTCATCAGGCCTTAGAGTTTTTGCAGCCGGATGTGATGTTAGGATTCCATTGCTGGCCTGAGATGAAAGCCGGCAGTGTAGGTGTACGTCGAGGTCCGATGATGGCAGCTGCAGATTTTATTAAAATTAGAATTGAAGGCAAAAGTGGTCCGGCAGCGCACCCCCACCAATGTGTTGATCCAATATTAATTGCCTCCTATGTGGTTCAACAGCTGCAGCATATTGTTTCGCGTGAATGCAGTCCTACAGAATCAGCTGTAATTACTATTGGTAAAATAGTGGGAGGTACTTCTGATGATTCTGTTGCAGCGTCTGTCGAAATGGAGGGCAGCATACACGCCCTTCTTGAAAAAGATCGTATCTACATGCAGAAGGCTATTTGCCGTATTGTACAAAATACTTCTGCAGCTATGGGCGGTTCAGGGAGAGTCACGGTCTTAAAAGGCGTAGATCCGTTGCTTTGCGATGAGACCATATCGGCCTATGTAGAAGAAGCTGCCGCTTGTGTGGCAATGGGACCGATAGATCAGCTGCAGAAACCTTCCATGGAAATGGAGGACTTTGCCTATTACTTGCGAGATATTCCAGGAGCCTATTTTAGAGTCGGCACTGCTAATGAGCTGGCCTCGTCAAAGCTGCCTCTGCACAATCCGTCCATTTTGTTTGATGAGAGAGCGATTTCCGTTGCCTGCAAAGTTCTTCTTCAATTTACAGCTCTCTATAGCACTTGATTTATATTTCAGATACAGTATAATGATTTCATGACCTAGCGGTACTGCCGAGAGGTAAAATCATCAAGGGGGTGAAGCGGTGGAAGATTTTATACAGGGGTTGAACGCAGCGCAGCAGGAGGCGGTTACTTCAACGGAAGGATTTATCCGCGTAATAGCTGGCGCAGGCTCCGGCAAGACAAGAGCTCTTTCTCAGAGATTTGCCTATTTGGTCAATGAAATCGGCATTTTGCCTGGAAATATTCTCTGTGTTACGTTTACAAACAAGTCGGCTAACGAGATGCGTCAGCGCATACACAATTTGACAGGTGATAATGATACTGGATACATCAACACCTTTCATGGCTTCTGCGTGTCTATTCTGCAAGAGGACAGTCATGCCGTGCAATATCCAAAGAGCTTCCTGGTTTTGGACAACTCCGATATTGATGCGATGCTGAAAATAATCTATGAAGAAAGAAATCTGACACTGCGAAATATGACCTTCAGCAAGGCCCGGGACATGATTGAAATTCGCAAGATTTTTAAGGAACCAGAATATTATATGGATATGATTACCATGTCCTTAGACACTCTGCGTAAGAAATATGAAGAAGCGATGGAACCGTCAGATATTATTTTCTATGGTTATCTTTATCAAGAAAAAAAGTGTTTTGGTTTAGACTATAATGATCTGATTAAATTTTCTCTCTATATCTTTGAGGAGAATGCAGAGATTTGTCTAAAATGGCAGAAACGTCTGGAATATATCATGATTGATGAGTTCCAAGATATCGACGACTTACAATACAAATTGATGGAGGTCCTGTGCGGCTATCATAAGAATTTATTCATTGTAGGTGATCCAGATCAGACTATTTACACTTGGCGCGGAGCCAATGTGAAATACTTGTTGGACTTTGACAAGGAATTTCCTGATGTCAGAACGATTATGATGATGCAGAACTACAGATCCACGCCGCAGATTCTCTCCGCCGCTAATTCCCTGATCGAGAAAAATAAAAACCGTATTAAAAAAGAACTTCTGCCTGTGCTTGATGAAGGAGCGCCAGTTTTCTGCCATCACGCTGATAACTCCAGGTCAGAAGCCACTTTTATCGCAGATAAAATGAAAGAACTGTTTGAAGCAGGTACTCACTATCGTGATATAACCATTCTCTATCGCGCACATTATATAACGAGAACTATCGAAGAAGTTCTTTTGAAAGAAAAAATTCCCTATACTATCTACAGTGGTGTCCAGTTCTTTGGACGTATGGAAATTAAGGATGCCCTCTCCTATTTACGTATGATTGCCTACAAAGATGACCTGTCTTTTCTGCGCATCGTCAATGTGCCAAAGAGGAATATCGGGCAGAGACGTGTGACATTTTTACAACAGTATGCGGCCGAAAAACAATGCACCCTCTATGATGCATTAATAAAGAATTTGGAAGACGAAATTTTTAAAGGAACAAGGGCTGCCTCTTTTGTTGCACTGATAGAGTCCTTTGCAGCAGATTATACAGAAAGGCCGATTTCTGAGGTTCTGTCTGCCATTCTCAATGAGAGCGGATATGAGAAGATGCTCCGCACCGAAGGAAGTCAGGAGCGTCTCGACAATTTGGCGGAACTGAAACAGTCTGTCTTTGAATATGAAACCTCCTGTGGTGAGGAAAGTACATTAGAACATTATTTGGCTCATATCGCGTTGTTCAGCAACAGCGATGCAGAAGATCGCAGTGATAAGGTCAAGCTTATGACGGTGCATACCGCGAAAGGATTGGAATTTCCCTATGTTTTTCTATGTGCTATGAATGAGGGAATTTTTCCATCGAAGAAGACCAATACCCTGCAGGCCATGGAAGAAGAGCGTCGCTTAGCTTTTGTCGCTATGACGCGGGCGGAGCGTGCCCTGTATCTTACGGAGGCTGAGGGACGCAACTTTGATGGCTCTCCGCGTTATCCTTCCCGCTTTCTTTTGGACATCGACCCAGGGCTGCTGTCCTATACCAGAAAGCCAGAGCAGTCTTTGATAACCAAAGCGCAGGATTATATTGCATTTAACAGCAGATATCTCTTTGCTGACTCACAGCGTCAGCTTCTTGCCAGTGGACAGAGAGTTGAGCACAAAATTTTTGGTGTGGGTACAATTGTGGAAGTAGATATAGGAAAAGCTGCTTACGTGATTCAATTCGATCATATTGAGACGCCGCGCACCATCACCTTCCGGGCAAAATTAGAAACCATCGAGGGGTAAGGGAGAGAGGAACTATGATTATTTATTTGGGAAATAAGGCAGCGGATCGTGACAGCCTGGATTTTTTGACGGATATGTTGACGGACGGTTACTCTTTTGGAGGGATTTCCTGGGGCTGGGCAAAGCTCAAATATACGGGACATCACGACCACAGCAGCAAAATCGGCGTCATGTCAAAGGACGACTATGAAAAAATGACGGAGAATGAAAAAGCTGACTTTAAATATATAGACGAGTACGGCGGCAATGTTTTTTACAAGACTAAAAAAAGTATCGGCGATAATAATTTTTATCGAAACCGGAGAGAAGAAAAGGAGCGAAACCCTTCTAACTATATTATCGGAGGACTGGCTGCCGTTGCTGTCCTCGTAATTGTCGCAAAGGTGATTCTGTCTTTAGATACCCAAAGCATGCTCACGACTTTAGGGGAAATTTTTTTACAGCCTATCGTTTTTTTCTCGGTGTTTCTGCCAGCACTCATTTGGCTTTTGGCCTGGATTGTACATAAGCTGAAGCTCAAAACCTACGAAGCAGAGGACAGCAGGGAAAGTCAAAAAAAGGCCAGGAAAAGCAAGCTGATCTACAATACGGTGATGCAATTTGCCAGCGTTCTGATTCAGCTGGGTATTGCCCTGGCACCGCTGATACACATATAAAATGACAATTCCTTTGACCAAATCTTGACTTTTTCCGGTTATACTATCTAAAAGTGGAGGGATGGCAATGAAACAGAAATTATTGATTATAGATGATGAGACAATTTTGACGGAACTGCTCTTTGATCATTTTAGCGCCTGTGGTTATCTGGTCTATACTGCCAATAACGGGCAGACGGCGATTTCGCAGCTCCAGGTGCAGCCAGATTTGATTTTGCTCGATATCAACATGCCAGACCTGGACGGCATGACTTTGTGTAAACAAATCCGCAAATCTGTAGTCTGTCCGATTCTTTTTTTGACTGCCAGAATCACGGAACAGGATAAGATAAATGGTTTTGCCAGCGGCGGTGATGATTATATCACGAAACCTTTCAGCCTGCAGGAACTGACGGCGCGGGTTGAGGCACATCTTCGCCGCGATGCCAGAAATCGTATGGCACCAAAACTGCTTTCTTCCCAGGGGCTGCTTGTTAACCTGTCAGAACGAACTGTCACCTATGAAGGGAAAGAAATTCCTTTTTCAAAGAGAGAATTCGATATCATTGAATTTCTTCTTTCAAACGGTAACCATGTCTTTGACAAAGAACACATCTATGAAGAAGTATGGGGATTTAATGCAGAAGGCGACAGCGCTGTAGTAAAAGAACACGTGCGGAAAATACGCACAAAGCTTTACGAAGCATCGGGAAAAGAGTATATTGAAACAGTTTGGGGGATGGGATATAAATGGAACAGATAAAGAGAAAAAAAGCGGAGTCTTTAAAGAGTTCTTTTACTTACGCGATGCTTTTTACTGTTTTTATGATTATCCTCCTCTCCTTTTTGTCTATTTGGGGCTGCACAGCTTTGCAAAAGTGGGTTATGCCAGATAAAAATCAGGCCTATCTGCACTTGACGACAACTTATTTTGACGGAACCCAGACTACTTCTACCCAGCTTGTCACCTTTGGGAAAGAAGACAACATTCCTCTTATTGAAGCATTTGAGGGAAATAATAAAATCAAACCTTCAATCAAAGAAATTTCTAAATATTCCATAGATAAAATTGAGAATAGTTTTGATTCTTTGTCACCAAAGAGAAAAGCGGCCTATTCCCTGCTCTCTGCGGCTATGGTGGGACTGCCAGCCATCTATTCTGTCGCCGGAGTTTTGCTCTGTGCGCTCTGGTTCTATCGAAAAAAATTGCAAAAACCTATTGAGATTTTGTCAGAGGCTACGGAGAACATTGCAAAAGAAAGTCTGGATTTTACTGTCGTCTACGACGGCAAAGATGAGATGGGAGATTTATGTGATTCTTTCGAAATGATGAGACAGACCTTGTATGCAAATAATCAAAAGGTATGGAACATGCTGGAGGAACGACGAATGTTGCAGGCCTCGGTTGCCCACGACCTTCGAAATCCCATTTCTATCATTGAGGGGTATACAGAGTATCTGCAGCAGAATATCCCAAAGGGCATCTTATCGCAGGAAAAGCTTCTGCACACTGTTGAGAATTTGTCCACTGCGGCAAAGAGGCTGGAGCACTATACCAATTCTATTCAAGATATTCAGAGTTTAGAGGACTTGGAAATCCATCCTGAAGAGCGGGATTTGCCCAACTTTCTCATAGAAATGACAGAAGATTTTATCCATATGGCAGAGCAGATGGAAGTGGAAGTACACATCTCCATTCCTGCCTGCCAGAAAAGAATAGACGGACAAATACTTTATCGCATATTAGAGAACTTGTTCACCAACGCCCTGCGTTTTGCCAAAAGAAAGATAGACATCAGTTTTTCCTTGGAAGAATCCATGCTGTGTATTTTGGTGGAAGACGATGGCAAGGGCTTTGCAGAAAAAGTGATCAAAAATCAAGAGCGATATACCCTTTCAATAAACGGTACAGACAGGCATATGGGTATGGGTCTGATTATCAGTCGGATTCTGTGCAAGAAACACGGCGGCACTTTAAAACTCTCCAATAGACCGGAAGGCGGTGCCAAAGCAGAAGTCAGAGTATCCGTGAAATAAATATAAGGTCTTGACAGTTTTTTGACCTTCCTCTCTTATAATCTCCTTATCAAATACAGGTAAGGAGATTATTTTTATGAAAAAATTGATTGTAGCACTCACAATGCTGACCATGTTTTTTTCTTTTGCAGGCTGTTCGGAAAAGAGTAATCAGACGGACGGTGAGGGGGACAATGCGAAAGATGTTGATTTATCAATTGTTAACGAGAGAGGACTCAACTGCTCGAATGAAAAAGGCTATTACTATATTGGAGAGGACAGTATACCGTTGAAAAATGCTAGCGTCGGATATCGTATGATGTATATGGATTACGAGACGAAAAAAGAAATCTATCTCTGCAATCGCCCCGGCTGTGAACACGATTCAGAGAACTGTCCGGCAGTTTTCAGTGACCAAGAAATTTTACCCGGCAGCAGCCTGTTTTACTATGACGGTTATCTATATCTCTTTGCACACGATCAAGATCAGTCAGGAGGATGGTCCATCGATCACAATGGGTCCTCAGATGCTATGGATGGAGATAACACGGCCTTTGTTAGTACGCCGGCATCGCTATACCGAATGAATCCTGACGGAACAGATCGGAAAAAAGTCTATACCTTCGACGAGGCATTATCTCTGGAGGACTTGGTAATGGCTTCTGGTGATTCTCTCTACTTTATTACAAAAAAAGTCTCTAGCAAAGAGGTTGATGACCAAACCACCTATTTTGCCTCTTCGGAAAGAGAATTGGTCAGACTGGGTCTGCGTGATTGGAGGATACGCGAGGTGTGTGAATTGCATACAGACGCTTCTATCATAGGAGCCTTTGGCAATCATCTTGTCATGCAACGGACTATCTTTGATCATGAACTTTCTGACAAAGAGATGATGGACGACAATCAATATATAGATGCATATCAGAAATCCTACGCCTCTTTTGCTGTTTTAAATATTACAGACGGTAAAACAGAAGAAGTTGCCAAAGCAAAAAATAAAAAAATCAATACCTATGAAGTAGCAGGTGACTGTCTCTATCTATCCACAGAGGGAGAAAATAAGATTGAACAGATTAATTTGCAAACGAAGAAAAAAAGAACCTTGGCTGAAACGGCAGACAGCTGTATTGATGAGGCCTATGACGATGTTCTTCGCTGTTCTTCCTGGAGCGCTGAAGATGGCGAAAAAACGGATTTTACTATGTGCTTTGTAAATCTGCAGGATGGAAGTATTGAAAAATCGGGATTAAAAATGACTTCCATGGAGGGAGATATACAAATACGAGCGGAACTTGCAGATCAGTTCCTTGTTCTCTATGACTATGACGCTAAAAAAGATCCGATGTATGAAGGTCAGTATAACCTCAATGGTGCTAAATACGCTTTGATTAGTAAAAAGGATTTGTACACAGGTAAGTCAAATTATCAGACCATCGACCTGATCAGTTCTGGTATGGGCATATTTGAATGAGGGGTGAAAATATGTTAGAACTAAAATCAGTTTCCAAAAAATATGGTGATAAATTTGTCTTGCAGGATATTTCCCTTTCTCTTTCAGAAGGAATCTATGGGATTTTAGGTCCCAATGGAGCAGGTAAATCTACCTTGATGAACATCATCACAGAAAATCTATCACCGGATACCGGCGAAGTTCTCTGGAATGGCAAGCAGATTAAGGAACTGGGTGCGGCCTATCGGGCAATTCTGGGTTATGCACCACAGCAGCAGGGTCTCTATGACACTTTCACTGGCCGCCGATTTCTCAGCTATATGGGTGCTTTGAAGGAAATTCCCAAAGAAAAAATAAAGGGCGAAATAGAGGAAGCTGCGAATTCCGTCAACTTGCTGGAGAAGATGGACCGCCCTATCGGCACGTATTCTGGCGGCATGAAGCAGCGCCTTTTAATTGCCCAGGCAATCATGGGAGACCCAAAGCTGTTAATTCTCGATGAGCCGACAGCTGGGCTCGATCCAAAGGAACGTGTGAATATCAGAGAAAAAATTAAAGCGCTTTCTGAAGGGAAAATCATTTTGATGGCAACACACGTAGTTTCAGATATTCAGTCCATTGCCAAGGAGATCATCATGCTCAAGTCAGGTCAAATCGCAGCAAAGGACAGTGTAGATGCCTTATGCGCCAAGTTTGAAGGGGCATCTGACCTGGAAACGGTATATATGACCGTATTTGGAGAGGAGGCACACCATGATTAGGCTCCTGCATTTTGAACTGGATAAGATATGGAGAAAACCCAGCTTTCTACTATCCGTGGCAGTTCTAATCATCCTCAACGTGTTTCTTCTCTGGTACACGAACCTGCCGGATAGTGAAACCCCTCCTCTATCCTCATATAAGGCAGTGCAGCGGGATATGGAAAAACTGACAGAGCCAGAAAAAAAGAAGTTTATAGAGCTTCTTTGCGATGATGTCAAAGGTGCCAATGTGGTTAATAATGTCCTCAACTACCGCAACTTTGCTGACAAAAACATGGGCAAAGCCATGGAGAAAAAAGCAAAGGCTGAAAATCCGGGTATTTTTGAGAAGTATTACGAGAAATTCATCTCAGGAAATTACTTGAAATATACAGATTCTCTGCAGCAGGAAACCGCATTAATTACTGAAATATATGACGAAGCCCGAAGGGTATTTCATTATGGCAATTATTTGGCGGATATAGAAAAAAGAAAAAATACCCTGCAAGGAATTTCCGTCTTTTCCTCTGAGGGCGGAAAAAGTTTTTCAGCCCGTAATTTAAAAAAAGAAGCGGCAGATTATGAAGCACTTTCTTCTATCCGCACGGAATTCTCCCCATCAAAGGGAATCACCTCTGCGGATTCGCCTGAAATGACGGATTTGCTATTATTGCTATCGGTGTTTCTCTTTGCTTCAGCGTTGATTTATGAAGAAAAAGAAAAAAAGTTGTTTTTGATTACCAGGTCTACTCCCGCAGGGAGAACAAAGAGCATCGCGGCAAAACTGGCCGCTTTAGCAATCCACTGTTTTACTGTTACAACGTTATTCTATGGAGTAAATCTGGCATTTTTCGCGACAACAACAGGTGTGGGCAGTTTATTCCGCAGTTTACAGTCGATATCCAGCTACATGGGCAGCAATCTGCAGATATCAGTATTGACTTATTTGGCATTAGGGTTGATTACGAAGACGATCGTATTCTTTGTGATTGGTGCAGTTTTGGTATCTGTGGCGATTTTAGCAAAGCAAAGCTTTTTGCCTTATCTGGCAGGAACTGTATTAATGGGAAGCAGTATGCTGCTGTATCTTTTGGTGCCAGCCAGTGCAGCAGTTAACTGGCTGAAATATTTAAATCCCATAGGACTGCTGCATACTGAGGAATTATATGGTGCTTACTTGAACTTTAACTTATTTGGTCATCCTGTATCGCGCCTTCACCTGTCCTGGTTTATTTTGATCTTATATAGTCTTTGCGCTGCCGTTTTTGCAGTCAGAGCATTTGTGCAAAGTCAAAATCTGGAAGTCAGCAGAATAGAGCTGCCAGCTTTTTCTCATTTTAAGCCCCATGTAAACCTTTACCGCCACGAGGGATATAAGATTTTGATTATGAACCGGGCACTGGTGGTATTACTGGCCTTCACACTGCTATTCGGATATCAGCATCTGACAAAAACTTATACGCTGACGCCGACAGAAACCT
This sequence comes from Emergencia sp., assembly GCF_048465375.1. Lineage (NCBI taxonomy): Bacteria > Bacillati > Bacillota > Clostridia > Peptostreptococcales > Anaerovoracaceae > Emergencia > Emergencia sp. The sequence continues at coordinate 293,648 of NZ_DBFWLQ010000008.1, read as the reverse complement.
ATTATCAAAACATGATGATGGATCTGGCGGGAGAATTGACGCCTGAGAAAACTTCTCTCATTGAGAAGGAAAACAATCGCTATGAGAACGCATTCGAAAAAATAAGCCAAATCGAGGAGATGGTGTCTAAGGGAGAAGTTAGTAAGCAGGAAGGAGAAAATATGAAATCTCCTTACTACAGCGAGACAGCCTTTTATCCAGCATTTCAGAAAGTGCTCAATCAGTATGACTACGTGAAAGAGACAGGAGGAAAGTTCGTATATGATACGGGTTATGTTCTTCTTCTGGGTCTGGCAGACAACAACAGGCTGCAGGATTTCATTCTTTTGACAGCTTGTATCATCTTTTCCTTCAGCGCCGTGTTTTCGATGGAATATAGGGAAAAATCGTGGTATCTTTTGGGGTCCACGGTGGCGGGAAGGAAAAAAGTCTATCGGAGTAAAGTAATTCTCTGTATGGTAACTATATTGCCGGTATTTCTCCTAGGCTGGCTTTGCCAGGTGCTGCAAGTCGTGCAGAGCTGTCCTCTAAATCAAATGACTGCATCGTCTATGGCTCTGCCCCAATGCAGGGAGATTGGCGTAGATGTGCCAATCATCGTATTCATTTTGTTGATGGTGTTGCTGCAGTTGTTGACGTTAGTCTGCGTGTTGTTGGTCACATTGGTTCTCTCTCAATGGCTAAAGAACCATCTGCTGGCGCTGTTCACGTCGGTTCTGCTGCTGATTGTGCCGGTAGTGCTAAATGCAATGGGGCTTTCCTTTGCTAAATGGGCATCGCTGTTCCCGCTCTTCGATGGAACAGCAAGTTGTCTTGAAGATCAAGGAATAAATGTCTGCCTGGGATATCTGATTGCGACAGCCGTCCTAATCATAGGATGTAGTCTGGCGCTGAAAAAAGCCGCAACGAGATTAAACTAAAATACTTGTGAAAATCTAACGCATTGACACCTACCCTGCATTGGATTAAACTATAACAGATGCAGGGGACTTCACTCCGCTTTAAAATATATTGTAAACAGGGAGATTATAAGGTGAAAAAGAATTTCAAGACAGGTTTGATTGCGGGGCTTCTGGTCGGGGTCCTTGCGACAGCAGGAATTGGCAGCGCTGCGTTTTTTGCTACAGACGGCTTTACCAATTTGACTATGGAAAAAAATCGGTTAGATTTAAGGTCTATTAACGAAAATATACGGGATTTAGAGACGATGATTGATGAAGAGTATCTCAACAAAAAAGACAATGAACAGTTGGAACAGTATATATATAAAGGCCTGCTAGCAGGCTTAGGGGATCCATATTCTGAATATTATACGGCATCGGAATACAAGAGGTTAAAAACGGAGACAACAGGAAATTACTGTGGTATCGGTGTGAGAATAATCCAAGAGAGTAAGACGATGAAGACGACGGTAGCAGAGGTATTTGAAGACAGTCCTGCACTGGAGGCAGGCATGGAGGTAGATGATATTATCAAAGCTGTGAATGATGTAGATGTTTCAACGATGGACATGGATGAAATCGTCAACAATCATATTCTCGGCAAAGAAGGTACGAAGATTGAGATGCAGGTTTACAGACCATCGATTAAAAAAACGCTCTCTTTTGATATAGAACGACGTCAAGTAGAAGCCCAATATGTAAAAAGTGAAATGCTGCAAAATAAAATCGGCTATATCAGTATCTCCTCTTTTGCCGTAGCAACGACAAATCAATTTAATTCTGCTATAAAAAATCTCAGGAGACAGGGAGCAGAAAGCTTGATAATAGACTTGAGAAATAATCCAGGCGGCGTACTGAACAGCGCTGTTGATATGTTGGCAAGTCTCTTGCCCGACGGTGTACTGGTCTATACCAAAGATAAAAATGGCAAAGGCGATCATTATGAATCCAAAGATGGGCAGATTTACTATAAAAACGACAATGGCTATAAAGACAAGGCCTATCCGAAGAAAGACAGTGGGAAGCTGGAACTGCCTATGGCAGTTCTGATTAACGGAGATTCTGCCAGTGCTTCAGAAGTCTTCGCACAAGCTATGAAGGATTATCAGTGGGCGACTATCATCGGAACCCAGAGTTACGGAAAAGGCATTGTCCAGAATTTGATTCCGCTGACGGACGGAACGGCGGTGAAATTGACAGTGTCCAGTTATTATACAAAGAATGGCAGTGTGATTCAAGGTAAAGGTGTCACACCGGATATCAAAGTGGAACAGAAAGGGAAATGGAAAAATTCTACGCTGTTGCCGCCTCACGACGAGGACGCACAGCTGCAGCGTGCTATAAAGGAATTAAATCAATAAACAAAACAGCGGGAGTTCATCAGACTCCCGCTGTTCTAGCTTTTTATCAATTGCCGGCGAAAGAGCGCGTCATTGACTGCTCCTTTTATTACTTGGCTGGATATGGTAGCACCGCTGATTGCATCCACTTCATAAGTATTTTTCTTTATCATAGTGGCGACAATTTTTTCTGCCTTTTGCCCCAGTCCGTTGTCATGTTTCTTAATCGTAATATTTTGAATCTCGTGGTCTTTAATAGAGACTTCAACGGCTGCTTTCACTAAAGTCGTTTTTTCCTCACCGTAATAAGTACCATCCTCGATCTGTGACAAATCGATAGTGGAGAATTGTAAACGGTCGATTTCATTTTTCTGCTTGATAAATAAAAACCCGAAGAAGAGCAAAACTACGGCGAATATGATACCGCAATATTTTAATATTTTTTTCATTGCCGTTTACCTCTATTCTAAACCCACATAATCTATCAGAGGCTTTAGATCTTCCCTGGATGTATGGTCAAAGGAAGCACGAAGGACTTGATAAGTTTCTGGATTACTTTTCTTCAATATCTTGCAGAACATTTTCATCATTAATTTATGTTTAAAACCCATTTTCTCATAAGATAAACCGCTGTGGAAGTAAAAAAACTCCACTTGGGCAGCTTCTGTCTCCGTCAGGTTTTTTGCAATAGTTTCTTTTGTCTCTGGTGCATCCGGCGGCATAGCCCCAGTGGCGTAAACAATGACTTTTTTTCCTTGGAGTTCTGGCAGCTTCGATTTGAACCAAGTAATACCATTGATAGAACCAGCGTAGATACCGCCCCCATAAATGACAGTCTCATAATCGGAGAAATCAATGTCATTACGATTTTCGAAAGATTTGATATCACATTGCAGTTCTTCACTAAGCCATCCGGCGTACTTCTCAGCAAAGCCCGTGGAACTTTTATAGATGATTACTGTTTTATTCATTTGTATCCCCTTTCAATTGTGAAAGAAATGCATCATAAGCCATGTCTAACTGTTTTAAAACATCTTCCTCTTCTACGTCGATGTTTGATGATGTTGCCATAGAGGAAATTCCCATGGTGTAGATGATCATGTGTAGATGAAGGGCTTTTGCCTTTTCCATACTGAGACCTAAGGAGTCTGCAATAAATTCTCTGATCTGTGGACTACTTTCTCTATGATATATATCGCTCAGTGAGCAGACGTCGGGTTGTTCTCGCAAGAAATAGAGTTTAAACAAGTTTGGTTCATCTTTAGCGAACTTTAAGTAAGATCGGCCTGTGCTGCGAAAATAGTCTTCCTTGTCAATACGGGCAGCGATAAATTCTCTGATGAACTTAGCTGTTCTTTCAATCAGGTCTCGCTTGACTCCGTCCATATTTGCACAATAACTGTAAATTGGCTGGACAGAGCAATTTAGCTTTGCAGCAATATTTTTCACTAGCAAGGCCTCAAGACCCTCGTTTCTAACGATGTCAAAAGCGGCATCGATAATCATTTCTTTTTTTATTTTTTGTTTTGGCATAAGGCCCTCCTATATAATCTATTTATATAAAAGCTTTATATAAATAGATTATATAACGTTTCGGCAAAATGTCAAGAAAAGTTTTACACACCTGTGGACGAACCTGTGGATAGATTTTTTTCATAAGTGTATAATACTTTCCTCTCAAGTTCTGTTGTACGAGTAATACTAAAGTATGCATTTACCTATAGCCTATTTACAAGGATTATGACAAAGATTAAAGTAAAGCTACAGTAACAAATAGCCAAGTACAGGGTATCGAGGATAAAAGAAAGGGGATTTTTAATTATGTTGAAAATTTTTGTTGGCATCGTACTGCTATGTTTCTCTGTTGGTGATTATGTGCAATTTGCGGCACCTTTTGCAGGCGCGGTCATCATCGCTTATGAATTGGTTCAGATGAGAAAGATGGATGAAAGTTTTAATACAGCTATTGTAAGCGCAGTCGCTTTTGCAGTTTATCAGCTAATCAGTGTGGGGCTTTCTTTTCTGCCGATTTACGAAACAGGTAACTTCAGCGGTTATTTATACGCAGGTAAAACCATTTTAATTACCATTCTTCTGCTGACACTGTACGCAGCCTTTAAAAGAGGGTATGGCCGCAGGGTCTTTGGAATTTTCGGCCTGATTGCGATGAATGTCGGGACAGCCGCAGTAATATTGCTGGCGCCTGTAATCAATTTAGGATACGACGAAATCACAATCGGTATGGCAGCATTGGTATATGCCTTCATTTTGGGTTACGTGGGTTCAGATATGAGAATGATGTATCTTTCCGAAGAGATATAAGAAGTTTCTGCGGTCTTTTCTTTCATAAGTTAAAATAGAGACAAGGGAATGTCCAAAAGCGCGGCATTCCCTTGTCTTATTTAATTCATATTGACGTTGTTTACATTTTATGGTAATATATAAGAAAAACGAAAGGAAATATATGGAAAATATGGATTACGATGACAGTCTTAAACTGACTAATGATCTGGTTTTCTATCTGGTATACGGAGCTGGAACGGAAGCTTCTAACGCGGCCTTAACTGCCCTTCTGAATGTGGTACTTGGTAGAGAGAAGGATCCTATTATAAATGTAAAGGTCTTGAATACAGTTCATAAGGGATTCCAGCCAGGGGACAAGTGCACAGTGATGGATGTCAAGGCGGAATCTTCTCAAGGTGAAAATTTTGACGTAGAAATGCAATGTGGCAACTTAAAGTTCTTTGGAAACAGAACTTTGGCATATGGAGCAAAAATGGTGAATTCTTCGTTGGCAAAGGGAGATGACTATGATAAAATGAAGAAAAGCATCATCATATCTTTTATTGATGACTGGATGTTTCCAGAGATACCAGAACTGCATACTGAATTTCAGTTGAGAGAAAAGGACTGGGGCTTTTCTTTAACAGATAGGCTGGTAATACATTTTCTTGAGCTTGGGAAGATAAATGATCGGAAACCTCCAGAGGAGATGACATCTCTGGAAAGATTTTGTACATATCTCAAATATACCGGAGATGACACGAAAAAAGACTATGTAGATAAACTGTTTGAAACGGGAGAGGAGGCTATCGCCATGTCGGAACGTGTTTACAGAGATATAACAGAAGATGAGAGTCTGCAGGATCTGCTGAGAAGGCAGGAATTAGCAGAGCATGATAATGCGACCAGAATGATGATTATGAAAACAGAAGCGATAAAACAGGGTCTAGAGGAAGGTCGTCAAGAAGGGTTTGAACAAGGAATTGAACAAGGGCTTGAAGTAGGTATTGCGGCGTTAATTCAGGATAATCTTGAAGACGGGAAAGTGAGAGAACAGATCGTCGATAAGCTACAGCGGCGTTTTGACCTAGATCAAGAAAAGGCAGAATACTATTTTGAAAAGTATAGTAAATAAAAAAGAGAGAGCATAAATTCTTCTTATTAGAAATTGTGTTCTCTCTTTTGTTTGTGAACAGTTTGACTTAAAGTTTTACACACCTGTGGATAGAGATGTGGATAAAATTTAGCTGTAATTCTTACAGATATAATAAGACTACGACTGTGAAAGTACCGCTTTCGTGGGTAATATCCAGGGAACCTCGGTATTTTGCTGCAACGGCACGGACATTTTTTAGCCCGATGCCGTGATAATGGGGATTTGATTTTTGGGTAACAGGCAGCCCTTTCTCTATCAGTAAATCCCCATTGTAGGTGTTTTGAACTTTTATGAGAAAGCAGCCTTTCTCATAAGCTAGATGGATTTCTAACTGCTTTTCTGCGGCGTTTATCCTTTTCAATGCTTCCAGCGCATTGTCCAAGAGGTTCCCAAGGATGATGGTAAGATCAAAGTCGTCTATTGGCAAATCAATAGGAATGACGGCAGTATATTGCAGCTGCACACCGCATTTTTTTATGTTGCGCAGCTTATAGTTGATGATGCTGTCCAATAGGAAATGTCCGGTATGGGAGATTTCTTCTTTTTTCTCAAGCTGCCCGATGGTATCCGTGATGTATTTTTCCGCTTTTTGATATTCCCCTGTTTCAATCCTTGCTTTGATGGAGGCGAGATGATTTCTCATGTCGTGGCGAACGGACTTTGTCGCTTCCTGAGAATCCTGCACGAGAGAAAGCTGCTCATGGAAGTATTTGTTCTGCTGCGTGATCAAATCCTTTTCACCCTCAACTGCTACGAGTTTTGCAATTTTGTTATACATATAGAATACGAGAATATTGATCAACAAAATGATGATGTTGTTAAGAACCATCAGCCACGCCGTACCTACACGATTCGGGTCAAATAGCGACGAGGTGAATAATAGCAGGTAGATCGTACTGACGGGCACGAAAATAATAGCGAGCCAATAAGAGACGGGAATTTCTTTGCCCTTTTTTAAATCCTTTAAATTCTCCAGCAGTAATACGATGGCAAAGGTGCAGATGCTGATGACAGTAATACCGATGCTGGAGTTGTATTTGAGCGGGGTGAGGAGCTGGATGGTGTAATAGCCAGAAAGAAAAGTAATGATATCCTCTATCACAATCATTGTTATATAAATAAGAACAGTTGATAACATTTGCTTTTTTACCTTCCCTTGATACAAAAAAGTCAGAGCAAATGTACAGCCGAGACTCAGCAGGATATATACGAGAGGCGGCGTATCAAAGAAGGCTGTCAGACTGATAAGGACGGCATATCCTGCGTAGCAGCAGCCCTCGATAACCTTTGTCGTCCTTTTTTGGGCATAAAAAATTCGTAAAAAGCGATATATGACATAAGCCATAAATACATTGTTTATAATGTAGATAATATTGTAGAGTGTCATTTTTGTGTACCTCGATTATAAGCTCTTTTCTTTACTCTTTCTTCATATTCACTGCGATATGTTTTGCCTATTTTCACCACCATATCATTGTTCATCGTGACGAAGTCTCGGTCATATTTGACAACTTTATCAAAGTTAACGATGAAGGATTTGTGTATTTGCAAAAATTGCTGTGGAAGCTGTTCTTTAATCTCTGACAGTTTTCCATAGAATTCGAAGGAGCCCTGACTCGTAGTGAGATTGATTTTGCGTCCGTTGCTTTCAAAATACAGAATTTCATGGCACTTGACTCTATGGGTTTCCGCCCCTATTTTGAAATAAAAAAAACTGCTGTCTCTTCCCCATTTGTCCAGTGCCTGTCTGACCTTTGCGATGATATCGTCTTCTTTTAGCGGCTTTATCAGAAAGTCCAGAGGATGTTTGTTGAAAAGCTCCATCGCATATTCTGGCTCACCTGAGATATAGACGATTTCGGTATCAGGGTCGTTCAGTTTATTTCTAATCAGATCGCCCACTTGAATGCCATCCATATCTTCTAACTCAATATCCAGGAAGAGAAGATGGAAAGAATCTTCCGTCTGTATATAGTTGCAGAGGTCTTCGCCACTGTAGAAGACTTCGATATCCAGCTGGATTTTATTCTGTTTGCCATATTCCCAGATAAGCTGATCCAGCCAGTTACAGAGCTCTCTGTTGTCGTCACAGATTCCGATTTTGAACATTTTAAGACTCCTATATTCATAAAAATAATTACATTTTATCATACTGCCTTAGAAATGTGAATTTTTATTTTTTTATGACAATTTTCTGGCCAGTTATGACAATGTAATAATTTTCCTTAATAGAAAGGGGTACAATGAATATACGATTAAGAAAGAGGTGATTTGATGGATAATTTACAGAAAAAAGCATTAGAAAAATTCGCAGCGACGGCATTATTCTTGACAAAGGTAAATGTGAATGCTACTTGCAGATGCCTTACATATCAGCCCATAATGCCAAAGGAATCTGATAAGCTGAAGAGGAAGGATTGACATGTCAGAGAGAATTGCCAGCAAGTTGATAGACTTAGAGATTGTCGATGAGGAAGACAGGGAGTTATATGTATTTGGAGTTAGGGAGTTTTTTTCACTGCTGTGTTCTTTTTCTTTGATACTGGTAATCGGGGTTTTGATGAATCTGGTATTGGAGTCAACCGTGTTTACCTGTGCATACCTGCCTGTTCGGATTTATGCGGGTGGATATCACGCACCCACGCAGGGGCGATGTTATGTGTTATCTTTAGCAATGGTGGTTATCGCATTGCTAGTGATTGGACATGCAGATATTCCGGGAGATGTCTCAATGATGGTGATTGTGATCTCAAGTATTTTCATCTATGTATTATCACCATCGGAGCATAAGAATAAGCCTTTATCAGAAACAGAAAGGAGGGTTTACAAACAGAGAGTAGGAAAGATTTTGATTGTACTTGATGCGATTTCGTGTATCGTAATGGCAATGACATTTGAGAAGATCGTATTGAGTGTTGCAGTTGCATTGCTAATGCTACTGGAGATGATGATTTTGACGTTAAAAAAAGAATATTTTTTTGTCAAAAGAGGTTAAGTTTTAAACTGTTATTGAAAAGATAATCTTAATTTATAAGGAATTAGGATAGTACGAGGAGGTTATGTTATGAAGAAGTCGATAGCTTTATTGCTTACGATAGTTATGGTTTTTATTTTTACGCCATCAGCATTTGCTAGCGAAGATGATAGTCCATTAACTTCAGGCAAATCAGAAATTATAAAAGGAGCAGCTGAGATCCTTGATAGCACATCAAATACACAGACCATAACCGTTTCTGAAAAAGAAATAGTGTCAAAAATGATTAAAGATGGCTCTATGACTAGAGAGACTTTAAATGAGCGACTTGAGGATTTGTCGAACCAAAGTAAAAAGGATTTACAGCAAAATGGATACAATAATCAACAAATAGAGGTTATTAGAAACTATGAAAAAGGGGAGGATGCCTTTGACTATGTATTTAATTCCAACGCAAGAGCTGGAGCAACATTAACGTTCCGCTACGGATTAGCTGGAACTAACACCAGAAAGAGCGTTTTACTAGCATACGAGATGATCTGGTCATCTTGCCCACTTACTACTTTTACAGATAGTTTTGGGGTTGGCTGGGTTGCTGCTAATAAAAACTCGCTTCCTTTAGCTACGAAAACGGACAGTGCCACGGGAGCCGTTGAATATTATACTGTTGATGGAAAATATATGAATTATCACCGTAATATTTCTATGAAAACTCCAGAAAGTGGTGTTCTCACAGGTAATCCTATTATTGGGAGAGCTAGCGGCGGATATGGCAAACATATTGGAGGTGCAGCTAAAATTAGTACACAGTCAGGTTCAAGTAACCTTGATACAATTCAAGTATTTGTCTCATATGCGCATTCAACCGTTAGTATTGAAAGCTTTTTTGATGTTACGATTGAGTGGAAAAAAATGAGCACCTCAATAAGATTTACGCCAAGATTAAATCAAAATATAATTACAGAGGGAAATCATACTTTTAAATATAATAATAATGATATAGCAGAGGCATAAAAGTGCTCACTGTATTAATAATATTAGGACTTATTTTTCCATTTGAATTAATAAGTGCGATAAGATCAGAAAACGACGATAAGGCTTTAAAACACAAAGTATTTTCATCAATAAGTTTCTCTATGATACTTGTTTTGATTCTCATTATTATTGATCAGCGTCTCTAATAAGTTGATGTAGAATATCTGAACAATTTTGTAATGGTGAATTATTGCTTAAATTGATTGAGAGTGTAATAAAAGTTTTCTGTAGAAAGACATCTTCAGCGGAATCCGAAAAGGAAGTAGATGCCGCGGTAGAGGAAATCAGGAGCCTATCATGAGTAAGAAAAAGATAACAATCTCAATTCAACTGGCAATTATCATTCTTTGCATCGGAATTGCAGGTACTTCTCCGATTTCTATTACGCATTTTCCACGGTGCAGGAGGAAGAAACCAACGTCTTTGGAGCCATTGGGCGCGGTTCCCTGCCTTTTCTCTGGTCAGTGGGGCTGGAGCAGGAGGATGCGGATTCGGAATATATATTGGATGTCATACGGCATTTGAACCAGCTGTTCTATATCGGTGTGGATATCATATATGACCGGCAGCCGGAGATGGAATTGGAAAAAGTCATAGAAGACTGCGATGAGCTCCTATCAAGAGTTGTAGAATTAGAATAAGGTAAAAACAAATACAGCCGCCCATGACACATTGTCCCAGGCGGCTGTTTCTTTATGAATCTGCGTCTCCCTGCGGGAACTTGCCTGAATAGTACCTGCTCTGCAGATAACTCGTGCCCTGGCTATACGGCGCAGCTCCCTTTTTGTATACTGACGTCTTTCTGCCATCCCGAATCCAGGTATAGCTGAGGGGCCTTTTCCCGAAGAAGTCCGCCTCCCCCGCTGTCACGGTGATTCTGCCTGCTTCCTCATTGTTTCCGTCCAGGAGGATCAGACTGCCCTTACCATCATACTTGCATAGGAACATCGTAGTCCTAAATCCCGTTGCCTCATCATACTGGCTGCCGTATGGAAGATTGATATAATAATAGTTAAACCCTTCAAATGTCCCCTTCTTTTCATTTGCAAATATCAGATTCTTTTCATCATAATCTAGGTTTTCATTTCTGAAAAAAATGCAGATGTCATGTCCTGATGTGCCGTCCGCCTTCAGATCCTTTGCAGTATTGAAAACACCGTGAAAAAGGACCGCAGGCCTGTGCAGCTTCTCATCCAGCGCTTTTTCATTATCCCCTCTGATACGGATTAGCAAAAATACCAAGGCAACGATAAAACAGAGAACAACAATTATCGCGCTGATAACGGTTTTCTTTCTACTCTTCATTGGAACCCTCCCCTTTGATTATATATAGAAGTATATTGTAAACAAATTATATCATTGAATATTACCTAATTCAATAAAAACGTTTTTGCCATATATAGTCTGGTCCCAAAATATTAATGCCTTGAGGAAACGTAAAGAAAACTGTCCCAGGATGACATTCTGTTACGATAACGTTATGCTTTTTGGGAATATCTGCACATTCTCGCGTAACCGCCTCACAGTCAGAGGGTTTTGACAGGGGGTATACCAGATTCCGGCTACTTTTTCTATCAATTTCTCCGCCGCTAAGGGCTTCCACAATCCGCAAAAGTAACAGAGCACAGCATATTTGTGAATTCTTCAGAGCATCATGTCCTATCACGAGGTCTATGGAGAGATATGGCGTCTGCTACCGCCGTAGCGTTACGCGAAACCTCTTGGATAGGGCTAAAAAACCTAACTTTATTGTAAAGAATGCTTACTCTGTACCCCCAGCCCGTATACGTCGCGTCAAGCAATTGCTTTACACAACCCCCTTTTTAACGTATATATAAAAACGGAATGCCATTCAACCGAACAGCATGCCGCTTTTTTTCATTTTCATAAAGAATTACTCATACAATTTCTGATCCTTACTGATTTTCTCTTCCTCAGGCAGGTCGAATCCCAATGTGCCGCCTGGGTTCATGATGCCGTCAGGGTCGAAGTGTTCCTTGAGTGTGCGGAAGACTTCGTACTCGTTGTGACCGATAGAATCTTCTAACCAAGGGGCGAACATTTTGCCGATGCCGTGGTGATGACTCATGGAGGCGCCGCTCTTTTGAATCGCATCCAAAATGCCGGCGTGATAGGCTTTGAACTCTGCCGGATCGTGCATCAACGTGATGAAGATCCAGTACAGGTTGGCTCCCTGGGGATAGACGTGGGACATGTGGGTCATACAGATGGTGTGCGGTCTGGATTTGACGAACTTCCGCACTTCAGCGTGCACCTTGCTCATGTTGCTCCAGTTGACAGAACATTCCATGGTATCCATAACCAGGCCGAAGTCCTGCATGGTGTCGCGCATGTAAGGGTCGTTGAACCTGCCTTTCTCCCAGCTCTTTGTCACATAACCGGTCAAAGTCTGCCCGCCGTACTTGCGGCACACCCGCTTTGTATGCTTTGCCAGATTCTTCGAAAAGCCCTTTTCGCCGTTGGTAAAGGCAAGGAAAAGACACATTTTACCCTCCTCAAAGCCTTTTAACTTGAACAAGTGACGGAGCGGCGAGTCAATGACGTTATACATGTGCAGCATGATGTTGGTTTCTTCCGGATCGGAGAGACGGAACACCGAAGGATAACCGGCTTCAGACTGCATGATTTCTTTTGCTGCGGCCTGCGCAGTCTCCCAATCCTTAAACATGTAGGAGAATCTTTTGACCGTTTCCGGTGTGTGACGGAAGATCTTCAGCGTGACATGGGTCAATACGCCAAAGGTCCCCTCACTGCCCATCATGATTTGGTCCAGGTCTGGTCCGCAGGCTTTGCGCGGATAAGTATCTGTTTTGATGGGCCCGATCGGCGTCGCATATTCCTGGGCAAGGACGATGTCAGAGATGCAGCCGTAATAAGTGGAGTTTTGACCGGCACCGCGAGTGACTACCCAGCCGCCTACAGAAGAATATTCAAAACTTTGCGGGAAATGGCCGCAGGTATAGGCTCTTTTTGCTCCGAAGAGCTCTACTGCGTGATTGAGTACCTTTTCCAGCTGTGGTCCACTCATACCAGCCTGGACTGTAATCGTTTGGTCTTTTTCATTAAATTCGATGACCTTGTCAAACCGCAGCCGCATATCGAGGGAAATTCCGCCTTTCATACATTCTACGCCGCGAGTGACGGAAGAACCGCCGCCATAGACATAGACGGGAATCTTTTCTTGCTGACAGTAGGCGACAATCTGCTCCACCTGCTCCTTGGTGTCAGGGTACGCAACCACGTCCGGCACATTTTCCACGATTTTGTTGCGCAGCCGCATGATATCGTACATGGTCTTGCCGTAAGCCACAGACAGTCTTGCATAGTTGTCGCATCTGACAAAATCGTCGCCGCAGATTTCTCTGAATCTGGCAATATGGCGCTCCTCCATCTTGACGGGGATGTCAAAATCCACCTCGTCCAGACCCAGATCCTCGGTATAGCCTTTGAAATCATCGTCTGTCAGTTCGAAAACGTCTTTGATCATCTTGTAAAGAGATTCCCGGGGGGCTTTGATCTGCCTTTTTTCTCCCCATTTAAAAATTGAACGATAGCTTTTGTCTGAGTAGTCTTGGTCGAACCATTTAGGTTCAAATTCTTTATACGGATGTGACATTGTTCTCCTCCATTTTCTTGCTGATGTTATGTAATTAACGCATTGTTCTTACAGCTTCGCTGCTAGGAAACGTTCATTGAATCAGGTGCTTTGATTCCCCTCTTCAGAGGAAAGTACATGATATAATGGTTTTAATTTGTCGAATATCTTTATAAAGATTTCGTTGTAGATCTTGTCGTAGATTTTGTGCACCTCCATGTCCGGCTCAAATTTGTCTTTGATGTGGACCATGGATGCCGCCGCCTGTTCCAGGTCGTCAAAGCGGCCGATTGCTGTGAAGGCAATCATGGAACTGCCAATGACGGCTGCCTCGTAGGTCTGGATGCGGTAGACGGGAAGTCCGAACATGTCGGCAGAGATCTGACAGATTTCATCGCTGCGAGAACCGCCTCCCGCCACATAGACACCCTTCGTCCGCGTGCCCATGCGTCTTTCCAGAGTCTTCATGCCCTCCATCAGCGCAAAGTTGATGCCTTCGACAATGGCCCTGTAAATATGTATCCTGGTATGAACATCGGAAAATCCGATGATAGAACCACGAGCGTTGGGCATGGATACGCCTGGTGTAAAGTATGGCTGAAAGACCAATCCTTCACAGCCAGGAGGAATTTCGGCCAGGCGCCTGTTTAAGAGCTCTTCTGCGCTGACACCCTTTTCTTTTGCTTCCCGTTCCTCTTTTTCAGCAAATTCTTTCTTGAACCAGGAAATCAGCCAATATCCCCTGTATATTTCGATTTCCGGGTTATAGCGTCCTTTAAAGGCTGAGACGTATGGTGGAAAGAATCGCTGTGGCTCTACGTACCGGTCAATGGTATATTGGACTGTAGCGGTGGTGCCGAAACTGACGGCAGCTTTTTCCGGCGTGGTACACGATAGACCGACAGTTTCGCAGCCTTTATCAGATCCAGTAGCGATCAAAGGCAGGCCCTCCGGGATGCCTGTCTCGAGGGATGCCTTGGCTGTAATTGTTCCCAGTACCTCACCGGGTTGTACCAGACTACAGAGTTTTTCTGGCGGAATGGGGAAAACGCAGTTGGTCAGATCCTTAGCGGTCTGCCAGCGGGAATTCTTGTTGTCATAAGGTACGTGGCCGATAATATTTGCGGTAGAATCAATCATTTTGCCGGTAAGACAAAAATTCATGTAGCCTGAAAGCATCAGATACTTATCTGTTTTCTGCCAGGTTTCTGGTTCGTTCTTCATAATCCAGTTGCAATGACAGATTTTGCGAATAAAATTGGCTGTGGCAGTCATACCGGCAGCCTTGAACAGCATGGCGTTCTTGGCTGGAAAAGGTTCCTCCATCTCGACTTCCCTTTTGTCTAGCCAGAGGATGGCAGGGCGTACAGGCACGCCATCTTTGTCCACGCAGATATCCGTGTCTCGAATGGTCGTGATACTGACAGCTTTGATGTCATGCCAGAGGTTTCCTGCTGCCGCTTTCAACTCTAGAGAAGCCTGGCAGATCGTTTCCCAATAAAATTCACCCTTTTGCTCTGCCCAGCCGGGGTTTTGGGAAAAATACGGCTGTTCAAAATGAATCTGTCTTTTACAGACCAGGTTTCCCCGGTCGTCAACCAGTACACCTCGCAGACTCTGGGTTCCGATGTCAAATGTGAGTACCAAAGGTTCCATCTTGCACCTCCTTATGCTTTGGGGGACCTAATCCGATTCAGCGAAGGGGAATCGTTGGCAGATCCCCTGTCAAGAGTGCAGCCGGTCAGCGCGTGGCACTCGGGCGGCCGCGTCCCACGAACAAAGTGAGTGGTTAGGCGTATAAATTGGCTGTAGCTATGATTTTGACTCCTGTATCAGCGGCATTTTCAAGAACAACATCACCACAAGTCATTCTCTCAGTTACCAACACGCTTCGCAGTTCCTCTAAAACCTTAGCAATGGCATATTTGGGGATTTCTCCATCTGTCCGCACGGGCAGATAAGGAAAATCATCAAAGGCCGTCTTGACCGTAGTGGTAAGGGAGCGAGTAGGATCAGTCAGTTCCCTGCCAGCAAAGGTTTTGCCTCTGATACAGCGATTACCTGTCACTTCCAATTCCCCACCCTCCGTCAATATGCCGTGGAGACGACACCCGTTGGGACAGATGATGCAGATCAGATCTTTTTCTATTTTATGACTCATGTTCTGCCACCTCCATAACAAAATGTAAATCATCTCTTAAATCAATTTGCGCGAAATCAACTTCGATTTTTTCCATTTCCGGAGGTCGCAGCCCAATATATTTTTTCCTAAATATTTCCTCATCGCCTAAATACACTTTGACGGTGGTATTACCCCGCGTCGCTTTTGTACGGAAAAAAAACGGTACGTTTTCTTTCACACCTGCTGTGACACGGGAAGGGACAATATAGGCAAAATCACTACTGTGCTTTATAGAAACGTAATTAGACGATTTATCGCCTGATACATTACAAATTGGCGGATCTTGCTGGCAGACAGACGCTGCAGCAGCGTAATCGGCCGCAGCCAGACCCGCTTTTTCCCCACTCTCTGAAACATAGTCAACCAGATCGTTAACATGCAATGCATTTCCGCAGCAGAAGACGCCGGGGACTGTAGTTTGGCAGTTTTGATCGCACAAGGGACCTTTTGTTCCAGGCGAAATGGCCGCGCCTAACGCTTCAGAAAGTTCGTTTTCCGGAATCAACCCCACTGACAAAATCAAGGTATCACAGGGAATATATTCTTCGGTTCCTGGTATTGGCTGCATTTTTTCATCTACAGCACAAATTGTAATGCCGGTCAGCCGTTCCCGCCCATGGACTTCGGTTACGGTGTGAGAAAGATGAAGCGGAATATCGAAATCCACGAGACACTGATAAATGTTCCGTGAAAGTCCACTCGGTTCCGACTTTGCTTCATATACCCCGAGCACCTTTGCCCCCTCTAGGGTCAGGCGTCTGGCCATAATCAGACCGATATCGCCGGAGCCGAGGATGACGCAATTCTTCCCTGGCATCTGCCCCAGGACGTTGATGAAGTGCTGTGCAGAACCGGCTGTCAATACGCCGGCCGGCCTGGTGCCATGGATAAAGACTTGCTTCGCCGTTCGTTCCCTGCAGCCGGTGGCTAAGACCAGCGTTTTGGAAAATACTCTTTCATAGCCGCTGCGTTGTGTAAGGGAAAGTGCAAAGCCTTCTTTGGTATTGTTTATTTGCGATGCAAAGGTTGAGGTTCTGATTTCTACAGGAGTCTGTCTTATTGTTTCTATGTAACGACAGGCATATTCACAGCCTGACAGCTTCTCCCCAAATCTGATAAGACCAAAACCGTCGTGAATGCACTGTTTGAGTACGCCGCCCAGACGTTCTTCCCTTTCTATGAGCAGCACCTTTGCTCCCTTTTCGGAGGCAGAAATTGCAGCGGCAAGACCTGCCGGACCTCCGCCGATTACAGTAACATCATAAATGTCCATGACTGCCTCCCTTCTCGCCGAGAAGAATTTCGCTGCCGGGATATCCCTTGCGGACCTGGTCTAAAGGAATCTGTTTTTCAGCAGCAATCAGTCTGATGACTTGCTGTCCGCAGAAACTGCCCTGGCATCGCCCCATACCGGGACGAACGCGTCGTTTGATACCGTCTACTGTGTCACAGGGTAAACTTCTTCTCATAGCATCGAGAATTTCCCCTTTGCTGATTTCTTCGCAGCGACATACAATTTGACCGTAATCGGGATTTTCTTCAATCAAGGAGACCCGCTCCCGATCTGTCAGCATTTTTGGTTTCACAATTGCTTTGCGATGGGGATGGAAATGCAGATTCTTTTCCGTCTTTCCCAGCAATCTTGTAACGATGGATGCTGTCTCCAGGCCGATGGCCGGAGCGGCGGTAAGACCTGGAGACTGAATACCCGCAGCGTGAACGATGTTATCAGTGGCGCGCCCCTTCTCTATGATAAAATCTTCCTCATAAGTTGCTGCTCGGATACCGGCAAAATAGGTGATGATATCACTAGCGGTTAGCCATTTGCCAGCGTGGGCGTGTTTATCAAAAGTATAATAGATACTATCACTGTGCGTGGAGAAATCTTCTTTTTCCATGGTTTCCACCGCATCCGGTCCGATCAGGACATTGCCGTCCACAGTTCCGACAATGCCACCGCCTTTGGTATGGCTGCTTTTGGACTGTGTGCCCATTAAAGTATAGATTGTTTTGATATGTCGCCTGGCTTTCTTGTCGAGAATCGCGGTAGTTCCTTTACGAGGATGAATAGAGAAAAAGCGATCTTCTGCCAACTGAGCGATATCCTCAGCAAAAACGCCGGCTGCGTTTACCACGACGGCAGGATAGATGGTGCCCCTGTTTGTGGACACACTTTCGATGTGGCCGCTTTTGACTTTCATATCGCAGACCATGGTGTTGAGTGAAATCTGGGCGCCGTTATCGATGGCATTTTCAGCATAAGCAATGGTAAGGCCGTATGGACAGACCATTCCCGCACCGTCAAAGAAAAGAGCACACTTGGCTTCTGATGATATGTCCGGCTCCAGACGACGGAGCTTCTTTTCTGTGATGACGCGAGCCTTCCCTGCGATTGTCAAGTTCCAGTAAGGGATCGTCAGGAATAACAGTGGCAGATAGCTCTTTTTCTTGAAACAGAGGAACTGGCCACTCCGTTCAAAAGGCACTTCCAAGTCTCTGCAGACCTGATCGTAGAGAGCGTTGCCTCGGTTGTTCATTTTCTTTTTCAGCAGGCCGGGACGGATATCGATTCCGGGATGTACCATACCATCGTTCCGCGACGAAGCGTGGAGCGCCACATCGTATTCCTTGTCGATTAACAAAATGTCTAATTTCTCTTTTGTCAGCTCCCGGGCAATCGCACAACCTACTACCCCGCCACCAATGATGAGCACATCGGGGCGCCTTCCTTCCAAGGCCTGGTCATGGATTTCTGGCGGTATAGCGGCGGGTTTTTCCAGGCCAGCTGCAGCAATATCATTAATGATGTGTTTCTTGCTGCCGTTTTTTGCACACATGAGGCCTGCTTCTACCGCCTGTTCCCAAGAATCAACGAGACCAGTAAGACGAAAGCCATACTCAATATCTTCAATACGGACCTTTCCGCCAAAACGGACGTCCAGCCGTTTCTGTACTTTTTTGATGTTCAAAAGAATCCCACCTCCCCGAAAAAAGGTCTCTTTCTGAGTCAGCCATACGGCTAACTCTTTCTTACGTTCATTTTACCATTGAAATTCTCGTTGGTCAATGCTATCCTAGATAAGAAGTACCTGAACAACAGTTTTTTCATCTCTTGCATCGCATTTTGCCCATGCAGAGAAAACGAAGGCTGCTAGGCAGCCGATGAAAGGAAACCATTTATGGCAGCACCACATAATGATAATATAAAAGACAAGATTTTGGATGCGGCTACGGTGCTGCTGGCAGAAAAATCTTTTAACGATATATCGCTTTCTGAGATTGCAAAGAAATCCGGGGTGACCAAGGGCAGTGTCTACTATTATTATAAGAACAAAGACGACATTCTCTATGACGTAGCTGACGGTTATCTTCAGCAAATGTATGACGAGCTGATTGCCTGGGTAGAGAATAAGGAAAAGGATACGTCCCTGCCCCGCCTGCTTCGTTATATTTTATCCCGCGGCGTAGATGATCCGGGAAAAAATTTGCGGCTGCATCTCACAGCTGATGCCATAGCAGGCAACGACCAAATCAGAGAGAAGCTGATCGACCGGTACCGTACCTTTCGAAAAGTGATTGGAGAAAAAGTTGCGCAGCGAAAGCCGGGCGCGGACGAGCAGTATTACGGCTGGCTGATTCTCACCATCATCGACGGGCTGATGATTCAGAATCTTTTAGGAAATACAGAGATAGATACGAAAAGTTTCATAGAAGACTTTATTAAAGATACAGAAAGGTAAATGCAGATGTTACAATTTTTGATCGTATGTCCCCTGCTGTTTTTGGCAGGGTTTATTGATGCCATTGGCGGAGGCGGAGGCTTGATTTCAATTCCGGCTTACATTCTTTCAGGTGTACCCGTCCACAATGCCATTGCGACCAACAAACTCAGTTCCTGCATGGGTACGGGACTGACCACCTGGCAATACTGGGTCAACGGGTATATTCAGCCAAAGCTGGCGTTACTCTGTGTGGCCGCGGCTCTGGTCGGCTCTCCCATCGGAGCGGAAATCGCCTTGCGTATTGACGCTGATATCTTTAAACTGTTGATGCTAGTCATATTGCCAGTGACTGCTTTTTATGTGTTGAAGAAAAAAGAGATTGGCGAAGAAGCTGAGAAACTGTCTTTTAAGAAAACTGCGGCCATTTCTGTGGCGGCGGCTTTGATTGTGGGAATGTATGACGGTTTTTATGGACCGGGAACGGGCACTTTTTTGATGCTGTTACTGACTGGCGCAGCAAAGCTTGATATTTACACGGCTGCCGGCACCACAAAAGCAATCAATCTGACAACAAATATTGGCAGCCTGGTCATCTATCTGCTCAACGGCAAAGTGCTTTTCCTGCTTGGTCTTGCCGCCGGTGTTTTTAATATGGCTGGGAATTTCCTGGGGGCTAGATTTTTCCGAGACAAAGGGAGTGATATTGTCAGACCGATCATTCTGGTGGTACTAGTCATCTTCTTTATCAAAATCATGATTGAAATGGTCGGCTGAGTATTTTGTCACTCTTTTCCCAACATATTTACAGCACCCCGCCCTGTTACAAACATGCCCGAAAACAGCGAGATTTTGAATGGGGATGGAAAACTGGCGGCTATGGCGAAGATTTGTCACCGTTCATCTTGAAATGCAATATACGACGAAACGCAGCCAAATCATGGATTTGGGCGTTTAAAGCACAAGGGCTGCCCATCATTTTCTTTCAGAAAATGGGCCAGAACCATGAAGGAGGATATCAGATGTATTACTCAACAACCTACTCATCACCTATCGGCATGCTCACCCTCGCCTGCGATGCAGACGGCAGAAATCTAGTTGGATTGTGGCTTAAGGGTCAGAAGTATCACGGGGATACCATTCTAGAAACCATGACAGCTAACGATGAGATTCCATTATTTGCTACAGCAAAAGAGTGGCTGAATCGTTATTTTGCTGGGGAAAAGCCTGCTATCTCAGAACTTCCTTTGGCCCCCATCGGAGGAGAGTTTCGGCAAGGGGTATGGAGCCTTCTCTGTGAAATCCCTTATGGTGAAGTTGTGACGTATGGAGAAATTGCAAAAAAAATGGCGGCAAAGATGAACAAGAAGAGTATGTCGGGCCAGGCCGTAGGAGGTGCTGTAGGACATAATCCTATATCCATTATGATTCCATGCCACCGCGTTGTCGGCTCCAATGGCAGTTTGACAGGTTATGCGGGAGGAATTGAAATAAAAAGAAAGCTGCTAGAATTGGAAGGCGTTGATTTGTCGCAGTTTTTTGTACCTAAAAAGGGCACTGCCCTTTGATTGACATGGCAAAATAGTATGGAATGTATCAGCACCCAGCAGCATATAAAAGAATGCTGCTGGGTGCTTTGTTGTTTTTTGCAGAAAATTTTTTTAAAAATATGTAAATATTATCTTGACTATTTTCGAAATTGTGAGATAATTAGACTATAGTCAAATTGGACTATAGTCCAATTTAAGAAAGGCAGACAGATAAGCCTATGGAAGTCGGAAAGAAAGAATTGACAAGACGCACTATCATGCGTGCGGCTAGAGGGGTTTATGAAGAGAAAGGGGTTGAAAACACAAATTTTCGTGATATAGCCGAGGCGGCTGGCGTTTCCCGCAGCACAGTATTTAATTATTTTGCAGGCAGCAACGAACTCTTGACAGCGTTATGCGGTCGGGAAATCAACGATTTGGAAAAGGCGTACTGCGAGAGCGGCCATCGCGGGAAAAAAGGCATCATCAGTATTTTTGACAGATTTATCGAAGATACGGCCCGTTATCCTCAACTTGTGACTCAGGTCATATATAACACGATTACCAGTGACAATGAGAACAATCCACTAAAATCCATTGAAGGATTGATTGCCAGAAATCTGGATCACGACCCGAATGGTGAAACGACGATGCTTCTTATGGGAGCGTATTACGGACTCATCAATCATCATCACCTGTACGGTAAACCTTTCGACGGAGAAGAGATGAAGATACAAATGAGAAAGATGATAGACAGAATTATAGGGGAACCACAATACGACTAAATTCACCCAATCGAGCGGTAAAAATACTTGCTCTCTTGGGAATTGTCCGCCAGAGTGCACGGATCATAGAGCCTGCACTCTTGACCGAGGACCTAGCAGCGATTTCGCTTTGCTAAATCGGGTTAGGTCTCCCAAAGCATAAGGTCTGCCAAGCCAAAACAAGCTTTGGGGCAGAACCATTATACGACTAGCGTCAAGCCGCGCGCTATGCTTGCGGGACGCAAAAGCATAAGGTCTGCCAAGCCAAAACAAGTTTTGGGGCAGAACCATTAGGAGGAATGAAAAATGGCAGTAAAGGTAATCACTTACGACGTTGGAACGACTGGCATGAAAGCCTGCATGTTCAATATTTCTGCCGAGGATAGTGTACAGTATATTGCAGGTGAAACCGAAGGATATGAACTTCATGTTCTGAAAAATGGCGGTGTCGAACAAGAACCAGATGATTGGTGGCAGTCTATGTCTGTGGCGACAAAAAAACTTTTGGAGAAGACTGGCATTGCAAAGGAGGAAATTAAAGGAATTTCTTTCTGTTCTCAATTCCAGACAGTTGTCATGGTAGATGAGAACGGTACGCCGCTTCACAGAGGTATGAGCTGTATGGACAGCCGAGCTGACAAACAGCTGAAGGCCTGTATGAACACAGGAATCAAAGTAGAGGGATTGAACATCTTCAAGGTGCTCAAGTACATGAAGATCACCGGCGCAGTTTCAGCCAGTGCCAAAGACCCGGCTTGGAAATATCTCTGGATTAAGGAAAACGAACCGGAGACATTTGCTAAGACATACAAATGGTTAGATGCAAAGGAATATCTGACCTGCCGAGCTACGGGGAAAATGGCTGCTAGCAAAGATGATGCAGGGGGCACATTCCTATACGATGTTCACAACAACTGTTGGAGCCCAACTTTATGTAAAATGCTGGGAATTAATATGGATCATCTGCCAGAGATCTGTGATTCTACAGATGAAGTAGGAAAGCTGCTTCCAAAGGCGGCAGAAGAACTGGGGCTGGCTCCAGGAATTCCAGTCATTTCAGGCGGAAGTGACGTCAGTCTCTGCTCCGTCGGTGCTGGTTGTGTGAACGTGGGAGACGTGCTTGTTTATTCAGGAACCAGCGGCTGGGTAGCAACCACTGTTGACAAGCTGCATTTGGATCTGGGTAACCTGATCGGAGCTTTGGTGGGAGCAGACCCTACTACATATAACTACGTCGCAGAAGTTGAAACTTCCGGTAAATGTATCGAATGGGTAAAAGACCGTATGGATCAGCTGCATATGAGCTACGAAGAAATGATTGATTATGTGCAGGAATCCCCGGCTGGCAGCAACGGTGTCATTTTCTCGCCGTGGATGCACGGCAACCGCTGCCCGTTTGACGATGCCAATTCCAGAGGTGTATTCTTCAACCTGGATATCACCACTAAGGGAAGTGATCTGATGAAGGCCGTTATAGAGGGTGTGTGTATGCATATGCTCTGGCTTTTGGAAGCGACAGAGACCAAGTTCAAGACCAATCCTGCAATCAGGTTTTCTGGCGGAAGCGCCATTGCACCGTTTATCTGCCAGGTTATGGCCGATGTACTCGGCAGAGATGTGGAGACGATTGAAAATCCGAGACAGGTCGGCGCCATGGGAGCTGCGGCACTGATGGCGGTCAGCTTCGGGATGCTGGATGACATCAAGGATATCAAGAAGATTATCAAAGTCAGCAATACTTATAAACCAAATCCTGAGAACCACGCAGTATATCAAAAGCTGCTGCCGGTCTTCAAGGATTTATATAAAAATAATAAAAAGAGTTTTGCCGCCTTAAACGGCTAAAATGGAGGTAAGGAAATATGGAAGCAAAATACGGCGTATCACGTTGGCCGGACGAAAAAGAAGTTTTTAAGAAGATGGAGAGATTGGTCAATGAACCACTGCATCATATCAAACCAGAAGCAATGGCCAGATACATGAAGCATTTTGATGAGAAATGCAAAGGCTCCAAAGCGATGATTGAGGAAGCAAAGAAAGTCATTCCGGGAGGCGTTCAGCATAATCTGGCGTTCAACTATCCGTTCCCACTAGTTGTGGAAAAAGCAGAAGGCGCCTATCTCTATGATATCGACGGTAACCGTTATGTTGACTATCTGCAGGCGGGCGGCCCGACCCTCCTTGGCAGCAACTATGAGCCTGTCAACCAGAAGGTCTGGGAAGTTGTAAAAGAATCCGGTCCTGTTACCGGTCTGTTCCATCCATATGAGATGAAATTAGCAGAGAAAATACACGAATGCATGCCATGGGTAGAGATGTACAGATGCCTTGCCAGCGGCACAGAAGCTGACATGGTAGCCATCAGAATTGCTCGTACATATACCGGTAAACAGAACATTGTCAAAGTCGGCGGCGCATATCACGGCTGGAGTGACCAGTTGGTATATTCCCTGCACATTCCATACACACAGACTTTCGAAGCCCACGGTATTCCTAAAGAAGCAACCCAGAACACGAAAGAATTCTTCCCTGGCGATGTAGAGGGTCTGCGCAAGGTTTTGGAAGAAAACGAAAAGAACGGCGGAACAGCAGCTGTCATCATCGAACCGTTCGGACCAGAGAGTGGTACACGTCCGATCGCTATGGATTTCGCAGCAAAAGCAAGAGAGCTCTGTGACGAATTTGGCGCACTGTTGATCTTTGACGAAGTTGTAACTGCCTTCCGTGTAGGACCTGGCGGAGCACAAGGGTTCTTCAATGTAAGACCTGATCTGACAGTATTTGGCAAGATCGTTGCAGGTGGTTATCCGATGGCTGGCGGTGTAGGCGGCAGTGAAGAGATCATGTCCTGTGTTGCTGCAGGCGTCAAAGCTGGCAAAAAGAAAGCATATGTAGGCGGCACACTGACAGCAAATCCGCTCAGCTGTGCAGCAGGCTACTTTGCTATCGACGAGATCATCAAACAGGATGCAGCTAGAAAAGCCGGAGAAAACGGCGATAAACTCTGCGACGGTATTCAGGCACTGATCGACAAGTATGATCTGCCGTTTGTAACTTGGAATACAGGTTCTATCGTACACTTCGAGGTTTCCGGCGTCATGTACTTAAGCGTAACTGATCCTGATATCTTCAAGAAGATTCCGGAACGCCAGCACTATATCGAAGAATTCGGCGCAGCACTGACTGCAAACGGCGTCATCACCCTGGCAGGCAGCAGGATTTACACCAGCATGGCGGATAATGACGATACCATTGCTGAAACCCTGGCTGCATTTGAAGAAGTATTCTCTAATGTTGAAAAATAAAGTGATTTTACCACGAATTTAGGAGGTATATTATGATTCGTAAATTAGACATGGAAAACCTGACATACGCATTCCCAGAAGTCGCATTTTCTGAGGACTATGTCATTGCAACTTATCAGGCAAAGGTACAGACTTCTAACATTGAAAAGCTGGCCATGGCCATCGCCGCAGAGCAGACAACCGGCACCTGGATCAAAGTAGGCGCTGACTCCCTTGACAAGACAAAACGTTTCGGTTCCAAGCTGGTAGCAATCTATGAAGTTCCAGACATCGGCTGCGACTACAATTCAGATGAACCGCCTATGTACATCATCCAGGTAGCTTATCCGATGGAGAATTTCTCCACCAGCATGTCCGCTATTGAGACAATTTTGTTCGGAAATATTTCTGCATCTGGCATGATCCGTCTCATCGACGTGGCATTCCCGAAGAAATTTATCGAAAAGTTCCAGGGACCAAAGTTCGGTGTAGAGGGCATGAGAGAAGTTTTAGGCGTCAAAGAAAGACCGCTGCTCAATGCGATGATCAAACCGAATATCGGCTGGACGCCTGACGAAGGCGCAGAACTCTTCTATAATGCCTGCAAGGGCGGCGTAGACGTCATCAAAGACGACGAATTGATGTTGGCTGACAGCCCGTTCTGCCCTCTCGAAGAACGTGTTTCCAAGTTCATGGCGATGGAAAAGAAGGTTTATGAAGAGACTGGCGAACACAGCTTATATGCTGTCAATATTTCTGACAACACAGACAAAGTAAAAGAAAATGCCTACAGAGCATTGGAAGCAGGCGGAAACTGTCTCATGGTCAACGTTTACACTACTGGACACGACACGCTGAAGATGCTGGCTGACGACCCTAATATCAACGTACCAATTCTGGCTCACGTAAACTTTGCCGGAACCATGGCAGCTTCTACTTATACAGGTATCGCTGCACCTGTAATCGTCGGCAAACTGACACGTCTGGCAGGTGGAGATTTCCAGATCAACGGACATCCGTTTGGTAAGTTCCCTGTATCCCACAAGGTATTCTACCGCTGCTTCAAGTTCTTCACGCAGCCATGGTGGAACATCAAGCCGATGATGTACGCATGCTCTGGCGGCACGACACAGCTGGCTGTGGAGAAGATCGTCAAGGAAATCGGTACGGATATCATGCTTGCTGCAGGCGGCGGCGTACACGGTCATCCAAATGGCAGTGAAGAAGGTGCAAAATCCATGCGTCAGGCAATCGATGCTGCAATGCAGGGAATCCCTGTTCTGGAATACGCAAAGGACCACGGCGAACTTGCGAGAATGCTGGCATTCCTCAATCCTGACCTTATGAAGAACTTTGACTTAATGCAGTAATTTCAATTCAAAAAAAATGGGGCTGTTATTACAGCCCCATTTTGGTAAGAATAATACGAAAAGAGAGGTGACAGTATTGTACAAAAATATTGTATTCGTCGATTTTGATGGAACCATTACGACTGAAGATACTTTGACGGGAGCGATTTTTCCATTTGTGGACCATAAAGAATTCTTGGAGTATAACGGTAAGCTGGAGAAGGGCGAAATGACCCTGAGTGAAGTCGTGCGTTATGCTTATGACGACAGACCGGCGGAATGGATGCCCAAGATGCTTGAATATATTGATACCGTGAAAATTCGTCCCGGCTTTGAAGAATTTCTCGACAAGATGGCAGAGAAGAAAATTCCAGTCGTGGTCATTTCCGGCGGTTTCCGGCAGTTTTCTGAACGAAAGCTGGCGCCTTATATGGACAAAATTGCAGCCCTTCACACGGTTGAGATGACTGTGGAGGGGGATAAGATTAAATTAGTGTCTCAATACGACGATGGCAACGAATTGCTCAAGAAGACCGACGTCATGAAACTTTATGAGTACGAACATGCTATCGGTATCGGCGACAGCTATACGGACAAAAATATGGCCCAGGCCGTAGACACCTGCTTCGCGCGAGATGTGCTGGCAAAATACCTGGACCAGATCGGTATACCTTATCACCCTTATGAAGACTTTTATGAGGTGCTGAGGGGCCTGGAAGAAGTATTATAAGAATAATCAGGGATTATCTTTGCATCAGTAATTCCAGATAGGATTTCCTGGTCAGATGATCCCTGGATATACCCAGCTTATCTAACAACTGCAGTAACTGCTCTACTGCAGCGTCTCGTTCCCCCTCTGCCTTTGTCAGAGTTTCCAGTTCTAAATAGTCACCAAGTCCTGCAACGCTATCCAGACAAAGGGTGACTGCTGCTTTGCCGTCCGCAGAGGGCATCTTCCATTCCCGCCTAATTTTATCTACTGTAAACACTTCCTTGTAGCCCAAAGCCGTTAATAAATTTCTCATTACCGCAAGAGTCCCGACAGCGGTTTCGTATTCCTGCCGTGTGCTGGATTTTTGGTCCAGCTTAGGTCCTTTGTAGGTGATAAAGGTTTCGGAGCTGCCTGTGGTCAGATTACGACAGCTGCGAAGGCGCAGGGCTTCATCTGTCTTGATAAAGTTGCGGTCGTTTCCGTTGAAATAGATGTCGATTTCTTGCAGACTGTCTGCCGGGACAAAACCCATCTCCGCCACAGATCCTTGAATCTCCTCTTTTTTCAACTCCCCTAAATCAGCTTTGATTTCCACTTCTAACATATTACTTTCCTCACTTTCTGCTGTATCCCTATTTTCTTCTTATGTATTAAATTATATCAAAGTAAGGTCAGACAATCAATCAAAGGACTTGAAACCAATTTCAATAACAATATATATTCCTCGTTTTTCAGTGTAACGAAAAGAAAATACACAGGCAACCCTAGTTTTCGGAAGATTTGAAATCTTTGCTTTACATTCCGCGAGAACGTGATATTATGAGAATAGAAACACTGTTCCGGAATATCGTTCCGAAAAGTTAATGGATTTGATTGCTGCATGAATGCATCTTCAGGCAAGTGTTTTTTTCAATTCTTCGACAGTGTAATCCGCAGTTTTTAGAATGGCAGATATTTTGTGAGTAGCATCTAGAAGCCTGCTCTCAATATCCTCTTTCTTCGAGAGAATGCGGGACTTAGGACCTGAAACGCTGACTGCTGCAATGAGATTGTCGTTGGCATCATAGATTGGCGCTGCAAAGCACGATAAACCGTATTCAAATTCTTCATCGTCATACATGATGCCACACTGAAGATATTGTTCCTTTGCCAATTGGAATGATCTGTAGTCGATTACGGTGTTGGGGGTGCGCTTCTCCAAAGTATGCGAAAAGTATTCCTCCGCCGATGCCTCATCCATATGGGAGAGAATGGTCTTGCCCATAGACGAACAATAGAGTTCAGATAAAGGCAGTAAATTAGCCACTAATAGATAAGATGCAGCAGGGATGTTAAAAAGTGTAAGGACATAGTTTTTATAGGCGATACCTAAATTGACATTTTCTTCAATAGCAACCGCTAATTCAGTTAATATTGGTTCAGAAATATTTTTTAAAGATAATGAAGCATGCACTCGATTGCCATAGATGAGAAACTTAGGGCTGAGACTATACAAATCATCTGCGTTTTTGAAAAGCAGGCCAGCGGCTACCAGAGAGTTGAGGATTCTAAATGTTGTCACCTTAGGCATATCCAATATTTTTGCCAGGGTGCTGATACCAAGAGGTTCTGCTGATTCGCATAAGGCATCCAATATATCTACGGCGCGAATCACTGCGCTGCTGGTATCGGATTTATTATCGGCTTGTTTATCTATCATTGTATATCTCCTAAATATTCTGTATTTTAAATTAAATATAGCATATTTGGAAGAATATAGCAAGATTTGCAAATGTGACAGAGATAGAAAGAATGAAACAATTTGGTGGGAAAAGATATGGAAATAAATAATCTGGATAAGTTTACAAATGTCTATGGCAGAATTGACGCCATACTGATTGTGAATAAAAATAACATCATAGAGTATTCGGCAATGGTCACAGAGGATAAGGAGTATCTGCGCACAGATGATATTTTAGGCAAGAATTTATTTGACGTATATCCGGAACTGGACGAAAAGAGCAGTACACATGCCAGAGTGATGACCACAGGGCTGCCGGTGATCAATCAAAAACAGACGCTGACTGAACCGTCTGGAAGGCGGCATACTTCGATAACCAGCACCTTTCCTATTGAAAATGGCGGGGAATTGATCGGCAGCATTGATTTGTCGGTGGATTTGTCTGAGAAGAGCAGCACTGCCCAAAGGCGAAAGCTTTTCTCCATGAATGACATTGTCACCTGCAACGAGTCAATGAATCTGATTAAGGAGAAATTGGCGAAGATTGCCAAAAATGATTCTCCGGTCATGGTGATTGGTGAATCCGGTACCGGCAAAGAATTGATCGTAGAATCAATACATACTCACAGTCACAGATGTCAGTATCCGTTCATCTCTTTGAACTGTGCGGCTGTACCGGATGCCTTAATTGAAAGCACACTTTTTGGAACCGTAAAGGGCAGCTTTACGGGGGCTGAGAATAGAAAGGGACTTTTTGAATTGGCTGACAAAGGCACATTGTTCCTGGATGAGATCAATTCTATGAATATAGAGCTGCAGGCGAAGTTATTAAAAGTTGTAGAAGAACAGAGATATATGAAAGTCGGCGGTGAAAGCTATATCGATGTAGATGTCAGACTGATTTCGGCTATGAATATCAGCGCGCAGGAAGCAATAGATGCCAAAAAGCTGCGGCAGGACCTTTTCTATCGACTCAGTGTAGTGCAGTTTCTCGTGCCGCCGCTGAGAAAACGAAGAGAAGACATTACATTGCTGGCAGAACATTTTATCACCATATATAACGAGAAGATGAATAAGCAAGTTTCTGGCATCAATGACTTTGCCATGAAAGTATTACAGGATCATTCCTGGCCCGGAAATGTACGTGAGTTTAAAAATGTCATGGAGTCGGCCTTTAATGTGGTCGAGGGACAACAGATTCGTATGACAGATTTGCCAGATTATCTGATTACAGGCAGTAATATCCTCAGCGATTACGCAGAAGATGGCGTAACGGGGAATCTTGCACAAATGGTAGAGGATTATGAGAAAAAAATCATTTTGAAAGTTCTCAAATCATCGACATCGCTTAATAATGCGTCGGCAAAATTGGGCATTACCAGACAGACGCTGAAATACAAAATAGAAAAAATGCATATCGATTACCAGACGTTACTTGGCAAGTGAGGCAAATTTTTATACCGGCAAGGTGGTAAATTTTTTTGCATTCCTTCTATAAGAATTAGAAAAGTGTTGAAATTTCAACACTTTTTTCTTGGCATGATTGTTGCGATATAAAGAGATAAGAACAATCGCTTTAAGCTAATTGGTTTTATTTGACGCATATAGAAAGGAGAAACAATGAGCAAGATTAACGTCTATTCGGAGATCGGAAGACTGAAGAAGGTCATGCTCCACAGACCAGGGGACGAGATCGACGGCGTGATCCCACAGACCATGCCCCGCCATCTATTCGATGACATCCCGTGGAAGAAGGGGGCGCAGTACGAACACGACTGCTTCGCGGACATCCTGCGGGGCGAAGGCACGGAGGTGGTCTACATCGAAGACCTGTTCCGGGATTCCTTTGACAGGGAGGGGAGCCGAGAGGCCTTCCTGGAGCGGTTCCTGGACGTCCACGGCATATATAACAGGCACCTAAGGAGCCAGCTGACGGAATACCTGCTGTCCCTGGACGCCCGCGGCATGGCGGATAAAGTCATGGCGGGGGTCAGGAAGAGCGACATCGGGGGGAGGGAGGCTTCGGACTTCCGCCGCTTCTTTCCGGACGAGGAATACGAGCGGTACCATACGGAGCCCCTGGCGAACCTGTATTACACAAGGGACCCTGGTTCCTCCATCGGACGGGGCATGAGCTTCCACAACATGGAGAAGCTGGGCAGGGAGCTGGAGACCGTGGTCTGGCAGCAGATCTTCGAGAACCATCCGGACTTTGCCGACGAGGACACGCCCATGTGGCTCAGTAACGAGAGCCCCTTCGGCATCGAGGGCGGAGACATCGCAGTCCTGTCCAAGGAAGTCATCGCCATCGGCAGCAGCCTGAGGACAACGCCGGAAGCCATTGAGCAGCTGGCGCGCAGCATCCTGCCGCGGGATTCCTTCAAGAAGGTGCTTGCCTTCACCATCCCCCACGACAGGAAGTTCATGCACCTGGATACGGTGCTGACTATGATCGACCATGATAAGTTCACCATCCATCCGGGCATCGAGGCGACACTGGACGTCTTCGAGATCAGCCTGGGCAGGGACGGGGAGCTGGCATACAAGGACCGTTCCGCCCCGGTGGAGAAGGTGCTTTCCCAGGCTCTGGGCCTTGACAGCGTGCAGGTACTGCGCTGTGCGGGCGGCTCCTACATCGATGCCGAGAGGGAGCAGTGGAACGACGGAACCAACACCCTTGCCATCGCGCCGGGGACGGTGGTGACCTACAGCCGCAACGAGGTGACCAACGAACTGCTGGAGAAGAATGGCATACGGGTGCTGCAGATGCCGTGCGGCGAGCTTTCAAGAGGCCGCGGCGGCCCGAGATGCATGAGCATGCCGCTAGTGAGAGAAGATTTATAGGAGGAAATAAACAATGGAAGTAAGACACTTTATTGAGACAGATGATTTTACAAAGGAAGAATACCTTGAGATGCTGAAGGTGATCAAGTCCTTGAAGGATGCGGAGAGCAAAGGCATCCGCCTGCCGTTGCTGAAGGACCAGTCCCTGGCCATGATGTTCGACCAGCCATCCACCAGAACCAGGGTCTCCTTCGAGGCGGCTATGACCCAGCTGGGCGGTCACGCCCTCTATCTGGAGACCAAGACACTGCACTGCGGGGAAGACCGTGAAACGATTAAAGACACGGCACAGGTGCTGTCCGGTATGTGCGACGCCATCGAGATCAGGACAGAATCCCAGGACACCATCATCGAACTGGCAAAATATGCAGGTGTCCCTGTATTCAGCGGCATGAGTTCCAAGTGCATGCACCCGACCCAGGCTCTCTGCGACCTGTTCACCATGACAGAATACATGGAAGAGGGCAAGGAGATTGAAGACCTGGTCTACATGTTCATCGGCGATAACTCCGTGCTGGGCGACAACATCGGCGGCGTCTGCAGGACAGAGGCGAGACTTCTGTCAAAGATGGGCGTCACCTTCATCTCCTGCGCACCGAAGGAAGCGGAGATGGCGCCGGAAGACGTGGCATACTGCAAAGCGGAGATGGAGAAATCCGGCGGGAAATTCATCCAGACCAACGACCCCTATGAATACATCGACCAGGTGGACTTCATCGCCACGGATGCATGGTGGTACCACGGCAGCGACCATCTGAAGGACAAGAAAATCGCAACCTTCTATCCGATGTACGCGGTCAATAAAGAACTGCTGGCAAAGGCGAAGCCGTCCGTCAAAGTGATGCACAACCTGCCGGGAAACCGCGGCTACGAAATCGCTGACGATGTTTGGGACAGCGAACAGTCCATCTTGATCCCACAGGCGGAGAACAGATTACATACAGAGAAGGGCCTGCTCGTCTACTTCATGTACCCGCTCCTGAAAGAGAAGGAAGCGCTGCACACAGAAGAAGATATCGTTTACTACAAGGATGTTGTCGACGAACTGGTCTTAGGAAAATAACGGTAGGATGACCGGGCGGATGGCAGAGCCGTCTGTCCGGGATTCAGTGATTTATTCAGAGTTCTGGCAGAAATCAATAACTGAAGACAGCTGAATAGAGATAGGAGAAAGAAAGATGGGGAAGAAAATACCGTTCTGGCAGGCGATACTGGTTATCGTGGTCACTGCCTTTAACATCTGTTATTGTCTGGGCGTGCTGGAGAATGTCTTTGGCAAAGCCTTCGCCTGTTCTTACGGCGACATCCACGTGGGTCTGATCATATCAGCGATTTTTGCAGCCCTGGTGGCTGCAATCAATGGCTGGAAATGGCCAGTCATGGAGAAGGGTCTGCTGAAGTCCATCAACAGCACTATGCAGTCTATGCTCATCATCATTGTAACCGGCGCACTGATCGGTTCCTGGATCCAGGCGGGCATTGTGCCGGCCATGGTCTATTACGGATTGGGAATTCTGAGCCCGGGCTTGTTCCTGGTGGCGACCTGCATCATCTGCGCCATCGTGTCCTTATCAACAGGTACTTCCTGGGGCACCGCCGGCACCGTGGGCATTGCCCTGATCGGCATCGGCGGAGGTCTGGGGATTCCCACTGGCGTCGCAGCAGGCGCGGTCATTTCCGGTGCCTATTTTGGCGACAAGATGTCTCCGCTGTCTGATACGACCAACATGGCCTCAGCGGTAGCTGGCGTCAACCTGTTCGAGCATATCCGCCACATGGTCTATACTGTGACGCCGACCATCATCATCGCCTTGGTTTTGTACGCGATCCTCGGCATGCGTTATTCGGGAGAAACAGACATGTCCCAGGTGGAGGTTCTGCGCAGCGGTATTCTTGACTGCTTCAACATCAATCCTCTCCTGGTGCTGCCTCCGCTGTTCGTCATCGTCATGATCGCCTTGAAGCTTCCGGCTTTACCAGGTATGCTCTTTGGTGCAATCCTGGGGAGCGTCTTTGGCGTGATCTTCCAGGGCATTCCGATAGGCGACATCCCGTATGTATGGCATTATGGGTTTGAATTTGCAGACCCGGACAGCGTCCTGCCTGAACTGGTCGAGCTGCTGACACGCGGCGGCATGGATTCCATGCTGTGGACCATCCACCTGATGCTCTGTGCCCTGGCGCTGGGCGGCATCATGGACTGCACCGGCATGCTGGGCGTCATCACGGAAACCATGATGCGCCATGTTAAGAGAAGGGGCTCCGTAGTCGTAACGACCCTGTGCACGGCCATCTTCATCAACATCATCCCTGGCGATCTGTATCTGTCCATCGTCATGACAGGCAGGATGTACAAGGAAGTTTTCGAGGACATGCGGCTCAAGAGGAAGAACCTGTCCCGTATTCTGGAGGATTCGGCGACGCTGACCTCCAACCTGGTGCCGTGGAATGCCTGCGGTGCATATATGCAGGGCGTCTTCGGCATTCCTCAGTGGGGCGCGGGCGGTTATGCACCCTATGCCTTCCTCAATCTGATCTGTCCTTTCGTTTCTGCCTTTTATGGCTTCACCGGCATCACCATGGAGAAGATGACGGAAGAAGAGTATCAGCAGATTCTGATTGAAAGGGAAAAGGAGAAACAGGAAGCGCTAGCGGCTATTGAGGCATAGACAGACAACAAATTAGACAAAAAAGGACGCTCTCTGTGCAGGGAGCGTCCTTTTATAGATTTGACGGCAACGCATTGTCAATTGTCATTGTATTTTTCCAGCATGCGATAGAACGTGTTTCTGGAAACGCCAATCAACTCCGCAGCCTCTTTTTTGTTCCCGGCAGTCAGTTCTAAAGCTTCCTTTAACAGGCTGGCATAAGCATTGTCTATTTCGGCCAATTTTTGGTTCACCCGTTCTGCAGGCGTATCTGTAGAGATTGCTTTCAGCATGTAGCCTTTTGAAGCAATCGATTCTTCCAAGATCTCTTTGCTGATGATCTTGGACTTAGAGAGAACGGTAGCTCTGGTAATCACATTGCGCAGCTCCCGCACGTTCCCCGGCCAGTCGTATGACATGAGGATTTTCTTCGCCTGGCTGCTCAAAATCTTTGGCGTGTCGCGATAAGGTGCGGCTGCCTGACTGAGAAAGGTGTCAGAGAGCAAGACTAAATCGTCCTTTCGATCGCGAAGCGGCGGGATTTCTAAGGTCAACACCTGTAACCGGTAGTAGAGATCCTGACGAAACAACCCTTCTTCCACCATTTCTGCCAGATTTCTGTTTGTAGCGGTAATAAGCCGGACATTCACCGGAATCTGTTTGGAGCTTCCGATTCTCGTAACCATCCAGGTTTCCAGGACTCTCAGCAGTTTAGATTGAAAATGCAGCGGAAGTTCCCCTACTTCGTCGAGGAATAGGGTGCCGCCGTCAGCCAGTTCGAACTTACCGATCTGCCCGTTTTTAGATGCTCCTGTGAATGCTCCGCCGACATAACCGAAGAGTTCGCTTTCAATCAAACCGTCAGAGAAGTTGGCACAATTCAGAGCGACAAAGGGACCCTTGCGCCGCGGGCTGTAATTGTGGATTGACTGCGCGAACAGTTCCTTTCCTACGCCGCTTTCTCCAGTAATCAGAAAATTGAAGGGGCTGCTGGCATATTCTTTTGCCGTTCGTATTTTTTCTTTTATGGCTTTGCTCGCACCTACAATATCATGAAAGGTATATTCTGCAGCAAAACCCATGATTTTCCTTGTCCGCTTGATATCCTGCTGGCGGGAATGGGTGAGTTCGACCATTCCTCTGACCTTGCCTGCATCGTCTAATACGGGATACATATCGTTGGAAACCAGCTTGGACTCTTCCCCTGAATCAACAGGTTCAATGCGCACTTCCCAGTCGATGACTTCTTCTCCATTTTTTAGAACATCCATCATTTTCAGGCTGCTGCTGTTATCCTCCATGGAATGGACTTTTGCACCGATGTCTCTGATCACATCATTAATGTTGCGCCCCAGAGCGTCTTCTAAGTTGGGGATTGATAAATCCTTACAAAAACTGGTGTTTGCATATAACAGCGTCGCATTTTCGTCATAGATGGAAATGGCATTTTTGACAGAGTTCAGGCAGTGAAGGAGATGGCGGCTGTTGTTTTCATCTTTGCTGACCATTTCAAGTAAGTTGACGAGATCTTTTTGAATTCGCGCGACTGCCGCCGACTCCTGATGGCTGCAAAGAGAAATGATAATATAATCCTCCGCTTCACGAAAGAAGTGCAGTTCGTCATACTTCCCAAGCTCGGTCAGACTCAGCGTATGACCGGCTATTTCATCGCCTAAGGCAGCGGCATTGCAGTGGAGAACCAGACCGTCCTGCCTGCAGAAGAGCATGAGTTTTGTGGGAGGTTCGCTCTGCGCACACAGAAATTGAAAGAGGTTTCTGGCGAGGGCTGCTGATCCTGTGATCTGGCGATGCCCACTGGTTAGAGCCATTTCCTTAATATGCGTAATCAAAGTGTTTGTCGTTTCCATAAGCATTCCTCTCCTTTTCTGTGCTTTGCGGTACATCTTTTTCTACACAAAGGATACCACGGCTGCAAAAAAAATACAAGAACGGTCATCCATAATGATAATGTAATGGGAAGTGTCCGGGGGATCGGAGCTTTGCCGGCGGATGGTCATAAAAACTGCCGTAAAATAAGGGGCTGCCCCATAAACTAAGAAACGGCGCAGAGCATTGTTTTGATATGCTTTACGCCGTCTGGGCTGATTCATGAAAAATGAGGTCCGGTTTTGAGCTTATTGGGACAGCACCTTCATCCTATATGGGCAGGCTCCCCCTGCGGCTTCTTTCAGCCCGCCACGCTCAATTTATGCAGGCTTATCAAAATCAATGCAAAAAGCTCGTTACTCTATACGTCTAGTAAAAAGCCCTCTTGAAACGGATCTTTCGGATCCAGAATCCAGGTGGCGAATCCGATGACACAGGCGTTGCCGGTAATCTTTGGCACGATGGCCTTGATGCCTCCTACTTCGGTCTCTTCTACGATTTCACATTTAAATTTTGATCCGATGACGCTCTCGTGAACAAAGGACTCACCGACTGACAGCCTGCCTTCTGCATACAGGAGGGCGGCTTTGGCTGAAGTTCCCGTGCCGCAAGGGGAACGGTCGATGACCTTCGGCAGTGCGACGACCACATTTTGGATATCGGCGTCAGGGCTCTGCGCGGGACCAGAAAATTCAACGTGAGTCACCTGATCTACAAAAGGCAGCTCTGGATGGCGGACGACGACCTGTTCGTTGATGTCTTTGGCTATGGAGCGGGCGATTTCTGTAAACCTGCCGCAGTTTTCTGGCTTGATCTCAAGGCCGACCTTCTCTGCCGGCAGAATCGCATAAACATTTCCTCCCCAGGAGATATCCATGGTTAATTTCCCGAACGCAGCAGTTTCTACTTCGACATCTCTATTGAGGACCAGGGCTGGCGCATTGACAAAGGAAACCTCTTCTACCACGCCGTCTATGACTTTGGCTTCTACTGTAACGACACCGGCCGGCGTATCCAATTTTATCACCGTAATCGGCTCTTTTACGTCGACAAGCCCGGCTTCGATGAGAGCTACGGATACACCCATGGTATCATGTCCGCACATCGGCATCCAACAGCTGGCTTCAAAATACAATACGCCTACATCAGTACCAGGTGTACAGGGCTCTGTAATCAAAGTACCAGACATGATTTCACTGCCTCTCGGCTCAAACATCAAAACCTTACGGAACCAGTCTTCATGTTCTCGCATATATTCGAATTTTTCCTGCATTGTTTTTCCGGGAACATGGCGGAATCCGCTCACCACATTACGTGTAGGCTGTCCCAGGGTGTGTGTTTCGATGGTCCTGAAAAGTTTTCTGGCTTTCAAGTTAACACATCCTTTCTATTCATTATTTCTTTTTCAATTATATAAAGCAAAAAATGTGCCAATGGCATATATGGGGCAAAACGCACTTTTTTAGCATGGAATCGTAAAAAAGTGTCATAAATTTGGTACAAATCGATATTAGTGTGTTTCAAAATTGGAGCATAACGAAGTGGGTGCTTTTATTTGCAGGCATCTGGCTGGATAAGCGCATTCAATATGTGCCAAAAAAGGGACACGACTCCCTCGTTCTAAGCGATATATCTGAGAAAAATCGGCAAAATGTGATTGCTTTTCCCTATTTTAGCACAAAAAACATGCCTAGACAATCTTTTGACGATTGGCACGGAATTTGCTTTATATATGGCAACAGAAGAAAACAGAAAGGAGGTGTCAGGGTGATATTCAATATACAGAAATGTTCCATACATGATGGAGAGGGACTCCGCACCCTGGTATTTTTCAAGGGATGTCCTTTGAAATGCAAGTGGTGCGCAAATCCTGAATCACAGAACTATGATGCAGAAATCATGGAATCGCCGATTCGGTGTATTGGCTGCGGCGCATGCAGAGAGATCTGTCCCCAGGCAGCAATTTTGGAGGATGGAACCATTGACCGATCCCTCTGCGATAACTGTATGAAATGCATAGATGTATGCTACGCAGAGGCAAAGAAAATTACAGGCAGAGAATATACAGTAGAAGAATTATATAAAGAAATTGAAAAGGATAAACCGTTTTATTCCATGTTTGGAGGAGGTGTTACCTTTTCTGGCGGCGAACCTCTGACTCACAGTGAACTGCTGAAAGATATTGCGGAGAAATGTCATGAAAAAGGAATTAATGTAGTCGTGGAAAGCTGTGGCTGCGGAGACTTTGAGAAGTTTAAAATGGCACTTCCTTATATAGATTCCATGTTTATGGACATCAAGCATATCGATGCAGCCGTGCATAAGACACTGACTGGAGCTGGAAACGAACTGATTCTTGATAACATTAGAAAAATTTCGGAATACGGGATTCCGCTTACAATCAGAACACCTATTGTTCCGGGGCTTACCGATGCTGAAGAGAATATCAGAGGAATTGCGGAATTTGTGGCAGGTCTTCAGACGGCAAAGGAATATGAGCTTTTAGCTTATCACAGTCTTGGCGAATCAAAATACAAGGCACTGGGAAGAGGTTATGGGTTGGAAGATACAAAGACGCCCGATGATGAAAAAATGAGAGAACTTGTAAAAATCGGCAACAGCATACTGCTTCAATATGGGAAACAGTGCTGCTGGACGAAGAACAACAATAAGGAGGTAGTAAAATGATTTCAGAAAGAATAATTAGGTTAAGCGAAAAGGTGCGCGATACGCCAGTAACAATCTGTTTGGATCGTGCCAAACTGGTCACAAACTTTTACAGCGAGCCATCCATGGAACCGTTTATCTTGAGAAGGGCAAAGGTCTTTGCCCACGTCTTAGACAACAAGAAGATCTTCATCGATGACGATTCGATTATCGCAGGGCATTTGGCGTCCAGACTTCACGCAGCACCGCTGTATCCAGAGATGACAGCATGGCTGCGCGATGATTTGGAGGAACTGGATACAAGAGAATCCGACAACCTGCAGTTCATGCCAGGAGAAAAGGACGAACTACGAGAAATCGTTAAAAAATGGGAAGGAAGAACTTTTGGCGATATGACGGCAGAGCTGGCTGATGAAGATATGGATATCATGGTAGACATCGGTATCTTTACAAAGGGAGTCTCCAACAAGTCCACCATGAACCATGCGCCATGCTACGACGAAATGGTGACAAAGGGCTACCGCTACTATATCGATCAGTGCAAGGCTAACATCGCATCCCTCGATAGAATGAATATTGAAAACATGGAAAAGAAGTACACCTGGGAAGCCATGATTATCGTAATGGAAGCGATTATCCGATTTGCTCATAGATATGCAGATCTTGCTGAACAGATGGCGGCAGACTGCAAGGATAACGAACGCAAAATGCAGCTTCTCAATATGGCAGAAGTCTGCAAAATTGTTCCAGAGAATGCGCCGCAGAACTTCTACCAGGCAGCACAGTTTGTATGGTTTACCCACTTGGCGCTGCAGATGGAATATAACAGTAACGACAACTGTCTGGGCCGTTTTGACCAATATATGTATCCTTTCTATAAGCAGGATATGGAAAACGGAATCAGTGAAGCCTTTATCGCAGACGTCATTCACGAATTTAAGCTGAAAATTGCTGAATTGTGGGAAGTGCGTACTACGAGAGAATCTATCGCTTACCCAGGCTGCCCTCTGTGGATTCATATGATGATCGGCGGTGTTCTGCCTGACGGCAGCGACGGCTGCAATGAACTGACCAGACTGATTCTCCACTGCATGGAGGATCTGCAGACAAAAGAACCATGCGTATCCTTCCGCTACCATGACGGGGTAGATGAAGAGACTTTCAGACTGGCACTTTCTGTTGCAAGAAAGGGCGGAAGCCATCCGGCATTTTTCAACGACAGCACTAATATTTCCCATCTTCTTTCCCTCGGCCACACCCTGGAGGAAGCTAGGAACTGGGGTATCTGCGGATGTATTGAACCGAGCGTTCCAGGTATGACGGACTTCCAGTCTAATGCAGGCTATTTTAATCCGAGCAAGGTGCTTGAAATCACGCTGAACAACGGAAAAGATCCTCTGACTGGAAAGCAGATTGGGCCAGAGACAGGTGATATCAGAACCTTTACATCAGTACAGCAGATTATGGATGCCTATGCAGTCCAGCAGGATTACTTCATGGATAAGTTCTGCGAACTCTTTGACAGAATCGTTTCCTGCCATGCGTGGACAGCACCAACCATTACTGGTTCCTGTTTTACTCATGGATGCATGGAAAAGGGTCAGGTTCTTCAGCGCAGAGGTGCAGACCACAGATATTCCGCAGTGGCTATCACCGGTATTGCAAATATTGCGGACTCTTTAGCAGCAATCGAAGAGTGCGTATTCAATAAAAAGTATCTGTCCATGGATGAACTGATGGACCTTCTCGCTACAGACTTTGAAGGGAAAGAAAACCTGCGTCAGCTTTTGATCAACAAGGCGCCAAAGTATGGCAACGACATCGAAAGTGTAGACCAATATGCCCATTGGCTGACAAAGCTTTGCAACGACCAGATCTGCAAGCATACAGACGGCCGTGATGCAAAATATACAATGGTTATCTCCACGCAGTCTTATAACGTGGTACTGGGGCAGTTGATTGGCGCACTGCCTGATGGCAGAAAAGCCTATACTGCTCTTGCAGATAACGCATCACCGATGATCGGTATGGACGTGAATGGCCCTACTGCAGTCGTCAAGTCCCTTGGCAGAATCGATCCGCTGATTGCGCAGAGCGGCGTCCTGGTCAACCAGAGATTTGATCCGACCATCGTCAAAGGCGAGAAAGGACTGAATATCATTGAAACAGTCATTCGCACCTACTTCGATACACAGCATGGACAGCACATTCAGCTAAACGTAGTGGATAATGAAACTCTCTGTGCAGCACAGAAGGAACCACAGAAATATCGCAACATTCTGGTAAGAGTGGCAGGCTATTCTGCATACTTTGTCGATTTGGAAAAGGATATTCAGGATAATATCATCGCAAGAACACTGCAGCAGTCGCTGTAAAACAAATGTGATTTTCACTCTGCTTCTCTGCCCTGCTTTGCTTGCAGGCGGGGGAGCAGAGTTGAAATAAAAACGGTACTTGAGGAAGGAGGATGATACTTACACAAAAATAGGTCATGTCGGGGGCTTGGAGATGGCGAGAATAATGTTCACATCTTTAACTATGACTAAAAAGGAGAGAAAAATGTCTGGAATTACAATAGCAATGCTAATTGTATATGCGGTCGTATTCGGCGGCGGCAGTATTTTCTTAGTTATGAAATCCATGTCTAAGAAAAACAATACCAGAGGCGAAATTGTAGAAAACAAACAGAGCGATGGATTTGGCTCTAGAATTGGATTTATCTTATCAACGATAGGCATGGCTGTCGGCGTTGGCGCAATGTGGAGATTCCCGATGATGTGCGCACAGTGGGGCGGCGGTGCATTTGTACTGGCATTCATCACAGTCTGTGTTGTAATCGTGATTCCTGCGGGCTGGGCAGAAATCGCTTATGGCAGACACTTCAGAAAAGGCACCGTAGGCTGCGGTGCGGATGCTGCAGGCAAACCGGGCAAGCTGCTGGGCTGGTTCATGAGTTTGGATCAGGTGGCTGTCTGGGCTTATTATCCTGCAATTATGGCAATTGTTATTTGCTATATTTTTAAATCCTTTGGCGGTATTGATTACGCGGCAAATGCGGAGGCGGTTTATGAGACGACCAATGACAACAGACTTGTCATTTACCTGATCGTAATCGCAGTGCTGGCAGTTGTGGCGCTGATTGGTGCCAGAGGAATTCAAAACGGTATTGAGAAAGTTTGTAAAATTTTACTTCCACTGTTGTTTATCATCCTGGTGGTTTTGATTGTACGCGTATGTATGATTCCTGGGATTGCAACAGGGATTGAGTTTTACTTAAAGCCTGACTGGGCACAGCTGGCAAATCCACAGATGTGGGCGGCTGCGGCAGGTATGGCACTCTTTGCAGTAGGCCTTGGACCTGGATGCTTGTTGGTATACGGAAGATATGTAGACGACAAGCAGGACGTGGCGACGGATTTTATCACAGTAAACGTAGTTCAACTCTTTATCTGCCTGCTGTCCGGCTTCGTAATTATTCCGGCAGTGGCAACTTTCGGACTTGACCCGCTGATGGGAAAAGGCGTCATGTTCGTGGCGCTGCCGAAGGTATTTGCGACGATACCGGGAGGCGCGTTCTTCCTGATTCTGTTCTTCGTGGCCCTGCTCTTTGCGGGGATTTCATCCTCCCTCAACCAGGTAGAGATTGCCACTTCGGCGTTCATGGATAAGGAAGGCTTTGGAATGAGCAGGAAAAAGGCGACAATCGTATGCTATGTCATCGCAATCCTCGTTGCCATCCCCTGTGTTTGGAACGATGCATTCTTTGCGGTCTTTGACAATGTATTCGGAAATATCGGATACTGCATCTGTGCCTTGGGACTGGCAATCATCCTGGCTTGGAAGATTGGTGCAAAGAAGGTCAGAGAAGAATGGTACCTGCCTACTTCGGCAATCAAGTGGGGCCCATGGGTTGACTTCTTATATAAATATGTTGTAGTAATTGCTTTAGGCTACTTTACAATTACTGCGGTATTATCACTGTTTTAATAAATGATATCATCGCTGGTCACAGATTGAACTGTGGCCAGCGTATCCAATGAATGATTCTATTTTGTACATATGACATTGATTTTATTTCACTACCGATATACCTGGTACAATGATAAAATATAAATAGCTAGATATAATAGATGCCGGACTCTCGTCGCTATAGGCGGTGAGTTCCGCTTCTGAATCATGATGGTTTTCTTCCATCAAAGTTCAGAGGAGCTTTGCTCCGATTGTAACAGGAGGCAGATCTTGAACTACGCGATTTTATTAGATTTTGGAAGCACTTATACGAAGATTGTGTGTGTAGACTTAGCAGAGAGGCGCGTCGTTTTGACGGATAAATTTCCATCTACTGTACATACCAACGCTGAAATCAGCCTGCATCAGTGTTTCGAGGCTGCAAAGAGGACCATAGGTGAAGACGCTTTTCGAGTGGCACTGAAACTTTCTACTAGCAGCGCTGCCGGAGGCCTTAGAATTGCAGTATCCGGCTTGACGAAATCTCTCAGCATAGAGGCGGGGAGAAACGCCAGCTTTGGCGCAGGCGGCAAAGTCGTATATACTGCCGCAGGTCTGATTACAGAGGAGGATCTGCAAGGGATAGGAGGTTCTCAGGCGGAAATTCTGCTCCTGTGCGGCGGCTATGAAGGCGGAAACCGTAAGACCGTCCTTCACAATGCAGAAGTCCTGGCTGGCAGCAGGCTTAACATTCCGATCATCTATGCGGGGAACTCCCATGTCGCAAAGGACGTGAGAATGATGTTCACCGGCAGAGGAAAAGAATGTTTTATGGCAGAGAATATCATCCCGGGCGTGGGGACTTTGAACATCGAACCGACTGTCGCTATTATCAGAGACTTATTTATGAACCGTATCACCAATATGAAGGGTGTGGGAAAGGTCAAGGAGGTACTTGACGGACCGATTATACCGACGCCGGCTTCTGTGCTTGCTGCAGGGCAATTGCTCTGCGACGGAACGGAAACGGAACCCGGAATAGGGCCTTACATGATGGCAGACATCGGCGGCGCTACCACGGATATCTATTCCTTTATAGAGAACCGCAGCTACGAAGGGGCAAAGCAGGTAGGCTCGCCCGAGCCTTTTGCCAAGAGAACGGTAGAAGGTGATATGGGAATGAGAGAATCTTCCATCTGTCTTGTAAAAGAAGTGGGAGAAGACAACTTTGCTCAGAAATGTGGTATTACGAGAGAAAAATTGAGCGATGCCATACAGAATCGTATTACGGATAGGAAGTATATTGCAGATATAGAATCCGAGAAAGAGATAGACTTGCAGATTGCCTGCAGTGCAGTTCAAATCTCGGCGAGACGGCATGCAGGTTATGCCGTCAAAGAGTTTAACGATGGCTGCAGACTGGTGCAGCACGGAAAAAATTTGACAGACATCAGGACCGTGATCGGAACTGGCGGCATCTTGGTAAATAATTTGAGTACGGCACCGCAGATTTTGCAGAATGTGGAAGTGAGAAAGTCTGAAACGGGGCGGGTTCTGCTGCCGAAAGGTGTAAAACCCTTTGTCGATGAGGA
Organism: Emergencia sp.; assembly: GCF_048465375.1. Lineage (NCBI taxonomy): Bacteria > Bacillati > Bacillota > Clostridia > Peptostreptococcales > Anaerovoracaceae > Emergencia > Emergencia sp. The sequence continues at coordinate 249,458 of NZ_DBFWLQ010000008.1, read as the reverse complement.
TTACGTTTTTTTTGCGGCAGGCTTACTTTGTGAATATGACCAGGAAGCGGCCCTTGCAATCATGAAAAAAAGTATCAGAACAGGAGAAAAGAATGGATATTAAAATCAACAGACGATTTAACGAAAAAGAGCTGCCTGATATGAAAACCATCAAGGCGGATGCGAAAAAAATTGCATCAAATATTACAGTCGGTGAAACTCTTTTCATGAAGAAATACGGCGTCAGATCAGAGGCTGAATATAAGCGTAAAATGATGGATGCCGGCAAAATCATGAAACACAGTATCCTCGGCTGGAATTCATGGAGCGTAACTGAGGACGGCATTCGAAAGGTATATGACTCGCTGGTTGAAGCTGGTTCTTCTATCGACCGTCTCGGCATCTGCTGTGACTGGATCATGGGCGTGCCGGAAGAATACAGAAATCGCTTTCAGGCCAGCGGCAGCTTGATTTTCAATTCACAGGAAGAATGGAATGCAATCGGCCAGGTCGTTCCTGTAAACCCTCATCTGGGCGATCACATGATCGGTTCTTTGAACAGCGTGGAAAATGTTACCAATGGATTGACTGCCGGGGTGACCACCATCGGAAACCTGGCACAGTATTTTACTTACGAATACCCGGGTCTTGATATGGAAGGCTATCGGACAGAAGATTATATCAAAGCAATGGCCATCATGGGGGAATTCAAAGAGAGAGGTGTATGCATGCACTGCAACCTGGATGATGGATACGGTGCGCAGTTCCATGATGTTGCCAACCTTCTGGGATGGGCAAAGCTGGAAAGATATATTGCAGAAGACTTGATGGGCGGCAGAGTTGCTCACTGCTATGGAAATCTGTTCAGCGACTCCATGCTCCGAGTGGTATTCAACCGGGCAATCAGCATGATTGACAAGTATCATACACCAGGAACTTTTGTCAACGGCAACACCATCGACTATGGTTCCAGCTTGCCAAGAAACTATGCGGCGCTGACTTCTTATGCTATCGCTGACGTTGCCTGCCAGCTGACCTATCCTAGCGGTTATGCCGTAGCACCGGTTCCATATACTGAGGCGATCAGAATTCCAGCTCCGGAAGAAATCGTAGAAGCACAGTTAAGTATGGACATGGTCATCGAGAAAGCACCGTATTATGCCAGATATATGGACTGGGACAAGATCAATGCAGATGCAGAACTTCTTGTGACGGGAGCCAACGTCTTCTTTGAGAGAGTCATGAATGCGTTAGATGACCTGGGAGTGGATACCAGCCATGCAGGCGAAATCGCGGCTGTGCTCAAAGCCATCGGACCAGAGCAGCTGGAGGTTGCTTTTGGTGCAGGCGGCAGAGAAAAAGAAGCTATGAGAGGCAGAGTGCCAATCAGACCGACCAGTATCGTGCAGACGATTCAAAAAATTGAAAATGATGCTTTGGCAAAACAGAAGTTTGAAAATGAAGGACCGCTGCAGGGCGTCAACGTCGTTGTCGGCTCTACTGACGTTCATGAGTTCGGCAAAGAGGTCATCAGAAATGTACTTCGCAAGGCAGGAGCTACTGTGTTTGATCTGGGTACATCTGTATCAATTTCTGAAATCGCTGATACGTTGGTAGAGACAGGCAGCAACATCGTATGTATGAGCACATACAACGGCATGGCCTATAGCTTCGGAAGAGATTTGAAAGCAGCACTGGCAGACGCAGGCCTGACCGACACCCATGTGCTGATGGGCGGCAGACTGAACGAAGCCATGGATGGCAGCGATGTTCCGATTGACGTTACAGATAAACTGATCAAGATGGGCATCAACGCCGAAAACGATATCGATACGATCGTCGGCACAGTCGGTTCCTATAGTGGAATCAGTTTACAATAATATATTTGCAAAGGAGAAAATGAGAATGGCAAAGAAAGGTGACTGGGTGCGTATTCACTCAATCGTATTAAAAGCAGACGAAAGAACAGCAAAACTGCCTGAGGACACACAGAAGTGTGACTTGCAGCAGTGGACAAAGGGTTATCTGCAGGAGGAAAGTGCGGAAATCGGCGACGAGGTATCCGTAGAAACAGCAGTCGGCAGAATTGTAAAAGGCACTCTGTTGGAAGTGGGTCCTTATTACACCCACAGTTATGGAAAGTTCGTACCAGAAATCATAGAAATTGACAAGCAGCTGAGAGAAACAATGTTCGGAGGTGACAGATAATGACACTAGCAAAAGATTATGATTCCGTCATGGCAAGATCCAATGAAATCAATTTGAAAGCCCTGGGAATCGACTACAGCGAATTTGAATCAGGATCAGTAGCCTTCGATTATGAAGCGCTGATGTCTTCAACAGGATATACCCTGGAGGAAGTGGCAAAAATCCAGTCTAAAACAGCAGTCGGCAATACCCCGCTGATTGAACTGAGAAACCTGACAGAACTGGCAAGAAAGTGTGCAGAACCTGGCAAAGGGGCAAGAATCTTTGCAAAGGATGAGGCAGCAAACGCTTCTGGCTCTTTCAAAGCGAGAAGAGCAGCCTGTGCAGTCGCTCATGCCAAGAAGCTGGGATACAAGGGCGTCATGGCGGCCACTTCAGGCAACTACGGTGCTGCGGTAGCATCACAGGCGGCGATGCAGGGTCTCAAATGTATCGTAGTACAGGAATGCTACGACTCAAACGGAGTAGGCCAGCCTGAAATCATCGAAAAAGCCAGAAAGTGCGAAGCATATGGCGCAGAGGTCGTGCAGCTGACAGTCGGTCCAGAACTGTTCTATTCTTTCCTCTCCATCATGGAAGACACCGGCTTCTTCAACGCTTCTCTCTATTCTCCATTCGGCATTGCCGGTGTAGAAACCCTCGGTTACGAGATTGCCGAGCAGTGCAGAGCAATGACAGGAAAGAACCCGGATATGGTCGTATGCACAACAGCAGGCGGCGGCATGATTACAGGAACCGCAAGAGGTCTGATCAAAGCTGGCGCTACAGACACAGAAGTGGTCGCTGCATCCATCGACTTGACAGGTCTCCACATGGCTTCAGATACACAGTTCAACAAGAAGTCATGTACCACTGGACATACAGGATTCGGCGTGCCTCACGCAACTGGTCCGGATCACTCCGATACGCCGCGTTCCGCTGCAAGAATTCTGAGATATGCAGATAAATACGTGACAGTTAAACAAGGTGAAGTCATGTACATGACAGAGGCCCTTGCAAACCTGGAGGGAATTGAAAGAGGACCGGCAGGAAATACCGCATTAGCGGCAGCGTTTTCTTTGGCGCAGGAGCTGCCAGAGGATGCAATCGTAGTCATCAGTGAGACGGAATATACAGGCGCAGGCAAGCACATCCAGCCACAGCTGTCTTTCGCGAGAGATAATGGAATCGATCTCAGATTTGGAAACCCACAGGCAGAGGACCAGCCGGGCGAGAATATCATCTTCCCGCAGAGCCCTGCCATGATCAAGCACCAGGTGGCAGATATTAACCGCTTCAGACAGTCTATGATAAAGAGAGCATGTAAAGAAGCAGGCGTTGCACCAGAGGATTTGACGCAGGCAGATATCGCATACCTTGCAGAAGAGACAAAGACAGACGAGCAGTTTGTCAAAAACACACTGGAACTGAAATAGAGGTGAAAAATATGAGCAAGAAAATCGTATTCTGTGGCGGCGGCAATATGGCAGAAGGCGTCATGAGAAGCCTGATAAAAAGAGAAGTAGTAAAGAGCGAAGATATCGCCGTCAGCGAACTGAATCCGGTCCGCTGTGCGTATCTCAAAGAAACGTATGGAGTCAATGCCATGGTAGACGCAAGTGGCGCCATGAAAGAGGCCGACATGATTATCATAGCCGTACTTCCGAAAATCGTACCAGTGGTGGCAAAGACAATTAAGGAAGCAGCAACGGCGGAAACGGTCGTTCTGTCTATCGCAGCAGGCGTTACCATCGCATCGATGGAAGAAATGCTGGGCGCTGACAGGAAGATTGTCCGCGTCATGCCTAACACATTGGGACAGTCGGGAAACGGACATAGTGCTGTCTGCTTAAATGACAATGTGAGCGAGGAAGAAAAGGCTTTTGCTCTCCAGGTTCTGGAGGCGCTGGGGCAGACAATCGTTCTGCCTGAGAACATGTTTGGAGAATTTACAGCATACAGCTGTTCCGGTCCGATGTGGCTGTATCAGATGGCGGACGTACTCATCGATGCAGGGGTTTATGCGGGTTTCAGCCGCAGCGATGCACGCCAGATGGTCATCAAAAACATGCTGGGCGTAGCCATGATTCTCGATGAAAGCGGCGATGAGCCGAAGTCGAGAGTCAGCGAGATGTGTTCTCCGGGCGGCGTAACTATTGAAGGCTACAAGTCCCTCGTAGACGAAGGATTTGCTTCTGCTGTCATGACATCTGTTGATAAAGCAGTAAAAAAAGCGAATGCAATTTAGTAAATAATCAATCAGATCCGGCGCAAATACGTTGTTTTGAACGCAAGTGTGCCGGATCTTTACTTTCATAGGAGCATTTTGATGGAGAAATCCGGGGCGGAGGGTGCTTGAAATTGCCCTGCGCCGGATGACAATGAATAAAGAAAAAGGAAGGAATCATGACAATACAGAAAACACCAGTTGTCGCTGCGCTAGCACTGTTTTGCTGCGTTTTATGGGGAAGTGCGTTTCCATGCATCAAAATCGGCTATGAATGGTTTGCCATTGAAGGGGCTGGAAGCCAGATGCTCTTTGCTGGCTGTCGATTTTTTTGCGCAGGAGTGATGACCTTTTTGCTGTTCAGCTTAAAGGAAAGAAAACTCCTGACAATAAAAAAATCATCCATTCCTGCTGTCTTCGGACAAGGCGTACTGCAGACGACCATACAATACTTTTTCTTTTATCTGGGCCTTGCAAATACTACGGGAGCCAAGGGATCGATTATCACCGCATCAAATGCATTTTTTTCCATCATCATCGCCCACTTTCTCATGAAAGAGGAGCGCTTTACTTGGAAAAAGGCAATAGGCTGCATTGTCGGTTTTGCTGGTGTGGTTGTGGTAAATCTCACACCTGGCGCCTGGAGCAGCGGTTTTGCATGGAATGGAGAGGGTTTTGTTCTGTTATGCGCGATCGCTTATGGGGCGAGTTCTGTGACCACAAAGCTTCTTTCAAAGCGGGAGCAGCCGGAATCCATTACCGCCTATCAGTTAATGATCGGCGGTGCGATTCTGATGATTATGGGATACCTGGCATCAGGTACGATAGGCAGCTTTACAATAAAATCGGCGATCTTGTTTTTTTACCTGGCCTTTTTATCGACCCTTTCCTTTACTATTTGGGCAATCCTGCTGAAATATAACCCTGTCAGCAAAGTAGCGCCCTTTGGTTTCACCATACCCGTGTTTGGAACTGCCCTTTCGGGACTTCTGCTTCACGAAGAAATCCTGACATGGAATAATCTGGCGGCCCTCGTGCTCGTCAGCTGCGGCATCATATGGGTCAACTTAGAACTACCGAAAAAAAGAGGCAGAGGAGGAAATGAAAATGACAAAAGACCAGTTTTACGAAGAACTTGACAGCAGGTTTGACGCGCGGCAGCACCCGGAAGAAATTATGAGATGGCTGAAAGACGTGTACGAACAAAGCCAGGGTGGTGGAGACGTACATATTGCCTGTACCAGTGAGCTGGCAGCATTTTGCCGCAGCATCAGCGAGTATCAGGATTCTGTCAAGTATTACGAAGAGGTTTTGGAGGCTTTGCGGCCGACTTTTGGTGAATCGTCTTTTGAATATGCGGTAACCGTAAATAATCTGGCCGGCACTTATAGACAGATGGGAAAAATGCAGCGCTCTGAGAAACTCTTCTTAAAGGCAAAAAAACTTTTCGAGAATTGTAATGGGGAAAAACATTTTCTCTACGCCTCTGTCCTCAACAACCTGGGCTTGCTGTGCATGGATACGCAGCGGGAGGAAGAGGGTCTGGAACTGATGGAGCAGTCCATGGCAATTCTGGACGAACTGGGCGGACATGAGGAGGATGTAGCTACAGGACTTTTGAATCAGGCGTATTACTATGCGGGGAAAGCGCAGGACGAGAAGGCGATGTCTCTCTTGATGAAATCGATCAGATTGTTTACCTCCCTTGCCTATGAGAACCCCCATGTGATTTCCGCTAAAATGTTATATGGCCAGCTTTTATCTCGCTCAGGCAACGAAAAAGAGGCAACAGAGTGCCTGCTTTTGGTGTTGGAGGAGATTCGAGCAGTTTTTGGAAAAAACAAAGACTACTGCACAACACTGCAGATTTTGGCAAGGATTTGCAGAAAGTATGGTAGAATTGAAGAGGCACAAGGTTATGAGGATGAGGCATATCATCTCCTTGACCAGATGCAGGAAAGCAATTGATAGGAGGGGAAAAGCATGAATAAAGGAATGGATTTGGCCAGAGGATATTACCTGGAATTTGGCAGACCGATGCTGGAAAAGAATTTCCCCCAGTATGTATCGCGGATTGCCTGCGGGTTTGCAGGCGAAGGCTCCGATGCCTTCGGTTTTGATGATCGGCTGTCCCGTGACCATGACTTTGGACCGGGTTTCTGTCTCTGGCTCACTGATGAGGATGCGGAGAAAATCGGGCCTGCTCTGCAGGAAGCATATCAAGGGCTGCCAGAAACTTTTCAAGGCATTGGGAGAAAAACCGATGAAGGCATGGCCTCTGGAAGAACAGGCGTTATACGGATATCGGACTTTTATGCCAAATATACTGGTATGCCGCAAGGGCCTTCTACATTGAGGCAGTGGCTGCAGGTTCCAGAGCAGTTTCTGGCGACCGCTACAAATGGCTGCGTCTTTGCCGACCCTCTGGGAGTCTTTACGAAGATCAGAGAGCGATTACTGGCGTTTTATCCAGAGGACGTTAGAATTAAGAAATTGTCCTGCAATTGTCACAAGATGGGGCAGGCAGGACAATACAACTATCCACGTCTTCTGCAGAGAGGGGATTTTGTGGCAGCGATGCTGGCGCTGTCAGAGTTTACAGAGGCAGCCATGAAAGCCGTATATCTGTTAAACAAACGATATGCTCCATATTATAAGTGGACATTCAGAGGTCTGGCAGACCTGCCCAAACGAAGGGAAATCGCACCGCTTCTTTCCAGGCTCTGTAAAGACCCGTGTTGGGAGGAAAACGTGCAAGTGATTGAAACGATTTGTATTGCAATCAGAGAAGAATTGATGGAACAAAAGCTTACAAAGAAGACGAGCGACTTTCTCTGTGATCAGAGTTTCAGCTTGATTGCGGAGATCAAGGATCCAGCCATAGCCGGGCTGCCACTGACTGTAGGCTGAGGAAAGAAAGGAAAGCCCATGGATATCATAGAGAAAATTATTGAAATAGAGTACAGGATGTTTGACAAAGTCAATGAGGGAGGAGCCAGAGCTTCTTGCCAGGACGACAAAGAAACTTTTTACGCCATGCGCAGGTGCCAGTTCACCGCTTGGAATGAGGCCATGCGTGAATCCTATCTTGAGGATCTGATCTGCGCCGAGGAGGCCGGTTTTAATCTGGTGACAGAGAAATATGCCCGTATGATGAAATACACGGCGCCGGCAGAATATGCGCAGATTGAAGGGCTGCTCAGGCCGGTGACTGCAGAAAAGGAAGAACTGGTGGATCAGATTCACGCTATTTCCATGGAGTGGAGCCGCCAGCTGCACAGGCAGTACCCCCATATTGCTTCTGGCGGACGCAGTCTGGATGACGATGAGACCTCTCAGTTTGGCGGTACATCGATTTCTACGTACCTTAGGGGAGAACTGCTCACCTATTCGGAAAACACGCTGAGCGCTTATCTCGCGTGGCAGAAGGTGTTACTTGAAAAAGGTGAAAACATGGATCAGGCAATTTTAGAGGCGACCGTGAAGCTCTATGGATTTGCCTCTCTAGCAGAGGCTGAAAGCTATCACAGACAGTAGATTGTTCCAATTTGTCAACCTGATGTGAAGATTTATCCAATACAAAAACAAAGAGGGATAAAGTATAATTAACGATAACGAAATATTCTAATTTTTTTAAAAAGGAGGAGACGAAATGTTTCATTTACATGTATTTTATACAGCAAAGGATCAGGAAACTTTGAACCAGTTTTACGATGAGGTCAAAAAGGCTGGCATCATTGAAGCCACCCACGAGGAAGAGGGTAACATTCGATACGAATATTATTTCTCGGCAGAGCGCGACAACGAAATACTCATCGTGGAGCAATGGCAGGACAGAGCGTCCCAAGAATATCATGATACACTGCCCCATCTTGTCAAGCTCGGTGAAATAAAAGCAAAGTATGAAATTGAGACGGTAATAGAAGAGGTCAGATGAAAACAGAACGAAAGAATTCATTTTTAATGGCGCTCTCTGTACTTCTCGTAAACATCCTAGTCCTGTTGACCGGCGTAGTTTTTCTAAAGTTGGAGCCCCATGTCCCCATTTTGATAAACATCGGCATCGTTCTATGTTTTGGTATTTTTCGCAGGATTTCGTGGGCAGAGCTGATTGCGGGCATGCATAAAGCTGTAGCAGATTCAGTCGGTGTGTTTCTGACGATCCTCATGGTGGGTGTCGTAGTCGGAACCTGGACCATGTGCGGAACGGTACCTGTAGTAATTTATTATGGACTGATGTTCTTCTCACCGCAGTGGTTTTTGATATCGATCATGATATTATGTTTTATCATGGCTTTTGTCACTGGATCGTCCTGGACGACGGCCGGCACTATAGGTGTGGCATTTATGGGTGTGGGCATCAGCCTGGGAATACCAGCGGGCTTGACTGCGGGATGCATCATATCTGGCGCCATGTGCGGCGACAAACAATCTCCCCTTGGCGCGGCCACCAATCTCACTGCGGCGATTTCCAAAGTGGACTTGTACGAGACCCTGCATTCGCTGGTTTATGTGACCATTCCTTCCATTGTGGGATGCGGAATCATCTTTACCATTTTGGGATTTCGATATTCAAAGGTAACGGCAGATACGACCCAGGTCGAGGAAATCATGAATGGCCTTGCCAGCACCTTTCACCTGAGTCCTGTTTTAATTCTGCCTATCATTGTTTTGCTGATTTTGATCTTTCTTAAGATTCCAACGGTGCCTACATTGATTACGGCGTCTCTGTGCGGAGTGCTGTTGTCGGTGCTGTATCAGGGCAATTCTCTGGGGGACAGCTTAGGTTCCATGTATTACGGCTATGTTTCAGATAGTGGAATTGATTTACTGGACAGGCTGCTTACCCGGGGAGGACTGATGGCCATGGCATCGACCATCTTGCTGATTATTTTGGCTCTTGCACTGGCAGGCTGCCTTGAACGGACCAGCATTATGAGTACCGTCATCGTAAAAATAAGTGGGATTTTGCAAAAGCGTTTTTCCGTCATCATGACCTCCTATATCATGAGTACGGTTTTGGGTTTCTTTTCTGCCGACTGCCATATGGCAATTGTTTTGACATCAAACGCCATGGGAGAACGTTTTGATAAGCTGGGCATTCATAAATGTGTGCTTGCCCGAACTGTCCATGACGGGGCAACAGGTCTTGCGCCTCTCGTGCCGTGGACGACGGCAGGCGTATATTTCAGCGCAACCCTCGGTGTGACCGTGGCGGAGTATGTGCCGTTTTACATGCTGGCGCTGACCATGACGGCGGCCACCTTGTTTTTTGCTGCAACAGGGCTGGGCGTGCGGAAGGAAGTACGTTGAATGATATTAAGAAGTCAATTTTTAATAATGACTTATATCAAAGTAGTGTTTATATATAATTGACTAATTACAAAAAATGTATCTAGGTTTAGCATCTTAGGAGACTATGAATATGTTAAAAAAGAGAAAGGATCGGTTCGCACGAACTGATCCTTTCTCTTACTTCATTCCTATTTAATAGAGATAATTTCCTGAATAATATGGACGATTTCTCTTTCCTCCATGACAATTCCGCGTACTGTCGTATCCATATCCATCGTAGTCCGCTCTCTGGTTCCAATCAGGGCGGAAATCAGCGTTACGGATAAAATCGCAGATACAATTTCTCTATCACAGATGTGGATGTTCGTGCCTTGTGGGAATGCAGATGTGCACTTTCCAATCTCGTAAACAGATGGTTCTACATAATGAATTGTGAGATGTGGGCGACTTCTTTTTATTGGAGTCATATTTGTACCCTGTGGTACCAACCTGTCAAAAAGTTGACAAGATAGGCAACGGATGCAATGTATATGACCCCCTTAGAGCAAGATATGTCATTTACAGAATTTTAAAAATCAAGTATGATAAATACAACAAAAGCGAATGTACAGACGTAATTGTTTATGTTAAAAAAATAGCAATTGAATACAGGGGAAGGGGAACCCAAACTATTTAGCCGCAATGTTTTGGCGGCAAAAGTACGTAGTACGCAGGAGGAAGAAAATGAATAAAAAAATAAATTGGAAGGCGATGTTTTTGACAGCGGGCGCATTCGTTTCCTTCTCGATAGGATCTGGATTTGCATCAGGAAACGAGTTGCTGCAGTTCTTTGGTTCGTGGGGAAGCGGCGCGCCGATTGCAGTAATCGCCGGGCTCATTACAACTCTGTTATACTGTATATGTCTGTATACTGTTGGGGCTAACGTCAGTTTTGAAAAATCTGAAGAAACGTATTTGTTCTTTGGCGGAAAGATTCTGGGCAGATTCTTTCAAGTCTTTGTGGCTGTCCTGCTTGTAGCGACGGCAATGCTGATGTTCTCAGGAGCAGGATCTTTATTGTGGCAGGAATTCGGACTTCCGCAATGGGTAGGCTCAATTATTTTGGGCGTAATCTCAGTCGTCGTAGTATTAGGCGGGTTGAAGAGGGTGCAGAATGTGCTTGGATTTGCAGGCGTCGGTATGTTGATCTATATTGCAATCTTCGGTATCATTTCTCTAATAAATCCAGATTCGGGACTCCATCAGGCGGAAAATGTCGGACAAATGGTAGAGGATGGACAAATTTATCAGGCCAATATGTTTACGCTGCCGCCGTTCAGTTGGATTCCTAAATTAGAAGACTGGAATTCTCCGGTGCTGGAAGGAATATTATACGGAACCCTATGTGTGACGACGGGTTTCCCCTTCTATCTTTCTTTGGGCAAACGCTCCAAAAACACTGTGGAAGCGGTGGGTTCTGCTGTGATGACTTCTGTTGCATTCTATGGCTGCATCGTACTTGTTCTGCTGCTGATTCTGACGAATTTTGATGCAGTCCTTAATCCGACGACAAACGAAATGTACCCATTCCCGGCGGTTTCTGCGATCGGCGTATTGTGGCCTGCGGGAAGATGGACTTATGTGGTGCTCATCTTTGTAGGAATTTTCACGACCTACACTGGATTCTTATGGTCAATCAACAACATTTTCTTCGAGAACAGAGAAAAGACAACCAAGAGCAGGGTCTTCGTTGCACTTCTGACCGTATTCGGTATCTGCATGGGAAGTGTGATTCCATTTTCGCAGTTCTTGAACATTTTGCAGCCACTCAGTGGAGTCGTCGGCGTGATCATGGTAATTTCTATTATCGTCAAGACCTTTTCTTTTGTGAAAGCGAGGAGGAACTTTGGAGAGGTTCCTTCCGAAACTCAATAAATAACCGTTATAACAAAAGTCATCCTGCCGCCCGTGGTCAGGGCGGCAGGATGACAACATCAAATGTAGTGAGCAAGATATGTCATTTGTATGAAACAAATGACAAAATAGAAATCAGGAGGATATCATGTTTAAGCAGCCATTTTTTGATGGAAACAGTAAAGTAAATGCCCGCTCGGTATATAAGGGATGCGGGTGTACACCGGAGGAGCTTGGAAAAAGACCGCACATCGGCATTGCAAATACCTTTAGCGAAAACTCCGCAGGTCACGCACATCTGAGGCAGTTGGCTGACGCAGTGAAGCAGGGAATCTGGCAGGCAGGAGGCATTCCTTTTGAATTTGGGGTACCTTCTACCTGTGCCGAGGTAGCGATTGGAAGTGATACTATGTGCATGGATCTGGCTATGCGTGACTTGGTTGCTGGCGGAATAGAAGTGGTCAGCAGCATTCAGCATTTTGACGGGGTAGTCATGCTGTCCGGGTGTGATAATATCGTTCCCGGAACCCTGCTTGCAGCGGCAAGGCTGGATATTCCGACCATCTGCTGCACTGGAGGAACGATGTTGACTGGAACTTTGAACGCAAAGCCTTTCATGCAGTGTGATGTTACAGAATTCTGCTATGGAAAAGTATCTAAGGGTGAAGCTGCGGAAGAGGAAATAAAAGAAGCTGTTCACCAGGCCTGTGCTACTATGGGAGCATGTCCTTCCATGGGCACGGCGAACACCATGCAGATTCTTGCAGAATCTCTCGGCATGGCCTTTCCTCATTCGTCTACGATTCCGGCAGTATATACGGACAAAATCGTCAGCTGCAGAGCAATGGGGAACAGAATTGTGGAGATGGTCTTTGAGGGACTTACCCCGTCAAAGATTTTGACAAAGGAAGCATTGGAAAATGCGATCTGCATGGATCTTGCGATTGGAGGGTCCACCAATGCGGTCATGCACTTGCTGGCCCTTGCTAACGAACTGGATATCAATTTGACTCTGGATGATTTTGAGAGATACAACAGCTGCATTCCTTGTATCCTAAATGTCCGCCCAACTGGAAAATATGGAATTGATACGCTGCATTCTATGGGCGGAATTCCTGCTGTATTTAAACAGCTAGAGGACAGGATTCATAAAGAATGTCTGAATGTGAATGGGCAGACGCTTGGGGATATATTGGAAGAAGTATCCGCAGAACCTAATGAAGTAATCAGAAGTATGGAAGATCCGATGACATGGGATGGCGGATTAGCGATCCTGAAAGGAAATCTTTCCCCTTGCGGATGCGTCATCCGTTCCTCGACAGTTCTTCCCAAAATGCATCATTTTGTGGGAAGGGCAAAGGTATATACCAGTGACAGAGCAGCACATACGGCAATTATCAATGAAGAAGTCCAGCCAGGTGATGTTGTCGTCGTGCGCGGTGTCGGACCTGTAGGCGCTCCCGGCATGGTAGAAGTTATGGAAGCGACAGAAGCAATTGTCAATCTTGGTCTGGATGATCAAGTGGCCCTCATAACAGACGGGAGATTTTCTGGATTCTGTCATGGGCCTATTGTGGGGCATGTATCTCCTGAAGCGGCAAAAGGCGGCTTGATCGGCATGATTGAAGACGGTGACCTCATTGAAATTGATATTCCCGCTCGTCGTCTGGAACTGAAGGTTCCTGAAGAAATCATTGCAAAAAGAAAGGAATCCTTTGTTCCTCCTCAGCCGCAGATCAAGAAAGGATTTATGAAACTCTTTGCAGATACCTGTCTGCCTGCTGAACGAGGTGCAGCAATGCAGAGCTGGAAAAAATAGCTTATATCGAGTTGATTTTATCAACTGATTCCAAAAAGGCTTTGGAGATGCCGGTATCTTCTTGAACAGAAAGTAATTTTCGATATTCTGCAGGACTGATGCCTACAATCTGACAGAATGTACGGTAAAATTGGTTATAGTTATGAAAGCCTACAGCTTTACTGATATCCTGAATGGATGCTGTGTCGCTCATCAAGAATTTAGCATTTTCAATTCTTTTGGAGTTGATATATTTGTTCAGCGTCGTACCGGTGTTTTTCTTGAAAATCCGACACAGATGATAGGTGCTGAAGTTGGCTACTTTGGACAGCTGCTCTAATGAGAGATCCTCAGCAATGTGTTCATCAATGTATCGAACCAGGGTGGTAAGGACTGATCGGTGCATGACATCAGCCGATGTGACAGGTTCGTCGGAGTAATATAAATCATAAAGCAAAGCGACACAGTTGAACAGAAGAGATTGTTCTAAATAGCGCTGGCTATGTTTTCTGAGAGGCAGTTTACTTTCGTAGTGATGATACATATCGAGAAAATCCGCCTGCAGAGCTTCGTCCATGTGCACTAGAGGGTAATTGCTATTGGTCCTGCTGTAGATGTTATAGAAGTCAGCGTGTTCAGCACTCATGAAGCTCATCAGAGAAGGGGATATGGAAATACAATATCTTTCGTATTCTGTCTCCTCCTCCATAACGATGTAGTGGGGAATGAAGATATTGATCAGCAAAACATCACCGTTTTTCAGTTGATAGGACTCGTCTCCAAGCTTGACAGTTCCGATGCAGGCATCCTCATCTTTGCAGAAGTAAAATTGTGCTTCGTAAAAATCGTGATAATGGAGGCGATTGGTAAATTCCTTACCAGGTGTTCGCTTGATAATATGATAGTCCCCTTTATAGGTGTTTGCATGGGATATAAAACTTGCAGCCATGATGTAATCCTCCTTTGGCTGGATATGAGTAAATACTACATGATAAAAATAAGAAAATCAAGTGTGAGGTAATAGTTATGAAGGTATTATTAGTAAATGGAAGTCCCAATGAAAAGGGTTGTACATGGCGGGCTTTGATGGAGGCCGCTGGTACACTGAAAGAAGAAGGGATTGATACAGAGCTTCTCCACCTTGGAAAGGAACCGATTGCAGGCTGCATAGGCTGTGGCAAGTGCAGGAGTCATGACAATCGCTGTGTCTTGGAAGATACGGCGATTGTCAACGAGGTCCTTGACAAAATGAAGGACTCTGATGGAATGATTGTCGGGTCGCCAGTTTATTTCGCTTCACCAAGTGGTGCGCTGATTGCATTGATGGACAGAGTGTTCATGGCCGGTGCAGATTTCGAGTTCAAACCGGCGGCTGCTGTAACTTCGGCGAGAAGGGCGGGGACGACGGCAACCCTTGAGGTAATGAACAAATATTTCCTGATGTCCGGGATGCCCGTTGTACCGGCGAATTATTGCAATATGGTACACGGCCATCTGCCAGAAGAAGTAGAGCAGGATCTGGAAGGGCTTCAGACCATGAGGGTTCTGGCAAGAAATATGGCATATATGCTGAAATGTCTTGATGCTGGTGAAAAGCAAAACATAACTAAGCCAAAAAAAGAAACCAAAGTGAAAACCAGTTATATTCGATAAAAGGAGAACAGAGATGATATTACTTACAGCAAACGATATAGATCAAGTATACTCGATGAGGGATGCGATTGAGGCAAATAAAACCGCATTCAGTCTGATGACGGAGGGAAAAGTTGTAACTCCGCTGCGTTCAAACATCGCAGTACCTGCGTACGATGCCTTTTTTCAGCTGATGCCGTCATATTGCGAAGAAATCAACATGTCAGCGGTCAAACTGGTGAACACCTTTCCTCAGAATTTGAAGGCGGGTCTGCCGTCCATTCCCGCACAGGTGATGCTCATGGATGGAAAAAATGGACAATTCCTAGCTTTGATGGACGGTACATATGTAACTAGAGTTCGAACAGGAGCGGCCTCAGGGGCGGCCTTTGATCTGCTGGCAAAGAAAGATGTGTCCAAAGGTGCTCTGATTGGAACTGGAGGACAAGGAGAAAAACAGCTTGAAGCAATGATCACTGCCAGAAGACTTGACTGTGTATATATTTACAGCAATGATGCAGAAGGAAAAGAAATCTTTGTGGAGGAGATGAAGAAAAAACTGGCTCGCTACGATGTGGAATTTATTTCTGCTGACTCTTCCGATGAAGCCATAGAAGATGCCGATTTGATAACAACTGTTACAACGGCTAGACAGCCTGTATTTAATGCGGATAAGGTCAAAGACGGTGCAACGATCAGTTGTATTGGATCCTTTCGCTATGAGATGCAGGAAATAGATCCGCGAATCTTCAGCAGGACATCGAAGATCTTCTTTGATTCTCAAGAAGCAGTTCTCAGTGAATCCGGGGATTTTATCAAGCCGTTAGAGCAAGGAATCATCACCAAAGAGGATTTAGGTGGAGATATCGGCCGCGTGATAAATGGAACGGCAGCAGGCAGAGAACGAGACGACGAGATTATCATCTTCAAATCAGTCGGAGTAGGCGCAATGGATTTAATGGCGGCAAAATCAATCTATGACGGCGCTTTAGAAAAGAACATTGGTACAATTTGGGGTTAATCCTCACAGCAAAACAGCAGCCTTTTGCTCATCGGCAGAGGGCTGCTGTTCTATTTCTGAATTGATTTAGTTGAATATCCCTTGCTGCGGTCTACGCTTTCCCATGAATCTTGTTTTGAATCTGGTCGATAGCGTCGATGACTGCGAATCTAAAACCGTTCTTTTCTAAAGTTGAAACGCCCACAATGGTGGTTCCTGCAGGAGAGCAGACCGCATCCTTCATCTGTCCGGGATGATCTCCCGATTTGAGGGCCATCTTTCCGGTCCCTGCCAGCATCTGGGCAATCAGCTTGTAGACGACAGGTCTGGTGAGACCATGCTTGCATCCGGCATCTCCCAGTGCTTCCATGAACATCGATACAAAGGCCGGAGTACAACCGGCGATGACACCGCCGATTCCCATGTGATCCCGATCCATCCAGAGAACTAGCCCCAGGTTTTCCAAAAGCTCGTGAACAAAAGTTTTCTCCTCTGCGGCTAAAGTGTTTTCTTCTTCGCATATGAAAATCCCTTCACAGGCGGAAACAGGTGTATTAGGTGCTGTAGCAACATGGTGTGAGGCAGGCATGATTTCCTCAAGGACATCATGATATGTATTCGCGGCGAGGGAAACGATGATTTTGCCATCTAAGGCATCCTTTAAAGGAGACATTACACTTTCAACCATATAGGGTTTTACGCCGATAAAGATTACGTCACATGTTTCTATGACCTCAAGGGCTGTCTTACATGGATGAACGCCGTCTGCAGCCGCTTTCCTGCAGAGTTTGTCATAATTATTTGCACAGGCGTAGATCTGCTCCGGCTTAATTGCGCCTGAGAGCATGAGGCCTGCGGAGGTAGCCCCCGCCATATTGCCGTAACCGATGAATCCGATTTTTACGGTGTTCGTATTTAACATATTCATTTCCTCCTTGAAATTTTGTTTATTTCCTTAACTTCGCATACATTTCCAGGTCGGCTTGCAGGTGCTCATAGGCGATTTTTCTCGCCTTCTCACCGTCTCTCGCTTTAAATGCTTCCACAAGTTCTCTGTGCTGCTCTAGGGCATTATCTCTGAAGCTCCCTACACGTTCCTTTAGAAGATAATAAATGGTGTCGATGATATGCTTGTTAAAAATATCATAATATGCAGTTAATGCACTGATAACGAGGTTGTTTTTTGCCTGGATCCTGATGAATTCATGAAAGTTGTAATTGGCTGTGTTGAGCGCTGCGGGGTCCTCAGCGTTAAGTTCGCATTCTATCATCAGAGATTCTAACTGCCTGATGCCTTCTTCGTCAATTTTTTGAGCTGCCAAACATGCGGCTTCTGGTTCAAAGGCGGAAATAAATTCAACCATTTCCTGCTTTGTCGCCAGCTCCAGGCTGGCTGAGAAGTTGCCTTGCATGGCGATGGTTTCTTTACATTTTACATAGGTGCCTTGCTTTGTTCTTTCTATAAAACCTTGGGTGTCCAGCTTTTTGTAAGCATCTCGCAAGGTTCCTCTGCTGACATTGAGAATTTTGCAGAACTCGTTTTCGTTAGGGAACACGAATCCGTCTTCGAATTCCTCGCTGGTTATCATCTGTTTAATTTTGTCTGCCAGATAGTCCGACTGTGTTTTAAACTGCTCAAAAGCAAGTTTGCCTAATAATTCTGTTTTATCCATGTATTCCTCCCCATAAGACAAGCACGTATTCCATTCATAATTCGTAAATATTATATCTACTAACCAATTTGTCGTCAAGCTTCTTTTAGTTAGATGTCTAACAACAAAAGACACTTCCCAAAATTAACCGCTTATTTTTGAGACCAAAAGATGGTAAGATGTGTTTATAACGCGGCAAAGTTCCAAGCAGATCTTCCTGCAATTTGCAGGCTTTCAAACATCACAAAGACGTTGCATCCAGCTCGGCTCACCCATTGTTAACGTTTTATCAAGGAGGGCTTGACGAAATGCGAATTGTCAGAGAATAGATTTTGGGATATTATGTTGTTAAACAACATGCATGTTGAATATTTGGACACACTTAATGTCCAAATCGTATCAGGCCGATTAGGCAGACGATGTTTCTTTTTCAGACAAATCAAAGGAATTATACAAGCACTCTTTGATAAAACGGTTATTAATTAGGAGGAAAAATGGACAAGAAGAAAATTAAAGCTCCATCCTTTATTCAAGCTTTACTGATATTGCTGGTGGTAGTTGCAATATTAATGCTGAGCGTCACTTTATTAGACGTATCTATTCAGATCGCATTGCTATTTTCAATCATTATCGCATCCTGTTTCGCTATATTCTTAGGCTATAAATGGGATGACGTTCAAAAAATGATGATGGACGGTGTTATGAGTATGCTGATAGCGACATTCATATTGATGCTGATCGGCGCAGTTATCGCCACATGGATCGCATCAGGCACGATTCCGTACATCATTTACCTGGGATTAAAACTGATATCCCCAAAATTTTTTTTACTTTGTGCATGCCTGGCAGCAGCATTCATGTCGATGGCATGTGGTAGTTCCTGGTCATCAGCAGGTACAGTCGGTATCGCCTTTATGGGTATCGGTGCTGGTCTTGGAATCAATCCGGCTATGACAGCAGGCGCTATCGTTTCAGGTGCATACTTTGGCGACAAACAGTCTCCATTCTCAGATACGACCAACTTGGCCTCCGCTATGGCAGGCACGACATTGTTTGAACATATGAGCTCCATGCTTTGGACTACAACGCCGGCTCTGGTTATTTCTTTAATCCTCTACACTGTTTTAGGATTTACCAGTGCAAGCGGCGGTACAGTTGACACGACGACAGCTGACTTGTACATAGAAAATCTGTCAGCACATTTCAACCTTTCACCGGTATGTCTGATTCCTGTCGTAGTGCTGATCGTAGTCATTGTTAAAAAAGCGCCAGCAATTCCGGGACTTGTGGTATCGGCCCTCCTGGGTGCAATAATGGCAGTGATTTTCCAGGGAAGCAATCCGATCGATGTTGCGAACCTGATGTATGACGGATTTACGATTGATACAGGTGTTGAGCAGATCGACTCCCTGTTGAATAGAGGCGGAATCTCCAGTATGCTGTGGACAGTAGCCCTTTACTTTATGGCCTGCATCCTCGGCAACATTCTCGACGTTACTGGCGTTTTGAGAACGGTTCTTTCAAAAATTGCAGCAATTACAAAGAGAGCAAGCACGCTGATCACTTCAACTTTAGTTTCTTCCTTTGTAATGTGCGGACTGACAGGATCACTGGAAAGTTCCATGCTGATCACTTCAAAACTTTTCGGACCTGCCTATGACGACCTCAACCTCGACAGAAAAGTTTTATCGAGAAGTTTAGAGGATACGGGAACCATGTGCGCGGCACTGATTCCATGGAACTCAAATGGTATCTTTATGGCCACGACCTTAGGTGTTGCGACTGTACAGTATATCCCATATGCATTCCTCGGATTAATTACGCCAGTCGTTGCAATCGCGTTTGCGTTCCTCGGCATCGGTGT
Organism: Emergencia sp.; assembly: GCF_048465375.1. Taxonomy (NCBI): domain Bacteria; kingdom Bacillati; phylum Bacillota; class Clostridia; order Peptostreptococcales; family Anaerovoracaceae; genus Emergencia; species Emergencia sp. The sequence continues at coordinate 229,931 of NZ_DBFWLQ010000008.1, read as the reverse complement.
CTTCTACAAAAAAGATAAAAAGGCTGCATAATAAATGATAAACAATCACAAAAACATCTCTTTCTTTAGAGATGTTTTTGTGGTTGTCAGGGCACTATAAGGGGAGATATAATTGGTTTAGAGCAGAATCGATATTGACGTAAGACAGGAGATTACTTATGGATATGGTAAAATACGAGATATTTTTAGACATCATTGAAAGGGGCAGTTACAGCAAAGCTTGCGAAGATCTGGGATATTCTCTTTCAGGAATTTCCAAGATGATGAAAAGTATGGAGGAGGAAATCGACATTCCTTTGATTACCAGAACGAATAAGGGTATCAGCTTAACCCCGGATGGAGAAAAAGTGCTGCCTTTGATCAGACAGCTGATTAACTACAAAGAAGTCATAGAAGAAGAATTCGCCCTGATCAGAGGGGTGGAAACCGGTAAAATTAGAATCGGCTGTTTTCCTACTGTGTCTTTTGCCTGGATTTCCTCTTTAATCGCTATGTTTAAAGACAATCACCCCAATATAGCGATTGAAGTCATAGAAGAGAATGGCATTAAGAACCTTGAGCAGTGGCTGAATCAGGGGATTATCGATATCGGCGTATTCAGCAAACAGCCCTATCACAATTACGATTGGGCCGGCGTGAGAGAGGACCGTTACGTAGCGTTATTCCATAAGGAACACAGGCTGGCGTCTCTTGAGCAGGTCCCTGTTAAACAATTGTTTGATGAAGATCTGGTTCTATTTAAATCTCACGAAGGCATTGATCAGGATGTAGTAAAGGTCATGGAATATGTGGAGATGGACAAGGTGCCGAAGTACACGTCAAATTCAGACTTTACCGTAATCCGCTTGACGGAACAGCTGGGATTTGTAGCACTGATTCCGGAGTTAATTGCAAAAATTGCGGTTAATTTCTTTGATGTGACCTATCGTCCCATTGATGTAAACGTATCGAGGGAACTGGGGTTTGCCGTGAGAGATGTCAAACGGGTTTCTCCTGCAGTCAGACAACTTCTAAAGTATGTGAAAGAAGAAAAATTCTAAAGTAAATAAAGTCCGTTGTGCCGCATGGCTGAATTCTGGATGGGATATCTGGAAATCTGCTCATGCGGCTTTTTGATTTATCTCGGCTGTCCTATTCTCTTTCTCTGATTGCATTCAAAATCTGAATAGATATAATTGAAAGTCGGCATAGGGCATTTTGAAAAGTGCTGAAATATCTGATTTTTTTGCTGACTTCTATGCATCGTCTTTTTATTTACATTTTCATTCCAGATTAGAATGAATCGAATAAGATAGATTCATTTTACACATTGTCCCTCTTGCTATAAACTGGTTACAAAAGAAGTTAATGCGGTGTTATATTTTGGAGGTATATGATGTTAAGCCAAGCAGCTCCCGCTCTGGAGTCGCGGGACAATTTCAGCAGCCAGTTTGGTACGATGATGTCAATGGCCGGTCTTGCCATTGGTCTTGGTAACTGCTGGCGATTTCCCTATCTGTGTGCGCAGTGGGGTGGTGGTCCGTTCTTATTTGCCTATTTATTTGTCGTTATTCTCCTGGTCATTCCATTTCTGATTGTCGAAATTGGTATGGGAAAAGGACATGGGAAGGGGGTTGCCGACTGTTATGAAGCGTCCTGGCACAATCGTCCATTCGCTATGATTTTCGGCAATTTTTTTGCCGCTGAAAACTGGGTGCAGAATTTCTTTGTTGTTGGTCTGGGATCAACTCTGATTTATATGCTCTATTCCGCGGTGACCACAAAATGGGATGATATGCCTGCGGATCAAATCTATGGTGAATTCAAGGGCAATACGGTACTATGCGTCATCCTATTTCTAGTCGTCATTGTGATGATTGCGGTTGTCGCTTTCCGCGGGGTCAGCAAGGGAATAGAAAAAATCAGTTCTATCGTGATTCCGTTAATGCTGTTCATCTTTATCTTGGTATTCGTTCTGGTTTGCATCACGACGCCTAACATCACCACAGGGCTCAACTATTATCTGAACCCTGATTTTGGTAAACTGAAAAGTCCACAGCTTTGGAGCGATGCTTTGGTTCAGGCCCTGTTTTCTACTGGCGCCGGACCTGGACCTGTCCTCGTCTATGGCAGTCACATCGCGAAGCATCGTGAATCTACTATGATGGGTATTTCACTGGGGCTGATGGATACGATGGCTGGTGTTCTGGCGGGTCTTGCCATCATCCCCGCCTGTGTCGCCATGGGAATCGATCCGCAGTCAGGTTCCAATCTGATTTTCCTGGTATTCCCGACGGTCTGTTCAAAGATCCCCTTCGGTGCAGTCATCGGTGTATTACTATTTTTCGGCATCTTCTGTGCAGGGGTCACCTCCATGATCTCCAATCAGGAGTGCGCAATTACGACTTTCTCGGATTCATTGAAAAAAGCGCGTACGAAAGTAATCCCTTTTGTCATTGCTGCCACAGTTATTTTTGGATTGCTGGATATTTTAAATGTAAAAGCGGATGCCTTCTTTCAATATATGGCAGGAGATCTGACTTTCCTGCCGGGGGCTATGATGGGTTCGATTACATACGTATATGCCTTTGGTGTAAAACGTGTTCGTACAGAGTTCCTCAACCCGACAGCAAAGGTAAAACTTGGCCGCTGGTTTGATCGCTGGGTCCAGTTTGTCGTCGTCCCGATTTTCATATTTTTCTGTGCCAGATCGTTCATCATGCTGTTTATTTAATAGAAAGGAGGAATCTATGAAACCTGGAGCCATTGTCATTCTCATATTTATCATTGCTTTACTTTTTGTAACGATTTTCTGCGTTAGAAAAAGTATATCTGACGATAGAGAGGTACAGAAAGAGTACCAAAAAAAGCAATTAAATCGGTGCGATAACTGATCGATTTCCATAAACGCCGCATGTCTGAAAATGAAACATGCGGCGTTATTTATCTGTTATACATTTTTTGCTGTCTGCTCTGCCAGTTTTATGAATTCTTTCGTAGCCGGAGAGGCGTGTTTGAAGGAACGAAGACAGATTCCGATCACTCGATACAGATCTTCCGCGAATTCTTTGGCAATGGCCCCGTCAGGAAGCTTTGTAAGCTGCAGCGTCGAAGTGACATATACGCCCAGGTTTTCTTTTGCCATGGCGATGCCGGCAGCATCGCTGGCGGTGTGAAAAGTGATATGAGGCGTAAATGGATGTTCTCGCATAATCTGATTTACGATGTCGTCGCACCCATCCATAGGCATGATAAAATCACAGCCATTAAGCATTTTAACGGGTATTCTGTCGTGGACGGCGAGGGGATGCTCGCGGTTCATGATGACACAATATGTATCGTGGAACAGCGGACGAAACTCATATTTGTTCGGCGTGGGCGGACTCATAAAAGCCAAGTCCAGGCTGCCGCTCATAAGATTCTGAGTTAAGTCAGAGTGAGAATACTCTTGTACAGAGATCTTGATATTGGAATAGGCACGAGAGAACTTTGCAATGATAGCAGGAACAGATGACAGCAGCGTAGAATTATAAGCACCAATATGAATGGAACCAGAGAGTAAGCCGTTGATGGCGTCAACTGTTTCTTGAAAATCGTTGGCGTTTTTTATAATCTGTCTGCAGTAATAGAGCAGTTGCTCACCGCCGTCCGTAGTTTTGATGGCATCTTTACTTCTGATCAAAAGAGGAAACCCGACTTCTTTTTCCAGAGAATCGAGCATATGGCTGATTCCTGGCTGGGAATACCCCATGGCCTGTGCTGCTTTTGTAATGCTTTTCATTTCTACAACTTTGATAAAAGCCTGATATTTGATAAGATTCATGTGCCCTCCTCGTCTCATTCAAGATTGGAATAAACAATATTGATTTATAGAATGGTAAGACCATAAAAGACTTGGAAGTGCTGGTGTTTTCCCCAGTTAAACCCCAGCCCTTTAGAAAGATCTTTTTCATTCATAACTTGAATAATTAATATATGATATATTCATTTTACACCTTTCTGCCCCCGTTGTAAACTGATTACAAAAGAACAGTAGAAAGGTAATTGAAATGGATTTCACAAACAAGATTTTTGATGGCCCGATAGCGACGCATTGCCGCGCTACGTATAAGGGCAGTGGATATGATCCGCGTGATTTGGCCAATCGGCCGCATATAGGGATTGCCAACGCATTTTCTGAGCACAGTCCTGGCCATAAGCCCCTGAGAGAACAAGTTGAAGCAATTAAAAATGGAATCTGGCAAGCAGGAGGAATTCCCTTCGAATTTGGTATTCCATCCACTTGTGCAGAGGTTGCCATCGGGCATTGCGGCATGGAGCAGGATATGGCCATGCGGGATTTAGTGGCCGGAAGCTGTGAATTGGTCTCAAATATTCAGCATTTTGACGGGCTGGTTCTGGCAGCTGGCTGTGACAACATTGTCCCTGGTACACTACTTGCAGCGGCTAGAACTGATAAGCCGACCATCTGCTTTGTCAGCGGTCCGATGCTATCGGGGAGGTTTGGCAAAGAGCCGCTGGCTTTAGGAGATGTTTTAGAAATGTCTGTCGGCGAGTTAAATAAAAACAAAGGGACCGTGGATGAAAGATACATGGAAAAGCTGGAAATGGGCGCTTGTCCGACCGGTGGTGCCTGTCCGCTGTTCGGCACGGCCAATACGATGCAGGTTCTTGTGGAAGCGTTGGGAATGACACCGGAATACTCCTCGACGATTCCGGCGGTATATACCGACAAAATGGTCAGCGCACAGCGCATTGGCAGACGTATTGTAGAGATGGTCTTTGAGGATCTGAGACCGTCGCAGATTATGACCAGAGAAGCCATTGAAAATGCCATCAGGCTGGACCTTGCCATTGGCGGTTCTCTCAATGCGATCCTTCATTTACTGGCTATCGGAAATGAATTGGGTATCCCGGAAATCACTTTGGATTTATTTGACCGAATGAGTCATGAGACGCCGTGCATCGTAAATATAAAGCCCTGCGGAGAGTATACAGTCGATAAACTGTTCTATCTCGGAGGTGTTCCGGCAATTATGAAACAGATTGAAGGGCAGCTGCATAAAGAGTGTCTCAATGTGTCAGGCCACACAATGGGAGAAATCTTGCAAAAGGCTCCCGCGGCCAGTAACGATGTGATTCATGGCATGGAGAACCCTTTGACGGAAGACGGAGGCCTTGCCGTACTGAAAGGAAACCTCGCTCCAAAGGGATGTGTCATGAGATCCTCTTCTGTTGCCCCTTCCATGCATCATTTCTGCGGCCAGGTTAGGGTGTATGACAGTGACGCAGCGGCATATGACGCGCTGATGAGCGGTGAGGTAAAGCCGGGTTCGGTGATTGTCGTCCGCTACGCCGGTCCTATCGGCGCACCTGGCATGGTGGAGGTGGAATGTACCGCTTCAGCGATTATCAACTTGAAGTTAGACGAAAGCGTTGCATTAGTGACAGATGGCAGATTTTCGGGCTTTAATCACGGTCCTATTGTAGGGCATGTATCGCCGGAAGCGGCGGCAGGCGGGCTGATTGCCTATGTAGAAAACGGAGATTTCATAGAAATCGACATTGAAAAACGTTCTATCAGTCTCCTGGTTGATGAAGAGGACATCAAAGAGAGAAAGAAACAGTATGTGCCCCCTGCCCCAAAATTGACGAGAGGATTTATGCGCACTTACGCAAAGAATTGTCTTCCAGCAGAGCTTGGCGGGGCAATGCAGAAATGGGATTGAATTTGAAAGGATGATAGGTATGAAAAATGTAAATGAATACGGCTACATGACGCCGTCTCACAAAGAAAATACGTGGATGGAGATGAAAAAGGGGCAGAATATCGCGGGCTACGGCATTGGCATTTTGCTCCTCGACAAGGTGTGGTATCCGATTGTACCGGGGAATGTGGTCAACGCCTGGACTTATAAATATCCCGTGCGCTTCAAAGCAGTAAAAGGGTTGGATACACCGACGCTGCACAGCGGCGCGCCAGAAGCCTATGAGGCTATTTTGGAGGCAGCAAAGGAACTGGAAGCGGAAGGTGTCAGAGCGATTTCCGGCGCCTGTGGATTCTTTGGGAACTTCCAAAAACGCCTTGCTGCAGACATGGACATTCCGGTCGCAATCTCAAGCATGGTCCAGGTTCCATGGATTCGTACACTTTTGAAACCGGGTGAAAAAATCGGTATCATGACTGCCAATGCAATCGCTATGAGTGAACAAATTTTTGAAAGTTGTGGCATTGATAAGACTGACGATCTGGTCATAGCCGATTTACGTCACGGCGAGAATTTCCACAATATCATGGAGGATCAGGGCAGCTTTGACAACACAGGCGTTCGCAACGACGTGGTGAATGCGGCGATGAAATTGGTAGAAGAAAATCCCGATGTGGGCGCGATTCTTCTCGAGTGCAGTGACATGCCTCCTTATGCCTGGGAAATTCAAAAAGCGACAAAGCGTCCCGTCTTTGATTTTATCACATTAATTAATTGGATGGAAAATGCGTGCCAGCAGCGACCATACGATGGCTGGATTTAAACGTTGAAAAGGAGAATGAATTATGAGAAAGAATAAGTTTGCAATGATTGGGAATGGTTTTCTAGCCAGCACTATCGCAGACGCATACTGCAGAGGTGCGATGCCTGAATATGAGCTGACAGCTGTTTTTGGCATTGGCGACGAAAGGTCACAGCAGATTGCAGAAAAATGCAGCTGTAAAGTGGCGCAGAACGTGGATGAACTTCTTGCGACAAAGCCGGATATCGTCGTAGAGGTGGCGTCCATAGAAGCTGTGCAGGAATACGTGGTGAAAGTTTTGGAACACGGCATTCCTTTTGTAGCACTGTCAATCGGTGCTTTTGTTGATGGACCGTTCTATGAAAAGGCCAAGCAGACAGCGCAGGAGCATAATACGAGGATTTACTTCTCATCAGGAGCCATAGGCGGCTTTGATGTCATGCAGACCATCGCTTTGATCGGCGGAGCGGAGGCAGAACTGACCCTGACAAGAGAGGCGTCTACATATAGAGATACGCCTGTATTTAGCCAAGCTGTGCTTGACTCTGGTGAAAGGGGGCTGTTGTTCGAGGGCACCGCAGCAGAGGCAATTCCTCTGCTGCCTAGAATGATCAATATCGGTGTGGCGACGTCTCTTGCGACGATTGGTCCCGACAAGACACGCATCAGAATTTACGGCGATCCCAATATGCCTAATGATGATGATGTGTATATCAAAGTCGCTTCAGAGCAGGCATCGGCAGAAATGAAAATCTACTCAAAGTCATCAATTCTAGTAGGCTGGAGTGTCGTGTCGCTGCTAAACAACCTAGTGTCACCCGTATATTTCTATTAGCTGAAAAGAGTCCGCAGTTGGTATGATTTAAAAAAATGTCCAGGACATTTTTCTTGAGAGTGTGCGACTGCGGACTAAAATCTGCTGTTGAGGCCGAGAAGAGTCCGCAACTGACACAGTTTAAAAAAATGTCTAGGACATTTTCTGCAAGAGTGTGCGACTGCGGACTAAAATCTGCCGCACAGGCTGAGAACAGTCTGCAACTGACATAATTTAAAAAAATGTCTAGAACATTTTCTGCGAGAGTGTGCGACTGCGGACTAAAATCTGCCGCACAGGCTGAGAACAGTCCGCAACTGGCATGGTTTAAAAAAATGCCTAGAATATTTTCTGCGAGAGTGTGCGACTGCGGACTAAAATCTGCCGCACAGGCCGAGAAGAGTCCGCAACTGACACAGTTTAAAAAAATGTCTAGAATATTTTCTGCGAGAGTGTGAGATTACGGACTAAAATCTGCCGCACAGGCTGAGAACAGTCCGCAGCTGGCATCTCCTATTTCAGCATTGACAATACAACCCAAGGCTTTTAAAATGAGCATAGTGAGATTTATCTTTTAACGCCAGAAATCGAAATGAAAGGGTGGAAAAATGGACTTAAAGAAATACGAGGTACTGCTGAAGGTGGTAGACCGTGGCAACATCAATAACGTAAGCTATGATCTGGGTTACACCCATTCTGGTATATCGAAAATGCTCAACAGTATGGAGGCCGAACTTGGATTCCAAATTATCAAAAGAAATAATAAGGGCATCACGCTTACACCAGAAGGAGAAAAGCTGATGCCGATTATTCGTAATATCGTAAAAGAAAACGAGAAACTTGAAGAAGAGATTTCTTTAATCAACGGCCTGGAGAAGGGAACTGTGCGAATCGGCTGTTTTCCGACGACTGCCTTTGTATTGATACCCGGTTTGCTGAAAAAATTCTATGACAAATATCCGAGAATTCAAATAGAGGTTTTGGAAGAGCACAGCCTCGATCAGTTAGAGCAGTGGCTCAATCGGGGAATCATCGATATTGGTATTTTCAGCCGGCAGCCCCACCATCACTTTGAATGGTTGAAAGAAATCGACGACGAGTATGTCGCACTTCTTCCTGCTGGACACCCTTTGTGCAGCCACGAAATCGTTCCAGTCAAAGAACTCTTTGAGGAGAGAGTGCTTTTGTTTAAATCTCACAAAGGTTTGGATCAGGATATCGTTCAAATCATGAAGTATGTGGACGTAAAAGAATATGAGGGCTACACTTCCAATTCAGATTTTACAGTTATCCGCATGGTAGAGCAAAATGGTTTCGCTGCCATCATGCCGAAACTGATTGCAAAATATGCTGTATCCCTGTTTGATGTGGAATATCGACCTATTGATGTGGATATGAATCGAAAGATCGGTTTTGCCGTCAAATCAAAAGCAGACATTTCCCCTTCGCTCAAACGATTCCTCAGCTGCATCAAAGACTGATAATTATGAGGGCTTCGTACGGATTGTCAACGTGATATTGACGTTTGTCCGCTACCATTAAGACTGGTTTTAAAGTATGATTTATATAAGATATAAATCATACTTTTTTTGATAGAAAGAGGAGCGGAAAATGAACAAAGATAGAATTGATATGATGAACGAACGTCTCAAAGATTCAAAGCCACAGCTTGATGTAGAAAGAGCTAAGCTGGTGACAGAAGCCTATGAGATATATGCAGACTGTACCCCGGTACTTCGCAGAGCACATGCATTCGCATATATTCTCGACAACATGGAGCCTAACATGCAGGAGGGAGAACTCCTCGTCGGAAGCCAGACCAAGAGAGTCAGAGGCGTACCTGTATTCCCTGAATTTGGTGCAAAGTGGGTCATCGACGAAATTGACATGTTCCCTACTCGCGGTACAGATCCAATCGTCGTTACACCAGAAACAAAAGCAGAGATTCTGCCGATTTTAGAAAGCTGGGGAGACAACACTTTTGACATGCAGTCAACTGCGGTTCTCGATCCATATGTATTAAAAGCACAGGAATGCGGCGTGCTGTCCGTAGGTGCGAGAACGACAGGCATGGGACATATCTCACCAGATTATCCGAGAATCCTGCCGATGGGACTTCGCGGCGTCATCAACCAGGCAAAAGAGATGATTGAAAAAACGCCGGTTTTAACACCGGAGGATATGAGAAAAGTAGACTTTTGGAACGCAAACATCATCTCCTGTGAAGCAGTAATCAGATTTGCCCATAAATTCTCTGACCACGCTGGCAAACTGGCAGAAACAGAAACAGATGCACAGCGCAAGAAGGAATTGCTGAAGATTGCAGACGTGTGCTCCAATGTACCTGAAAATGAACCGAGAGATTTCTGGGAAGCGCTGCAGTTCGTATGGTTCTTACAGCTGACGATTCAGATTGAAGACAACGGACACTCCATCGCAGTGGGCAGACTTGACCAGAACTTATATAAATACTACAAAAAATCAGTTGTCGATGGCGATATGCCTGCTGAAGATGCAGAAGAATTGCTGGCGGCATTATATATCAAATGTACAGAAATCCTCAAGCTGAGAGACGCTTTTGATTCCCTCGGATTCGCAGCTTATCCGATGTGGCAGCAGATGGCAATCGGCGGTTTGGGCAGAGACGGAAAAGATGCAACCAACGAACTGACATATTCCGTATTCAAGGCCTGGGATTTGGTGCAGACAGTACAGCCTACTATGGCTCTGCGTGTCAACGACAACACGCCGGATGAATTGATGGACGTTGCTCTGGCAATGGTACAGAAAGGTTATGCAATTCCTGCTTTCTACAACGACAACCTGGTTGGCAACCTTTTGAAGAACAAAGGCGCAACAGAAGAAGATTCCAGAGACTGGACTGTTCACGGTTGTGTAGAACCATATGTCATGGGCAAGTCTGACGGCCGTCCGAACGTAGGTTATGTAAATGCAGCAAAATGTATCGAACTGGTCATGAACAACGGCTGGGATCCAGTGGCTCAATGCGAAATGGGTCTCAAGACAGGTGATCCGAATACATTTACCAGCATCAAAGATTTTGAAGAGGCTCTGCACAAGCAGATCGTACACTTTGTCAAAATCATGTGCGAAGCTTATACAAAAGTTTGCGCAATGCACGCAGTCTATGTGCCAAAGGGATATGCGTCAGCCTTGGTAACAGATTGTATTGCAAGAGGTAAATCCCTGGAAGAGGGCGGCGCTCTGTACAACAGTTCTGGCGTATTCCTCGTCGCCATGGCAAATGGTGCTGACTGTCTGGAAGCCATCGACTATGTCGTCTTCCAGGAAAAAATGATGAATGCCGGTGAGTTTAACGAAGTTCTGCAAAACAACTTTGAAGGAAACGAAAGACTGCGCAACATCATCCTCAACAAAGTTGACAAATACGGAAACGACAGAGATAGAGTTGACGGATATGCCAACCGCATGATCCGTGCATATAACGAAGAAATGGTCAAATACCGTGACAGCCGCGGCGGTACATATGAGAACTGCATCTTGTCCACATCTTTTAATGTACTGCAGGGCAAGACCATTGGCGCTACTCCGGATGGAAGACTGGCAAGCGAACCTGTTTCTGACAATGCATCCCCGATGGTCGGCCGCGATGTAACAAGCCCGACTGCAACAATCAAATCTGTCGCATCTATCGATCAGAGCGATTGTAACAATGGTGCACTGTTTAACATCAAATTCGATCCAAACATCGTACAGGGTGAAGAAGGAAAACAGATTTTGAAAAATGTCATCAAGTCATACTTTGATATGAACGGCGAGCACATTCAGATCAACGTGGTGGATGCAGGAACACTTGAGGCTGCACAGGAGAATCCGCAGGATTACAAGAACCTCCTCGTCAGAGTAGCTGGTTACTCCGCATACTTTATCGAACTGGACAGAGATGTACAGAACAATATCATCGGCAGAACTGCTCACAAAAACGTAGGCGGATGCTGCTGCTAAGAATGGTGAATATTTAATGAAAAAAGGAACGATTTTTAATATACAGAAGATGTCCATCCACGACGGTCCGGGAATCAGAACGACGGTGTTTTTTAAAGGATGTCCTTTAAACTGCCTCTGGTGTTCTAATCCAGAAAGCCAGAAAGTGGAAAAAGAAGTAGCTTGCTTTCAAAGCAGATGTGTAACATGTGGGTATTGTGCCGAGGTTTGTCCGAAAGGATTGATCGAGGCACAGCCTCCTTTTGAAATTACAAATCGCGAGGAATGCGATTTATGTGAGATCTGTGTGAAAGAATGCTGTACCAACGCAAAAAAGGTGGTAGGTGAAGACTACACTGTGGATGAGCTCCTGAAAGAAATCATGAAAGATAAATCCTTCTATGACTCATCTGGCGGCGGAGTCACCTTTTCTGGCGGCGAGCCGCTGATGCAGTCTGCTTTTCTGAAAGAAATTCTGGCCGCCTGCCGGGAAAATGGCGTACATACGGCTATAGAGACCACAGGCATGACAGATACAGACAGCTTGATAGAAACCGCCGCTTTGCTAGATTTGATCTTCTATGATGTGAAACACATGGACGATGAAACCCATAGGGACATTACGGGAGTTTCCAATGAGAGAATTATCGCAAATCTCGCAGCATTAGCAAAGGCTCACGACAACATCGTGGTGAGAATACCAGTCATTCCTGGTATCAATGACAGCACAGAGAATCTGCGGAAGACGGCAGACTATGCCGCATCCCTCAATATCCCGTCAATTGAACTTCTGCCGTATCACAACCTTGGTGAAGTCAAATATGGTCAGCTGGGGCGGGAATATGCACTGGCTGATACACAGAAACCATCAGAAGAACGGATGAACGCCCTGGCCGATGAGATGAGAAACGCGGTGGGCGATAGAAATACCGAGATTACCATAATGAAATCCATGTAAGAGGAGATGTTTCTATGAAATATGGATCAATTGGTCAAAATATGACCTACAGCTATTCTAAGATCATTCACGAGGCTTTAGGCGCATACCCTTATGAACTGCGCTCTCTGGAGCCAGAGGAACTGAATGAGCTCCTTCAGAATAGGGACTTTAACGGTCTGTCAGTCACGATACCGTACAAGAAAACAGTGATCCCTTACTGTGATCATCTCTCGCAGCTGGCTGCTGAAATTGGGGCCGTCAATTGCCTCTATTTTGATGAAAACCATGAACTCCATGGAACCAATACAGATTATACAGGATTTTTGTATGCAATAGATACAGCCGGGATTTCTGTCCGCGGCAAGAAGGTGGTCATTTTGGGAAATGGCGCCACCTGCCAGACGATTAAGAAAGCGGTGACAGACAGAGGTGCCTCCGAACTTGTGATAGCCTCTAGGAAGGCGGCAGTGCCAACTGAAATGACGGTTGGCAGTTGTAACTGTCTCATGGTAAATTACGAGGATTTGTCCGATCATGCTGACGCTGAAATCGTTATTAACGCCACTCCGGTGGGTATGTACCCAGGTGTTTCTGATCGCCTGATTGATCTGAGGGCCTTTCCTTGTTGTAAAGGTGTGTTCGACGTGATATATAACCCGTATTATACGGCCCTCGTCAAGCAGGCAGTTGACCTTAATATTCCCTTTGCCAGCGGTCTTTCTATGCTGGTGGCGCAGGCCACAGCCGCCGCAGGCTATTTTACAGGGAAAGGAAGTTTCTACGAAAAGGAAAATGAGCGAATCATCTCTATGTTGAAGAGAGAGTTTGTTCAAAACAATTAACGCGGGTGATCAGAAGATTCCAGCCAAATCTTCTGTGTACTTATTATGAAGGCGATATCGACGCAATGGATGTCGCCAGAATATCAAAGAACGCACATTGCGAAGGGCTGCCCTTTACGGGCAGCATCTGTGCATAGGAATCTCCAAGCCCTAGCCCGATTTACTTAAAGTAAATCGTTGGCAGGTCTCATGCGAAAAGTCCCCAAATCTCCATTTGGCAGACTTGACCGTTCGGTTCCGTCATGCACGCGTTCTTTACAGCCAAAAGCGCGGCAGTTGCTCTCCATCTGCCGCGCTGATTTTTTTGTCCTCTGTATCTTCATTTCAGGCTGGAGGGTTGCGGCTGAGAAGGTAGAGAATTACTTCTACCGCAAAGATCCCTTGCTGAAAAGAGATATCTAAGGTTCCTTGATATTTGTGTACCACAGACTGTACATTTTTCAAGCCGATGCCGTGATATTGCTTGTTTGTTTTCGTCGTGCTGAGAGATTTCTTCCGCTTTCCAACATAAGAGTTTTTTAACTGTATGACCAGCCGCCCCTTGTCATAACTGATGAGCAGGGAGAGTTCTTTCTGTCCGCGACTTACCTCTTCGATGGCCTCTACGGCGTTATCAATCAGATTGCCGAGAATGATGGTTAAATCAAAATCATCGATAGGTAAATCCGGCGAAATATGTGGCAGGTAAGTCATTTTGACATCTTCTTCGCTCAAAGCCCCGAGTTTGTAATTGACCAGACTATCCAGAGCCAAAAGACCGGTATTGGAAATACTCTGCTTGCCCTGCAGCTGCTGTGTCAGGGACTGCGCGTACTGGGTCAGCCCATCTTTATTTCGCTCGTCTACCAAAGCGTCTAAGGCAGTTAAATGATTTTTCAGATCATGTCTCAGCGCGCGTGTTGCTTCTTCAGAGCCTTTCATGATCAATAACTGCTGTTCGTAGGATTTGTTCTGCTGTGCCATCATATAGTTTTCCATCTCCAGCTTCGTAAGACGGGAAATTCTGTCGTAAGTATAGAACCAGAGAATGTTGATGCCCAATATGATGATTGAGTCTATGATGACCAGGTTAGGGCTCGTATGCGCCGATAAACTGTTTAGAAGCAAGGTCAGGCTGCCGAAGGGTATCAAGATAATAGAGATCCAGTAAGAAGTTGCGATTTTAGCGCCATCTTTCAGATTAACAAAGTTCTCCAATAAAAGAACAATGAAGAATGTCAGGATGGTGATCGAGGTGATACCAAAAACAGAATTGTATTTCATTGCTGTGTCTAAATCCTGAACATAATAACCCGTTGCATAGTTTATGAATAATTCAATACAATTGATAATCAAGCAGATTAAAATAATCGATGCAAAGCGCGCTTTGGCAGAAGCAACATATAGAAATGTTAACAGGAAATATAAAATTGTGCTTAGAGATAAATATATGATGGGCGGTGTATCAAAGAATACTGTAATGCTGATAACGAAAGCATAGAAAAGATATGCCCCAATCTCAACTGGTTTCCCCACTCTTTTTTCGACGTAAAAAATTCGCAGCATACGATACAGCACATAAGCATAGAAAAAATTGTTGATGATGTAGGCGGTAGTGTATGTGTTCATTTCAGTAAACCCCTTGCTTCTAATTCACTTTTTTCAATCGCTCTAAGTTTCTTCCTATATGTTTGGCTGACCATAATTTCGATGTTATTTTGCATCAGTACAGAGCTTCCTAAAAATGCGGTTACCTTTTTAATATTGATGACATAGGAGCGGTGTATCTGAGTAAAATACTTTGGCAGATCAGAGAGTAATTCGTTGAGATTTCTGTAGAATTCAAAGCTTTTTGTTTCGGTTACGAGAAAAATTTTTCTTAGGCGGCTTTCGAAGTATAGAATTTCGCTAAACTTCAGTTTATAGTCTTGCCCTTTTATTTTGAAGCGAAAATACCCTTCTAATTCATCTGAAAGACGAAGTGCCAGCTCTAACGCTTCGATGATCGTTTCTTTTGTAAAAGGCTTTTCTATATAGCTTAAAGGACGCATGTCCAGCAACTGGCGTGTATACTGATTGGTTCCAGTGATGTATATGAGTTCGGTGTTGTAATCGTTTCTCTTTTTACGAATATCATATCCTACATCAATTCCGCTCATCGCAGTCATTTCAATATCTAAAAAAATCAGGTCGAATTGGATCCCTGCGTCGAGATGCTGGCAGAGCGCTTCACCACTGTAGAATACTTCTACTTCAATATGTAACTTATTTTCTTTCACGTAAGTGGCAATCATTTGGTCTATATGATTGCATATAGTTTTATCGTCATCACAAATGGCTATTCTAAACATTTTATCATATCCTTAAATTTGACTTCTGGGGCTATTCTAGCACAAGACATTGCAGGTGTTAAGTAGTTTTCTTATTTGGTTACAAAATAGCATAACCTTCGTTACATTGCTCCGCACAACATCTTATAATATGTATAATAATACCATAAATCATATTAAGGAAGAGGTGAATATAGTGAACATACTGAAAAAAAAATCAATGGAACTGCTTGCGAAGGAAGCGAAGTTGATGACAAAGTTTAACGTGAATTCAACGTGTAGAAGCATTACTTATCAGCCGCAGATGCCAAAAGGTGCGGACAAGCTAAAGAAATATGACTAGTATTTCTGAGAGGCTGTTAGGAAGTTTAATTAAAGAAAATATCATTTCTGCGGAAGATAGGGAAATATATTTATTTGGGATAAAAGAATTGCTTTCGCAGATTTTTACTTATTTCATTATGTTTGGAATTGGTGCTGCCTTGGGCATGTTGATAGAGACGATTGTTTTTACGGCAGTTTATATGTCACTGCGTGTTTATGCAGGAGGTTATCATGCATCAACACAGCTAAGATGCTACATTTTGTCGTTTGGGATGTTAATCGCAGCGTTGTTGGTTATCCGCTGGATTAATGTTTCTGAGATTGTAGCAGGAGGGGCTATCATTTTAATAGGCGGTATTATTTATTTTATGGCGCCGTCCGAACATAAGAATAAGCCGTTGTCGCAAAATGAAAAGAAGATTTATAAGAAAAAAGTAGGAAAAAGGGTTATTGTTTGTATTATGATTGCCTTTGCAGCAGCGGTAATTGATGTAGGAAAGATACTGGACACGATAGGAGTTGCAATGATGCTCCTCGTCATTATGATGATTTGTAATCGGCAAGAAAAGTGTTAGTATAGTTTGTGTGTGGATAAAAGATAAACTGCCGGTATGATATTTTTATTAATGTCATGCCGGCAGTTTTTAATGCTATTACAATTTTCCATCTGCTAAGTCTTTGATTTTGATCTTTACGTCTTTGTCTTTGTATTTGATAGTGACCACATCCTCGTCCGTCAGCTTGCGCTTGTTGCCATCTGTATTATAGATGGTGTCGTCATCGAGGAAGGTATAGCCGAAGTAAGCTCCTTTATGCGTCGGCTTTTTTAGTGGATTCTGGCGATGCATCTGCAGATTCACCTGTTCGCTGCCATCATCTAAGGAATAGTCTAGATAAGATTCCATGATCAGCTTTTCGTCCTTTGCAAAAAAACTCAATGTCACGACTTCTCCGACTTTTTCACATTTCACGGTGACGTCTCCTGAAGATGGCGTCCATTCATGTCCGTAGTAGTAAGCGGCGCCCCCAAACAGCAAGGCACATACCAAGACAGTTGCGCCGATGGCTTTCCAGGTTCTCTTTTTTAATTTTTTAAATGGGTTGATTTCCTTGGCGTTTGCGGTCTTAATCTCCGGTGCATCAACACTGGTCTGCATCTCTTCTAAATATTTTCTGCACGCAGGGCAAGTTTTCAGGTGCTCTTCGATCGCCCTGTTGCTCTCCTCGCTAGTCAATTCTTCAATGTAACTCGGGAGTAAGTCTCTGATTATTTCACACTTCATCTCTATTCACCTATCCTTTCGTAATCTTTTGTTTTGCACGGTAAAAGGTCACCCGCGCCCAGTTCTCGCTTTTTTCAAAAATGTCTCCGATTTCCCTGAAGGAAAAAGCACCAGTCAGCCTGAGAAGTACGATCTCTTTTTCGGTTTCAGATAAAACATGGACCTTGCGGAACAGTTCCATCTTCTCCTCCTTGAGACAGGCCTTGCTCTCCGGCGATGCTTCCTCTGAAACAATGCTGTCTGTCAGCTCTGATGGATCTCTGCGCTTTCGTTTGTCCAGCTCCTGGTACCATAGGTGCTTTGCGATTTGACAGAGCCAGGTGGAGACTTTGCACGTTCCGTCAAATTTTTCGGCACAGCGCACCGCCTGATAAAAAGTCTCCTGGGTCAGTTCTTCACTGGTGTGATCGTCATGACACAGGGTCATCAGGAATTTAAATACGGTCTGCGCATAGTCGTTGTACACGACGTCCATGTCTAACATGTTATCACCTCTCTTACTGCTTTACCCATATATCGTCAAATCGCAGGTTTCGTTACATTGATTATAAAAAATATTTTAACACAGAAGAAAAAAACTTTTGCAAAATATTTTTTCTATTGATATAATAGGGCTGTAACGTGTAGCGAAAGCGTAATCCCAGTTTTCGTCAGACGTTATTTTTTTGTTCTCATTTAGCGCGCAGCCAAAGGCGTAAGACCAGCTTACCCTTTGCCTGTGCGTTTTTTGTAAGTAAAAATAGGAGGTTTTTATATGAGCGAAGGAAATGTAAATTCATTTCTTGAAAAAGAGAAAATCGGCAGCCTGATGAGGAAATATGCGCTTCCATGTATTATATCACTTTTAGTCGCTGCCCTTTATAACATCGTGGACCAAATTTTTATTGCCAATGCGGACTATCTAGGTTCCTTTGGAAATGCCGCTAATACGGTGGTTTTTCCTCTGACAGTAGTCGCCCTGGCTATTGCAGTCATGATCGGCGACGGCTGCTGTGCATTTGTCAGCATCAGTTTAGGGGCGCGAAATGAGGAAAATGCCCACAGGAGCATTGGAAATTCAGTGGTGCTGTGTATCGGCGCCAGCATTTTGGTGACGGCCTTATACTTCTTATTCCAGGAGCCGATTTTGACCATGTTTGGCGGCAGAGTAAACGAAGAGACCTTTGCCCTGTCCAAAGAGTATTTTACCTATATCACCGTGGGAATCCCCTTTTATATGTTCGGCCAGGCCATGAACCCTGTCATCAGATCCGATGGCAGCCCTAAATTTGCCATGCTGTCTACTTTGGCAGGAGCGGTGGTCAATATCGTGCTCGACCCTATCTTCATCTTCGGATTGAAATGGGGTATGATGGGAGCCGCTGTCGCTACGGTCCTCGGGCAGATTTTAACGGCAGGGTTGGCAGTGTGGTATCTGTTTCATATAAAAACAGTAAAATTGCAAAAAGACAGTTTTTCTCTCCATGGTAAAGTGATTTCCCGCTTTCTTTCTTTGGGCATCTGCAGTTTTTTGTCACAGATATCCTTGGTTGCCGCCATGGCAGCGATCAATAACATGATTCAAAAATACGGCGCTATGGATGTCGTCTTTGGTCAGGCAGAATATGCACAGATCCCCATGGCAGTGGTAGGCATCGTCATGAAGTTCTTCCAGATTGTCATATCCATCGTGGTGGGCATGGCCGCCGGCTGCATTCCCATTGTGGGGTACAATATCGGCGCTGGCAGAAAGGACCGGGCCGGGAAACTATTTAAATATCTGCTCCTGGCAGAGGGCTGTGTAGGTCTTGCGGCCCTTCTCATTGTAGAATTCATGCCGAGACAGCTGATTGCAATCTTCGGCGCAGCTAACGAGAGCATTTATTACACCGATTTTGCAGTCAAAGCCTTCCGCGTCTATCTCTGTATGATTATTTTAGCATGCATCAACAAAGCGACGTTTATTTACCTGCAGTCTCTGGGAAAGGCGCTGCTCTCCACGCTGCTATCCATGGTCCGCGAAGTGCTGTTTGGCGTAGGCTTCGCATTGCTCCTGCCCGCATTTTTCGGACTTGACGGCGTATTATATTCCATGCCCATTGCAGATGGCGCCACCTTCATTATTTCGGCGGCAGTCATCGTGTATACCCATCGATTATTGAAAGAAACAGGAGGAACCGAACATGTCAAATAGAATTATCACCATAAGCCGAGAGTTCGGCAGCGGCGGCAGAACCATCGGCAGGCAGACTGCGAAAAAATTGGGGATTTCCTGCTATGATCAGGAGCTGTTAGATGAGATGGTAAAAGAGAGCGGTTTCGCCGCAGATTATGTAAAAGAAACCAGTGAATATTCGCCGCATAACAGCTGGCTGTCCCACGCATTTTCCAGCAGATCTATGGAGGGATTCTCTAACGAGGACTTCCTGTGGAAGCTGCAGGTGAAAATTATCAACGAAATAGCGGTAAAGGAGCCCTGCGTCATCGTAGGTCGGTGTGCCGACTATATTTTACGCGGCAAAGCCGATTTGCTCACGGTGTTCATTCATGCGGACCTTGCCTTTCGCAGTAAGCGAATCGTCCAGGTCTACGGTGAATCTGATGACGTTCCGGCAAAAAGACTGCGAGAGAAAGACAAACGCCGGCAGGCGTACTATCAGTTTTACACCGACATGAAATGGGGAGAGGCTCACAATTACCATATTTCGTTGGACAGCGGCATACTCGGCATTGAGAAGTGCGAGGAGCTGATAGCAGAACTATTCTGAACTGAAAGTGCTGCAATTTAAAAGAGAAGGGGCAGGCTCAATGCCGTGCTCCCTTCGCACTTTTAACTTTTTGAGGCTGCATGGAGGCAGCTCCTTAAAACCTTTTTAATTTTACAGTCCCAGCTGAGCAACCAATGCAGCTTTTGGCAATGCGCCCATGGTCTTCGCTTTGATTTCACCGCCTTCGAATTTAGCGACAGTCGGGAGGCTCATGATTCCGTACTGCAGAGCGACTTCCTGCTCATCGTCGGTGTTGAGCTTGCAGACCTTTACTTTGCCGGCGTATTCTTCTGCCAGCTGGTCGATGGTCGGCGCCAGGTTGACGCAGTGGCCGCACCAAGGTGCCCAAAAATCTACTAATACAGGAATGTCAGATTCTAAAACTTCCTTCTGGAAAGTGTCTTTTGTTAAGTTAATAATCATATTCTCTACTCCTTTTCCTTTGCAGCCGCTTCGCGTTGTTCGATCAGCTGCGTTAGTGTTGTCCTAATAGTATTATCAACTTCGTGAGTTATATTCGCAATCTGATGCCTGTCCAAAGAAGCTGTATCAATTGCGGGATGGATGACTACATCGATAACGGCACCGCCTGTAATGATGCTCCTGGTTTCGAAGAGATCATAAGAGCCATTGATGGTGATAGGAACGATAGGTACCTTTGCTTTGGTAGCCAGTTTAAAGCTTCCGGCTTTAAACTCGGCCATTCTAGGGCCGCGGCTCCTGGTCCCTTCTGGAAATATGACCAGAGAAAACCCATCTTTGAGGGTATCCACTCCGGCCTGTATGGATTTAAGCGCTTCTCTCGTGTTGCCCCTTTTAATAAAAACACCTCTGATTGTCCTGATCCATTTGCCAAAGTAGGGAACGTTCTCTAATGCATCTTTTGCGATAAAGCCGATCTGTCGTCCTTCCAGTGCCTTAAATAATACTACAATATCTCCATACCCCTCATGGTTGGAAATAAACACACATGGCCCATTTTCTGGCAAATTCTCTCTGCCACTGATATTGACGGTCAAATCAAAGAGGTCAATAACATTATCCACCCATAGACCTGTCCAATATGCAATCAGTTCGCGCTCTTTCTCGAAATCACCGGCCTGCCTGGCCGCAGCAATTTCCTTCATATGCTTATTAAATATACCAACGGATCGGAACAGCCTGATGCCGTTGGGGATGTTTCTGAATAATTTCAAATTCGTATACCTCCAATATAGAATTTCGCTCTCTACTAATATAACATAAAATCAGTGGAAATATCTACTCAAAAAGAGTATAATATTAGCATTAAGCGAATGAAAGGAGAACATCGTGGATAAGAGATATATTGCCCCTGTTGTCATCACGATACTGGCAGTTATTTATTTCCTGGGAATAGCCATTTGTTTTGCGTGTTCTATCTTTGAAGGCGTGCCGCTGGCGGCGGTTCTTTTGATGCTTTTCATTCCCATCGGAGCGGCGGCTCTGATTGTATATATGCTAATTCAAAGAATCAAAGAAATTAAGGGAGGCGAAGAAGATGAAGCTCGTAAATATTGATTACATTCCAGGACAGGAATTTGATGTCCTCGGCATGGTAAAAGGCAACGTTGTACAGTCGAAGAACCTGGGTAAGGATATCGGCGCAGGCTTTAAGACCCTCGTCGGAGGCGAACTGAAGGGCTATACGGATATGTTGCAGGAAGCTAGACAGATTGCAACAAAGAGAATGGTAGACGAAGCGGAGAGTTTGGGAGCCGATGCCATCGTCAACGTTAAATTTGCCTCATCTGCAATCATGCAGGGAGCTGCAGAAGTCATCGCTTATGGAACAGCAGTAAAATTTAAATAAACGAAATCAAAAGGGGAAATTTGATGGAGAGAATTGACAGAGAAAAACTAGTTTTACGGTCAGTTATCATAGGCGGAGCATTGATATGCTTCGCCTATATTGCATACACGGTGATGAGCTGTGATATCCTCGGCTTTGATACCGCAATCAGGGAATGGGTCTATGGCCTGCGAAGCCCGCTGCGTAATAAGATTTTGATCTGCATTACTTATCTGGGAAATTGGCAGACCATTGTAATGCTGGGATTGGCTTTATTGATTTATCCGGGCACCAGAAGAAAAATAGGTCTGCCATTTGCTGTAACTGCAATTTCTTCGACGGTGATATACAAAATAGCAAAGTCGATTTTTCAGAGACCAAGGCCGGACCTTTCGGTCCGTATCATCGAGGAAAGCGGCTATTCTTTTCCCAGCGGACATTCTATGAACTGCATGGTGATATACGGGATTCTGATCTATCTGACCAGGCGCTATTGCAAGAACAGAACTGCGGCAAATTGGATTACCGTTTTGCTGGGATTGTTAATTCTGGCTATCGGCTGCAGCCGGGTATACGTGGGCGTACATTTTCCGACAGACATTTTGGGAGGATGGAGCTTGGGCATCGCCGTGTTGACGGCGGCAATCATGATAATAGAGCGAATAAGAGGTGGAGAATATGATCATTGATTCAATTACAGAGGCGATTGGAAAAACGCCTTTGATGAGACTGAAAAAAATAGAGACGATAGAGCACGCGGAGGCAGCTATCTATGGGAAGCTGGAGGCCATGAATCCGGCGGGCAGCATCAAAGACAGGGCGGCACTGTGGATGATCAGAGATGCAGAGGAGAAGGGGCTGCTCAAGGAGGGCGGCACGATTATAGAACCGACTAGCGGAAATACGGGAATCGGTCTTGCAGCCATTGCTGCAGCAAAAGGATATCAGGCCGTATTTGTGCTTCCTGATACCATGAGCGTAGAGCGAAGGAAGCTTCTGGCCGCCTATGGGGCTCAATTGGTGCTTACTGAGGGGGCAAAAGGCATGCAGGGGTCCGTAGATAAAGCGGAAGAACTGCACCAGGCAATTCCCGGCAGTATCGTCGCTGGTCAGTTTGTAAACTTTGCCAACGCACAGGCTCATATCGATTCCACCGGACCGGAGATTTGGGAAGACCTTGACGGCAAGGTGGATCTGCTCGTGGCGGGTGTAGGCACTGGCGGCACGATTACTGGAATCAGCAGGTTTCTAAAAGAAAAGAATCCTTCGGCAAAGATTATCGCAGTTGAACCGAAGAACTCCCCTCTTCTGTCGGAAGGAAAGGCGGGACCGCATAATCTTCAAGGTATTGGCGCTAATTTTGTTCCCCCAGTGTTGGACCAGAATGTGATTGACGAAATTGTAACAGTTTTGGAAGAGGACGCTTATGATTTGGCAAGAAAACTGGCAAGGGAAGAAGGCTATCTGGCAGGCATCACGTCTGGTGCGGC
The DNA here is from genome assembly GCF_048465375.1 of Emergencia sp. NCBI lineage: Bacteria > Bacillati > Bacillota > Clostridia > Peptostreptococcales > Anaerovoracaceae > Emergencia > Emergencia sp. Next base: position 206,917 of record NZ_DBFWLQ010000008.1, on the reverse strand, counting down.
CCTTTGGGCAGCGGTGCAGCTATCAAAACAGCCGGAAAATAAGGGGAAAAATATTGTCGTAGTATTACCTGATTCAGGAGAGCGGTATTTATCCACGGTTCTCTTTGACGAATAAAAAGGAGAAAATATGGCAGTTACGGTAAAAGACTTGCTGGGCCTCCCAATCATGAAGAACTTTAAGGTGATTGCTGGCAGCAAAGGATTGACAAAAACCATCACTACTACGGAGATTTTGGACTTTGAGTTTATCCGAGAGGGCTATAGGGAAAGAATCTTTGAGGGCAACAGTCTGGTTCTGTCCAGTCTGCTGTTTGCCAAAGATCAACCGGAATTGATTTTTGAGGCCATCAAAAAATTAGTTTATCTCAATGTGCACGCTTTTGCGTATAAGCCGGTCTTTTTCAATGCGCTGCCGCAGGAAGCTTTAGACTATGCGGAAAAAATGAGCTTCCCTATCTTAGAATTCGGTGATGATGAATTCTTCGAGGAAATCATCTTCAGCATTCGCGGTCTGGTCGAAAAGGATCATGCGTTGGGATTTATTGAACCGCTGCTAAAAGAGATGGTGAACAGAGACTTCACGAAAGAAGAAGCGGAGGCTGCGAGAGATCAGATAAACCCTCTGCTGCGGCCTGTCGTTGTGGCGTTATGTGTGAAAGTAAAAGGAATGGACGAATCGCAGGTGATGCATGTGATTCGCCGCAGCAAACCAGATGAAAGGCTCGCCAGTAAGACTTTTGTAGGTAAGTTAAACGATCGATTTATCATCCTGCTTTCCAGTGATGAACTGAATACGGCCAGATATCAAGCCATTTTTGAGGATGTGATGGTAGCTTACGGTTTAGCGGGAAATGAGTTTACCATTGGGATCGGTCATCCGAGAAATTTAGCAGAACGGTTCGAATTGAATATTCGCGAAGCCTACTGGGCGGAAAAAGTGGCAGAAATTGAAAATGAAGATGTTAAATATTATAAAGATTTGGGTATATACAAGCTAATCGTGACCCATATTAATTCTAAGAGAACAGAGGAATACATGCGGGACTATCTGGCGCCAATCTTTGACGAAGACGATAAAGATGCAGATTTGCTGCAGACTGCCATTGAATATGTTCTCGCAAAGGGAGACATGATAAAGGCTGCAGAACGGCTTTACTGCCATAAGAATACGATCAGATACCGCATTGGCAAGCTACAGGAGAAATTAGATCCTAATACCAATGAGAAGGAATTCTATCAAAATCTTGCTGCGGCAATCAAAGTATATTTATTATTGAATATGATAAGACAACAGGAGGAAGAGAAATGAAAGTATATGTATGTGGAGCGTGTGGTTATGAGTATGATCCAAAAGTCGGTGATCCAGACAATGGAATTGAACCGGGAACAGCATTTGAAGACCTTCCAGAGGATTGGGTATGCCCTCTCTGCGCACTTGGAAAAGACGTATTTGAAGAAAAAGCAGAGTAACGAGGTGTCTCTATGAATGCAATGCATAAGTTCAGCTACGGACTCTTTGTTCTAACAGCAAGGGACGGAGAAAAGGACAATGGCTGTATTATCAATACGGCAATTCAGGCTGCTGATAAGCCTAAACAGGTTTCTATCTGTGTGAACAAAGCCAACTACACCTGTGAAATGATAGAAAAGACTGGCGCCTTTACCTTATCTTTTTTAACAGAGGAAGCTGATTTTGACTTGTTTAAGCATTTCGGCTTTCAATGCGGCAGGGATGCGGATAAGTTTCAGGATTTTAAAGACGCCAAAAGAGGTGAAAACGGCATTTTATATCTGACAAAGGCCGTCAACGCTATGGTTTCTGTCAAGGTGGATCAGACGGTGGATTTGGGCTCCCACCTGATGTTTGTGGGGCAAGTCACTGAGGAGCAGGTCCTCTCTGACGTTCCATCGGTGACCTACCAATACTATTTTGACCATATCAAGCCGAAACCGGAAGCAAATTCGAAAGTAAAGGGCTGGGTCTGCAAGATTTGCGGATACGTATACGAAGGTGAAGAACTGCCGCCAGACTTTATTTGTCCACTCTGTAAACACGGTGCGGAAGACTTTGAACCCATAGGCTGAGAGCAGAGATCGTTTATTTACGCGAACCTGGTATAGAAAAGGTTCGCGTTTTTACTGTCTTCAATATATAGAAACGGTTTGCGATGAAAAAGCACGGTTTAAGAAATATTATTGTATTTGAAAAAAAAGATTGCTATACTGAAGAAAAGACTCTATATCATCAGTATGAATTTTACCAGGAGCGTGACGCCATATGAACGAAGATATCATAAAACTAAAACAAGAAAATGAACGGTTGAGCCGCATGGCGGAAATTGACTGGCTGACCGGATTATATAACCGGGGAACGAGTGAGCTGAAAATTAACCAGCTTTTAGAAAAGACGAGTATGGGCATTCTGTTTGTCATCGATGTCAATCATTTTAAACAAGTCAATGACCGGTACGGGCATATTGCAGGGGATCATCTGCTGCAGGAGATTGCTCGTATTTTAGGATTCATGGTCCTGCGCAAGGATCTATTGGGGCGTATCGGCGGGGATGAGTTCGTCGTCTATATGCCTATCGAGAGGGATAAGCACTTTGCGGAAGACAGAAGCCGCCAGATTAAAGAACGGCTGGCTGATATCCCGCTGGCTGATGCCAAGACAAAGCTTTCTGTTTCGATAGGATGGGCTGTTTTTCAAGAGGGCGACGACTATCAGACGCTCTTTGATCGGGCAGATCAGAGGCTGCTGAAGGAAAAACGTGCACGGGACAGAAAGAGCAGTGGCGATTTCAAGGCTGTAAACAACGGAATTGATATGGACATCAAACGGATACGGGCGGAACTTTCTGAACACGATTTAATTCAGGGCGCCTACTGTCAGGATTATGATACTTTTAAGAGCATCTATCGTTTTGTAGAGCGGCGGATGCAAAGAGTTCAAAGCAGCGCTTATATCATTCTCTTCACACTGACCGACGACGAGGGGGATTTTCCATCTCTCCGTGAACGGGAACGCCAGATGATGATTTTAAGTGAAAAAATTCAGGACAACCTTCGTGCTACAGACGTTTATACACAGTACACCAGCGGACAATTTCTTGTCATGGTTTCCGATGTAACGGCGGATTTGGCGGAAATGATTGCCAAGAGAATCCAAGAAGCGTTTTACAAAGACTTCGATGAGAAGAAAGAGCATATCTTGCTGCATCATTGCTATCCTCTCACTCCGGTGGAACCGATTATGAGAATCAGAAATACCGAAATTTAATAAAATAGATGGATATGTATTCGCAGTCGCTTTAGGAACGTTATAGAATTGATGGAGATTTCTGATGAAACCCTCTGATAGCTTTTTCTTTTTTGAGGATTTTGATAAAAAAATAACAGTTATTATGGAAAAAATAGGCTTTATAGAACAGATAAAGTCTATTTTTGTATAAAAAACAAAGAATTTTCCCAAAATTTATAAAATAATACAAAGACATAATTATTCGTTTTTGCTAAAATATAGTCATTATAGAGAAATAAGAAACGTTTGGGAAATTGTTTCTACCCATAATGAAGTCCTAAAAATAAGATAAAATCCTACACTTAATTAATCCATTAAAAAATCCAAAACACACACATACACAGAAAAGTTTCCCAAACGTCGCTTATTCTTTATTTTTTTGTGATTATCGTAAAACCGCACCGGGTCCCCGATCAAAATAGATACTCTTCGCGCCTGTATAAAGGGGAATTCCATAGCAGACTCTGACGTCCTGCGGAAAACATCCCATTCTGAGGGCCCCTCTTCCGGCAGAGTACATGACTCTATTGTCGATCCTATGATCTGCGGCGACGGAAACAGCGGAACCAATTGCAATCCCCAAATCTGTGATATTGAATGCGCAGTTCGCACCTGCCTTCTTCATCTCCCCACAGTTCTTAAAGCCGCACATCCCGCAGTTATCCAGTCCGAAAGGTACAGATGTCACGCCGATTAAGACGATACAGTGGCTGTTATCTACATTGACAGCATCTCTTTCTATAAAGTCCTCTTTGTATTCTTCTGCTGCTTCGTGCATCTTTTGAACGAGCAGATCCTTTTCTTCTCCCGTCAAAATAACAGTGATAACCTTATCCTTTCCGCTGCCCTTGGGCGCTGTTCTCGCGGCAGCAGCCATAAGGTCGGCAACGGATAACGCCGCATCTCTTTCAGCAGCTTCCATCGTTTTTAGCATGATTAAACCCTCCTTATTATGTATGAAAATATTGTATCACATTGTAGGCGGCTATGAAAGACGAAAAAGACTGCCCGCATCAGCGAGGCAGTCTTTTTCAATTTATCGAGTTTACGTATTGAAACCGAATGTTTTTATGCCGCTTTCTCGCCGTAGTCGCGGTCTGCAGCGTTGACATCCTTCATATTTAACATAGAAGCCGTTGCGACAATTCCCACTGCAATGACGACGAGCAGAATGATGTATCCAGTGTTAGCATGACCACTCTCGATGAAGCCTGCCATCATCTGACCGGCAAAGGCAGATGGAATCAGCTGGATGGCCATAATGATTCTGTTAGCCGACTGATACTCTCTGCGGCCGTAGCAGTAAGCTGTGATACATGGGTGCATCGTCGGGACACCACCTGTCATACATGCTACGCCGAAGCCCCACATAACCATGAGAGGAACACTGCCGCCCTCAGGCTGGAGCATCAGACCAAGCACAGGCAGCAATTCACACAGGCCCAGGATGATAGACGTTTTGACGGACCCCAGTTTGTCATCCAGCCAGCCAAAGATGTAGGACATCGGAATACCGAGAATTGCGCCGACAGATAACCACTTTAACGCTGCAAACCATACATATGGACCGGATTCATCCATACCCAGACTCATATAACGGGCAGCCATGGAACCCATGCAGGCATTGATGATGAAAGTAAATGCACCAAAGGCGATGATTAATTTCCAGCCCTTTACTGAGGACAGCACCTGACCGACTGTCAACTGTACTTCTTCAATTTCTGTTTCTGATTTAGGCGGCTGATCTGCACCGTCCGGATAGAGACCAGCTTCCTCTGGTGTATCCTTCAGACCGAACCAGGTGACTAAAGCCATAGCGATGATGACGACAGCGATACCGATGTAGAAGGGTCTGTAGTCTCCGCCCAGGTTGTTCTGAATAAAAGTAGTCATAACGGAAGTGCCGATGACAGAGAACAGCGGCGAACCTACAGTGATGATACCCATCACACGGCCTCTGTATCTGATGAACCAGTTAGCACAGAGCATGAAGCCGCCCATCTGGAAGATCATGCAGGTACATCTGACGACGAACATGGAGATGGCATATAGGGTATAATTTCCTTCACCGCCAAACGCTGTCAGGCCGCCTGCCATGGCGATACCTACGCAGCCTGCTGCGGATAGCACGAAGCAAGGCATTAAAGTCTTTCTGACGCCGAATTTGATGAAGAAGGTGCCGTAGATAAAGGTCAGCACAATGCAGGCAAAGTTCCCTGCTGTCAGGGGTGACATGGTCTTGTTGCTGTCCCATGCGCTGAACGTTTTAATGATGTTGATATGGTCGTTTTGCAGACCTGAGTACATGAACATGTATACGATACCGAGTATCATGAACAAAATCGCGTACTTCGAGAATTTTTTGTTCTGTAACATTTTACTTTCTCCTCTCGAAAATAAGGTGATAATAGCAAATATTTATTATGGAAGCGCTTCTCAATAATGATAGGGTTAGTTGTTTTGGATCAGCTCGATGAGGACACCGGAGTTGTCACGAATAAACATGACATTGTTCCCTTCCATCATGACCTCATGAGCAATTTCTACGTGATTCTTTTGCAGACGATCTTTCATTTCTGCTATGTTGTCAACCTCAAAGGCGACGTGCTTCGTACCCACAGTCTGGAGGTCATCGTTGGGCATTCTCCGTTCTGCCGGCAGCGGCTTGGGATGATCGTACTGGAATAATTCAATCTGATAATTCCCATTCTTAATAAAGCAGATTCTGGCATGAAGTGGCTCCACATAATCGTCGTCTACTAAGTCAAAATCCAGGTTTTCTTTATACCATACCAGCGCTTCATCCATGTTGAGTACGCTGATCCCGGTATGTAATGCTCTTGTAATTACAGCCATTTCGTTCCCTCCCCGGCTTTATTTTTCTGTAACGATCAGTTTGCCGCCGCTGGCAAGGGTATATTCTGCGGTTTCACTGGCAACAGCTTTGATGGTTACGCCTTCTGGTGCATCAATCTGTGCAGGGTTGATGTCGGCAATCATAATGACATTTGAGTCGGCTGTTGCAATCCACTTGCTGCCTGTGTCCATGGCCAAAGTCACGTTTTCCATCTTTCCTTTAATTAGAGTAGCGGCCAGCTCTGCCCACATGGCTCTGTCTGTATCCAGATGAATCAGGTCTCCCTCCACAGACATGTCTTTCATTTTTATATTGACGCCATAGACGGGTTCTGTTACTTTGGTGGCACAGGGATCATCGTTGACAATGGTTTTGACGAGAATGCCCTTTGCGGACTTGATATCCACATCGTGCAGATCGATCAGAACGTTGTGGCTCTTGACCAGAAACGCTTCCGCCTTTGTGCGGATTTTGCCTCCCGTTACGATTGCCTCTGCAACTTCTTCCTGCCAGCCGTTGACACAGTGCATCAGCCCGAAGTAGGATCCACATTTTGCTGTACAATTGTTGAAGGTCATATCGCTGTTGCCGGCGATAATCCCCATCATACAGCTGGTATCAATGCGGCAGTTATTGAAGACGTCGTGACAGCCCGGATCGGAATAAGCGCCGTATCCGCTTTTGGTGCAGACGATGTCACAGCCGTTGGCTTCTAGATATACATAACCTTCTGAGCTTTCTGTCGAGAGTGCTGCCCAACCATCACAGATGATTTTTGTATTGTAAAAGTAGGACTGAGAATTGCTCATGGTGCAGTGAGTGCGGGTATTTCCCTTAATTTCCAAGGCAGGCGGCGGTGTTGACATCAGTTCTGTCGGCTCTGGGATTTCGTCGCCAAAAGCCATGCCGTGAGACCATATAACGGAATCGTAAACTCGCAGTGTGGAATTCTCTTCCGCAGCTGTGGAGTATCTAGTTCTGCCGGTGGTATTGATGACTGCATTCTTAAGTGTCATGTTCGCGCCGTATTTGACAGCGGCACCGCTGGATGGACCGCCGATGCCGCTGCCGTCTCCTGCTGTACTGATATATGCCCCGTCTACTGTTACATTGGAAGCAGAACCTTCGGCGTAAATACCGCCTTCGGTGCCTTTATAGGCAGTGACTTTGATATCCCGCAGATTTTGGCCATCGATTTCGCCGCCATATAAAATCTCGTCCTGGGATAGGGATTTTTCATATCGGCCGTTTTTAATATGGATTGCAGCTTTTGCTGACGGATCTGGTGCAAACCAGTCGATTTCCGGCTTGCCAGGATTGAGAACGGCGTTAACACCTTTGATGATGTCAGCCATCATTGCAAGATTGGTAGATGCCTTTCTTGCAGGTTTGTCTATTGTAAGTCCTTTTATTGTCTTGTTCATTGCATCTCCTCATATTTGTAAACCGTTTCCAACTGGTTCCTTTGTTGTTTTTACTATACTAGATTCTTTGACTTGTGTAAAATTGATAATTTGGTATAATTATTATAACAAAAAAAGTATTATTCAGAAAATTCATAGTTTGGGGATGGAGGGGATTGCTTTGAATGATTTGCAGATTGATTATTTTTTGGCGGTAGCCAGGAATTTAAGCTTTACAAAAACTGCCGAGGAGATGTATGTATCTCAACCGGCGATCAGCAGACATATTTCTCATTTAGAAAAAGAACTGGGCTTTGCTCTCTTCGACCGCAGTAAGAAGACAACCCAATTGACTCCGGCGGGCGGTTTATTCTATGATTTTTTCTGTGAATACAGACAGAATCTAGCCAGAGCGAAGGATAGGGCGTATAAGTTAACCAATGAACAGGTGGGAAGCGTCAGGCTTGCCTGCATGGACGGCTGGAAAAACGTGGAGGCGATTCCCCTGGCTCTGCGTAATTTTCAGAACAGGTTTCAGAATGTGGACATATCCCTGAGCAGCTACGGCTTCAAGGGGCTTCTGAAGGCTCTGGGCTCGGACAAAGTAGATGTCATCATGGCCTTGGAGGGGACGACGGAGGATTACTCCGACATTATGACAAAGACTGTTACAGATGTGCCTCTAAAGCTGATTTATTCTGTCCATCACAAATTTGCGGGTCGAGAAGGGCTGACGCCTGTGGACTTTAAGGACGAGAAACTCTTTGTCCCGACGACGGAAGAATCAAAACAGGCAGAAGCCAATAACAAACGGTTTTGCAGACCTTATGGTTTTGTGCCGACACAGGTCATGGTGGACAATATCGAGTCCATGCTTCTCAACGTCCAGAATGGATTTGGCGTGGCAATTATCGACGAGTGGGCGCTGCAATCCGCTGGCAAAGATTTTTTATCTGTGGATCTTGGCGTTTCTAACGATGTCATTCTGGCCTGGAAGGAGACCAATTTGAATCCAGCCATCGGTGCGCTGGTAAGTGAAATGATTTTTATATTTAATCGGGAAAAGGAATAAAAAAGGAGCGCGAGGTCTGGCGCTCAGTTGGAATATGATAAAAAACGGGACAACCCACTGAGCAACTTTGTTTGCTTGCTGTATTGTCCCGTTTCTCGTGTTCTATATTTCTTCTTTTGCCCATTTTGCAATGCGTTCGAATTTCAAAACCAGCTTGCCGCCATAGATGCTGACAGGGACATCCGCATCAATGGGATAGATTGTAGGTCCGATTTCGCCGTCGAAAACGTAAACCAGGATTCTCTCTTGATAAGGATCCACGATCCAGTATTCCTTGACTTCGGCAGCGGCATATTTGGAAAGCTTGATGATGTGATCTCTCCGCCGCGTTCCCGGGGAGACGACTTCCAGCACAAAATCCGGCGCTCCTACGATATTGCTTCTGATGATTTGATCTCTATTGCAGATAATCACTACATCAGGTTGAATCATGGTCTTCTCGTCATTGTCCAGCTGTACATCCACTGGTGAAATAAATGGAATACAGCTGCCGCCTTGATCGAGAATAAAGTTGGCAATCTGCCTATGGAGTTCGCCTGCTATCAACTGATGAAAGGTGGTGGGCGCTGCCATATCGTAAAAATACCCGTCGATCAGTTCCACCCGCTGGTCATCTGGCAGAGCGCGGTAGTCCTCAATGGTATACTCGCCTGGTTTTTTACTCACCTGATATTCGGGCGTCGATTCCATAACTACCATCTTTTCCTTAAAAATTCGTTCCAGGGCCAAAATGGTGTCGTACCGTGGGCTCTTGGTCTCACCGTTGAAAATCTTCTGTACTGTGCCGAGGGGAACACCGGACAGATCGGCAATCTGCGCATAGGAATAGCCGAATTCTTTTTTCTTTTCTTTCATTACTTCAATTTTCATAATAAGCACCCCCTATCCTTTATTCTTTGAGGTCATCATACCATATTATAACCGATATATCAACCGCTGTATGATATAAAACGGTTAGAATACGGTCACAAAAAAGAAAACCAATTGCGAAAGCGAATTTCACTGATCGGTTTTCTTTTTTCTAGATCACTTAATATGCTTTGTAAAGGATGCTACCACTTAATGACGCCGCCTACAAGGGTCGGATCCAGATTCCACACCTGTTCATAGGCTGCAGGGATTTCGGTATAATCAAATCTGTGAGTAATCAGAGGCTTGATATTCAGCTTTCCGTAGTGAATCAGTTCCAGAAAGACTCTGATATCCTCGTCACAGGTCCAAACGTCGGTACCGGTATATCTGTATAGCCTGGAGTCCATCACAGGCGGCCAGGTGCCCTTGATGACCAGATCAGCGCGTTTTAAGGCAAACGGTTTGGAATTGACGTAGGTGCCGATGAGGCTGGCTCCTTTCTGCATCAGATTATCATCATAATTTGGCATGGTCTCACCGTGTACCTGTGAGATCATAACCACGCGGCCTCGTTCACTGACCAGGTCGAAGGCCTGTTCCAGCGGTTGTCTGGAACCGGTTGCTTCAAAGATGACTGGACATCCGCCCCTGTTCAAGGAATTGATCACCTCAGTCAGCCGTTCTGGTTCTTTAGCAGGATTGATTGCGAAGTCGACGCCCATTTCCCGGGCCATATCTAATCGGCCTTCATCTAAATCCGTTACGATGATTGGCAATGCCCCTGCGCATTTCGCACATTGTGCGGTGATGGCGCCTACAAAACCCTGACCCATGACGATGGCCGGCTCCCCCAATTGCAGATTAGATCTCCGCAGGGCATACATGCCTGTGTGACCGAGATTGAAGAAAGCTGCCTGCTCCATATCTATTCCCTTTGGCGCAGGGGTACAGTTGTACTCGTCCATAAGCAGGTACTGGGCGTGTTCACCGGTAGTGACCACGTTATCACCTACTGCAAAATCCGTGACGCCAGGACCGATTTCGATGACTTTGGCGGCCATACTATAGCCGATACTGGTAGGCAGGGGTACGATGTGTTCACCCATGAGACCATTTTCTGTACCAGGACTCATAGTGGAATACTGTGCCTCCAGAAGTAATTGCCCCTGGCCTGGTGCAGGCAGTTCCTTCTCTTGTAAAGTAACCTTACCAGGTTCAACTTGTGCAAATATTGTTTTCATTTTATTATCTCCTCCGTTGATTTGGGGACCAGTTTGGAAACTATTTTAATTTATGTTTATTGTTTCATATTTTGAGGTAAAATGCAATAGAACATTGAAATTTCAATGATATCGAAAAACAAATGTGAAGCATAACAAAAAAGTAATTGATTATTTTTTAAATCCTTTTGTTATGCTAAACAGGTTTACTATATAGAACGTTCGATTTTAAAAAGTGAGGAAGGAGCTCCCCCGGTGAAAGACGCAGAACTGATTACGAGAATTAAGCAGGGAGAAAGAGATTTGCTGGGAATCCTCATAGAAAGGTATTACGACCAGATTTTCAAATTCTGCTATTACAAGACGGGAGATGAGACGCTGGCCTGCGATTGCGCCCAGGATACTTTTCTGAGGATGATCCGCTACATGGATACTTATGTCGAAAAAGACAGGTTCAAGCCATACCTCTTTCAAATCGCCAGCAATGCCTGCAATGACGGTCTGCGCAAAAGGGGGGATTGTTTCATTGAGGATCTGGCGGAGGCAAAGGAGAAGCTGGCTGCCCGGGCAGACAGGGGCGATGCAGGCGAAGCGGTGGCCGTGGCGGAGGCCGTGAGGGCCGCCCTTGCGGCTTTGCCGCAGATGCAGAGAGACGTGATCATCCTGCGGTTTTATAGCGATCTGAAAATCAGCGAAATCGCCAAAGTCACGGGAGTCAGCATTCCGACGGTAAAATCCCGGCTCAGGCAGGGAAAAAACAAATTAAAGACGATATTAGAGAAGGAGGCGTTGTTTTGAGAAGTCATAGAGAAGACGAGCGGCTGCGGAAAGCGCTGCGCCAATATGAAGCCCCTGCGCCGAGGCAGGATCAAAAAGAACTGACAAAGCTGCTGGCGGCAAAGGCGCTTGCCAAGAAGCCGCTGACACAGGGAAAACCGCTTTCACAAAGACTGCTGGAACAGGCAGCCTATATCTCCCCCGTCACTTGGGCGCTACAGGCAATGGTGGTGCTGCTGGTGCTGGGCGGACTTGGCGCGGCTGGCGGAGCCATGTTTTTTTCGAGGATTTCGACGGCAGCGCCTCTGCTGGGCATCATCGGCGGCTGTGAACTGATCAGAAGCTACGGCCACAATATGTGGGAGCTGGAGATGTCGTGCAGACATAATCTGCGGAGCGTCTTTGCCGTAAAGATGCTGATTCTGGGAAGCGTGGATTTTCTGATCCTGGCAGCAGCCATCTGCGGAGCAGGCCTTGGAGGCAGCAGCTTCGCCCTGACGGCAGTCATGATTCTGGTGCCGTTCAATTTGTCCAACGGCCTGTATCTGTGGATGATCGTGAAGCTGCGTCACAGATGCACCAATTATGCGCTGGCAGGCACGGGGGTTTTTCTATCTTTGGTCATGCTGTGGATCAATAGCGGGCTGAGCCAGTCCCGGCTGGTGAGCGTCCTTTCACAGTACATGGTGACGATGCCGATATTGGCGGCAAGCCTGGCGCTGGTCATTGCTGCCGCGGCGATCTTATTACGAAACAGTGGAAAGGGGTATAATAAATGGAATTATATTTGAATCACATATCAAAGGTATATGATGTGAAGACAGCAGTGGATGACGTGACGCTGAAGCTGGAGCCTGGAATTTACGGGCTGCTGGGCGCTAACGGTGCAGGAAAGACGACTTTGATGCGGATTATCTGTGACATTCAGCAGGCTACAGGCGGACGGGTGGAATACGACCACCAGGATATCGCGGGTCTGGGGGAGGAATACAGGAATGTTCTCGGCTATCTGCCGCAGCATTTTGGTTATTATCCTGATTTTACCGCCTACAAGTTCATGCTGTATCTGGCATCTTTGAAGGGGCTCTCCAAAGGCTATGCAAGGGAACGTTCCCTACAGCTGCTGGACGAGGTGGGGCTTTCTGCGGACAGAGACCGGAAGATCAAAACCTTCTCGGGCGGCATGCTTCAGCGTCTTGGCATCGCCCAGGCTCTGCTTAACGATCCCAAGGTGCTGGTCCTGGATGAGCCGACGGTGGGTCTGGATCCCAAGGAAAGAGTCAAGTTCAGGAACATGATCAGTTCCCTTTCTGCCGGCAAAATTGTCATCTTTTCCACCCATATCGTCTCCGACGTGGAGTATATCGCCGACCAGATTCTGGTCATGAAGGACGGGAGGATCATGCATCAGGGACGGCCGGAGGAAATCACCAAAGAGGTGGCAGGGAAGGTCTGGGAATGCAGGATCCGTCCCAGGGACGTGGATCGCTTTGTGGAAAAGTGCAACGTGGGCAACTTGAAGCACGAGGACGGCTATACGATTTTGCGTATCGTGTCGGAGGAAAAGCCTATGGAGGACGCGCAGCCGGTTCCGCCGACCCTGGAAGATCTATATCTCTATTATTTTGAAGAGGCAGGTGAAGAACATGCGTAGACTGATTGGTTTTGAACTGGAAAAAATCCTGAAGAGGAAAATCGTCTGGGTGGGGCTGGCAGCTTTGATCGGACTGAACATCGTAATGTATATCTTTACGGGAATGCCCTCCGTGGAAGTGATGAACGACCAGGGCGGATACAGCAAAGGCGCCGAAGCCATCGCCGTGGACAGGGAGCTGACAAAGCCATATGAGGGTGTCTTCACCGATGACACGGTAAAGCAGATTTTTCTGGATCACAAGGAAAAGGCGGAGAGGACGAATCCTTTTGGCACGATGGATTTTGCCTATGATACCACTGCCAGAATCTTCTTGGACGATCAGGGCAATTACAATCAGCTGCCGGTCGAGGACGTTTTCGGCGAAGATGAGGCCATGCGGGAGTTTCGCTACGCCCTGGGCGAGCAGCAGTTTCTAAACTATATGCCGATGATTCTTCTGGTTCTGGGTTACGTTCTCATCATCGCCCTTTCGCCGGTCTTCTCCGACGAGTATATGCGGGGCACCGACGCGTTGATTCTCACGTCAAAGCTGGGCAAAAGGCAGTGTGCCATCGCGAAGGTGGCCGCGTCCATGCTCTTTGCCGCCATCCTCGCCGCGGTGATTATTTTGATCAACTGGCTGCTGATGGTAATCTTTTTCGGCACAGAGGGGTGGGACGCGAGTATCCAGGTGGCGTCCATAGCCTTTATGGAAGTGCCTTACGCACTGACAGTAGGACAGACCGTTGTCTTTGGCGTGCTGCTGTGGTCTGCCGCCACACTTGGTCTTGCGGGCCTGGTGATGATCTGCTCGTCGGTTGCCAGGACTTCCTTCATGACGCTGATTGTCACGCTGATTGTCTACACCGTGCCGTTGAGCGTTTCAACCCTCGATTACCAGTGGCTGCAACGGATTCTGGCCTTTATGCCGAGCACCATGAGCACCATCAAAGGGGTGGTCAGCTTCCCGCTCGTCGAGATCGGCGGCGTTGCCTTTAACTTCAGCTTGCTGCCGGTGGTGGCGCTGGTTCTCTTCGCGGCGCTGTCCTTCCCGGCCGCCCACAGAGCCTTCCAGAGGAAGATGGCGTGAGGCGGGTTGTGCCTGGGCATTGCCTCTGCGTGCGGGAGTTACCGCAAAAAGATAAAATGGATTGCCACAAAAAAGTAAAATAAATTATCACAAAAAGATAAAATACGTTAGCGCAAAAAATAAAAATTGATTGATAAACCGACCTCCCTGTGACATAATAACAGCAGGGAGGTAATTTTATAGATGAAAAATGAATACTTACCTAGAATTGTAGATAAGCTGCTAGCTGAGCGTTTGGAGGCAGTTGGAGCCGTTTTGCTGGTCGGACCCAAATGGTGCGGAAAGACGACGACTGCGCAGCAGCAGGCGAGAAGTGTGCTGAAGCTGCAGGACCCGGATAAGACAAAGGGGTACCTCGCTACAGCTGAGGTGAAACCTTCTCTGCTGCTGAAGGGAGAAAACCCAAGGCTGATCGACGAGTGGCGGATGGCGCCCGTGCTGTGGGATGCTGTCAGAAATACAGTGGACGAAAGAGGCGAGGAGGGTCTGTTTATTTTAACCGGCTCTACCGTCGTTGACGAAACTTCTATCATGCACTCTGGAACAGGACGAATCTCCAGACTGGTCATGCTGCCCATGAGCCTGTTTGAATCAAGGGAGTCTAACGGGGCGGTTTCTCTTGCTGCGTTGTTTGAGGAGCCGGAGCTTGACATAGATGGAGTGATGAGCGAACTGACGGTGGAGGCGTTGGTCTTTGCGGCGTGCCGGGGCGGCTGGCCCTCCAGCTTGAAGAAAAAGACAGAAAAGGCTGCTTTGTTTGAGGCAGAGAACTATGTCAACAACATCTGCGATACCGACGCGGGAGCAGTGGACGGCACAAGACGGAATCCGGAACGTGTGCGGGCAGTATTGCAGTCCTATTCTAGGAATATCTCTACTTTGGCATCGGACAAAACGATTTTGCAGGATGTTGCCGCAAGCTACAGTGATATTACTGCGCCGACCCTGGCAGCCTACCTGGACGCTTTGGAGAAACTGTACGTTATCAGTGATATTCCAGCCTGGTGTCCTTCCATCCGTTCCGCAACAGCCATGCGCAGCGGGCGGAAAAAGGAGTTTATCGATCCTTCCATTGCTGCAGCGGCATTAGGCCTGACGCCAGAGGGGTTGCTTTTGGATTTGAATACCTTTGGGTTCATTTTTGAATGCCTGTGCATTCGCGATCTGAAGGCTTATGCCACTGCCCTGGGAGGTCATGTTTCCTACTACCATGACCGCTACGGCCTGGAAGCAGACTGTGTACTGCATCTGGCTGACGGAAGATACGCACTGATTGAATTCAAGCTGGGAACCAGCGGAATCGAGGAAGGTGCTGAGCATCTGCTCAAATTACAGGAACTGATCAAAGCAGCGCAAATCAGGGAGCCTTCTTTGCTGATGGTGATCACCGGCGGGGAAATGGCTTATACAAGAAAAGACGGGGTGAAGATCATTCCGATTGGAACATTGAAAAACTAAGAGAGGAAGGATGACAATTTATGAATAAACCGACTTTGATTATCATGGCCGCAGGTATGGGCAGCCGGTACGGCGGGCTCAAGCAGATCGACCCGGTCAGCGACAAAGGTGAGATTATCCTGGACTTTTCACTTTACGACGCCATGATGGCGGGTTTTGAGAAGGTCATTTTTATTATCAAAAAAGAAAACGAAGGGGATTTTCGGGCTTTGATCGACGAAAGAGCCGGGAAACATCTACAGGTGGAGTATGCATTTCAGGAGCTTCCTGATATTCCCGCAGGGTACCAGGTTCCGGAGGGCAGAGTCAAGCCTTGGGGAACCTGTCACGCGGTGCTCAGCGCGCGCGATCTCATAGACGGGCCGTTTGCGGTCATCAATGCGGACGATTACTATGGACCTGGGGCTTTTCAATCCATCTACGACTACTTAGCGACAGCAAAAGATGATGAAAAATATAGATATTGTATGGTAGGGTATCTGCTGGAGAACACGTTGACGGAAAACGGCCATGTAGCCCGGGGCGTCTGCGAGGTTTCCCATGACGGCAAACTACAGGACATCGTAGAGCGGACAAAAATCATGTGGCGCAACGGGGAAATCGCGTATACGGAGGATGAAGGTGATTCTTGGTATCCGTTAGCGGAAGGAACGACCGTATCCATGAACTTCTGGGGATTTACAGAGTCCTTTGTCAGAGAGATGGAAGCGAGATTCCCAGCGTTTTTGGATAAAGCGTTGATGGAGAATCCGCTGAAGGGAGAATATTTTCTGCCGGGCGTTGTAGATCAACTGATCAAAGAAGATAAAGCATCTGTCAAGGTGCTGCAGTCACAAGACAGGTGGTACGGCGTCACTTATAAAGAAGACAAGGAAGGCGTGGTCAACGCCCTGCAGTCCATGAAGGACAAGGGGATTTATCCGGATAAGCTGTGGAAATAAGAGAACAAAAGATAACGGACAGCAACTTGCTGTCCGTATTTATATACTGTCATTAAAAGGGATTTGCTCCGCTTAAATTGTCATATCGTATACATAGAACTCCAACTCTCCTTTTTGCCCTCTCATATTGACAAACTGTTTATGCTGCTGCTGACGTTTCATCCCCTGATGTTCGTAGAAACCAAAATTGCAGCTGGTATCTGTATATAAATAGAACTCTTTGATACCCTCGCTCTGCATATAGTCCAGCAGACATTGGAACAGCTTTTTTCCAATGCCTAACCCCCTGTATTCTGGAGATAATGCAAACAGGGAAATTTCGCCCTTGTAATTTTTGTTGCAATTTTTCAGCAACCGGCTGTCTATGCCGTCGACACCTTTATAAAAGTTTAAAATATCGCGCCCCTCTTTTGAAAGCAGCAGCTGAATGATAGCGCTGGACTGCCGCAGACGGTATTTTAACGGACAATGGTGCGTTGCTATATTTTTGCCTAGTATTAAACCAGCAGGAATGCCGTCTACCTCTGCGACTCTCGCATAAGTTTGGTTCGCGAGGCAGGTTGACAAATATACTTTCGCCAGTTTTTCTGCCGCTTTAGGCGTGGCGAATTTATCGTAATCCCAAGTTTTTCTGATTACATTTTCTAATGCCTTAAAATCCGCTTTCCTCAATTCTCTCAATATTATCTTACTTGCCATTTCTCTATCCTTTCTATCTCTTTTAGTTTGGTATATACTAATGGTAAACTATCTAGTTAGTGTAAAGTCAAGGAGGACTTTTTGTGAAAAAAGAAATGATAAAGCTAACGATTGCTCAATTTGCAAAGCTGCATAACGTAAACAAGAGGACATTGCATTATTATGATCATATCGGCTTGTTTTCCCCGGCGTATAAAGGCGAAAACGGATACCGGTATTATGATTACTCGCAAAGCATAGATTTTGAATTTATACAAATGCTAAAAGAAATCAATCTCAGCATTGAGGAAATTAAACAATTTGTTCATTCCTTTGATGAAGAGGATTTCCTGCAGACAATCGTGCATAAGCAGAAGGACATTGATGAAGAAATCAAAAAGCTGAAGAGGGTGAAGGCTGTGCTGGCACAGAAACAGGAACAGCTTTTGCTCTGTCGGCAGATTACGGACATGGAAATACAAATGGTTGAGCAGAAAGCTGAGTATTTACGGACTGTTCCGTATCAGTTCGAAGACGATGACTTTATGAACGTGTTTCAATATGTACAAGACACATGGGCGCCCGAACAATACCGCGCAGGCGTTGGCAGCTATATTTCCTTAGAAAAAGTTAAAACAAAGCAATTTGACAAATATGATGGATTATATTCTCCGGTCATGAAAAGTGAAAGGAAGGAAAACGTCATGATAAAACCAAGCGGATTGTATCTGTGCGGGTACTTAGAAGGCCCATGGGGCAGACTGCCTGCGTTATATGAAAAGATGTTTGACTACGCAGATAAACGACAGCTTCATTTAACCGGCTATGCTTTTGAACGGGGGATCAATGACTTCACCATTGCCAGTGAAGACGAATACATTACACAGGTTGCCATTAGAATTAAAGATACTTCTGATTGATACTTGAAAAGGAGGTCTAGAAAGCTTTGAAAAAAATGTACTTGCATTTATCCCTTGATATGTGTATAATAATAAGGCGTGTTTAGACGCAAGATCTCTGCATAAGCATAGGGCTTATGCCATTTAGTCCACAGGGAGGTGAAACAGATGACAAATTATGAAGTTATGTTCATTCTCGATCCTACTTTAGAAGAGGAAAAAAGAGAAGCTACAATCGAAAAGGTTAAGACAATCATTGCTGCTGACGGAGAAGTCGGAAATGTAGATGCTTGGGGAATGAGAAAACTTGCTTATCCAATCGAAAAGAAGTTCGAAGGTTACTATGTTGTAATGGAATTCAAAGCAAGCACAGAATTACCTAAGGAATTGAACAGAAGAATGAGAATCTCTGACGATGTAATGAGACACATCATCATCAACAAAGACGCAAAATAGGAATGGGGTGTAGTTTAGAATGAATAGTGTTGTACTAATCGGAAGACTTACCCGAGACCCGGAAATCAGATATACTGCTGGCACACAGATGGCTGTAGCGACCTTTACTGTCGCTATCGACAGACCGGTTAGATCTGGCGGCGAAAAGCAGACAGACTTTCCGAGGGTAACTGTATTCGGCAAACAGGCCGAGAACTGCGAGAGATATCTGGCAAAAGGCAGACTCGTCGGTGTTCAGGGAAGAATCCAGACCGGAAGCTATCAGAACAAAGACGGCGTCACTGTTTATACGACCGATGTTGTAGCAGACAGAGTAGAATTTTTAGAGTGGGGAGACAGGCCGTCAGGCGGCAGTTCTGCTCCACGACAGAATACATCTTCAAATTATGGCGGCGGCAATGCCGGTGCCAGCGCTCCAAGAGGCAATGACATGCCTGAGGAGATGCCGGATTCGTTCCAGGCAATCGACGAAGATGTTCCATTCTAAGGAAAGGAGATATGAATCATGATGGATAGAAGACGTGGCGGCATGAGAAGAAAAAAAGTATGCCAGTTCTGCGCTGATAAGACAGAAGCAATCGATTACAAGGATGTTGAGAAGCTTAGAAAGTACATTACCGAAAGAGGTAAGATTCTTCCTAAGAGAATCACTGGAACTTGCGCTGTACATCAGAGAGAAGTAACGACAGCGATCAAAAGAGCCAGAATCGTTGCGCTGCTCCCATACGTTGCAGACTAATTTCATAAACGTAAATTAAAAGACTTTCCCAATTGGGAGAGTTTTTTTTATTATTGTTTTCTAAAAATATTACCAAAGCATGTTCGGAAGGCCCGCCTAGATGCCAAGCGGTTATTTGTCGGTTATTTATTGAAATTCCAACGTTTCTATTGATTAAAACCCTTTACGGATACGAATAAAAAAGGTAAAATAGCAATTATCAAAGCATCTAAGAATTTGTAAATAGATATAGATTAATTGTAGGTAAGGGAGAAAGAGTATGTTGAAGAAAGGTAAAAAGCTAATAGTAGTGTTACTGGCAATGAGCATCGTATTGGGCGGTGTCTGCCAGGTTGCTTTGGCCGATGAGCCAGGCATAGAAGGAGGACACGACGAGACCAGCGATATTATCCAGAACGAAGAGCTGCAGAACGGTCAGCTCAACGAAGATGATAAGCAAATGGATACTGAAACACCAAGCGATGAAGGCGGCGGTCAAGATGCGTCAGATCAAATAGAGGGAGAGAATTCAGAAGAAGCGGAAAGAACGGGTCGCGATGTCCAGTCATGGATTTCGGCTGATCTTCAGTTTGTCGATAATGACGGAAACGAATATAATGATGACAATCCAGTAAAGGATGGTGATCACGCAACGTTAAAATACAGTTTTGATATTATTGATGAAGAAGGCTATGATGTAGAGGCAGGAGATTATTTTGTCATATCTACGCTTCCTGATAACTTTAAAGGATTAGACAAATATGTTGGAAGCAATAATGCAATGGGCGGAGATTTTCCTGCATACTGGACGATAGATGACCAGGGACAGATCAAAGTAGTCTTTTCAGAGGGGATAGAACTTGTAAGCGGCGTCACGGGCTACTTCCATATCTCTTGCTACATTGAGGTAAAAGAGGGTTCCGATGAGATTATTACCATCAGCCTAGGCGGTGTTGCGGCGACTACAATCAGCTTTAAGACCTCACAAAAAGAACAGGTCGAAGAACACGCTGTTGCAGTAGAAAAGACTGGGGAACTGGGCAACGACGGTATTATCACGTGGACGATCAAGGCGACGCCTGATACCAAGACGACGGATTCCTCGTTGGCGAATTATACAATCACAGACGATTTTTCGGGTTATACGGGAAGAATGTCATATGTGAAAGGTACCTTTGCTGTCGATGGAAATTCTGTAGAGGATCCTCAGGTGAAAAACGGAAAATTCACTTACACCTTTAACGACGATGCTGGTGTGGGTGAAAGAACGATTACTTACCAGACAAAATTGACGAAATCGATTTATAACGGAGTATCTGAGAATGTGGAGGTCAAAAATACTGTAAAACTGTCCATGCCGGAGAATGAAGCGACGGCCAGCGCAATAGGAAAAGTGACGGCCAATTCCATCCGCAAGGATTTAAATAAACCGAATGCGGTTAAGAGAAACGACGACGGTACAATCTCTTTAAAATTTGTCGTAACTGTACATTATACGGGAACAAATGCGTATATCACGGATAACTTTGTAAGACCAGACAAATCCTTTGATCGAATTACAGTTAGCGATGCCGCATATGAAGACGTTAAAATCCAGTATGATGATGGTGAAACTGTATCCCTGGTAAATCCGGACGATTATACTGTAAGCCCCAAATCTATGGGATCAGGAGCTGACAAGTGGCAGACAAATCAGCTGAATGTGAAACTGAAAGACGGTTCACATCAAGCAAAGTTATCTTACACTATAAGGATTAAGAATGTTGAATCTACAGATAAGAATGACTTTCAAAATGTAAAGGTAAGAAATAAGGCGATTCTACATTTAGGAGATGCAACAGGAGAAGATTACGAAGACTGCACAATACCCATTGATGGGCAGGACGGAATTGTATATCTGACAAAGAACGGAACCTCGGTAACAGATGCCGATGGAAACATTTTTATCAATTGGACAATTAGTATAAATGATAAACATCACAATTTTGGAAACGCGGATCTGGTGATTACTGACACGCTCAAGAACCCTGGTAAGCATGAGTACGTGCCAGAAAGCATTATCGTCAAAGACGGCGCCGGGAATACGATTCAATCGGCAAAGATTACGCTTGGCGAAAACTCTTTTACCGTGAAGATTGAAAACCCAGGTGCCAAGAAATATGTAATCAAATATCAGACAAAAGCCATTAACGTGGGCATTGGAGATGTTAGTGGAACCCAGCAGTTCAAAAACGCAGTTAACATCCAGTGGGGCAATAAATCAGAGACGATTACTGGCAATGCAGAACAAAAGTGGAATGCACTTTTAAATAAAAGCGGAACCTATGATGTGGAAAACAGCGTTTATGGTAAAAAAGCCTTTTTCGACTGGACGATCAATTTCAACGGTAAAGGCTATGCTTTTAACAATACGGAGATAACAGATTTTTTACCTAATGGACATACGATTGCAGCGGGTAGTAAAATCTATGTAAACAATGAAGAAATCGACGCCCAGGAAAGCGACTCGAAAATATATTATGAAGTAACTGGCGAGGGTGAGAATAGAGCCATTATAATTCACTTTCCACAAACGATTACGACAAAACAGACGATTAAACTTCGCACAGAAAAAGTTTTTGATGAGGACGACAAACTGGGCTTAAATGAAATAAATACAGTTCAAGCTACAGCTGACGAAATTACAAATACCCTTACCGCGAAGGCACCAGTGAAAGTCAGTTTTCAGCCTTCTGTAGAAAAGCATACGGATTATGTCAAGGGCGATGTTGTGACTTGGGAGGTAGATTTAAATAAAAATGGAGCGATTATTTCAAGCCAGAATGCTACCTTAAGAGATGTTCTATCTGAAGAATTGTCCTATGTGAATGATTCTGCAAAGCTCGAGAAAATCGAGGGTAAGAATAAAACTGAACTAGACTTGAAGACGACGTATAATTCGCAGACAAGAGAACTGTTATTTACTATGCCAGATAATTTGAATCTTTCAGCACAGTACAAAGTGACTTTTGATACGGCAGTTGAGGCCAATGTTGAAGGCTTAAAAAATGTAGTCACGTTCAGCGCATCCGCAGAGACTGTTGAAAGCAGCAGCAACTCTGTCACGCTGAATTCAGCAAACGTTGATAGTGGAATTACTGGAGACAATATACGGCTGCAGATCACCAAAAAAGATGCGGCTGATCAGACAACTTTAGCGGGAGCTGAATTCGAACTTTATGATAATAGTGGTAAACATTTGGATACAGCAGTCAGCGACCAACATGGAATTGTCTCTTTTAAGAAAGCCTTAAAATATAACAGATCCTATACCTTCAAAGAAATCAAAGCACCGACCGGCTATGTCCTGGCTGATGAGGCACATACTTTGAAGATTGGTAAAAAACAAGACAAGGGAACAACTGTAACGATTGATGGGGTGGCGCAATCATGTGAACGTGATAGCAATAATACACTTCAAATCGCAGCAACAATTACAAATCATGCGACTGAAATTGGGTTTACCAAAGTTGAACAGATTGGAGAAACCACGACACCCGTCATTGGAGCGGAACTTACGATCTATAAAGCGGATCAAGAAGGCAACAAAACGAGTGAAAAAGTGACGAGCTGGACGAGTGACGGCAATGTTCATATCGTAAAAGGGATGTTACTGCCAGGGGAAATCTATGTCTTGGAAGAGACAAAGGCTCCGAAAGGTTATCAATATGCAGAAGATATTACCTTTAGAATCAACGAAAATGGGACTGTTGGAGTTATAAAAAACGGTGAACTCGATATTGATGGGAATGTTCAGATGACTGATGTAAAAATCGACGCATCTGAGCCGTCGGTACCAACACCGCCAATTACACCGCCGACGCCAACCCCTGTTCCGGATCCGGACCCAACGCCAGATCCAAAACCGCTTCCGCCAGACGAGAACTTGGAGGACCCAGAAAAGCCGGGAGATGACGATGTTTTGAGACCGGAGCTTCCAGATGACGAACATCTGGAAATTGAAGAGACGACAAAGAATAAGAAAAAAGACGAAACCAAATCGGCAAACGAGAATCCGGATCTGCCGCAGACTGGTGATAACAGTCAACTGATTCTGTGGATGGTACTGTTAATCACTTCGCTGTCAGCAGCAGCGGTCATTATTACCTATAGAAGAAAAGTAGAAAAGAAATAGGTGAACGCAGGGGCAGATGTCATATCTGCTCCTGGTTTTTATCTGATGAATTGACTCAAAAGTTTCTTCTCCCCCACTTGACAGGTCAGCGTTCTTTTGCTTTAATATAGTAATGTAATAAATTGAGGTGTGTTTGAATATAGACAAAGAGGTAGTATAATGAAAATCATAAAAAAATCAAAAGAAAGAACTGCAGAGGACAATCGTACCCTCCGTGACACGGTGACTGAAATCATAGATAATGTATGCGCGAGGGGAGACGAAGCATTACACGAGTACAACCAGCGCTTTGACGCATGCAAAAGAGAATTATTGCGTGTCAGCCGAGAAGAAATTGAAGAGGCCTATGATCAGATGACGGATCAGGAACTTCTGGACCTGAAAGAAGCGAAGGCCAATATTGAGGGTTTTGCGACGGCGCAGCGAGGAACCGTAACGGAACTGAAAAATTATTCGCCACAGCCCGGCATCTATCTCGGCCATAGAATTATTCCGGTGTCTTCCTGCTGCTGTTATGTCCCGGGAGGTGGATATCCTCTCTACTCCACTGCCCTGATGCTGATTACACCGGCAAAGGTGGCGGGAGTTACAAGAGTAGCAGCCTGTTCGCCGACGGTCAGCGGCACGTCCAAGATACACTATAAGACCTTGGTTGCGATGGATTTAGCGGGGGCCGATGAGATTTATGCGGTAGGTGGTGCCCAGGCAATCGCGGCATTTTCTTATGGAACAGAAGAAATTAAGCCGGTAGACATGATTGTCGGTCCGGGCAACAGGTATGTAACGGAGGCAAAGCGCCAGTGTTATGGACAAATCGGTATTGATTTTGTCGCTGGACCGAGTGAGGTATTGGTCATTGCCGACGACAAAGCTGACAGCAAAACCATTGCGGCAGACCTGCTGGCTCAGGCAGAACACGATCCGAATGCAAAAGGAATCTTAGTGACCACAGATGAGGATTTTGCGAAAAAGGTAATGGAAGATGTTGAAGAAGAACTAAAGACTCTCTCTACGGCAGGAATCGCCAAAAAATCCTGGGATGATTACGGTGAAATCCTCGTAGCGACCTCCCTGGAGGAAGCTGTCGCCATATCAAATGATTATGCGCCGGAACACTTAGAAGTTAACATTGAGAATCCAGATGATATTATTGAACGGCTATATAACTACGGGTCTTTATTTATCGGCGGAAATACTGCAGAAGTTTTTGGAGACTACGCTTCCGGAACGAACCACACCCTGCCGACAGTAAGGGCTTCCCGCTACACTGGCGGCGTTTGGGTCGGAACCTTCTTGAAGACCTGCACGCATCAAAGTATGAGTATGGAAGCGTCAAAAGCAATCTCCCCTCTTGTAGCCAGGATGGCATATGGTGAAGGCCTGGAGGGGCACGCTAAGGCCGCAGAAGCGAGGAAATAGTGATTGAAAACCGATGCTTTGTAATAGGATGGGGATACGGGATATTGTTTTATGATGAACCTATTTCTGACCCTTCTCGATTCTGAGGAGGAAAAGAGTAAATTTGAAAAAGTATATGAGAAATATAGAAAGCTGATGCACTATGTAGCAAAAGGCATTCTTGCTGACGACCAATTGGCAGAGGACGCAGTACAGGAGGCCTTTTTTCGCATTGCCAAAAATTTTTACAAGGTGGGTGAAATTGATTGTCCCCAAACTAAGAATTTCGTGGTTATTATAGTTAGGAACGCGGCACTGACGATTGTAAAGAAGGAAGAGACGGCAAGTTCTATAGAGGAAATTGACTCGCTGTCCGATGGGGAAGTGCGCCAAGATGACAGCACCTTCGAAAAGGTCGAGATCAGCGAATTAATTGGTGAAATTCTCAATTTGCCAGAGACTTACCGATATCCATTGTATCTGTATGGCGTGTACGACTACAAGATGGCAGAGATTGCAAATCTGCTTGGCATAACGACGGAGACTGCAAAGAAAAGAGTCCAGCGTGGCCGGCAGATATTAAGGAACAACCTGGAGAAAGGAGTGTGAGGCAGATGGAAAAGCAGCTGCGAGCTGCGTTAAGTGAGGCGATGAATCAAGAGTTTGACTCTGTTCCAGATGTTGATGATTTAAATCATCTGTACACTTTTTCTGACCATTTTCAAGCAGAAATGAGGCGGATATCCAGGCTTGCTGAAAGAAACTATGTTAGCGTGGGCAGACACCGAATCAGAAGGGCGGCAGCGATGGCGCTAATTGCAGCGATGATTTTGGCCGCGGCAGCTGGTGCTGCTGCTATCCGCAGACCTATTGTTCAGTGGTTTACGCAGAATAATGAAGCGGAAGGATCTTTAGATGTCTCTTTTGAAGTCGACGACCCTGACGGTCTGACCAAACAGTTTACTTACGTCAAGCCAGGAGTGCCTGAGGGTTATAAAATCATCTATGAGGACAAAGTTGATGGACAGCAGTATTCTATTATCTATCAAAATGAAGAAGGAATGGAAATCTCATATCTTCAGACTGGTGATATTGAGGGTATGGGTCTAGGTCTGGATAACGAGACCGGCGACCTGCAAGAGACCGAAGTCAACGGCTACAAGGGCTACTCCTATTCCAGCAAAGATAACAACAGTCTTATATGGTCAAACGGCATCTATCTCTTTAATATAGGAGGAACTTGCTCCATGGAGGTCATCCGGGAAATGGCAGAAAAAATAAATTAAGATGAGAAAAGGAGCGATGAAGCTGCTTCAAATGAAAAACCCCTGTGAGATTGAAAAATCGCGGCAGGGGTTTCTGATTTTTGAATTGATTTACGCTTTGCGGTTCTTATGGACTGACAGTCACTGTCAAAGTTTTCGACACCGTCTGATAGGGTGTGTACTGGTTTTTCACAGAATATTGAATCTTGTACTCGCCAACCTGGCTAAAGACATAGTTCTTAGCGGCATTTTGACTATAGCTGGTGTATGTTGTTTCACCAGGCGCTTGAATGGCAATCTTAATGCGGCTCGTAACATCTTTTCCGTTGTGCCTTGCTGTTACTCCTTCAAATGCGTTGCCGGCACCTAGAGCAACCGTCTTGTCACCTGGAACTGTCAGCACAGGGTCGGCATTGACCGCTCCCTTTTTGGAGGTGATCGTAATCGTCTTTGTTGCGGCTTTATACGGTGAATACTTGTTTTTTACTTGATACTTTATACGATATGTTCCTGTTTTACTAAAGACATAGTTCTTGGCGCTGGCATAGGAATAAACTTTATATTCGCTGCTGCCGGGCGCTTTGATATATGTTTTGATAGCGGAAGTTCTGCTGGCAGAAGCCTGCTTTGCAGTCACTTTGCCCAAAGCGTTCTTGTCTCCCCAGGTCACGGTACGGTTTTTGGCTCCCGAGATGACAGGTGATTTCAAATTGTCGACCACCTTGATTTTGATGGTCTTGGATGCTGATTTGCTATAAGGATCGTTAACTGTATAGGTAACCTTATATGTGCCCAGCGATTTGGTGGAGAAGGATGCTTTGAGATACTTCTTCTTAGCTGATGAGTATTTCAGCACTTTACTGACCTTTATTCTGGACTTCAGATTCATAAAGGTGTTGGGGTCCTTTGCGTTCACATAGGATTTCAAATCGTACTTGCTGCCGTACTGCACATTCAGCTTTTTCTTTGACGATACAGTGATTACTGGTTTTCGCATAATAAAGTACGGGTTTGCCGAATCGGGATCTGTTGGGTCCCAGTAGGTATAACGGCTCTGGGATACTTTGATCGGTTTGGGTTTTCCCAGCGGTCCTGAGGTTGAACTCCTGTAAACCGTGACCTTGGTTCCTACTTTGCAGTTGTTGTAAATCCATTTTGCATCCATGACAGAAAGCCTGATGCAGCCATGGGAAGCAGCGCTTCCCAGCAAGTTGAACTGACTCGTTACTTGTGTGTTTTTCTTATAGCATTCTTTATAATACACTGAATGGAACAAGATATCTCCAGTGATGTGCGTGCAATATTGACCATAGACATCGTTCATCAGTGCGCCCCAGCGCCATTTCCCCTGCGTATAAAAAGTCCCTTTTGGTGTGGTGCCGCCGATTCCAGTAGAACAGAGCATTGCTCGGACTGGCTTCCACTTGCCGTCAACCTTTTTATAGGCGGTAACGACATTTCTCTGTTCGTTAACCTTCAACCAGTATTTGCCTGTGTATGTAGCTGCATCTGAGATTGTTACGCTGCTAAATACAATGGAAAACACTAATGTCAGGATCAGCAGTATGCTGAGTGTTTTTTTTCTTTTCATCATCTCTTTTTCCCCTATTTATATTTGTGTTTTTTTAGCGAATCGTATTGCTTGCGCAATCCTCCTACGCTCGTTCCACTCACTCCGCTGTCCGTTTTGCCAGCCAAGCAAGCTTGGGGCAAAAAGGCAACGCCGAAAGATCGTGGAACCATTATACCATGTGCATTCCTCTGAAAATACAATCGCAGCACATGATTCAATGAACGCTTCATTACAGCGAAGCTGTAGAATCGTTGCGTTCATTATACCATTTTTGCCCTAGTTAGAATATAGGAAAAATCGAAATAAATGATGGACTTTTGCATAATTATTTAAATTTTCTTTTGGAATTATTAGGGGAGATTGCCTCAAGTATTGTATTTTTAATAATACAATACGGTTCGCATTGAAAACCGTTCCTGTCCAGTATTTTCAATTGATTGCCTGATAATTAAATTGTATTTAATAAATATACATAATAAAGTGATAACGCGATAAAGTTTTAAAGAGGGAAAATAAAAGGAAAAAATAGTAAAGAATTTTCTGAAATTACAGCTAGAGCGCTGATATTTTTAACTTTTTTAGTAAAAAAGTATGGAGTTATTTTCTGAAAAATTGTATAATATTAGTTATCGAAAAAACAATGTGATTGGTTAGTTATTATGCATATTAATGTATAAAAATTCAGAAGAAATGGAGAGATTACTATGGCAGTTGTTATTAATGGACGTGACCTCACAATTGAGGAAGTTATTCGCGTTTGCCGCGGAAATGAAAAAGTAGAAATCGCCCCTGAGGCGCAGAAAGCAATACAGAAGGCAAGAGATTATATTGAAAAGAAACTAGAAGAAGGAGCAGTCATCTATGGCTTGACCACTGGTTTTGGTAAATTTGCCAATGTATTGATTTCTAAAGAAGAAACTGCAGATTTGCAGAAGAACTTAATTATAAGTCATACCTGTGCTTTAGGCGAGCCATATCCACAGCAGTATGTGAGAGCGGCAATGCTGCTTCGCTGTAATGCTCTGTCAAGAGGTAATTCTGGAATCAGACTGTCTACCGTACAGACTCTGGTAGACATGCTGAACGCTGGAGTGCATCCGGTCATTCCAAGAAAGGGTTCCCTTGGCGCGTCGGGCGATCTGGCTCCGCTGTCTCACATTGCCCTCGGCCTGATTGGACTGGGCAAAGTTGAGTATAAGGGAGAAACTGTGGACGCAGCCGAAGCCATGAAAGAAGCTGGCATTGTTCCGGTAGAGCTGGCCGCAAAAGAAGGCCTGGCCCTCAACAACGGAACACAGATGATGACTGCAGTTGGTGTCAATGTACTTTGGGACGCTATGCGCCTGCTCAAAGTTGCAGATATCGCCACAGCCATGACTGCTGAAGCCTTACACGGAATAACCAAGGCATACGATCCAAAGGTACAGGAACTGAGAGGCCATGAAGGTCAGAAAATCGTGGCAGAGAATTTACTTGCTTTATTAGAAGGTAGTAAGAATGCCTTTGACGTGCAGCCGACAAAGGTGCAGGATCCATATTCCCTCAGATGTATCCCGCAGGTACACGGTGCATCAAGAGACGCGATCAAATACGTATATGACGTCGTTTCTAAAGAAATCAACGCGGTTACAGACAACCCGCTGGTATTCCCAGACGAAGACGAAGTTATTTCAGGCGGAAATTTCCACGGACAGCCGATGGCCCTGGCTTTTGATTTCATGAAAATGGCTATTTCCGAGTTAGCTGATGTTTCAGAGAGAAGAGCCGAGAGACTGATCAACCCAGCCCTTTCCGAAGGCCTGCCTGGCTTCCTGACAAAGCATGGCGGTGTCTGCTCTGGCTTTATGATCGCTCAGTATGCGGCTGCTTCGATGGTGTCAGAGAACAAAGTCTACGATCACCCTGCCTGTGTGGACTCGATTCCGTCCTCCGGAAACCAGGAAGACCACGTATCTATGGGCACGACTTCTGCTAGAACGGCGGCTATGGTTCTCGACAACGCACAGAAAGTCATCGGTATCGAGCTTGCATCTGCCGCACAGGGCATCTGGCTGAGAGAAGAAATCGGTGAAAGCAAGGTGGATAATCTGGCTCCAGCGACAAAGGCGGCTTACGATTACATCAGAACCTTATCTGATCCAATCGATCAGGACATCATCATGCACGATGAGCTGGTGAAGTTTGACGAGATGATCAAAGACAACAGCCTGCTCGAAGCAGTGGAAAAAGTTGTAACGTTAAAATAAATAATTGTGGTACAATAAAATAAGAAATTTCACAGAGGGAGGATTTAAGATGCTAGATAATAAAACAATTGCAGGTGCTATGACCATCAAACTTGATGCTGAATATCCTGACTATCCAAAGTTTGAAGAAGGAATCAGAAGAGCACCAGATAGAGGGTTCAGACTGACCAAGGAACAGACGAAGATTGCGCTGAAAAATGCACTTCGTTACGTACCGGAGGAACTTCATGAGAAGCTGGCTCCGGAGTTCATGGAAGAACTGACGACGCGCGGCAGAATCTATGCCTATAGATATAGACCGACGGGCAGAATGTACGGAAAACCAATTGACGAATACAAGGGTAAATGCCTCGCTGGCAAAGCGTTTCAGGTTATGATTGAAAACAACCTGGACTTTGATGTTGCGCTTTATCCTTATGAACTGGTTACATACGGTGAGACTGGCCAGGTCTGCCAGAACTGGCTGCAGTATAGATTGATCAAAAAGTATTTGGAAGAGTTGACAGAGGACCAGACTCTCGTAGTAGAATCAGGTCATCCTCTCGGACTTTTCCCATCAAAACCGACGGCACCGAGAGTCATTATCACCAACTCCATCATGGTTGGTCAGTATGACAATCTGGATGATTGGGAAATCGCAGAGGAAATGGGTGTTGCCAACTATGGACAGATGACGGCTGGCGGCTGGATGTACATTGGACCGCAGGGCATCGTCCATGGAACCTTCAATACCATCCTCAACGCAGGCAGAAAGTATTTGGGCGTGGCGGAACAGGGAGACCTGGCAGGACATACCTTCGTATCTTCCGGCCTTGGAGGCATGAGTGGCGCACAGCCAAAGGCGGCAAATATCGCCAATGCAGTTGGTATTTTTGCAGAGGTGGATTACTCCAGAATTGAAACGAGACACAGCCAGGGCTGGGTTGACGTGGTCATGGACGATATCGACGAAATTTTCAAGACAGCGAACGAAAAACTGGCTGCAAAAGAAAGCATTTCCATCGCCTATCACGGAAATATCGTAGATTTGTTAGAAGCGGCTGTGGAAAAGAACTTCCATATCGATCTCTTATCTGACCAGACTTCATGCCATAACGTATATAACGGCGGATACTGTCCTGTTGGCCTGACTTTTGATGAGAGAACGGAGCTGCTTCACGAAGACAGAGACCTGTTCTGCAAGAAAGTTGATGAAACCTTGCACAGACATTACGATGCAATTAAGGCTTTGACGGAAGAAGGAACTTATTTCTTTGACTATGGCAACTCCTTTATGAAAGCGATGTATGACGCGGGCATCAAAGAAATTTCCAAGAACGGCCGAGATGATAAAGACGGATTTATCTGGCCTTCTTATGTGGAAGATATCATGGGACCAGTTCTCTTTGACTACGGCTATGGACCTTTCAGATGGGTCTGCTTGTCAAGAAAACCAGAGGATCTGGAAGCAACCGACAAGGCTGCTATGGACTGCATCAACCCTGAGAGAAGGGCGCAGGACAGAGATAACTGGGTATGGGTAAGAGACGCCAAGAAGAACAAATTGGTCGTCGGTACGCAGGCCAGAATTCTCTATCAAGATGCAGAAGGCAGAAGAGATATCGCGCTGGCTTTCAACAAGTTGGTCAGAGAGGGCAAGTGTGGTCCGATTATGATGGGCAGAGACCATCATGACGTATCTGGCACAGACTCTCCATTCAGAGAGACATCCAACATCAAAGACGGTTCCAACGTCATGGCGGACATGGCGGTGCAGTGCTTTGCCGGAAATGCAGCCAGAGGCATGTCCCTTTGCGCACTGCATAACGGCGGCGGCGTTGGCATCGGTAAAGCCATTAACGGCGGATTTGGCCTGCTCCTTGACGGAAGCGCGCGAGTAGACGAAATCATCAACTCTGCAATGATGTGGGACGTTATGGGCGGCGTTGCCAGAAGAAACTGGGCGAGAAATGAAAATGCTGTCTCCACATCCGTAGAATATAACAAAAACTACGACGGTAAGGGCCATATCACCATTCCATACATGGCAGATGAAGATCTCGTTGACAAGACTGTGGACGAATTTGTAAAATAAGATATGATAAAATTGGCGAGGGGCTGTATTTATGCAGTCTCTCGCAGTCTGTGGCAAGCGCCATGATACGACGCATTCCCAGCCAGCTGAACGCGAAATAAGCTGCACTTCTACGCAACTTTCGTTGCTTCGCTGTCTCATTTTCCATTGCAGCTAATGATGCGGAAAATCGGCAAGCTGGGGAATGCCAGCATAAGGTCTGCCCTAGCCAAAACAAGTTTTGGGGCAGAACCATTAGTACGACAAAATCCACCCAATCGGACATCGCCAGAGGCTCGTTCTCTTGGGGATTTAAAGCATAAGGTCTGCCTAGCCGCTCGCTTTGCTTGCGGGGCAGGACCATTAGGAGGAAAAGAAAATGATTTATACACCTTTAACAGAAGCAGCGATGAAGATGGCATATAGAGGACATCACGGACAGACGGATAAGAGCGGTATTCCGTACATTTTCCATCCTGCCCATATCGCAGAAGAGATGAAAGACGAAGTGACAACCTGTGTTGCACTGCTTCACGACATTTTAGAAGACACCATATACAAAAAAGCTGATCTGGCTGAGAAGTTTCCGCCGGAAGTTGTAGAAGCTGTAATCCTATTGACTCACGGAAAAGAAGATTATTACGATTATATCCGGGCGATCAAAAGCAATCCGATCGCAAAAGAAGTTAAAATTGCTGACTTGAAGCACAATCTGGATGAATCCAGAAATGCACGTTCACGCTCCGTTACCATCTCTCAAAAGGGCTGGTATAAGGAAAAGTATGAGAGAGCCTTGGAAATTCTTTTGGATGAGAAATAATATAGAGGGAAAATAAATGGCGACATTATTAGTGAAAAATATCGGCTGCCTGCAAACGCCAGTTGGCAGTTACAGCCATAAAGGAAAACAGCAGGCGGAGAACCTGAAGCTGCAGGATGCGGCGATTCTGATCGAGGATGGGGTAATCAAGGAAATTACTTCCGAGGGAAATCTCCCGACAGATGCGGAAGAAGCGGACGCAGTGATAGATGCCGAGGGCAATCTAGTCACACCGGGGCTGGTAGAAGGTCATACCCACATGGTCTTCGGCGGTTATCGACAGAATGAGATTCCGCTCAAGCTGAAAGGCGCGGGTTATCTGGATATTCTCAGAGCTGGCGGCGGCATTCTGGACACAGTGCGAAAGACCAGAGCGGCTAGTTTTGAAGAACTATATCAGAAAACGGAAGGCTTTCTCGATGAGATGATGGGATTCGGTGTCACCACTTGTGAAGCCAAGAGCGGATATGGTCTCGATTTTGATACAGAAGTCAAGATGCTGGAGGTTCTGAAAAAGCTCAATGAAGATCATCCGATGGATATCGTCTCCACGTTCATGGGCGCGCATGCGATTCCAGAAGAGTACAAAGACAGGGCGGATGCGTTTATCGACATGCTCTGTGAAAAACTGCTCCCTTATGTAAAAGAACATGATCTGGCCGAGTTTGCTGACGTATTTACAGAGGATTCGGTTTTCAACTACGAGCAGAGCAGGAAGTATTTGGAATGTGCCAAAGGGCACGGGTTTGACTTGAAAATTCATGCGGACGAAATTGAGGCGATCGGCGGTTCTGTGTTGGCTGGGGAAATGGGAGCTGTCAGCTGTGAACACCTGATTGCTATCAATGAAGAGGGTCTTGCTTCCATGGCTGAGGCAGGAACTACTGCCATGTGCCTGCCGGCAACGTCCTTTTATCTGGGAGCGGATTTTGCGCCGGCGAGAAAGATGATTGAATTGGGAATTCCAGTGGCTATGGCATCAGACTTTAACCCGGGTTCCTGTCCTTCTCTCAATCTGCAGTTCGTCATGAATCTGGGCTGTCTGAAGTATAAGATGCTGCCAGAGGAAATTTTGACGGCAGTGACGATTAATCCGGCCTGTGCCATCAATCGTGGCGACAAAGTAGGCACATTGGAGCCGGGCAAGAAAGGTGACCTGGTCATCTGGGATGCGCCGAATATGGAAATGTTGTGTTATCGCTTTGGATCGAACTTAGCGTTACAAGTTATAAAGGAAGGGAACTTAGTATAATGAAATTAGTTGATATGCAGGTAAAGGAATATCTCGATGTCTTAAAGTCTGATGCGCCGGCACCGGGCGGCGGCTCTGTCAGTGCCCTTGCTGGCGCACAGGGCGTAGCGCTGTTCATGATGGTGGCTGACCTGACCCTTGGCAAGGAAAAGTATGCCGATTATCAGGAAGTCTGCCAGAATGCAAAAGAAAAGGGCAAACCTCTCTATGAGGAACTGCTGGAGGGAATCGATAAGGATACAGAAGCTTTTAATCTGGTTGCGGCTGCATTTAAGATGCCAAAGGGAACTGATGAGGAAAAGGCGGCCAGGAAGCAGGCCATCGCCGATGGAACCTTAGTTTCTACAGAAGTTCCTTTTAGAACCATGCAGTTGGGTTACGAAGGTCTGATGCTGGCCAAGACCATGATCGGCAAATCTAACTCCAACGCAGCCAGTGATCTGGGAGTTGCAATCCTCAATCTGACTGGATGCATCAAAGGCGCTTGGCTCAATGTGAAGATCAATCTACCAGGCGTCAAAGACGAAGCCAAGGCAAAGTATTATGCCGAGGAAGGGCAGAAGATGTTTGACGAAGCCGATGGCATCGCTCACGAACTTTACAATCAGGTAGCAGAGAGCTTATAATTTTTTGTAGATAGGAGATTTAAAATGGCACAGATTATTGAAAGTATACCAAACATCAGTGAGGGAAGAAGACCGGAAGTTATCGAAGCGTGTGTGGATCAGATCAGAACTACGCCGGGCTGCACACTGCTGAATTATTCATCCGATGAAAGCCACAATAGAACGGTAATCACCTATATCGGCGATGCCAAAGGAGTGGAAGAAGCCAGTGTGAAACTGGTAAAGAAAGCAGCTGAATTGATCGATCTGACACAGCACACTGGCGAACATCCGAGAATGGGCGCGGTTGACGTTATGCCATTTCTGGCCATCAAAGACTGCACCACAGAGGATTGCGTAGAACTTTCCAAAGTTGTAGGTGCGAGAATTGCTGAAGAAGCAGGTGTACCGGTATTCCTCTATGAATATTCTGCGACAAGACCGGAAAGACAAAATCTGGTGAAAATCAGAAAAGGACAATTCGAAGGGATGGCTGAAAAAGTACAAGAACCTGATTGGGAACCTGATTTTGGCGGCAGAAAGATTCATCCTACTGCAGGTGTTATGGCTGTAGGAGCCAGACCGCCACTCGTCGCATATAATCTGAATCTGAATACTGACGATGTGCAGATTGCCAAGAACATCGCCAAGATCATCAGAGAGAAAGACGGTGGCCTCAAATGCGTCAAGGCCATGGGTTTTGATATTGAAGACGAAGTGACCGGCAAGAAGTACGCACAGGTTTCGATTAACATGACAAACTATGAGCAGACACCACTTTACCGGGTAACGGAACTGGTGAAGGCTGAAGCCAAGAGATATGGCGTAGTCGTCACTGGTACGGAAATCATCGGCCTCTGTCCGATGAAAGCTCTGGTCGACTCCGCAGAGTATTATCTGCAGATAAAAGATTTCGACTTCCGCACACAAGTACTTGAAAATCATATCCTATAATGATATAAATATAGGGTAGATAATTTTTCGGTAACAAGGAGCGAAGTATGACTGGCAGCAATCAATTCTCTAACACGTTTTCACTGACTGACGAAATCGCAGATATTATCAGGGACAGAATCCTCAAGGGTGAATACAAGATTGGAGAAAAGATCAAAGAAAATCAGATAGCAACGGAACTAAGAGTGAGCAGGACGCCCATCAGAGAGGCATTCAAGCAGTTAGAAAACGAAGGTTTGATTGATTACATACCCAATCGTGGCTGCTTTGCAAAAGGCTTCACAAAGCAGGATATCGAAGATATCTATGCTGTCAGAAAGGCGCTGGAAGTTTTATCTGTAGAATGGGCAGTCAACAGGATTACACCCGAAGAAATCAGCAATCTCCAGGATCAAAGCGATCTGATGGAGTTTTATACGACGAGAAAAGACGGCAGAAAAGTCTTGGAAATCAATACGGATTTTCATGATATCATTTATAATGCTACAGGCAGTCGTTTTATGGCCCAGGTTCTGCGCTCCTATAAAGAATATATCGAACAGACCAGAAAGGTGCTCTTCTATGAGCAGGAATATCTGGATGAAATTTTTCAAGAACACAAAGCGATACTGGACGCCATCAAAGAAGGAGATGCTGCAAAAGCCAAAGAAGCGATGGCAAGACATCTGGATGGATCCAAGAGAAGAGCACAGGTTGTTTATAAAATAAAAGATTGAAAAAAAGGAATCTCCAGGGAGATTCCTTTTTTAGTAATAACGACAAAAAAGACTATTTGCTCATGACAGCCTTCGTAAGCATACAATAAAAATACAAGACTTTATATAGTTTTTGTTGAAATACACAGTCATTATATAGTATCATTAAATATACTCGCGAGTAAACAGAAGGAGGAAATGAATATGTATAGTTTTTCTATTGTACCAGTCACGGCGCTCCTCTGTTACATTTTTCAGATGATATCTCTTCTGACTGCGAAACGGAACAGCCAGATTGACGGATTTATGGGTCTGCTGCTCACAATGATCATATGGACAGGCGGTTCCTGGTTTATGCGGATGGGCTACTGGCCATCCGTTGGTTTTTGGTTTCATGTATCGCTGACCGGCCTTTTGACAATCCCGCTTGCTTTCTTCATCTTTCTGAGAAGATTTATGGAAGTAGAAAAAACCTACCACATTCATCTCTGGTTAGCGGCCATTGTGTTGCTGCTTGTCTTCAACTACAAAACAGAGCTTCTTCTAAAGGCGCCAGAAGTAATCAGCTCCGCGACAGGAGATGCCTATGTATATGACTTCTCATGGCCAGTAATCTTCTTTTTTATCTGTGCGGCAGGCGCTTTGTTTGAATGTGCTAGAATGGTTCGAGAAAACGGCAGCAAGAATGCCTTTCTCAGAAAACAGCTCCATGCGATCTGGCTGGGACTTTTTATGTTAATCATGGGCAATAGCTTGATTCTCTGTCCCCTATTCAAAGGGTTTCCTATCGATATCTGTTCGGGGATATTCATGGCGGGGTGCTTGTATTATGCGCTCTATAAGAAAAGATTATTTAAGCTGGATGCTTTGATGTCGAAGGCAAACTGTTATTGTGTGGCTTTTCTATTTTCTATGTTGATTATATATCGCATCATTCCTGAGTATGAAAAGTTTTTGCTGAAGTCATTTTCCATGTCGGAAACAAAAATTACGATTTTTATTGCTTTTACCGTCAGCGTTGTTACGATTTTAATCTATATGGTCCTGCATCTTATTCTGGACAAAATCTTCGAAAAAGAAGAGAACGTTCAGTCAAAGAGTATTGTAGATTTCAGTAAAAAGATGTCTAACCTCATGAGCCTTGCGGAAATTCTTTCTGAGTTGATGGAGGTCATCGCCGACACGATTTCTTCTGAATATATCTACATTTTTCTGAAGGATGAAAGAGGGGATTTTCAGCTGAAACTAAGCAATGCGAAGCTCTTCGGCGGCTATACGGTGTCTGCCGATACTGACTTTATCCGTCTGCTGAAGGATGCCAACGGTCACATGCTGCTGAAAGACTATATGGAGACTTCTTATTATTGGGACTTGAGCGAGGAGGAGAGGAAGCATCTGCTGGTCAGCCAAATTGAGTGCTTCGTAGGTATTGGCGATGAGAAGGAATTTCTCGGCATTATTCTGCTGTCTGCAAAGAGCAATGGACGTCACTACACGCAGAAAGATGTCAGTTTCCTTTCGTCCATTAATTCTGTGGCTTCTATCGCCATCAAAAACTCCAGTCTTTATGAGACTGCATATGAAGAAGCGCGAAAGGATTATCTGACAGGGGTTGCTAACCGTAAATGTTTCTATGAGACGATGCAGTCCTGCTGCTCGCAGGGAAATTATGCTTTCGGAACACTGCTGGTGATCAACGTAGATGATTTTAAGCTGTACAACCAGCTTTACGGCGATGAAGCCGGAGATGAAGCGCTGAGAAAAATTGCGCGGATTATACAGACGGAGATTACTGGGGAGTGTGTTATCGCCCGGTTCAGTGGAAAGGAGTTTGCCGTTCTTTTGCCGGAGCGTACTACCGATGAGGTAAAAGCCTTAGCGGAGGATATTTCCTTAAAAATAAGAGAGATGAATCACACCGCAGATAAAGCAGGAGAATATGCGCTGAAAGCGTTGACCGTCAGTTGTGGCATCGCGACGGGAGTGTGCCCCCTGGACGATTATCACGAACTGATCAACCACGCCAATATGGCGGTATATTATGCAAAACAGGCTGGGAAGAACAGAGTGATGGTTTACAAGGAAGGACAGAACGGCAGCGAGGATAAATCCTTTGAGATGACTTATCAGCCGGGGATTTATTCGGAATATTCTACGACAATCTATGCTCTCACTGCCGCGATTGACGCCAAGGACCACTATACGTTCAGCCATTCTGAAAATGTGGCTTATTATTCGCGAGAGCTGGCAAAGGCGTACGGCATGAATGAAGAAGGGATTAATGTTGTCTATGAAGCAGGGCTCTTGCACGATATTGGTAAAATCGGCATCAACGAAGAAATTCTCAACAAACCAGGCAAGCTGACAGAGGAAGAGTACGAGGTTATGAAGACGCATGTGAGTCTTTCTATCGGCATTATCCGCCATCTGCCATCCTTGGATTACGTAATTCCTGCTGTCATCGGGCATCACGAGCGATATGACGGTCAGGGATATCCCAGAGGCATCGGAGGCAAAGATATCCCGCTTATGGCAAGGATTCTTTGCATTGCAGATTCTTTCGACGCCATGGTATCGAAGAGAAGCTATAAAGAGGAAATGGCTGTGGACAGAGCACTGCATATTATCA
Source organism: Emergencia sp. (assembly GCF_048465375.1). Lineage (NCBI taxonomy): Bacteria > Bacillati > Bacillota > Clostridia > Peptostreptococcales > Anaerovoracaceae > Emergencia > Emergencia sp. The sequence goes on along the minus strand of NZ_DBFWLQ010000008.1, from coordinate 167,895 downwards.
CAAATGAAGCTGGCCGCCAGTTTGATCCCCAGTTGGCACCGATTTTTGTAAACCTCATCAAGAATAAAACCATAGAAGTGAGATAGAACCGCTGCTATAAAAATACAGAGCCGATAACTGACAGTTAGAACTGTAGTTACCGGCTCTGTATTTTTGAACTCTTATGATCATTCATGAAGATTCGTTGACAACGGAAGGGCTACTTTTTGAAGACCCATTCCAAGGTATCCCCATCCTTCAATATTTTTTCGTTTTCTGGGGTTTTGCACAATTCGCCGTTGATCTTATACTGCCAGTGCCTCTTGGCGGCATAATCTCCGTTGGTTACGCCGTTGATGCCCTGAATAGAAGCATCGGTTGTTTCAACTGTTACAGGGAGCTCGTTGACATTGCAGTAAAGCTGGATTGCGTCCAGCACCGTAGAGTCTTCCTCGATTTTAAAATCAGCTTCTTCCACGTCCTCAATTCCAGCCTTTGCTGGATAATCTATACTGAGGGTTATTCTGATTGGATGTACGATTGGTGTCTCTTCCTTTTCCTTTCCACAGCCCGTGATGAGGAAAATAGAAGAGATCAATAACATGCATATTATTAAATTGGTCAAAATTTTCTTTTTCATGTCCGTCTCCTCGCGCTCGGTTAGAAATATTTATACTAGTATAACATAAAACGAAGAAGATTATAACCGCATAGATAAAAGTAGATCACACATTTCTTCCATGCATTCTTCATCTACATCATAAGCGATTTGACTGTCGATTACTGTCAAAGCAGCGTGCATCTTTGAAAAATTTTCTAAATTACTGTCAAATGGGTTTTCTTCAAAGACGGTGAAATCTGCAATCTTCCCCTGCTCAATGCTGCCAAACTCGTCACTTCTGCCGAGGATTTCGGCAGCTTTTGTGGTCAGTTGATCGATGGCATCGCTGACGCTGTGGCAATGGGCAAAAACGGATTCGTTGAGATAATCGGTAGGCCAAGTGGTAATGTAAGGCGCATCTTCTTCTGCAGATTGATCGCAGGCGATGATCAAAGTATTGTGCTTGCATCCTTTTGAGCGAACATAACCAAAGCTGTCTGCTGCTTTGTCAAAGGACTCCTGGTCCAACGCGTCCAGATGAATGTGATAGCCTTTTTCAGCGGCAGCCAGACAGATCGTATCCAGTGCCTCCTGAGAGAAATACGCTTGTTCTTCGTCCTGGTTCACTTCTAATTTCAGATGATCGAAGGTAATCAGACCGCCTAGTTCTGTACAGTTGGTTTTTCCTGTGGAGAGTTTATGTAAGATGAGTTCAGGATTGAGCGGTCTGTTTACGTAGAGGCTGCCTGCAAAACGCTGTTTTATGGAGATGCTTTCGCCGATCATGGCAACCAGGCAATCCTGATAGAGCATGCTGAGATAGTCAGGGACGCAGAGATTCATCACAGATGTAATGCCTTTGTCCGCAAGATCTTCTTCGTTTTGTAGGACAGCTTTTTCAACCTCCTCAAAGTCAAAGGGTGAGAGAAAGTTGAGAATATAATCTGCAGAGATATATTCCAGCCCTTCATCTTCGGCAGCCTCCGTGACCATGTCACTAGCCAGCGTATTGATCCAACAATGGACGCCGCTGATTCCCAGCAGCACAACTGGGCGGTCATGGACTGCTTCGTCCAAAAGTCTGTGAGCGTCCTCGGGATCGTCATAGTCAGAGAGGATATTTTCGTTGTAACCATAGGCAAAGATGACTTCGTTCTCGCAGGCTTCTGCATAGTCGGAAACCGCTTCTAAAACTGTGTCCAGGTCCCAGACCGGATCGATGGAGAGATACTTGTCCTCAAAGACCTTGAGGACTGGTGTTCCGTGAACGTCGATAAATCCCGGGAACACATATTTTTCTTCCAAATCATAGACGACAGTGTCCTCCGAGATAATCTCGTCCATGCCATCAAAATCTCCTACGGCCAAAACTCTGCCCTCTCGGCAGGCGACGGCTGAAGCCCACGGAAAGGCTGGATCCTGCGTGTAAATGTGTCCGTTGATATATATGATATCTGCTGTATTCTTTTTCTTGAAAATGCCAAAAGCCATGACATACCTCCTGCTCATTTGATAAAACTATTTTACCACAAAAACGTTTTGTGGTAAACTTGGTATATGAAGATTGAAACATTTGAAAAGACCATAAAGGTCGACGAATTTGTCGAAGGTTATGTCAATGTGGAGGAGTTTTTAGAATGCTGCAAGGCATGCGAAAACTACGAACAGGTGTGGTCCTGCCCCACATATGACTTTGACCCGGTAGACTTTTGGAGAGGGTTCGAGAATCTCTATGTCGTGGGAAAAAAGATGATCCTGGAGGAGGAAGAAAAAGAAAACTGGGAAACTCTCATGACGCAGGTCAAAGAGGATTTGACAGAAACCCTCTACGTTTTAGAAGGACAATATCCCCACAGACAATCCTTAAGCGCTGGCAACTGCAAGATCTGCGGTGAGGGAAACTGCACACGAAAAACTGGCGAACCTTGCAGGTACCCAGAAAAAATGAGATATTCTATCGAATCCCTGGGAGGGAACGTTGGATTGACCGCCAGTAAGCTGTTGGGAATCGACTTGCAGTGGATTGCCGAAGGGCAGATTCCCGATTACTTCGTGCTGGTAGGCGGTCTCCTGTACTAGTCGGCAATTTCGCCGATGTTGTTCAGCACCAGTCGCGGCCGGTAAGGGAATTGGTCGATTTCGTCCCGGCTGGTAACGCCTGAGAGTACGAGAATCGGGTCCAGACCACTCTCAACACCGCCGATAATATCTGTATCCATACGATCACCGATCATAGCAGCCTCTTCAGAATGTACACCCAAAAGGCGGAGTCCTGTTCTCATCATCAGAGGATTTGGTTTCCCGATGAAGTAGGCCTGCTTTCCTGTTGCCATTTCGATAGGAGATATCAATGCCCGGCAGGCAGGAATGATACCTCTGCTGGAAGGTCCCGTCAGATCAGAATTGGTACCTATTAGTTTTGCGCCTCCCCGGACCAACGCGACAGCCTTGCAGATGGCCTCGTAGTTATAGTTGGGACTTTCGCCGACGATGACATAATCAGGTTCTTTATCTGTAATCGCTACACCGCACTGATAGAGCGCACCCACCAGTCCCGGCTCTCCGATGACATACGCGCTGCAGTGATGGGTCTGCTCGCTGACGAATTTTGCTGTAGCCAGCGCACTGGTGTAAAAGTGCTGCTCATCGATATCCAGCCCCATCGTCTTTAATTTCAGACGCAGTTCTAAGGGCGTCTGCCCGCTGTTGTTGGTCAGGAATAGAAACTCCTTATTTTCTCTATACAGCCAGTCTACAAATTCTTTTACGCCTGGCAGCAATCGTCCTCCCCAATAGATGACACCATCCATATCACAGATAAATCCTTTTTTTGCTCTTAATTCCTCCATAGCGCCTCCTTTCATTACTCCTATTATAAACCATTAAGGTTAAATTTAGTATCTTGTTTTTGTTAAGACCTTGTATCTTGTGCAAAATATTGTCGAATTTTGTAATTATAATGACAATACCAGTTTACATGGAAATAATCATAAAAGACCTCGAAGGTTTGGATTACAATAAAACTGGAAGCGAGTACTTCGCGCCGAGCGTTTATTTTATTATAGGAGGTAGATTATGACAGAAGCAAAAAAACCGCGTCTTCCCAATAAGTTTGAGGCGTGTATTCCAATCATCGTACTGCTGGGTTTGATGATTTGCAATTACTTATTAGACTGGGGTCAGGACCCCCATATACCGGTATTATTAGCGGCCTGTGCCGCCTGCTTTGTGGGCAAGTTCTGCGGACAAAATTTTAAGTCCATGTTAGCAGCAGGCATCGACTCCATCAGCCAGTCTATGGAAGCATTTTTGATTCTGCTTTTTGTAGGATGTCTGGTAGGTTCCTTTGAATGGTGCGGAACCATTCCAGCTCTTGTGTTTTACGGATTAAAGCTGCTTACCCCGGTTATCTTTTTGCCAGCAGTATGTCTGCTATGCGCCATTGTCGGTTTGTCCCTGGGATCAGCATACACGGTATCTGCGACTCTGGGCATCGCCTTTATGACCATCGGTCAGACTATGGGCATCAATCCGGCATTGATTGCTGGTGCAATTCTTTCTGGTGCCTGCACAGGAGATAAGTTCTCACCATTATCAGACTCCACCAACTTGGCAGCAGCATCTGCACAGACAGGACTGTTTGACCACGTAAGAGCCATGACCATGACCACCTTCCCTGCGTTCATTCTGGCACTGATTGGATTTACGGCAGTCGCCATTTTCGGGGAAGCCGGCGAATACGATCCTACCATGGTAAACGGGCTGGCAGATGCCATTGAAGGGAATTTTAAGTACATGAGCCCTGTCCTGCTCCTGCCTATTCTGGTCATCATCCTCGTAGCCGTGATGAAGATGCCGGCTGTCCCGGGCGTGCTGCTGGTATCGGCGGTAGGCTGTGTATTTGCAGTGCTGTTCCAGGGTGCATCCTTTAATGACTGCATCACCATGGTCCACTATGGATATACGGCAGAGACAGGTAATGAACTGGCTGATACCCTTCTCAACAGAGGCGGGATGGATTCGATGCTGTGGACGATCAATGTAGCTCTGATTGCCATCGGCTTTGGCGGTATCTACAGTCAGATTGGCGCGGTAGAATCTTTACTGGGAAGATTTATCAGGAGAGTGCATACACCGTTCCAGATGGTGCTTACCACGATTCTGACGGCGATGTTCTGTATTGCGACCATGTGCGACCAGTATCTGGGTCTGATTGTACCAGCGGCTATGTACAAAGAAAAATATGACGACTTGGGCCTTTCCAGAAATCTGCTTTCCAGATCCATGGAAGACGGCGGGACTCTGTGGTCACCGATGATCCCTTGGTCATCCTGTGGCGCATACCACTCCAGCATGCTGGGTGTAAGCACGCTGTCCTACATACCGTTCTGCTTTACAAATATACTAAATCCAATCATTTCTATTGTTACAACAGCATGGGGCGGCAATATCCTATATGCTGATGGAACGTTTACCAACTTCTTTGGCAAACTGAAAAAGGGCAGTCCAGCTGCGGCCCCTGAAGAGGCCCATGAGACGGCGATGGAAAACCTTGCTGAACTGCGGAAAAACGGAACTTATAAATCCCTGGAGTAATTCGTTATGATATATAAAGGCATAATACAGTCGCGTTCACTGTATAGACGAATTTTGATACTGATTGCATGCGCAGTACTGTTATATCTTGAATTCGTGAGAGGACAGTATCTTTATATCGTGCTGACTCTGCTTCTGGTATTGGCGGTATTTCATCATAAGGAACACATTGTGTCAGAAGAAGGGGTGGACATCAAGTATAACCTCTTCGGCTTTACGACGACCAACAGGTGGACCTGGGATCAGATTACGGCGGTCCAGCCCGATTATATCAAAGAGCGTCCCAATGCAAGGGTTCTGTTTGAAAAAGATGCAGTAATTCGATCCTTTCTGTTTACTGCCGCAGATTGTCAAGCTGTGATGAAATTGGCAGCAAAGATGAATCCGGAGGCATTCGTCGATGATTATACAGCAGAAGAACAGGAACAGATGGCAGAAGAAAAGCGCAAGAAGCAGGAGCAGCTGCGTGCGCAGAGAGTCAAGGCTAGAAAAGCTAAGAAGAAAAAGTAAATAGGCGTTACATAGAGAGAGGGCAGATTTTAATCTGCCCTCTCTAATATATTGCGTGCCTGTTCAATTATATTCTTATCACATTTTGTCAGTCTGATAATTTCTGCTTCGCTGATGCCATTTTCCAACATGTTTTTGATGACTTCGGTCACACCTTGTTCTATGCCCAGCTGACGCCCGGTTTCCAATCCATTATTAAAGGATTCCTTGGCCGCGTCCTTGGCGCGGATTTCTGCAAACTGTTCCCATGTGATTTCTTCAAACAACATATTTCCCACCTCCTGGCTGTATTTCCGTAAAAATTCAGCGTTGAAGTTTTCTGTGATGCAGCGCTTGATCGCAAGATTGATGGAGTCATGCAGGCTGAGACATGCTTTCAAGTTATCCCTGGTGTAAAAGATGAGCCTGCTGTAGCCCTCCAGCGTTCTGCTGCGCTTCAATATCTCATTATCTTTATTATACTGCAAATTGATGATTTTTACCACCAGTTCCATGGAATTTTCCGGTGGCACAGCTTTGAAACTGTCGGAGAGGCGTAGGATTTTTGCGTTCCATTCTGCTTGCCTGTATATAGGACGAAGAATTCAGGAACGGGGATATCCTGCCTTGTCTGGCTGTAAATGGCTGAAGTAAGAATCAGGTGCTCCAGGGTTCTCCCCATATAGACTGTTTGTCTGACGGGCATGTTGGGATTGATAGAAGCCTGATGTTCCGCCAGAACCACGAAGCGGTCGTCAATAAGGAAACCCAGATCATTTTTCCGGTCTATGTAGGCCACATCTTCCAGAGTGGTGATTTCTACAGGGGTGTCGGGTCCATAATGGGAGTTTTCCAAAGCGTTATACAGCTCAATGATCTTGTCTTTTGTAGAGAACAGTTTGCGGAACAGAGAATCCTGATAGACCCTGTTAGGCAGAGTGTTGTTTGTCGTCATGATTTTACCTCCTAGCTTATCATGGCATATAAAAAGCGCAGCAGCCTGACACGAATTTATGCCAGGCTGCTGCGCGGAACCAAAAAAGAGAATGGCAGATGCCATTCTCCATAAATGCAGGCGAAGTCCATTTCGCCTTTACCATAATTATACAGGGCAACGTTCCCTATTGCAACGGCTATTTATGCATGGGCCTTTTTCCCTTCACCTTTTTTGTCTTCTTCTCGGGCTTGCTTTACCAATTCGGCTCCCAGGTGCATCGCTTTGATATTCAGCGCTTCCGTTCCCTTCGGAATGTGGTTGAGCACCGCTTCCTCCAGGGATTTGACAGATGCAATCCGCAGGGCTTCGTTGACAGCGCCGACAGCGATGATATTGGCAGCCATCGGGTTTTTGATCACTTCTCTTGCGGAGCTGAGAATCGGCAGGGACAATACCTCGTGCTTTGCCCGCAGTCTCAGCGGCACGTCAATCTCCTCGTCTACAATGATGACGGTGTCCGAACCAATTTTCTTGGAATATTTGTTAAAAGAAATCTGCGTCAGCGATAAGAGCAGAGAAGGAATTTCCACCTTCGTGTAGTTGATTTTCTTTTCGTCTATGATTGTCTCAGCTTTGCACATGCCGCCTCTGGCCTCCGGTCCGTAGGATTGAGATTGGACGACCTTTTTCCCGTCGAGGAATGCGGCCTCTGCGATGATGATGGTGCCGAGGATGACCCCTTGACCACCGGAACCTGTGAATCTGAGTTGTTCTTTAGCCATTATTTTGCACCTCCAGCTTTGCGAATGATTTCGTCATAGAGTTCTGTATATTCAGGGCGAACCGTGTGGGACATTTCGCCGATGAGGATTTTGCCTTTTAATTCATCAGGCGTCATCTTTTCCGCCTTCTTTATGTCTATGCAGTTCTGCTCCTGCCAGTGCATCATCTGCACTGCGCTGCCTTTCTTGTTTTTACGGCCGTAGTAAGTCGGACAGATGCTGACGCCTTCAATGATTGAAAAGCCTTTGTTCTTGATGCCGTTTTCAATTAGTTTGATCATCTGCGGGACATGATAGCAGTCGCCTCTGGCCGTATAAGTGGCACCAGCGGCTTCTGCCAGCTTTGGAATATCAAAATCTCCGTCGATGTTTCCGTACGGAGCTGTTGTCCCTTTCTCACCTGTCGGTGTTGTCGGCGAATACTGCCCGCCGGTCATACCGTAGATGCTGTTGTTGAATACGACTACAGTTAAATCTATATTTCTTCTGGCTGCGTGGATCAGGTGATTGCCTCCGATGGCAGTCGCATCGCCGTCACCAGTGATGACGATGACGTGCATATCTGGCTGCGCCATTTTGATTCCGGTAGCAAAAGCAATGGGCCTGCCGTGGGTGGTATGGAGCGTATTGTAATCCATGTATCCGGCGGCCCGTGATGAGCAGCCGATGCCGCTGACGATGCTGACCTTTTCTCTTTCTAGACCCAGGTTTTCAATTGCCTGGCAGACATCTCTCATCAAAATGCCATGTCCGCATCCCGGACACCAGATGTGAGGAAGTCTCTTTGTTCGCATTGTGTTTTGTACTAGTTGGCTTGGCATGTTATTCTTCCTCCTCTACTATTTTTCTGAAGATTTCTTTCGGGGAAATGGTAGTGCCGTTGACCTTGCCGATGAATTCAACCTTCGTATCGCCTTTGATAATTCCCTCCACAGTGAGTAAGACCTGACCGTAGTTGTGTTCTACGACGATGAGCCTTTTCAGCTGTTTTGCACGTTCTACCAGCTCGTGCTCTGGGAAAGGCCAAAGGGTGACCGGACGGAACATGCCGACTTTGTAGCCTTCTTCTCTCGCCATTTCGATTGCACCCTGGACGGCTCTGGTCGTACCGCCGTAGCAGACGATGCCGATTTCAGCGTCTTCCATCTCTTCTTCTTCAAACTCCAGAATGCCGCTGTATTTATAAACTTTGATCTTTTCCATCAGTCTTGAACCTTCTTCGCCAGCGATTTTGTTATCGTTGGTCGGAAAGCCTGCCGCATCGTGGAACAGCCCTGTGATGTTGTAGAGGTTGCCTTTGCCGAAGGAAGTCATATGAGGCACATACTGTCCCTCGCCGAAGGCATAAGGCATGGAACTGATCATGTTGGTATTTCTGTTGTGAATCTCCAGTTCCTCTGTCGGAATCAATTCGCAGCCCTCTCTCATGTGACCGACGATTTCATCCATCAGCAGGATAACCGGAGTTCTGAACCGTTCAGCCAGGTTAAAGGCTCTGACCGTCTGGTTGTATGTATCTTGAACGGAACAAGGACAGATTGCAATGACAGGATGGTCACCGTGCGTACCCCATTTTGCCTGCATTACGTCGCCCTGAGAGGGGGATGTTGGCAGCCCTGTAGAAGGACCGGACCGCATGACGTCGACGATAACGATGGGAATTTCGGCAATGGTTGCATAGCCGATATTTTCCTGTTTGAGAGAGAATCCCGGACCGGAAGTAGCAGTCATCGCCTTCATCCCTGCCACTGATGCACCGAGGGCAGCAGCAATTCCTGCAATTTCATCTTCCATCTGCATAAATTTACCGCCTACCTGAGGAAGTCTTACTGCGCTTCTCTCTGCAATTTCGGTGGAGGGTGTGATTGGATATCCGGAATAAAATCTCATGCCGGCAGCGATGGCGCCTTCAACACAGGCTTCGTTGCCTTGGAGCAATTGAAATCTCTTCTGTTCGTTTGCCATGTTACATCGCCTCCTTTTCTACCCAGATCGCGTAGTCAGGACAGCGCTGCTCACATAAACCGCAGCAGATGCAGCCTTCAGGGTTTTTTACTACAATTTTTTCATGCTCTAATACCAGTACTTTCTTTGGACAGAACTCGACGCAGTATCCGCAGCCTTTGCACCATGCGGGTTCCACGACGAGTCTTTTACCATTCGCCATTTCTTTCACCTCTTAGTTCGTTTTCATTTATAAATATACCTTCAGAGGAAGGTGTTCATGTATGAATATAGCACAAATTCTTGAGAAATAGAGGAAAAAACATTTTCTGTACGATTATACATTATACGAAATTTGTGACGGTTTTTCACCACACAAGGAAAGGTCTGGCGCGGGTAGACAACGAGAAAAGACTTATGGCAGATTTTCGTCGGAAAAAAATTGTGCACGGTGACATATTTATAGGGACTTAATTCATAAAATAGCAGAAAAAGAACTTTCTGATAATTTTGTATAGTGAAAATATTTTTTCTGAAAAATTAAATATGGGTAATGTATTCTCTTTAAAAACATAACAATTGCAATGTATCCGGAATATAACAGAAAATTTATAAAATAATGAAAACTTCTCTTTTTTGCTTGACAATTATCAAAATGAAGCATAGAATGAACTTGAAATTAATATTTCTAAAATATATTATTTTTGAAATTTTTTTAACACAATTTCGAAATGTAATAATCACATAATTTAAGATTGCGGGAGGAAAAAACTATGGCGACATTGAACTTGAACGTCGAAAGGTGCAAGAGCTGCAGTTACTGCATCATCTCTTGCCCGAAAAAAGCGCTGCAACTTTCCGGCTCACTGAACAAGGAAGGTTACGACTACGTTATTGTTGAAGATGACAAATGCATTCGGTGCGGAATCTGCTATACAGTCTGTCCGGATAATGTATTTGAAATCGCTGAGTAGGTGTTGGAGGTGAACGACATGAAAAAAATGTGGAAAGGCAATCACGCCATTGCCGAGGCAGCGCTGAGAGCGGGCTGCCAGTTTTATGCAGGATACCCTATCACACCGCAGACAGAAGTGGGAGAATATCTATCCAGCAGAATGCCTGAACTTGGACGGACGTTCCTGCAGGCTGAAAATGAGATGTCCGCAGTCTATATGATCTTCGGTTCTTATGCCTGCGGCATGCGATCCATGACCAGCTCATCTGGTCCGGGATTTTCCCTGAAACAAGAAGGTATCGCATATATGTGTGCCAACAATTATCCGGCAGTATTTGCCAACGTTCAGCGCTGGGGTCCGGGACTTGGGACGCTTGATTCTGCGCAGACAGATTATCTGAGAGATACGAGAGGCGGAGGCAACGGCGATTACAGAGTCATCGTCTATGCACCGAACAGTATCCAGGAAACCGTAGATTTGATGTACAACGCATTTGACGTTGCAGAAAAATATAGGAACCCAGTAGAAATCATGTCAGAAGCGGCACTCGGGCAGATGATGGAACCAGTCGCATTCCCTGAATTTAAAGAGAGAACGGAGGATCTGGGCTGGACCTTTGACGGCACCAACAGACCGCATGGGAGAATTGAGAATCCAGAGAAGCCAGGCTTTGTAAGAAACAAGATCAAGACCATGGAAGAAAATGAGCAGCAGTGGGAGAGCTATATGGTAGAGGATGCAGAGTACATATTTGTAGCTTTCGGATTGCCATCAAGAACGACGAGAAACGCAGTAGAGCAGCTGAGAGCAAAGGGCGAGAAAGTGGGACTGATCAGACCAATTACCGTCTGGCCGTTCCCGGCAAAGGCCTTTGCAGAAGCTAAGGGAGATATCAAAGGTCTGATATCCGTAGAATCCACTGACGCAGGGCAGCTAATTGAAGACGTAGCTCTGACAGCAAAGAAGACGGGGCACGGAAATGCACCTGTATATGGATTATTCTCAGGCCAGAATATTCCAAAGACAAAAGAAATCATTGAATACTTTGAAGGAATCAAAGCAGGACAGATCAAGGAGGTGTTCTAAGTGGCAGTATTAACAACACCAAAAATGGTGAGCATTCCGAACTCATTTTGTGCAGGATGCGGGCATGGCCTCCTGAATCGTCTGATTGCGGAGGTAATTGAAGAGAACGGGTACGAGGACAAAACCATTGTTACTCTCGGCGTAGGCTGTTCTTGCAATATGAACCACAGCTGGAACGGAGACAAAATACAGACGGCGCACGGCAGAGGGGCCAGCACGGCAACGGGTATCAAGGTGGCAAGGCCAGACATTTTATCCATTGCCTATCAGGGCGATGGCGACGCCTATGTTATCGGTCTCGCTGAAACACTGAACGCAGCTTATAGAAATACCAACATTACCGTTTTTGTCGTCAACAACAACAACTTCGCCATGACTGGCGGCCAGATGTCCTGGACCACCATGCCGGGACAGAAGACTACCACCAGCGAAGCAGGCAGAGACCCACAGACGACAGGTTTTCCAATCAAAGTGCCTGAAATTGTTGCCGGCTTTGACCAAGTGGCTTATGTAGCCAGAGGGTCTGTACATAGTGCAAAGGAAATAAACAATCTGAAAAAATATGTCAAGAACGCAATCGAAGCGCAGCTGCAGAACGAAGGATATTCACTAGTAGAGGTGCTGGCACCATGTCCGACCAACTGGGGCATGAACTTGGAAAAATCCATCGCCTGGATGGAAAAGGAAGTTCTTCCGTATTATCAGGTTGGAGAATTGAGAGAAAGGACAGGGAAATAAGTATGGAAATAGTATTTGCAGGTTTCGGAGGACAGGGAGTTCTCACTTCCGGATTAATCGTTTCAGAAATGGCCCTGCAGGAGGGTATGAATGTTACCTGGATGCCTGCTTATGGACCTACCATGCGAGGCGGCAAGGCATACAGCGTTGTAAAATATTCAGACGGTCCTCTGGGCGGTCCTGATATGGAAGACATGGATATTCTCGTAGCTATGAACCAGCCATCTCTGGAATACATGAAATACATGAAGGACGGCGGCTTAGTCATTATAAACAGTGACAATGTGGCAGATGATGTGGAAATCGATGATAAATATGATTCCGTCAGGATTCCGTGCATGACATTGGCGCTCAAGGTGAATAACCCGAAAGCGGCAAACATCGTCGCCATCGGGGCCATGATTAAAAAATGCGGGTTATTTGAGGAGGAAAAGGCAAAAGCTGCTCTGAAAAAAATCTTTGAAGAAAAAGGAAAAGGCAAATTCACGGCAGCAAATGAAGCAGCCTTTATGGAAGGCTATCACGGCCTGTAAGCAGGGGCTTTGACGGAGGAACGAAAAATGAATTTAGAAAAGCTAATCAAGCCAAAAAGCATTGCCGTTGTGGGAGTCAATGATAAGCCGGGCTTTGGCAGCGGAGCAGCAAAAGGTGCATTGGGAAGCCGCAATGCAGATCGTGCCTATTTTGTCCATCCAAAAAGAGAGGAACTGTTTGGCAAGAAATGTTATCCGTCCCTTTCTGATCTGCCAGAGGTTGTGGATTGTGCCGTACTCTGTACGCCCGCAAAGACCGTCAACGCTCTGGTAGAGGAAGCCGGCAGGTGCGGTATCGGCGCGGCCGTGGTCTTTGCCAGCGGTTTTTCAGAAGAAGGCACAGCGGAAGGAAAGCAGATGGAGGAAGAGCTGAAAGCAATCGCTCGCAAATATGATATCTGCGTTCTGGGACCCAACTGTTTCGGCATGCTCAACAACGTGGATAAAGTCAACATGTGGGGCGGCCATACTTTCTGGGACTTGGACGACGATTCCCATGGCATTGCCATCATCGCCCAGAGCGGATTTATTTCAGCAGAGATTCTGAACACTGACTTTTTCAACGTCTCCTATGCAATCTCCTCTGGAAATGGAAATATCGTGACATTGGAAGACTTCATGGAATTTGTCATAGAAGACGAAAGTGTATCAGTGGTGGCCATTTATCTGGAAGGCGTGAGAGACGCTGAGCGGTTTATCTCTTCCCTGAAAAGGGCGGCAGAAATCAGAAAACCGGTCATCATCCTCAAATCGGGAAGGTCAGTCAAGGGAGCCATCTCAGCAGCCTCTCATACAGGCAGCATGGCTGGTTCCAACAAATCCTACATGAGTATCTTTGAGAAATACGGTGTGATTGTGGCGGATACTTTGGAGGAATTCATGTGTCTGGCACAGACCGTCAGCGTACTGGACGGCACCTTTCCGACCAAAAAAGAATACGCAGTCATCAGTTTCTCTGGCGGTGAAAGCACGCTCAGCGCAGATATTGCCGAGGAAATGGGCGTAGAGTTGGCAGAAATTTCGGAAGAGACCAAAGCGGAAATGCAGAAATATATTCCGGATTTTGCCCAGGCAAAGAATCCATTGGATGCGACTACTTCTCTCTTCCGCGATGACGAGAAGACCATCGGCCTGTTGAAGGCCCTCAACGACGACCCGGCTGTCGGCGCCATTACCGTCGGCACCAACATCAAAAAGGACTTCGATGATACGACAGCTTCCCTGTGCGGCGCTATTGCCAAGGCAAAAGCGAGAGGTGTAAAGAAACCGGTACTGGCGATTCCTTCCTTAGAGGGTTACCGTTTCCGTGAGTCGAGAAAGATTTTGGAAGATGCAGGCGTACCGCTGATGTCCTCCATGGGAACCTCTTTCCAGGCCCTTGCCAAGCTGGCGAAATTCTCAGAATATGACTACAAAGCAAGAACCTTAGAAAGTGCAGTACCGGCCGTTCACGGTGAAAAGACAATGGCTCTGTCGGAATTCGACTCCAAGGCGGAAATGAAGGCCAACGGTGTTCCTGTTCCCGCACAGGCAATTGCCAGGACGGATGAAGAACTGATTGATGCAGTGAAAGTGATGAATTTTCCGCTGGTCATGAAGATCAATTCCTCGGAAATTCTTCATAAGACCGACGCCGGCGGTGTAAAACTCAACATTATGAGTGAGGAAGAGGCGTTGGCAGCAAGCAAGGAGATTTACGCCAATGTTGCAAAGTCGATGCCAGGTGCTTCCACGGACGGAATTCTGGTTCAGGAAATGGCACCTGCTGGCGTAGAAATCATCATCGGTGTGACCAACGACAAGCAGTTTGGCCCGATGCTCCTGGTGGGCCTGGGCGGCGTGTTTGTAGAAGTATTCAAGGATGCAGCACTTTATCCGGCACCATTATCCAAGAACGAGGCGCTGAATATGCTCAAGGAGCTGAAATCCTTCAAGATGCTCACTGGTTATCGCGGATCAAAGCCGTGCGACATTGATGCCTTGACAGATATGATGGTAAAAATTGCAGACTACGCATACAAGCATAAGGATGAAGTCAAAGAGATGGACCTTAACCCTGTATTCGTATACCCAGAGGGTGAGGGCGTCTGCGCAGTAGACGCTTTGATCGTAAAATACACCGATTAGGAGGGTGAAAAATGGCAGTAAAGACAATGACCGCTTCCCACGCAACCGGGAAAGGTAAACCGGATGCCAGCTTCAGTTCCGCTGGCAAAGGAAAAGTGGCAATCGCAAAATATGGAAAAGAAAAAGTAGTGGACGCCACCTTGGGCGTCTTGAAAGATGACAATGGCGACTTTCTAACGCTGAAGGGCGTAGAAAAGATCTATCGGAATCTTCCCGGCAACGAGCTGATGGATTACGCGCCCATAGAAGGACTGCGCGAATTCCTCGATGCTGCAACAGAATGCATCTTTCAGGGACATCAGCCGGAGCGCACTTTTACTTCTGCCGTGGCGACACCGGGAGGAACAGGCGGCATTCACCATATGATCTTCAATTATGTAGAAAAGGGAGAGACCTTTCTGATTCCGGAATGGCATTGGGGTCCTTATAGGGAAATTGCAACTGAGGTCGAAAAAAAGTGGGAACTCTATCAGATGTTCGATGAAAAGGGAGATTTTACTCTGAAGGACTTGAAAGAGAAAGCGAGGAAACTTCTCGAAACCCAGGACAGCATCATGACCATTTTCAACACACCTGCCCATAACCCGTCCGGTTATACCATGACTGACGAAGACTGGCAGGAAATCATGGACTTTTATAAAGAGTGCGCCAAAGACGAGCGTAAAAGGATCATCGTCATTTGGGATATGGCCTATATAGACTACGCCGGAGATCCCGACGAGCTGCGGACCTTTATGAAGGCTTTCGAGGATATGCCGGAGAACATTCTCGTCGCCATCGCTTACAGTATGTCAAAGTCCTTCCTGATTTACGGAATGCGGTCAGGCGCCCTGGCGTGTCTGACTTCAGCAAAGCACATTGCCGATGAGTTCGAACAGGTGAATACCTATTCCAATAGGGCGACCTGGTCAAACGGCTCACGGGGCGCACAGCGGTTACTTGCAGAAATTGTAAAGGACCCGGCGCTGAAAAAAGAAATTGATGAAGAACGCCTGCAGTACAAGGTAATGCTCGAAAAACGAGCGGCTATCTTTGTAAAAGAGGCTGCGGAGGTCGGACTTAACATTCTGCCTTACAAATCTGGTTTCTTCATCACATTACCGGCAAAGGATTCAGCAGCACTTGCTGAAAAACTTGCAGAAGACAACATCTTTGTTATCCCCCTTGCGAAAGCAATCCGTTTTGCCATCAGTGCAGTACCGACTTTCCAGGTGCCGGGTTTAGCAAAGAGGGTCAAGGACGTATTTGCAGGGCACGAGGTGTAGTCCAGCAAATAGGTTTTAGAACAGAGAATCAAAGCAGTTATTGTTATGATACGAGAGGAGAAGAAAATGGAACATAAAAATTACATACTCGTAGTAGCTGCAATTTATCTGTTAGTGCTTCTTGGAATCGGTTTCTGGGCAAAAAGAAGAGCAAAAAAAGTAAATGACTATCTAGTAGCTGGTAGAAAATTAGGACTACTGATGACAGCCTGCACAATTGCAGCAGTACAAATTGGATCAGGTGTAGTTGTCGGAGGCGCCACTACAGGTGCGGACTCTGGCGTATGGCCGGGCATGTATTATGCGCTGGGATGCGGTCTGGGATGCATTTTCTCAGGTCTGTTTATCGCAGCAAAGATGAGGGCGGCAGAAGCAGTCGTTCCGATGGATTATTTTGAACTTCGTTATGGCAACAAAAAACTGGTCCGCGCATGGGCGTGGTTCAGCAACGTCCCTTCCATGCTGGGAATCTTTGTAGCACAGCTCCTCGCATGCGGAAGTATTTTATCCGCCTTCGGCATTCCGTTCTGGTTAGGCGTCGTTGTATGCGCAGGGGTCATCCTGATTTACAGCTCCATGGGCGGTATGTGGTCCGTCGTGGTGGGCGATACCGTACAGGTCATCATCATGATGGTCGGCGTGCCAGTCGCCGCAATTACGGCCTTAGTGGCACTGACCAAAGCCGGTGTTTCACCGTTTGAAGCGGTCTACGTGACCCCGTTCATTCCGAGCGGAATGTTTACCAAGTTCGTTTACATGATTTCACCGATGTTAGTATCTATCGCAGTATCTTATGATGCATTCTTAAGATACCAGTCGTCAAAAGATTGGCAGACCGCAAAATGGGGCTGCGTCTGGGGCGGCGTTATCACCATCGTCATCGGCACGCTTGCTTCGACTGTGGGAGCTGCAGGACGTATTCTGTTCCCGAACGTTGGAAGCGACGGAATCTTTGCCTATACCGTAGGCGAAATTCTCGGCCCGATTATGGGTGCGATTGTCATCACTGCTGTTTTGGCAGCGGCAATGTCATCAGGCAACTGCCTGCTGTTGAGCATGGGCGCATCCTTTTCAAAGGACTTGTACAACAAGGTGCTCCATCCGGAGTCAAAGCTGGAGGATCTTCCACACAGCAAAACCATTGCAACGTGGACGATTATCATCGCCAGTATTCTAGGTGTACTGATCACCTTTAAACTGACGAATATCTTGGACGCAATCATTCTATTCAACTATCCGTATATGGGCAGTGTGATTATTCCGCTATACTGTGCGGTGCTGTCCAAAGGGGCAACGCCAAAAGGCTGTTATGCCGGCATGATTACTGGTGCTATCGTGGGAATCATCTGCTTCCTGGCCGGATTGGGCATCTTCGGTTTCAATGCTGACATGGGATTGTTCGCAGCCTATGTAGTATCAGGTGTCACCATAGCTGCATTCAGTGCGAGGGATAAGAACAAATTCCCGATGGTACAGCAGGATCAACACGTTGCTTAGAGAATGCAAATAAAAATTATAGTGAAGATGAACAGTGTCTGGCATTGCAAATACAGCGGTGCCAGACACTATATGCTAGTAGATAGGAAACGTTATGAAGAATAAAAAAGTATTCTATGGCTGGCTGCTCTGCGGCGCAAGCCTTCTGATGCTCATGGGCGGCACAGGCATCGTGATCAATTCGGCGAGCCAGTTTCTAAAACCAGTGACAGAAGCCTTGGGTGTGACCCGCGGGCAGTTTTCCCTATACATCACTTTTGTTTCCGTATCCTCCATGGCCCTCAGCCCCTTCGTCGGTAAGATCTATACCAAGTTCAGTCCGCGAATCGTCACCCTGGGCGGAGCGGTATTCATGGCTCTTGGCTGGATCTGCCTGTCCTGGGCCAAAAGTATTACCTTGTTTTATGTACTGGGATTGGGTATCGGTATCGGTTCTACTTTATCCGGCATGATTGCCGTCAGTGTCATCATGAACAACTGGTTCCACCTGAGCAAGGGAACTGCCATTGGCATCGCCTCTACCGGCTCGGGCGTCGGCAGCATGTTGTTTAACCCTATTGCCAGCAAGCTGATCGTGGCACTTGGGTATCAGGCGGCATACCGCTGGCTAGGCCTTTTCTCCATTTTATGCCTGCTGCCGATGATCTTTTTGTACAGATATAAACCGGAAGACATTGGAATGAGAGCGCTTGGATCTGAACTGGCGGCAGAGGAGGGCGATGCAGTCAGCTACGCAGAGCCAGAGGGCATCATGCGAAGCGAGGCTGTAAAAACGCCAACGCTGTGGGGTGTATGTTTTATCGCTTTTGCTCTGAGCGCCAGCTGTCAAGGCGTTTTTTCCCAGGCGCAGGCCTATTTTACAGATATCGGCTACAGCCCGGGAAAGGCAGCGGTATTTGTCAGTCTGATCAGTCTGTCCATGGCTCTCTGCAAGGTGCTCTTTGGATTTCTCGACGATCACCTTGGAACAAGAAAAAATTATGTTATAATGGTAATAGTATCCATAATTGGAATATTGCTGATGGAGCTTGCTAAAAATCAGGCAATTGTCTATTTGTCAGTCGTGGTATTCGGCTGTACTTTGGCTGCGACCTTTGTGCTTTGCCCGATGATCACGATCTTCACCTTTGGTCCGAAAGATTACGCCAGCATTTACGGTCTGGTCACGTTTTTTATCTTTCTGGGACCGGCAGTCGCACCGCCGCTTTCCGGCTTGATTTACGACATCAACGGCAGTTATACTCTGGCGTTTATCATATATGCACTGTTATTGGCTGCAGCCCTGGCAGTCGGAATCGTTATTTTAAAGAAGAAAAGATATTAGGAGGGAAAAATATGAGCAAAGAAGATTATATGCCGACGGAAAGAGCGGTAAAACTCATGGATATGTATTATCATTCCATGGCCTCCACTTCCATGGAATGGACTTATTGGTATACAAGAAAATACAACCAGGAGGAAGGAGAGCTTCCTCTCGTACGGCGGGCGAAGGCTCTTGCCTGCGCCTTTGAGCACGATACGCCTGTCATCTATCCCGGTGAGCTGCTGGTGGGCGCAAAGACCGGTTATCTGCGGGGAACCTTCCCTATGCCGTGGCTGATCCAGTCCTTTTTCGTATCAAAGAGCAGCGAGCTTTATGGAAAATACAAAGAAGATGCTATGGCCAGTAATGCGGTGGATGCCAAAGCAAAGATCGGTATGGGCGGAGGCAACGTGACGGAGGATCAGCCGGGTATCATCTCTCTGGCTGGCAAGTTCGGCCTGCGGGCAAAGGAAGTACCGGTGCTCAACAAGATTACAGAGTTTTGGTCGGGCAAGACGGTAGAAGAAATCGGTGAACGGCACAGCAAGTGGGTGCCGGAGTTTGACGTCAAAAACAATCTGAAACGAACCCTTACCTCCAGAGCAGATTCTGCCTATACCGTTCCCGTAGGACGTGATGTAGTCAGTTATTACTATCCGCTCCAGTACGGCTTGGATGGCATCATTGCATTCTGCGAGGGAAGAGCGAAAGAAGTTGCAGGCAATGCCGACGGAGACGGTCTGACCGGCATGGATCGTCTCTACTTCTACGAGTCCGTCGCTATTCTGACCAAAGGTATCAGCAAGTGGATTGAAAACTACGCAAAAGAGGCAGAGCGCAGGATTCCTTTGACCGAAGCAGAGCAGCAGAAAGCGGAATACCAGCAGATTGCCGACATCTGCAGGTGGGTGGCCCACCATCCGCCGAGAACCTTCAGAGAAGCCCTGCAGCTAACCTACTTTACCCATCTGGGGCTGCAGAATGAAGAAGTAGCCTCTGGTGTAGCGCCGGGCAGGCTGGGTCAGGTTCTCTGGCCTTGGTACGAGCAGGATATCGAAGCGGGGAGAATCACAGAGGACGAAGTCCTGGAACTGCTGGAGCTGCAGCGGGTGAAATTCACGGCAATCGATCTCTTCGTAAGTTCTGGCTCCAACAGCGTGCTCATGGGCAACACCTTTAACAACCTGTGCGTGGGAGGTCTGACGAGAAAGGGCCTGCCTGCCTGCAACAGATTGGAAGAACTGATTCTTGAGGCGGGAAAGAGGCTGCCGTCTCCGCAGCCGACTTTAAGTGTGCTGTGGGATGAGCGGCTGCCGGAGCAGTTTGTTCTCAAGTGTGCAGAAGTGGTGAAGACCGGCACAGGATATCCGGCCTGGATGAACAACCGAGTCGCTACAGACTTTCTAATGCAGCAGTACGGGGATGAAGGGATGACCGTAGAAGAAGCCAGGGCCTTTTCCATCGGCGGCTGTCTGGAGACAGCACCGGGATGCTGGAAAGAGTTGACACTGAACGGGAAAACTTATGAGATTCCTGTAGGCGCCAGCAACTCCACCTCTCTTGGCGTACACTTTATCTCCAACCCAAAGGTTTTGATGCTGACCTTGTTCAACGGAAAGGATCTCAAAAACGACCTGCAGATTCTGCCGCCGCACAACAAAACCCTTGAAACCTATGAAGAACTCTGGGCGCAGTACCAGGCGTATTACGAGTACATCATCGAGGTACAGAGAAAGTGCTGCAATATTCAGCACGATATCTGGCGAAAGGTCAATATTCCAATCTGGCAGTCGACGCTGAAACCGGATTGCCTGGAGAAAGGCCATCACGCTGGGGATATGGGTTTCCGCTACAATGCTACCTATAATATTGAAACCACAGGAACCATCAATATGGTCAATTCCCTGGCCGCCTTAAAAAAGCTGGTTTATGAAGATAAGAAATACAGCTTGGAAGAGATGAAACAGGCCCTCAAAGATAACTTCGGATATTATGAGCCGTCGGAAACGGAGGATAACAATGCATCCATCACAGAGCAGAAGCGGAAACCGGACGGTACCAAATACGATCAGATTCTGGGTGACTGTCTGGCTGTGAATAAGTACGGCAATGACGACGATTACACCAACGCCATTCTTTACGATTACGAGGACTGGATCTGCAGTGCGGCGAGAAAGTTCGAGTCTCTCTTCGGTAAGAAGATGTACGCTTGTCAGATTTCTGTATCCAGCCATGGCCTCCTTGGTTCGGGATGTATGGCCACGCCGGACGGGCGGTTGTCAGAGACCACCTTTGCCGACGCCTCCATGTCAGCCTTCCCGGGTACTGATAAAAACGGCCCTTACGCCCTCTTCGAGTCGGCTACCGGTTGGGATCACAGCCAGTCTCAGAACTCGCAGATGAACTTGAAGATTCATCCGAACGCGATTAAAGGTGACGTCGGTACAAAACATTTGGCTGACTTGGCGCAGGCTTACTTGAGAAGGGGCGGCTTTCATATCCAGTTTAACGTGGTCGACAACAAGACACTGCATAAGGCCCAGGAAGCGCCGGAAAATTACAGAGACTTGATGGTGCGCGTGGCAGGCTTCACCCAGTATTGGGTTGAAATCGGAAAACCGATTCAGGATGAGGTTATCGCTCGTACGGAATATGAAGGAGTGTAAGACTATGGAAAAATGCAAGCACAATGACTGTCTGAACTGTGAAAGTGTGGATGTGATGAAGGGGCTGTGTCTCCTCGATGAGCAGTTTGTCCCTTTTGATGGGGATGGGTGCCCTCGCTTTGTCAAAAAACCAAAATGCAAGTTCTGCTCTCACTATGAAGCGGGTGAGGAAGCGGATATGGGTATTTGCAAAGGTTTAGGTGCTCCTTATTGGATTTCCGGGGAAATGATTGCCAAGACCTGTGAAAGCTATGTGGAGAAATGCGATGGATGACAGGAAAGGTCTGGTTTTTGATATACAGGGTTTTTCTGTCCACGATGGTCCAGGGAGCAGGACGACCGTTTTTTTAAGCGGTTGTCCGCTTCAATGCAGGTGGTGTGCAAATCCGGAAGGCTGGAAGGTCAGGCAGCGGCTGATGTACAGCAGACAGAAATGCCGCGCTGACCAGGAAGACTGTCGGCGTTGTATTGAAGCTTGCAGCAGGAATGCAATCGGCAAGGCTGACGAAGGAATTGTCATCGACAGAGCCCTTTGCGAAAGCTGTGGGGATTTTTTCTGTACACAGAGTTGTTTTAAAGAAGCGCTGCGGCTTTCTGGCAATTGGTATCTGCCTGAGCAGCTGATGGAAATTCTTGCGCGCGACCGCAATTACTGGGTCGGCGGCGGTGTCACCTTTTCCGGCGGGGAACCTTTGATGCAGAAGGCGTTTATCCTCGACGTTTTGAAGAGATGTAAGGAGGCGCGTATCCACACGGCTGTAGAGACTACCGCCTTTGTGGAACCTTCGTTTTTCTTAGAAGCGATGTCATATGTTGACTTTGCTTTTATAGACATCAAACATATGGATGAAACGATGCACAGAGCACAGACCGGCGTCTCCAACCAATTAATATTGTCAAATATCAAAGCCCTTGCACAGTCAGAGTGGCAGGGAAGATTCATATTGCGAATT
Source organism: Emergencia sp. (assembly GCF_048465375.1). Classification (NCBI taxonomy): domain Bacteria; kingdom Bacillati; phylum Bacillota; class Clostridia; order Peptostreptococcales; family Anaerovoracaceae; genus Emergencia; species Emergencia sp. The sequence continues at coordinate 145,443 of NZ_DBFWLQ010000008.1, read as the reverse complement.
CCGGTGATTAAGGGGTATAATGACAGTAAGGATAATATCCAAAAAGCAATAGACTTTATGGAAGAGACAAAACTGCAGGAAATCAACCTCCTCCCTTTTCATCGTATGGGCGATTCTAAGTGGAGCCAGCTGGGGGAGCATTATGACTATAGAGATGCTGAGGCTCCAAGTGATGAAGAACTGCAAGAGATGCAGAAGTTGTTTTCTCAGAGAGGACTTTCCTGTTATATTGCCGAGGATGTAAATTACTGACGCAGGAGGATTGCACTATGAGCAGTATTACTGAGAGGATGCAACAGGCAAATCTGACGAAAAAAGAGCGCACCATCATCGAAAAGATCACCAGAGATATTGAGAAGACTGCATTTCTTAACGGAATTGGGCTAGCGGAACGATATGATGTTTCGGCGACATTTATTACCAGGCTGATTCAAAAACTGGGGTACGAAAAGTTTGCAGACTTTAAAAAAGAGCTGCGCGACCGTTATCAGAGAATGACCTTTCCGAAAGATATGTACAGACATTTTCTGGAAGGAGGCGGCGGCAATATTGTCAAAGCGTCCATCACACAGGATGTACAAAACATCTCCAACATGGAAACCCTGTTGGATAAGAAGGTGCTGAACAAAGTCGTCAGCGCCATAGAGAAGAGTGACACGGTATACATGGTCGCCATGTTCGGCAGTGAGGTGGCTGTCGACGCCCTCTTTTATTATCTGGGCAGACTGGGGATGAAGCGCCGGAAGGTAAAAGGAGTTGGACTATCTAAAAAAATTGAATTCACCAACATCGGCAAGGACGATGTGTTAGTGGCGTTCAGCAGCCAGAGAATCGTAAAGGAGGTTGTCGCCGCAGCGGAATATGCGCGAAAGCAAGGGGCAAAGACAGTAGCGATTACTGACAACGCCACAAATCCTCTTGCCTGTGCCTGCGATTATACGCTTCTGTCGCCAGTCAAGGGGGTGGCTATCGACTACACCAATGCAGCCAACATTGCCATGATCAACGTCATCGTCAATTGCCTGGCGGAGAGAGATCCCGAAAAAGTACAGGCCCAATTGGAAGAGGATGAAAGATTCTGGAAGAACAAAGATATTTTCTGCATGTAAATAGGTGAAACCATGAAAATAAAAGCTGATAACTATACGATAGGCGATCTTGCTAAATTTTATGGGGTCTCAACGGACACCATAAGGCTGTACGACAGAAAAGGCGTCCTCCTTTCACAGAAAAACGACGAGAATAACTATCGCATCTACAGCAGAGATGATATGATCATGATGGATTTTATCGTCAAGCTTAGAACGCTGGAGATTCCGCTGACCGACATCAAAAAAATAACAGGAGATTTCAGCATCAAAGAAACTCGTAAATACTGTCTGCATAAAATAGAGCAGATTGAAGAGGAAGTTGAGAGACTCTTGAACTTAAAGATGAAAACAGAAAAACTGCTGGTATCTGTAGAGGCGATCGAGAATCATCTGGACAAGATTACGATTTGTGAAAGCCCGGTATTTATTTTACGAGATGTCAAGGACGGTATTGCCGCTGCTAACGAATCTCTTCAACGACTCAATCTGGATACCCTTCCCATGCTGACCGTTTATGGAAACAATGTTTTTTCTCCGGAAAGGATGAGAATGACTAGAGCAATCGGAACCAGGGCATCTGTCGCAGACTATTATATCAGCAAGGAGGACGACAGGGGGGTAACGAAATGTGACGACTTCCCCTATGAGGATTATATCGTTGTACCGTCGAAACTGGGCATCCGCACCATCATCAAAGCGCTGCCTGAGCAGGAGTATGATTTTCACTATAGAATCGAGGAATATGCAAAAAAACATTATTTTAAGCTAACTGGAAAAGTTCTGAATAGAACCCTGCTGGCCAAAAGCAAGGGCGTTTACTGTGCAGATTACTACGAATGCTGGTATTTCATCGAGGAAGATTAGACCTTCAAAACCTTGGATGTGGTCAAAGGTTTTGATGAAATAGAGCGGAGGGAGTCCCTGCGAAAAAGAAAATAACAGAGAATTTACGCAAAATTCAGCCAGATAATGGCTGAATTTTTTGCTTTTTTGCTCTTGACCTTTGACTAGGACAAAGATTTAATCTTGAATTAACGAAAAAATCAGAAATCATGAAAGGTTGGAATTATTATGAGTTTTAAAGAAATCTCTCAAAGCGGCGTCTTATACGCCTGTGTAGCCGTGGGGCTTTTGACAGTGGTTGCCATATCTGTTCTCTATCTGCGGAAGAGCTATAACCATGCCATTGCCTGTGGCGTGTCAAAAGAAAAGATGAAGGGCATTATCAAATCCTCTATTTCTTTTTCCATCGTACCGTCTATTGCCATCATTGCTGGGTTGATTTCCCTGGCGGCAGTCATCGGCCTGCCCTATTCCTGGTTCAGACTTTCCGTACTGGGATCGGTGACTTATGAACTGATGGCTTCTAATATGGCACTGTCCTCTTTGGGGCTGGATCTGAGCAATGCCACCGGGTACGCTTTTGGTCTGGTCATGTGGGCGATGTGCCTGGGCATTACTATCGGAAACGTTTTCAACATCTTTATGTGCAAGAAAGTCCATCTCGGCCTCAAGAAGCTGGGCGGCAATGACAAGAAATGGGGCGTGCTTTCTCAGTCTGTCTTTATGAATGCTCTGTTTTTAATTATGATCGTACCGATGATTGCAGGAGGCGGTGCCAGCCTGCTCACCTTGATTACCAGCGCATGTTTGGGTATTCTGGTCAGCCTCATCGTGGAAAAGACCAATATGAAATGGCTGGGGAATTTCACTTTGGCAATCAGCCTGATTGGCGCCATGGCAGCGTCGATCTTCTTTGACAGCCTATTTTAGATATAAGGGAGGAAATAAAAATGAATAATAACGTGGATGCTAAAGCTTACTATGACGGTATGCACAGGTTGGGCAAGTGGATGACCTTTATCACCTTGATCGTGTTCTGCGGCGTGCCCTTTGTGGTCTGCATGGTTTATGGAATTATGCCAAAGGTTTCTGATGTTCTTTTGGCTTCTGGAGGATTACTGGCAATTTTTATTCCAGCAGCGATTGCGGAACTGATTGCCGATACACCTGTCATGGGTACTTCTTTTTACCTGTCCAGCATCACAGGGAACATCATGAACCTGAAACTGCCAGCAGTGCTTAACGCCCTTAAGATTGCGGATGTCAAACAGGGAACCCAGGAAGCAGATGCGGTTTCCGGTGTAGCTGTAGCTGTGTCATCCCTTACGACTATGATCATTATCGCCGTCGGGGCGTTGCTTTTGACGCCGCTGAAACCGATTTTGGAACTGCCGCAGGTGACTACGGCAACGCAATATGTCTTGCCGGCTTTATTTGGCTGTCTGATGCTCTCCATCTTCAGCAAAAACGCAGGAGGCGGCACTGTCTTCCACGGCCATCTGAAGGCGCTGATCATTCCTTTCATTATCGCTGCCGCCCTGTATTTGTATATCATCCCGGAATATTATGAGTTGTACCAGGGTTTCATCATTATCGGCTGTATTCCGCTGTTGTATGCCATCACCAAGATCATGTACAAAAAAGGGATTATAAAAGTTGAGATGAAAGAAAATCAGGAAGGAGATCAGGAAGATGCAGCATAGAATCGACGAAATCGTAGAAGGACTGAGTCAGGAACTGCGTGACTTGACTTTGGCGATACATGGGAATCCAGAGCTTGGATTAGAAGAATTTGAGGCCTGCGCATTACAGGTCCAGCTGCTTAAAAAATACGGGTTTATCATAGAAGAAAAATACTGTGGCATGGACACTGCCTACAAGGCTTCTTATAAAAGCGGAAAGCCAGGACCGAAAATCGCGATGCTGGCGGAATACGACGCTCTGCCGGGCCTGGGCCATGGCTGCGGTCACAATTTAATCGCGATGATTGCGGTAGGATCTGGCATCGCCATGAGAGAATTTGCCGATATGTACGGCGGAGAGATTCACGTGTTTGGAACGCCGGCAGAAGAGTCCATCGGAGGAAAAGTAATCATGGCGGATGCAGGGGCATTTGATGATATGGATGTCGCCATGATGAGTCATCCTTCCCATATGGATGCAGAATCCATGAACACCCTGGCGATTGACTCCTACAAGGTCAGCTTTCACGGGAAAACGGCCCATGCCGCGGCGGCCCCTCATGAGGGAGTCAATGCATTGGATGCGGTTATCAACTTTTTCAACATGATTAACGCGCTGAGGCAGCAGACCCAGGAGGACGCCCGCATTCACGGCATTATCACCAAAGGCGGCGAAGCGCCCAATATTATTCCCGATTACAGCGAAGCGATCATTGAGGCGAGAGCGGCAAAGATTGACTATTTGGAAGACCTCTGCCAGAAAGTTCTGCATTGTGCAGATGCGGCAGCCATGGGGACTGGCTGCACGGTAGAAATCGGTCCTGGAGGCGGAAAGTTTCTGGATACCAACAGCAATCTCGCTTTATCTGGGATCAATGCCAGGCAGATGAAGGCTCTGGGGCTGGACCTGCTGCCGCCATCATCAACTCCGTTGCCAGCTTCTTCGGATTTGGGCGATGTCAGCTATCGCTGCCCTGCGATACAAAACACCTTTGCGATGATAGATAAGGCTGTCGGCGGCCCTCACACTGCTGCGTTCGCGGAAGCGGCAGCCAGCGACAGAGCCATTGAAAGAGGATTGTTGTTTATCAAGGGTTTTGTCTTAACGGCCATTGAACTGATGACCAAACCAGAAGAACTGGAAATGATTCAAACTGAGTTTAATAAAATCAGCAGAAGACCTTGACTGCGATTCCTTTCAACCTTTGCCATTTCGTCTCAAAAATGCTATATTTGTTATATCATGACGATTCCTCTAAAAATGGAATCGAACGTCATGATTCAATGAACGCTTCCATGCAGCGAAGCTGTAGGATCGTGCGTTCATTATATCATGTGCATTCCCTTGAAAATTAAATCGTAGCACATGATTCAATAGTTCCTACATTGCGGCAACGCCGTGAGATCATGGAACTATTATATCACAATTATACCTTATAACATTTAGATGACGGAAGGTGCCGCTATGAAATACAAGCTGGACAACTACAAAGTGGGAGAAGTCGCGAAATTTTACGGTGTTTCGGTGGATACCGTCAGGTTCTATGACAGAAAGGGCGTGCTGAAACCAGAAAAAAAGGGCGACAACAACTATCGCACCTATAACAAAGAAGAATTTATCTCTATGGATTATATCATGAGACTGCGTAGTCTCGGCATTTCCATTGAAAATATTAAAAAAATGGCCTCCAATGTATCACTGGAAGAATCCCTGGAAGTGGTCAGCGAAACAGAACGTGAAATTGAAGCGCAGATCAGACAGCTGGAAAATCAAAGGCGGATGATCAAAGGGTATAAGGCGAAGCTGAAAGACTGTGCGGAAAGATATGGCATAGTCACGATGGAACAATCTCCCGCCTTTATCATCAAGGACATCAAAACGACCATGAAAGAAACGATGGACGCTTTTGAAAAGCTGGAGCTTTCCACGTTGCCGCTGCTGGGGATTCTGATTGACAGCGAGCGCTATGACGATATGGAACTGTATAACTGCTTTATCGACCGTACCCAAAGACAAAAAATCTGCAATTATATTGTGGCCGCGTCAGACTATGAGGGAATCAGTAAAAAGCCGGGTTTCCCAATGACGGAATTTGAAATTATCCCGCCTAGACGATGTGTGCATATCATAGGAATGGACTACACCAATATCGATTATTCTTCTATCAAGCCGATATATGACTTTATCGAAGCCAATCATCTGAAAATCATCGCACCGCCTTTTCTTCGCATTCTTGCTTTGGAAAACAGAGGAGATGCTGGTGTAGAATATACGGAGATGTGGATTCCAGTGGAGTAAAAAACTGTCTGATTTTGCAGGCAGTTTTTATACTTTTTGTATTGACCCTTGACCAGGTTCAGGGTTTAAAATAAGGTATACAGAAAATTCACATAAAATGTAAAAGGAGGAATTATCCATGAGTTTTCAAGATATTGCAAACAGCGGCTTGATATGGGGCTGCGTCGTTGTCGGAATTATTCTCGTTGTCTTAATTACACTGTATTACATGGTAGTCTGTTACAGACATGCTATCAAGGTAGGCGTCGCAAAAGAGACTGTCAATGCAGTTGTAAAATCATCGGCGACTTTTTCTATCGTACCGTCTATCGCCATCGTCGCCGGGCTGGCGACCCTGGCAGTGGTTATCGGCCTGCCCTACGCCTGGTTCAGGCTGTCGGTATTGGGTTCTGTTACATATGAGCTGATGTCTGCCAATCTGGCGCTGAAGGCTTTGGGCCTGGATGTAGCGACTGCCGATGCTTATGCCTTTGGGCTGATGGCATGGGCGATGTGCATCGGAATTACCGTAACACTGCTATTTAATATCTTTTTTGCAAAAAAAGTGCACTTGGGTACTTTGAAGCTGGGAGATAAAGATCAGAAGTGGGGCGCAGTCTCTCAGACGGTTTTCATGACAGCTTTATTGTGCGCACTGATCGTACCGATGATCTTTGGCGGTATCGTCAGCCTGCTCACCTTTGCCAGCAGCGCGCTCATTGCCATATTGATTACAACTGTGGCAAAAGTGGCAAAAGCTGACTGGCTCAATCAGTTTACGCTGGCGTTCAGCTTGATCGGCGCCATGGCGCTGTCAGTGGTTTATGACGGATTGTTTTAGCAGAGAAAGGAGAGAAAGATGAAATCTAGCGGAAATACTTACTACGATAAAATGCACAGATTGGGAAAATTTGTGACAGTAGGGTCTATACTCGTGTTCTGCGGCGTACCCCTTGTCGTCTGTCTATATTATGGCATCATGCCGAAAATCGGCGATTTGCTTCTGGCAGCCGGTGGACTGTGTGCGATTTTTATTCCGACTGGTGTGGCGGAGGCCTTTGGAGAAATACCTGTCATGGGGTCTTCTTACTATGTCGCTAATGTTACAGGAAATATTTTGAACTTGAAGCTGCCGGCAGCTCTCAATGCGCTGAAAGTGGCCAATGTCAAATCAGGTACGGAAGCAGCTGATGCCATTACAGGCCTTGCAGTCGCCGTTTCTTCGCTGGTGACTCTGGTGATGCTGCTTTTGGGTATGCTGCTGATGACACCGTTGGAACCGTTCCTGTCGTCTCCAGCCGTTTCAACGGCTGCAGGCTATGTTCTGCCGGCTCTGTTCGGCTGCCTGGTCTTGAGTTTCCTCAGCAACGATGTGGGCGGCGGCGTAATCGTAAAGAAAAGACTGCTTGCTGCCATTTTCCCTTTTGCACTGTGTATCATATTGTATCTGATTATTCCAGATTATTACGATCTGGGACAGGGATTTGTCATGGTCATCTGCATCCCTATCGTATATGTAATCACCAAGATCATGTATAAAAAGGGCATTATTACAGTAGAAATGCCAGAAGAAGAAAAGAAAACAGAGGAGGAACATGCATAATGGATAACAGAGATTTTGATAGAATCGGGGAAATCGTCACCGACCTTACGCCGGAGCTTCAGAAACTTGCGCTGGATATTCACGGCAATCCGGAGATGGGACGAAAGGAGTTTCAGGCCTGCAAGTGGCAGATGGAATTACTTCAGAAATATGGATTTGAAACCGAAGCGAACTTCTGTGACATCGAAACTTCTTATAAGGCGGTATATAAAGGTGCTGGTCCGGGCCCGAAGATTGCCATGCTGGCAGAATACGATGCGCTGCCAGAAATCGGACACGCCTGCGGGCACAATCTGATCGCCATGATTTCCGTCGGTTCCGGCATTGCAATCAAGGAATTTGTCGACAAATACGGCGGAGAAATCCACGTCATCGGCACGCCGGCGGAAGAAACCCAAGGGGCGAAGGTGGAGATGGCGCAGAAGGGAGCGTTTAAGGAATATGATGTCGCGATGATGGCCCATCCTTTTGAACAAAACGGCAGTTCCATCAATACGATGGCTGTATACGCGCGCAGATTTGAATTCTTCGGCAAGACAGCACATGCTGCTGCCTCCCCTCACGAGGGGGTGAATGCGCTAGATGCCATGATCAACTTTTTCAATATGGTCAATGCGCTGCGTCAGCAGACGAAGCCAGATGCCCGCCTGCACGGGGTCATTCTCAACGGAGGAGTCGCACCAAATATCATTCCCGACTATACCGAAGCATTGTTCTATGTGCGAGGTAATAAGGTCGCCTATGTGGAAGAACTGCTGGAAAAGGTCATTGCCTGTGCGGAAGGTGCGGCAAAGGGCACTGGCTGTACATACAAAGTCAGCAAAGCAGAGGAAGACTTCAAGGATACAGACAGTAACATGGTTCTTTCAGACCTTGCCTGCGATCAATATGAAAAGCTGGGGCATCAAATTCTGCGTGCAGGAAGAGCGGTTATGCCGGGCTCTTCTGACCTGGGTGATGTCAGCTACGAGTGCCCGGCAATTCAGCTGATGTGCGGCATGGGACCTCTGGAAGACGGAAGCCACTATGGCGCTCACACCGTCGAGTTCGAGAAGAAAGCTTGCTCTCCTGAAGCCCTTGCTAACGCTTTGGAATTTGTCAAAGCCTTTACCATGACAGCGGTAGAACTGCTGACAGAACCAAGCCATCTGGCCGCCATTAAAAAAGAATTTGAGACAGAGAAGGTAGATTCTATTTTGCCGATATAAGAAGGTGCCTTATGATAAAGAACGTTAAAAAGGAAATTTGTAAAGCCTGTTTTCATTGTATGCATTGCAATGCTGGTGATTGCGATGGTACCGACGGAAGCACAGGCAGCAATCAACAAAGTGGCGAAACCCGTCTCTTGTAAATAATCTGCTTTCTTCCAACGGCTTGAAACACGATTTTGTGCGGGTCTCTGCTGATGGCGGACAGCTTCACGATGTACCGAAATGGCGCAACGAAATCGGAAGTGTTCTATAAGAATGCAAATTTCCGCGTAAAGAACGGGAAGTTTAGCCTTTTGCGGTTTAACACTATTTTGATCCAACCATCGAACAGCTTTCTACCTTTCATGTGACCTACGAAATCAGAACATAATAAAATTCAAATATTTAGAGACCGGATCAAAGCGTTCCGGTCTCGTGTCTATTTATCTATTCATAATATGTCCACATTCTCAGGATCCTGATAATGTGCTCTGATTCAAAGACTTCATATACAATACGATGTTTGATATTGATGCGCCTTGAGTAAAACCCACTTAAATTCCCTCTTAATGTCTCATATGGCGGCGGTGTAATGTACGGATTTTCAACCATCTTGTTAAGAATCGCTTTCGCTTTATTTTCAAGCCCGGCTTGTTTAAGCAAGTTTTTATCTTTTACAGCTTGCTTACTGAAGACGATCTTATACCTTACCATGCCTCATCCTCTTGATATTTTGAGGCCTCATCCAGAGGTTCCTTTGACGCCGCAATGATACTTTCGGCCATTCCTGGAATCGAATTGAAAAAGAGCGTTTCTTTTATAGCATTCCAATCGTCCTCAGAAATAATGACGATGTTATTTCCAGTGGCAGAATTCAGCACAGTTACTTCCTCGTAGCTTTCATTTACCTGGCTTGCAATGTTATAAAACTCTTTGCGTGCTTTTGTAATATTCATTGTTCGCTCCATTCCATCATCCCCCCTTTAGATGCCATTATAGCGTACTTGATTAAGTACGTCAAAAAAGTCTGTCTGACCTCCCATTGCTTTTCAATCCATTTCAATCATTTGCATTTACAAAATAGATATGTTAAGATTTTTTTAAGACTTTTATTGAGGTTTTTTTAAACGAATGCGTCTATACTGAGGCTATCAATCGGGAAAGGGATATATATAATGAATGCGGAAACAATTTTGGTCGTTGATGATAACAAAGAAATCGTATATTCACTGGGTGAACTTTTAAAATATGAGGGTTACGAAATCATCGCCGCCTATGACGGCATGGAAGCACTGGAATGCTTGGAGAAACATCACATCGATCTGATTCTGCTGGATGTCATGATGCCTCGTCTCAACGGTTTGTCTGCATTGATGAAGATTCGTGAGAAGTACAAGATACCGGCAATCATCTTGTCTGCCAAGACGGAAGAGAGCGACAAAGTATCGGGTCTGATTCTGGGAGCAGACGATTATATCAGTAAGCCCTACAATGCAGCTGAGCTGATTGCCAGGGTAAAGGCGCAGCTGCGGCGATACAATACCTGGGGCGGAAGTGCGCCAAAGGCTGACGACGATACCATTGTCAACGGCGGCTTGGTTCTCGACAAAAAGCAGAGGATCATCGTAGTGGATGGCAGAGAAGTCAAGCTGACCGCCACTGAATATAAGATTGTAGAGCTGCTGATGTCAAATACGGGACAAGTATTTCCCGCAGAACAGATTTACGAGAGTGTGTGGGAGGAGACCGCCGACTTTACGGTGGAGAACACGGTCATGGTGCACATCCGCCATATCCGTGAAAAGATAGAAATTGATACAAAAAATCCGAAATATATAAAGGTGGTGTGGGGCATTGGTTACAAGATGGAAAAGTACAATTAGTACGATCATTTCGTTCATACAATCTAATAAAAGACTGTTTTTAGGAATCGGTAGTGTGGTAATCGGTGCAGGCATAATCTATGCGTTATTTGGCATGGCATATATCTATGGCGGCATGTCCACGAAACAGACTTGGTTCATGGGTGCGGTTCCAAATCTCTTCTTCGGTTTTGGTGTCTGGCATATTGTCAGATACATCTTGCAAAAGGTGTATGGTGACTGGATTCCAAAAGACGAGGCCTTCTATGAAGAGTGGAAGGACAGATGGAAGAAACAGCAAAGAACCATCGCTATCGTTACTATCGGGACGCTGCTATTTGCATATCTAATGTACTCTTCCAGTGAATACAGATATTATGCTTATAACTTTGCATATATGTATCTTTTATATGCTACCGTATTGATACAAGGCATCATCAGCGAAATCTGCATCATAGAATTTATGAAGAAGCAGCTGAACCTTTTGATGGAACGCATGACGGAAATTAATCGAAAAAACCTGGAAGATGCGCTGAAAATTGAACGCGAGAGCATTGAAAAGGCTGCAAAGAGTGAACAGCTGAAAGTAGATTTGATTTCTAATGTATCTCATGATCTGAAGACGCCGCTGACTTCCATGGTAGGATATATCGAACTGATGAAAAAAGAGGACTTGGATGATACCATGCAGGATTACGTGGAGGTTTTGTCTGATAAGGCGGAGAAGCTGAAAGTCATGATAGAGAGCCTTTTTTCTCTGGCAAAGGCCAGCAGCGGTAATATTAAGATGAACATGGAACTCATCAGTCTCAACCGTCTCATCGATCAGCTCCTTGCCGACCTGGAAGATCGGATTAACGCTTCGGGACTGCACTTTGTCAAGATCATGACGGAAGAAGACACCCACTTTATCAGCGATAACCTGCATATGTACCGCATCTGTCAGAATCTCATCGAGAACGCCCTGAAATACTCTGCCAAGGGCACTCGTGTCTTCGTAAAGACCTATGTAGATCAAATCAACGACAAAGAGCGGGTCTGCCTGGAAATCACCAATACGGCGGGCTATCTGATGGACTTTGATAAGGAAGACATCATCGAGCGTTTCGCCCGTGCCGACAAAGCCCGTACCAGCGATGGGAATGGTCTGGGACTGGCCATCGTCAGTACCTATACCAGCACATTAGGCGGGGCCTTTGATATCAGCATTGACTGTGACCAATTCAAAGCGACGCTGTCTTTTGAGAGGGAGGAAATCGCCGTCAGCGAGCTTGCGGATACAGCGGAACTTTTGGGCATCAAAGAATACTTGGAGTGATAGAAAAGAACGTATTTCCGGTAAGACTGTGATTTTTATACCTTGATGGAAGAGGGCATTCATTACATAAAATGTCTAAGACTTCTTCTAACGGTCGAGGGTCATAACCACGCTTGATATTGGTTTTGTAATCCTTTTTGAACTTAGCAGAATATCTGATACTAATCATTTAGATCCCCCATCAAGTCGGTAACACTATGGAATGGCTTCCTTGCTTTTACAATGTCAGTAAATTTATTGACATTGTCTGCTGCTCCTCTTCTCGGACACTGCGCAGCAGCGGAGAGGGCTGTGCCAGCATCTGCAGCGCGGCTTTTTGATCGTAGATCCAGTCCCTCAATTGATTCTCAGGAAGAATGAGCGGCATTCGGTCATGGACCGGCTGCATGGATTCGTTTGCCTGGGTGGTGACGATGATAAACCGATCGCCCTCTTCGAACCGCCTGTAAAACCCCGCCATAAAGAGGGGGCTTTTGTCCTCATATCGGAAGGCTACTTTGTTCTTGTCTCTGTCCCACTCGTAGAAGTGCCTTGCGGGGATGATACAGCGGTGATGGAGCACGGCATCTTTGAAAGTCTTTTTCTCTGGTGCCGTCTCAGCACGGGCGTTAATCAATAGCCCCTTTCTATCAAAACGCGGAAAGCCCCAGTGCATCGTCTCTGCATAGAAGTCCGGCTCCCTGCCGCTGAGAATCAGCGCCTGCTGAGAGGGATAGATGTCACCTGTTTTCGGTATGTTCACTTCTCTTGCTGTTCCTCCTGCCATTCGCAGGATGCTTTCTGCAATTTCTTTATCCGAATAAAATCTGCCGCACATGATTACCAAACCTTTCTCTCTTTCTCATAAAATCATACTCCGAGAGGAGTATTGCTGTCAATTGCGATTATCGTCACTTTTCCTGTAACGAAACCTTTGATTGGGAGATATATAGATAAAAGCGGCGGAAAGTCTCAAAATTGTTATTTTTTTGAGACCGCCTTGAGATATTAAGGTGCTATAGTTAGCGGTATAGAGGAAAACCTTAAGAATATTTAAGAAAAGTTTAAGAATTATACCTTTGAATATTAAGAATTTAGATGTATTATTAATTATGTTAGAAGAAGGTATTACAAAAGAAAGGATTTGGGATGGAACGCAAGCATATCGTAAAACTTCACATCATGTTGACTGCGCTGACTTTGGCAATCCTTCTGCTTCCAATGGAAAAAGGGGTATTCTTTGGTTCTGAGGGGGATTGGTACAGCCAGCACGTGGGAGCCGCTGAAAATCTCAGGCAGACCATGCTCAGTACGGGTTCCTTGTTTCCGCAGTTTTCTACTGGCGGAGGAGGCTGCAACATCTACGACCTGGCGTATTACGGACTGCTCAGACCCGATGTGCTTTTTTCTTGCCTGGTGCCAGACCTGGAAATGAAATACATCATAGCCGGTTATGCGATCTTGGGCGTCTTAGCCAGCATCAATCTGTGTTTCTTCTGGCTTCGGCGGCAAAACCTCAACAAATGGTCTGCCTTTGGGGGAAGCGTGCTGATGGCGGCTGCCACTTGCTTCTTTCATACACACCATCAGATTATCTTTGTGAATTACATGCCTTTTCTAATATTGGCACTGATGGGGATTGATAAGCTTTTAGAAAAAGGGAAGATTTTGCTCATGACCGTCTCCCTCTTTCTGATCTACATGCACAGCTTTTTCTACGCGTTTGTCTGCTTAGTAGTCTGTCTCATCTACTATCTATACAAAAGCGACTGGAGACCGGAGCTGCGCACCTTTGGCAAAGCAATTCTCGCAGTGTTCCTCTCCATCGGAATGGCGGCGGTGCTTCTGCTGCCCACGGGGCTCAACATCCTGTCTACCTCAAAGGATGCCGGCGGGTTCATGTCTCAGCCTATGGATGTGTTGGACCTGAAGCTGGGGGGACTCCTGTACTATCCTTATGGATGCGGGATGACTATGCTGGCGCTGTATTGCCTGCTTCTCTCACTGACAAAGAAGAAAAAGCGGATTTTGGCTATCATGCTGTTGCTCTGTGCTCTGATTCCGGCAATCTCCCTGGTGCTCAACGGATTCCTTTACCCGAGAGCGAAAATCCTGATTCCTTTTGTGCCCCTCATTGTGCTGCTCTGCGCGGACACGCTGCAGGAGCTTTATGAGAGGAAACAGAAGTGGTTTCTCATACCAGCGTTGCTCTGCTTTCTGCCAGCGGCATTTTCTCCTTGGCAGGAGTTGATGCTCATGGATGCCTGTATTTTGCTGGTCTGGGTCTTGCTGCAGAAGTTCCTGTTCAAATCTGTCAGGAGCAGGCAGGGGGCTTTTGCTCTGATTCTCCTGGTTCCCATCATCGTCAGTGTGGGCGTCAACAAAGAGGAGGACTATCTACAGGCCGATGACGACCGGCAGAGCCATTTTACTTTTGCGGAGATTCGAGAGGTGGTCAACGACAGGCGATACCGCTTCGACGTGCTCAGCAACAACTACGTCAACAGCAACACCCTGCCGGGGGACGGCATCAGCAAGACTGCCATGTATTCCTCCATCGAAAACAAGCTCTATGCCGATTTTTACTACAATGAGATGCACAACCCGATCAGCCTGCGAAACCGGGTGGTGCTGATGCCGAACAAAAATAGCTACTTCAACTATTTTATGGGTATTCGATATCTTCTGACCGACGTGGACAACCTGCCCTACGGCTACCAGACAGTTCTGCAGAAGGGGAACTATGTCATAGCCGAGAATGAAAATGTGCTGCCTATGTGCTATGGAACAGATCAGCTGTTCCCGGAGATCGTTCATGAGGACCTGGCATTTCCTTATAACTTGGAGGTTCTCTGCTCATCAGCGGTGATACCGGGCAATAGTGATGCTGAAAGAGGATTTATGCCCCATATCAAAGAAGAAACCCCGGAACTGCTCGGGGTGGACAAGGTGTTTGCCAGTGAGACGGGAGGACTTCTCTCCCTAGACTCTGCCGAGAGTCATACGCTGAAGCTGTCGAAATCTCTGAAGAAAAAGATTCTGATCATCAGCTTTCAGGTGGAGAGCAAGTCGGGCAGAGAGGTAATCATCGAAGTCAACGGCATGAGGAACAACCTGTCTGCAGAGAGTGCGCCTTATCCCAATGAGAATCATACCTTCACCTATGTGCTGCCAGCGGAAGAGAACATGGAGGAATTGGAGCTGGAATTATCGAAAGGAAATTACAACATCAGCGGCTTACAGATCTATACCATGGATGTGCAGTATCTGCAGCACGATGGAATCTCCCTGCCGTCCCTGGCGCAAGAAGGGGAGAGAGACGGCAAAACCGTGTTCAAGGGGGACATCGATATGAACAAAGATGGGTATTTTATCACCTCCTATCCTTACCGCAAAGGTTATCAGGTCTTCGTGGACGGAAAAGAAGTGAATTACGAAAAGGTAAACACTGCCTTTGTCGGGTTTCCATTGTCAAAGGGGAATCATCAAATTGAGATTAATTACTTTGCACCGGGATTTAAGGCAGGACTGGCCATCAGTATCCTGTCCCTGCTGATCCTATGTTTTATCACATTCAGAGAAAGGAAGAAAGCTTTATGAAAAAATTACAGAACTCACAGATTTTCCGCTACGTCATGACAGGGGGAATGACGACGGTAATCAACTACATCATCTATATCCTGCTGACGGCGTTATCGATAGACTACTTGGTGGCCAACAGCATCGCATGGCTGGGGGCTGTAATCTTTGCTTATTATGCCAACAGGCACATGGTCTTTCACTCTGAAGGTGATAAAAGGCAGGAGTTTATGCAGTTCTTTGGTCTGAGGCTGGCGACGCTGGTAGTAGAAAATCTGCTCCTCTACCTATTCGTAGGATATGTGGGCGCGGCAGAGCTGCCGTCAAAAGTCATGGTCAGCGTTATTACGGTCATACTCAACTACTTTGCTTGTAAGTACAGCATTTTTAAAGAAGGAGGCGTCTCTCATGAATGAAAGAAAAGATAAGATCAGCATCATCGTACCCTGCTATAATGAAGAGGAGTCACTGCCGATGTTTTACATGGAAACGACAAAGGTACTGCTGACTATGAAAGAGGTAGATTATGAGTTTGTCTTTGTTAACGACGGAAGCAGTGATAAGACTCTGGAGATTATGAAAAAGCTTCACGATGGGGATGCCCATTGCCGGTATGTGGGGTTTTCCAGAAACTTTGGAAAAGAAGCGGGCATGTATGCGGGATTAGCCGAGGCAGAAGGGGATTATTGCGTGATTATGGATGCAGACCTGCAGCATCCGCCGACCTTACTTCCGGAAATGTACAAAGTGGTCAGTGAAGAGGGATATGACTGCTGCGGGGGACTGCGGCAGGGGCGTGAAGGGGACAGCGCCTTGCGCGGCATCTTTTCCAGGGCGTTTTATAAAATCAGCAAAGGGCTGACCCACATGGAAATGTCAGACGGTCACGGGGATTTTCGCATGATGGCAAGACCTATGGTGGACGCCATTCTCAATATGAAAGAATATAACCGGTACATGAAAGGGCTCTTTTCTTTCGTCGGCTTTGATACCAAGTGGATTCCATATGAAAGTGTAGAGCGTGCCTGCGGTGAGACGAAGTGGAGTTTTAAGAGCCTGTTCGCTTACGCTTTTGAGGGAATCTTGGCCTTTTCAACAGCACCCTTGAAACTGGCGGGTCTCATAGGGTGCCTGTTATTTCTGGCCGGGCTGCTGTTTATCGGTGTCAATCTGATTCAGAGTATCTGGCTGCCGGGTGCGGTCAGCAGCTTTGATATCATCATCACGGTGGTGCTCATGTTGGGCAGCCTGCAGATGTTGTTCCTCTATATTTTAGGTGCTTATCTGTCCAAAGACTATCTGGAGAACAAAAAGCGCCCGCTATATATTGTCAGGGAGAGAAGCCAATAGCTTTTTTAATTCTTCAAGAGATTTGACTGGCTCGTGACAAGTCTGTCCCTGACAGAGATAATATTCGGCTCCACTGAAGGGGATGGGATAGTTTTTTAGGAATGGCGCGATTTCCTCTATGGAAGTCGCGTCTTCTTCTGTCTTGACCAAAATATCCATCTCGAACTGCCAGAGATCCTGTAGGTCGAAGGCGGAAGAACCGCTGCAGACGCAGATTAATTGCCCTTTATCGGCCAGTTCTTCGGTCATCTGCCAGAGAAAGAAACTGTGACCGGCAGGATATTGTTCCGCCTCACCCATCAGAAAGTTCGCCTGTTTTTCGAAAGCCTGCTTCCAAGCTTGCTCTCCAGTAAGGAAGGCCAGTGCGTTCATGACCAGAGCGGCTACAGAATTACCAGATGGAAGGGCGCCGTCGTAAGTCTCTTTCGGACGCATGAAGAGCTGTTCACTATCATTGGCATAGAGATAACAACCGCCTTTTTCTCTATCAAAAAACAAGTCCATGATTTGATTGGACACCTTGACGGCCTTCTGGAGATAAGAGGGATCAAAGGTGCTTCTGTAGCATTCAATCAGTCCCCAGGCCAGATAAGCGTAGTCTTCCAGGGTTCCAGGGAAAGCGGCTTCGCCCTCTCTGAATCGGGCAAGAAGGCGGTTTTCGCCAGTGCGGAGCTGTTCCCATAGGAAATCGACTGCATTCAGTGCCGCAGACAGATAATCTCTGCGATCCAGCAGACGGGCTGCTTTTGCCAGGCTCGCAATCATCAGCCCATTCCAACTGGTAAGAATTTTATCATCTCTGTGAAGTGGGGTTCGCTGCATCCGATAGCGGTATAGCTTCAACAGCATATACTCCTCAGGCATTTCCCCATACACTGGATTTTTGATGAGATTGGGAATCCCTTTGCCCTCAAAATTGCCTTCTTCGGTAATATCATAACGCCGACAGAATTCTGCACCGGCTTTTTGACCCAAGACTTCCCGTACTTCCTGTGGTCTGAACAGATAGAACTTCCCTTCTACGCCGTCACTGTCCGCATCCTGACTACAGTAAAACGCACCCTCACTGTCTGTTAATTCCCGCAGTACATAGCGCACCGTCTTTTCTGCAATGTCTCTGTATATTGTTTTGCCGGTTTCTTTGTAAGCCTGGCTATAGGAGAGAATTAACAGAGCGTTGTCATAGAGCATCTTCTCAAAGTGAGGAACCAGCCACTTGTCATCAGTGGAATAACGGCAGAATCCGCCGCCGATGTGATCGAAGATGCCGCCCCGATACATCTGGACAAGTGTCTTTTCTGCCATGGCAAGAGGGGCCTCCTGTTTTTGTGCCATGAGGAATAAGAGGTTATGGGGGGATGGGAATTTGGGGCTTTGCCCGAACCCTCCGTACTCGGGGTCAAAACTCTGCCTAAATGATTTCATCGCTTCTGTTATTAATTGCTTTGGATTTATGTTATCGCAGCCGCCTTGCTGCGTCCGTTCGTTGAGAAAATTTATGATCTCATCGCTTTGACGCAGCAGCTGTGTTCTGTCCTGCTTCCACTTTGAAGATACTGCCGTGAGCAACTCTATTAGGCCTAAATGGCCGTATTGGCTTCTCTTTGGCAGATAGGTAGCCGCAAAAAAAGGTTTTTTATCCGGGGTCATGATGATGGTCAAAGGCCAGCCGCCGGAACCTGTTACAGCTTGACAAAACGCCATATAAACGGCATCTATGTCTGGGCGTTCCTCCCTGTCGACTTTGACAGCGACGTAGTTTTTGTTAATCAGTGCGGCGGCTTCTGCATCTTCAAAAGATTCGTGCGCCATAACGTGGCACCAATGACAGACAGAATAACCGATACTTAAAAAGATCGGAACGTCTCTTTTGGCGGCCTCGCTGAATGCTTCCTCGCACCATGGATACCAGTCCACGGGATTGTCCGCGTGTTGCAGAAGGTAAGGTGATTTTTCCCGTTCTAATCGATTCATAGATTTTCCTCCGATCATTCCTTTGCTAATTAAGGTTTATAACAAATAGTATGGACAATTTTGCTGTGTCAGATACTTTTTTAGGAAAAAATATGTTTTGAAGGGCGCGCGGCAGGCGTTCGTTACGCAGGGAAGCGTTCCTGCGGCGAGTATGCATAACAGAAACAGGGGTTTTGGGCGAATATGCGTAACGGAGGCAGCGACAGAGGGGGTCTGTTACGCAGAGAAGCGTTCCTGCGGCGAGTATGCATAACAGAAACAGGGGTTTTGGGCGAATATGCGTAACGGAGGCAGTGACAGAGACTGTAACAGAGGCAGCGACCGAGACTGTCACAGAGGCAGTGACAGAGTATGCAAGAAAACTGGTCGAGCAGGCAGATGGAGCAAATCAGCGCCCATTGACTTGGGCAGATTGATGTGCTATCATTAAAATCTGATAAAGGTGGAATAAAAATGAATAGAATCGTAATAGATGAACTGAAGAGACGAATCTGCTCTATGCAAATGGTACCGATGAAACATTGTATAGAGCTATAACAGAAAGCATAGGATGCGTTTTAAACCAGCCATGGGCTGGCGAATGTCAGCAGTCAATTGCAACCTGACAAGTCCGGGCAATTGCTGCATAAGGTCTTTCCTGCAATTCACTACATGAATTGGGGCAAGCAGCATCAAGCATAAATTCTGTCTTGCAAATTGAAGTCCTAGCCCGGTTTGGATAAGCAAACCGTGGCAGATCTCATGTAACGAATTTGCAAATTTTGATTTGCTGAATTCGACTGCCTCTTTTCGGCGCTGTGGACAGAATGTTATGGACGCTTTGTATTTCATCGGGAAATGAGATGAAGACGTATGACAGAATACGTTCATTTTTGATACTCATTTTCCCGTTGATAAAATCTATGTGGCTGTAGGCAATGTTTTGCTTACAGTTTTTTGTTTGGAAAGGAATTTGTCTTATGAAAAATATAAATTGGAAGATGACGATTGCAAAGTTTTTAACTGCGCAGATGATTTCCTTGCTGGGATCGTCATTGGTGCAGTATGCCATTATTTGGCATATCACGCTGTCGACTTCATCAGGAAGAATGCTCTCGATTTCTACACTATGCGGATTTTTACCGCAGATATTGATTTCTCTCATTGCCGGTGCGTGGATAGACCGATACGACCGCAAGAAACTGATTATGGCTGCAGATGCCGCTATTGCTGTGTCAACGCTGTTCCTGGCAGTCGCATTTTTGGCAGGATATCGGTTCAATTGGGCGTTGTTCACAGTGCTGGCCATTCGCTCTGCTGGCACCGGGATTCAGTCCCCCGCGGTCAATGCGATCATCCCTCAGATCGTTCCCCAAGAGAAACTTCTGAAAATCAATGGCATCAACAGCACCCTGTCTTCTCTGATGATGTTCCTGTCTCCGGCAGTCAGCGGAGCAATTTTGACCATTGCATCACTGGAAGTGACGCTGTTTATTGACGTAATCACCGCGATCATTGGCATCAGTATTACTGCTGCAATCTATATCAGGCCGTATGAGCAAACAGAAAAGAGCGAAGGATCCAGCCTCAAAGAAATTAGGAAAGGATTTTCCTATCTGAAGGAAAATCGATTTATCAAAAGGCTGCTCGTTTACCAGCTTCTCATTCTTTTTTTAATCAGCCCCTCTGCGTTTCTGACACCTCTCATGGTGAGCAGAACCTTTGGACTGGAAGTGTGGAGGCTGACTGCCAGCGAAATGACCTATAGCCTGGGAATGGTACTAGGAGGTTTACTGATCGCCTCTTGGGGCGGTTTTCGAAGAAAAATCAATACGACCATGCTTGCAGGTGCAGTTTACGGCGTGTTGATGATTGGCCTAGGGAATGCACCTGGTTTTCTTTGTTACCTGATGTGTAACACTTTGATTGGCATCACAGCGCCTTGCTATAATGGACCGATTACGGTCATCATTCAAGAGAAAGTAGAGCCTCATATGCAGGGGCGGGTCTTCAGTTTCATGCAGATTGCGACTTCCTGCGCTTTGCCTTTGGGAATGGTTTTTTTCGGACCGTTGGCAGACTTGATCTCTGTACAGGTTCTCCTATCTGTAGCGGGCTTTTTCGTGGCCGGTCTGACAGCTGCAGTTTGGAAGCAAAAGTATTTTAAAGAATAGATGTATTAAAAAGAGGCCGTCTTGCGGCCTCTTTGCGTTTGCGTTTTAATTAAGCTGTCTGCTGCATGATAAGTGTGGCGACACGCAGACCGAATAAGATGGCTGCGATCCACATCACAGCAGGAATATCCTTCACCTTTCCAGTCAACACTTTCAGGATGACCCATGCCAGAATTCCAAACATGATTCCGTTGGCGATGGAATAAGTGAACGGCATCATGATTAAAGCGAGGAATCCGCCAACTACATCAGCGATGTCTCCATCAAAATGCATGTTCCTTACAGCTCCGATCATCAGAAGGCCAACCCATACCAGCGCAGGAGCGGTGGCAAAGGAAGGGATTGCCAGGAAAATCGGTGAGAAGAACAGCGCGACGATGAACAACACGCCGGCAGTCACTGCAGTGAGACCAGTTCTGCCGCCATTAGCGACACCGGCACTGGATTCTACATAGCTTGTGACAGTGGATGTACCGATGCATGCACCGACGATCGTACCACAGGCGTCGGCCATCAAAGCCCCTTTTGCTCTAGGCAGATTTCCATTCTCATCTAAAAGATTTCCCTTTGAGGCAACACCGATCAGCGTACCGACCGTGTCGAACAGATCCACATATAGGAACGAGAAGACGATGACGATAAACTGAATGATGTTATCTGCAATCCAGGCAAAGTCAAATTGGAAGAGAGCCGGTTTTGCCGGAATAAAGCTTGCTCCGCTGAAGCTTGGGAAGAGGGAGTAAACCCCTGCTTCTGGGTTTACCACGTACCAGCCAGTGGCTTCTGCAATCATGCCTAAACCCCAAGTTACCAGGATACCGATCAAGATGTACCCTTTGATATTGAAATGATATAAAACTGCTACGATGATGAGGCCGACCAGAGCCAGCACAACCTGAGGTGAGCTGAAAGAACCCAGGTTTACTAACGTAGAAGCGTCGCCGATGACGATGCCGGCGCCTTTGAGGCCAATCAGAGTGATGAACAGTCCGATACCTGCAGTGATGGCGTATTTCAGATTGGCAGGCACATCATTGACCAGTTTTTCTCTAAAATTGCAGAGTGAAAGGAGTACAAATACGATACCTTCCACTAAGACTGCAGCTAAGGCAATCTTCCAAGGATCCGTTACGCCTTTTGCGGCCAGGTCTCCACATACAGTAAAGGCGAAGTATGCGTTCAGTCCCATGCCGGATGCCAGGGCTACCGGATAGTTTGCAAAGAATGCCATAAATAGTGAGGCTACGGCGGCAGAGACTGCAGTTGCAGTGAAAACGCCAGCACTGTCCATACCTGCTGCTGCCAGCATACCAGGGTTTACTGCTAAGATGTAAACCATGGATAGGAATGTAGTAGCGCCGGCGATGATCTCTGTTTTGACATCAGTGCCGTGCTCTTTGAGTTTGAATAGTTTCTCCATGTTAAACAATTCTCCTTTTATCCTTCATAATGAAATAAAATTACATTTTATATTATATACGTTAATGGACAAAAGTCCAAGATTTTGTTCAGTTATGTGTCGAAGAATTTTGTTAAATAGAGGTGATATTGGGGATAATCGGATTAAATGGCGAACATAAAGAGGAGATTGCATATAAAAAGTTCATTTTGCCATTGACAGTTTTCAAAGCGGAATATATACTTTCCTCAAAAGGAGCAAACAGATGAGAGTTTTACATTTTTTATTGGGATTGTTTTTTTCGATGAGCATCATCCTGGTACTGCTGGTTACATCCATAGAAGCAGTGCTGTATTGGTCTCCGGATTATTTTGAACGTGAATATGATAAATACGAGGTGACTGACGAAGTCAATATGGAAATGGACGACCTTCTTCATGTTACAGACGTGATGATGGATTATCTGAAAGATAAGAGAGAGGATCTTCAGGTGGTCACCAGAGTTGACGGCGCATGGAGGACTTTTTTCAGTCAAAGGGAATTGGATCACATGGTCGACGTAAAAAATCTGTTTCTCGGCGGACTGGCTTTGCGGCGAATCTGCCTGCTGATTGTAGTGTGCAGTGCAGGTCTGCTGCATCTTCTAAAAGGGCGGTTATCCGCGATTCTTCCCCGCGCCATGTGCACCTGTACAGGGGTGTTTTTCTCTGCGCTCTGCCTGATCGCTGCCGTAGCAGCGACGGATTTTACAAGGGCATTTACCATCTTTCATGAGATTTTCTTTGATAATGATCTCTGGCTCTTGAACCCCAGGGAAGATCTTCTGATCAATATTGTTCCCGAACCTTTCTTCGTAGATACGGCTGTCCGCATTGCTGCTGTTTTTGGCGGCAGCGTCCTCCTGATTCTGGCAGTCTGTC
Organism: Emergencia sp.; assembly: GCF_048465375.1. Classification (NCBI taxonomy): domain Bacteria; kingdom Bacillati; phylum Bacillota; class Clostridia; order Peptostreptococcales; family Anaerovoracaceae; genus Emergencia; species Emergencia sp. Next base: position 122,222 of record NZ_DBFWLQ010000008.1, on the reverse strand, counting down.
TGCTCAGTCTTTATCACGGAAAACGGAGGAACCGCCGTCACCAAAATGACTCCATAGGAACAGCAATTTAGTCTAAACGACCAGGGTGATGATTCTCAGTACAAATAGAACACTGGAGATCCACATGACAGGCGGGATCTCCTTTATTTTGCCTGTAATCAGTTTGAGGAAAACCCAGGTGAGGATTCCGAACATAATGCCGTTAGCCACTGAATAGGTGAAAGGCATCATAATCATAGCAAAGAATCCACTGACTACATCGGCGATATCGCCCTCAAAATCAATCTTCTTGACACAGTCCATCATCAAAAGGCCTACCCAGACCAAGGCGGGAGCCGTAGCAAAAGATGGGATTGCCAGAAATACTGGTGAAAACAGCAGAGCGGCAAAGAAGAGGATGGCTGTGGTTACAGAAGTAAGACCGGTTCTTCCTCCATTGACGACACCAGCGCTGGATTCAATGTAGCTGGTTACGGTAGAGGTTCCCAGGGCGGCACCAGCAATGGTACCGCAGGCATCAGCCAAAAGTGCACCCTTTGCCTTTGGCAGATTGCCGTCTTCGTCCAGCATGTCCCCTTTTGACGCGATACCGATGAGGCCGCCTACCGTATCAAAGAGATCTACATACAAAAATGAAAATGTAATGACGACAAAATGGATGACGTTTCCAGCGACCCAGCTGAAATCAAAGGCCAGAAAGTTGGGTGCTGCCGGAAGGGAAAATCCCGCAGACAGGTCCGGGAAAAGGGTGAATACGCCGGCTTCTGGATTCGGTACATACCAGCCAGCCGCTTCTGCCAGCATGCCCATAGCCCAGGTAGCCAGAATGCCGATTAAGATATACCCTTTGACATGGAATCGATATAATACGGCGACTAAGATTGTACCGCCGATAGCAAGCGCGAATTCCGGCGAATCGAAGGTGCCCATGTCCACCAACGTAGAGTCGCTTTTGACGATGATTCCTGCTCCCTGCAGCCCGATAAAAGTTATAAAGAGGCCAACCCCTGCAGTAATGGCGTATTTTAAATTTGACGGCACATCGTTGATGAGCCGCTCTCTAAAATTGCATAAGGAAAGAATGACGAATACAATCCCTTCCACAAAGACGGCCGCCAAGGCAACGCGCCAAGGGTCGGTGATACCCTCTGCGGCAAGTTCCCCACAGACGGAATAGGCAAAATAGGCGTTGAGGCCCATGCCTGATGCCAGGGCGATGGGATAGTTTGTAAAGAAAGCCATAAACAGTGTGCTGACTGCAGCGGACACTGCTGTGGCAGTAAACACGGCAGCGCTGTCCATACCGGCGTCAGCCAGCATGGCAGGATTTACTGCCAGTATGTAGACCATGGAAACGAAGGTTGTTATCCCTGCCATGATTTCTGTCTTGACATTGGTTCCGTGCTCTTTTAATTTAAATAGTTTTTCCAATTCTGATCTTCTCCTTTGCTGATACTAAATTCGCTAGACAATATTATACATAGAGATCTGGTCAAATCCTATAACCAGTTTTGGCTTTCTTGATAACTTTGTAAGAATTTTATTGATATACTGTGATAAAGTGAAGAAATAACGAACAAAGTAGTGAAACGATTCCATAATAGTTCAGAAAAAAGACTTCCGCCGCACCAGGTGTATAAGCCCAGTTAGGCGAAAGCCATGAAGTAGTTAAAAATCTATCTTTCTTCCATAGTAAACGCATTCCAACAGTTTTTCCATCTTTTCATCGTCGATGGCTCTTGGATTGGAACCTGTGCAGGCATCAGATACGGCATTAGCAGCGATGGCTTTTTTCTTATTGAGGAACTCTTCCTCTTCAATACCGACCTCTTTCAGCGTATGTGGGATTTCCATTGCTTCATTGAGGCTGATGATCAGATGACAGAGCCTCTGAATTTTTTCCTCTCTTTTATCCCCTTCAATTTTTAGATAGTCGGCGATTTCCTCGTATCTCTTTGCAGCGGATAGCTCTTCTGCGTTGTAAGTGATTACATACGGCAGATACATAGCATTGGCAAGACCGTGGACTACATGGCCTGTGTGGAAAGCTGCTCCCGTTTTGTGGGCCATGGAGTGGACGATACCAAGCAGTGCATTGGAAAAGGCCATACCAGCTAAGCACTGGGCATAATGCATCTGTTCTCTGGCGCATTTATCTCCGTTGTAGGACTTAATCAAGTTATCCTTGACCATTTCTATGGCGCGCAGTGCCAGCGGATCTGTAAAGGCATTGGCGGCTGTGGATACGTAAGCTTCAACGGCGTGGGTAAAGGCATCCATTCCGGTGCAGGCGACCAGCGACGGCGGCATGGTTTCTGCCAGATCAGGATCTACGATGGCAACGTCCGGTGTCAGATTATAATCTGCCAGAGGATATTTGATTCCACTGTCGTAATCCGTGATGACAGAAAAAGCTGTGACCTCTGTAGCCGTGCCGGAAGTAGAGGGAACCGCACAGAACTTCGCTTTTTTGCGAAGGGTAGGCAGGGCGAAGGGTTTAGCTGCCTCTTCAAAGCTGAGATCTGGATATTCGTAGAAAATCCACATCGCCTTTGCAGCATCAATTGGAGAGCCGCCGCCGATGGCAACAATCCAATCCGGCTTGAATTTCCTCATATCCTCTGCACCTTTTTTCACTGTTTCAATGGACGGATCGGGTTCAACTCCGGCAAAGACCTTTAACTCCATACCGGCTTCTTTCAAATATTCTTCTGTTTTCCCTAAGAAACCAAAACGCTGCATGGAGCCTCCGCCAGTGACGATAAACGCTTTCTTGCCCTGCAGATCTTTTAAATGGGACAGAGATCCTCTTCCAAAATAAATATCTCTGGGTAATGTAAATTGTGACATATGTCTCCCCTTTCTAATTAGCAATTATTTTTCGTTAGTATGTCCTGAGAAGGGATGTTTTACTCGAAATACTTAGACGAGAAAAGAAATGACATCAATTTTACCATATGATAAAATAATGGTAATTTAGACAAATATAAGAGAGAAAAGGTGAAAACAGATGGAAAGAAATAAAAAAATTGCAGTCTTTTTTGCAGTTGTCTTATTGGCAGCGGCGATGAGCGCATGTTCAACCCATTCGAGCAAATCGTATACTTTTAAGGTTGAGACTGGCGACAACATCAAAATCGAAATGGACACGTCTGGCGACTATTCCTTTGCCCAGGAAAAAGGGCGCTTCCGTGTTGAAAAAGGAGAGGATGAGATTCTGCAAGGCATGTTTATGACCAAAGAAGGTTATGATCAGTATCAAACGTTAAAGGATTCGAAAGAAGTAAAGATTCTAGAAGACGGGGAAAAAGACGGAAATACATATTTCTTCTATGAGTATGAGGGAGAGGCCGGAACGGAAACCAATTTTGTTCTCTGGATCAAAGATTCCAGCACGGGCATGCTCATCGGAAGCCTGGCAGGAGAAAAAGAGGCGAAAGCAGCCTTTGAGAGACTGACGATAACGTCGGAATAAATAGCGAGGATATGTAGTGACAAAGAATAGCAAAGATGCCCTTAAAGAACAAGCTATTGCACAGCTGCTTCTCGATCTTAAGATAGGAGAAGTTTCTACATGGTCAGGGACTGTCTGAATATCTGAAGAAGATGCGCAGAATCTGAAAGATAAAAGACAAAAGTAAGTATCCAAAAAATGCCCTTGCAGGAGGCAATTCCCGCAGGGCATTTTGTTTTGCTCACTTTTACTTTACATAGACCTTGGGCAGTCTCTGTCCAAAGGCACATACGATCTCGTAGTTGATGGTACCAGTAGCTTCTGCGATGTCGTCGGCCAGGATGGTGTTGACACCATCAGAACCCATGACGATGACCTCATCTCCGACCTTTACGTTCGGCACATTTGAAACGTCAATCATGCACTGATCCATACAGATGTTGCCGGCAATCGGGCAGACCACGCCATTTACTATGACTTTTGCCTTTGCGGAATATGGACGAGGATAACCGTCGGCATAACCAAGGGCAATGGTAGCGATTCTGGCAGGTTTTTCAGATATGTATTTTCTACCGTAGCCTACGGAGAAGTTTTCTGGTACATCTTTCAGATGAATAATGTTTGCCTTGATAGACATAACCGGCTTGATGGAAAGCTGTTTTTTGTCGACTTCGTTTGAAGGATAACATCCGTAGAGAATGATTCCCGGACGAACTGCATCGAAGTAGATACTAGGCAGTTCCATGATAGAAGCGCTGTTGGCAAGGGTTTTCATCGGAATGTGAATACCTGCCTTTGTCAGTGCCTCGTAGAAAGCATTGTACTTGGCCTCCTGCTCGTGAGAATAAGTCTTATCGGCAGCGTCAGCAGTGGACATATGGGAGAACATACCCTTAATTTTGAAATTTGGCAGCGCGGCAATTTTCTTGATATCTTCGACGGAGGTTTCGATTTCATCCGCCAGATAGCCGATTCTGCCCATTCCGGTGTCGACTGCAACCAGACCGAAAACAGTTTTGCCGGCCTTTGCAGCAGCATCACTGATTGCTTTTGCATTGGTAGAATCGCATACGACCGGTGTGATATCGTACTCTGCAATCACGTCGGCATACATGTCCGGTGTAAGACCCAGCATGATGATTTCTTCTTTTGCACCAGCATTTCTCAGGGTGATGACCTCTTGGAGGGTTGCAACGGCAAATGTCTTCACTCCGTTTTCTCTGAGCACATTTGCACACATGACACTGCCGTGGCCGTAACCGTCAGCTTTGATAACGCCGATAATTTGCTTATCCGCGCCAACCTTTTCCTTGATACTTTTGATGTTGTAGTCCAGATTGCTTAAATTAATTTCTGCCCAAACGGGTCTGATTGCTTCTTTATACATGGCTGTACAATACCTTCTTTCTTTAAAATTATATGAATGGTTCGCGTCTGATGATATCTTCTCTTCCCGGACCATTGGATACTAGGGTGATTGGAAAACCGATCTGTCTTTCTATTTCGTTTACATACTCCTGACATTCCTGCGGAAGCGCTTCCCATTTCCGGATGCCGCTGACATCACTTTTCCAGCCGGGCAGTTTCTTCAGAATCGGCTTTGCCTGGTAGAGGTAGGTAGTGTTAGGGAAATCCTGGTGTTCTTTCCCATTGATTTCATATCCAACACAAATGGGAATTTCGTCCAGATAACCCAGGGGATCGATGACTGTCAAAGCCACTTCTGTGGTACCCTGCATTTTGCAGCCGTATCTGGTTGCCACGGCATCGAACCAGCCTACACGGCGAGGTCTGCCTGTGGTAGCACCAAATTCTCCGCCGTCTCCTCCACGGCGTCTCAGCTCATCTGCGTCCTCTCCGAAAATTTCGCTGACAAAAGCGCCAGCGCCGACGGCAGAAGAGTATGCCTTGACTACTGTAGTGACTTCTTTGATTTCGTATGGCGGGATGCCTGCTCCCACTGCGCCGAAAGCAGCGAGTGTAGATGAGGAGGTCACCATAGGATAGATGCCGTGATCAGTATCTTTCAGTGCGCCTAGCTGGCCTTCCAGCAGAATGTTCCTGCCGTCTTTGATGGCTTCCTGCAGGAAAACGCCAGTATTTTCTACATAAGGTTTGATCATCTCTTTATATTCCATCATGGTATGATAGAGATCATCTACCTCGAGAGCGGGCTTGTGATAGAGATTTTCTATCACGACATTTTTTAGTGTGCAAACGTTTTCCAATTTTTCGCGCAGTACAGCTTCTGGCATGAACAACTCGTTGACTTGAAATCCGATTTTTGCATACTTATCTGCATAACACGGTGCGATTCCGCTCTTGGTCGAGCCGAAGGACTTTCCTGCTAAACGCTCTTCTTCATATTCGTCTAACAGAATGTGGTACGGCATGACGATGTGTGCTCTGTCAGAAACCAGCACTTTCGGCGCTGGTACGCCGCCTTCCACTAGGGATTTGATCTCCTTGATCAGGAAGGGAATGTTTAGGGCTACACCATTTCCCAGCACGCTGGTAGTGTGTTCATAAAACACGCCGGAAGGCAGCATGTGCAGAGCAAATTTGCCGTAGTCGTTTTTGATGGTATGACCTGCATTGCTTCCACCCTGAAATCTGACGATGATGTCAGAATGCTCAGCCAGCGTATCTGTGATTTTGCCTTTTCCTTCGTCGCCCCAGTTGGCGCCTACAATTGCTTTGATCATTTTGTTACCTCCTATTCGCTAACGTATAACTATTCTGCTTGTCTTGGCGCTTGATTATACGACAAACTCCAAGCCAGCCAAAGGCTGGGGAGTTTCAACATAAATTCTGCCAAGCAAATCGCCTGCGGCTTTTTGGGCAGAATGTTATACATTGATTTCAGCCATGAGGCCAAGCTGGTCCTCGTTGGCTGATAGAATAGGCTTTATGACCCCGTTAAGAAACTCAGTTGTCTGTTCTATTGATCTTCCAACATAATTTTCTGGCTTCAAAACCTTCTGTAAAGCCTCTTTTGTTATATGAAAAGCCGGGTCAGCGGCAATACGATCTAAGAGATCGTTTGGCTTACCCTGCTCTTTCACGACTTTGCCCGCATCCATGGAGTGCAGGCGGATGCGTTCGTGAAGTTCCTGTCTGTCGCCCCCCATTTTGACGGCATCCATCATGATGTTCTCTGTTGCCATGAACGGCAGTTCTGCCATCAGATGGGCTTCGATGACCTTTGGATAGACGACTAAGCCGTCTGCAACGTTGATATATAGTTCTAGAATGCCGTCGGCAGCCAGGAAGGCTTCGCTGACGGAAATCCTCTTGTTTGCTGAATCGTCCAGGGTTCTTTCAAACCACTGGGTCGCTGCGGTAATCTGTGGATTCATGGCATCGCTCATCACATAATTTGCCAGGGAAGCCATGCGTTCAGAACGCATCGGGTTTCTCTTGTATGCCATGGCGGAGGAACCAATCTGATGCTTTTCAAAAGGTTCTTCTACTTCCTTCATGTGCTGTAACAGTCTGATGTCGTTGGAGAACTTGTGGGCTGATTGGGCGATGCCTGCCAGCACGTTCAGCACTCTGCTGTCCACCTTCCGGCTGTAGGTCTGTCCGGATACGGGATAGCAGCCTTCAAACCCCATCTTTTCTGCAATTTTCTGATCTAGAATGCGGCACTTTTCGTGATCGCCTTCGAAGAGTTCTAAGAAGGATGCCTGGGTGCCGGTAGTGCCCTTTGAACCCAGCAGTCTCAGGGACTGGAGGACATAGTCCAGATCTTCTAAGTCCATGACCAGGTCATGAAGCCACAAGGTAGCTCTTTTCCCCACGGTGGTGGGCTGTGCAGCCTGATAATGGGTGTATGCCAATGTAGGCAGTTCCTTGTATTCTTCTGCAAATTTGGACAAGGAAGCGATGGTGTTGATCAGCTTTTTTCTGATTAGGCGCAAGGCTTCGCTCATGATGATGATATCGGTATTATCGCCGACGTAGCAGGAAGTGGCTCCAAGATGGATGATGCCTTTTGCATCGGGGCATTGCTGGCCGTAGGCGTAGACGTGGCTCATGACGTCGTGTCTGACTTCTTTTTCTCTCGCTTTTGCCACATCGTAGTTGATGTCGTCCTGGTGCTGCTTCAGTTGGTCGATCTGCGCCTCTGTGATGGAAAGTCCTAATTCTTTTTCGGACTCGGCAAGGGCGATCCAAAGCCGTCTCCAGGTTCTGAACTTCATATCAGGAGAAAAGAGAAACTGCATCTCTTTACTCGGGTATCTTTCTGAAAGGGGACTGGTATAGTTGTCGGTTGTCATATGGAACCTCCTTGAAATATATGTAAATGTCCCAAAAGAGACTTTAAATTCATGAAAAAATCAACATAATATTATAGCATTTTGTATGCAAAATATCAAGGGCAGAGGCCAATAGGAGCATAACATAAGTCGTAAAAAATAAAAAGGAGAAGAGATGAAAAGGAAATTATTTATAACAGGGGCCATTTTTGCAGTTCTATTTGTTTTTTTATGTCTGCCGCTATCCCGTTATCCAATCAGTCTGGCGGTGATGAAGATTTATAGCGGCCTTCACGAAAGAGACAGCCTGATGGAGAAAAAAGGAATCTCTTTGGAAATCCCCGGCGGCGGAACAACAGAAGAGAAAGATTGGTATCCATTTGTCATGACCTTTAACGACAGCGCAGGATTCCGCCAATTTATTAGGGAAAAGGATGGAGAACTGCCCTACGAAATGGAAAACCCGTTGGAACTGACCATTCTCTATAACTTTCCGGCTTTTGACGTTTTCAAAGGATGCAGCGATCTCTATAATCCCCAGTCACCATACTATAATAGTTTTTATGGCGCTTACTTGGTTTCGGGTCGTACCGCAGAGGGCAGACCTTATGGATTCTCTGCTGATGGCAGTCTAGATCTTGAAGCCACTTCACAGGTTCCACAGTTTGACTTTCAAAGGCTAGTGCTAACTCACTTGGGGATTGGGTCGAGGCAGCAGCTCTTCGATTGGAAAATTCAATCGGTTCGTAAAAATGTGGATTATGGGGGCAGTAGTGGCTGGACCAGAGTGGATGCAAGCCTTATTACTAATGGAGTCATCCACCGCCCTGAGGGTTTCCAAAGATCTTATTTGCAGTATGGCAGTTGTGCTTATGTACCGGAAGACTATGGGATGGACTCCTTTGCCCCCGTCAGTATGAGAGGAAGGCTTTACGGAAAATATTTTGCAGACTGGGATACCAGCATTTTCTTTTATATCATGGCCGCCGATGAGGATGTTCTGGAAAGCTGCGACGCAAAGATATTGTCGAAAAGTGTATTAAAATAAGACGCTGCCTGACAGTTTGTTGTGTACTTCTATTGCAAAATGGGTCTTTACGGACGCGGGGCCAGGTGTCTGCATCAGATCGGTTCTCCTGCGCGGCTGCAACCCAGTCCCACGATTTAAGAATGGCTGAGGAAAGTTTAGCTCTCTACACACAAGCTGGCATTGTCTTTTAACATTATTTATTATAACAGTTTGATGCAGGATTTATTTATAAAATAAATCCTGCAATCACATAGCATACCAGGGAAATCCCACACCAGATCAGGCCATATGGCATGACCGTCTTAATGTGGTCGTGCACGTCACAGCCGACGATACCGCAGGTCATGTAAGTCGTATCGGATATTGGCGATATGTGATCGCCGAAGAAAGCAGCACCCCAAACGGCAGCAATGCAGAGGGGCAGATTTGCACCTGCGGCGATGGACCATGGAATAGCGATGGGCATCATGGTAGATACATTTCCCATGGCTGAACCAGTAGCAAAACCGATCAAGCTGGTGATGAAGAATAAGATGGCAGGCAATAAAGACGGCGACATGATACCGGAAAACAAATTTGCCAGATATGTTCCTGTACCCAGGTCGGAAATCACATCTCCCAGCACGACAGCGGCGATGAGAATGATTAAAATCTGCATGGATTCACCCATGCCATTGATAAAGATATCGATGACTTCATTGAATCTGAACTTCTTTGATGCCATGTTCATGATGATGCAGATCAAAGATGATAAAACCATGGCGCAGAAAATGCCGCCGATGGCATCACCGTTGAGCATATTGCCGCCGCCGCTGTAGAACATATAGCCGATGGCAATGACAATAGAGGCGATTGCCGGTACAAATACGAAAGCGGCGCTGGTGCTTTTTTCAACTTCTTCTTCGGCCTGTTCTGCCAATTCGATGATTTCTTCAGGCAGTTCCTCCAAGACTGTATTTCCGTGATTAGGATTATCCAAAAGTCCGAATTTTTCTGCTCGCGCTTCGGCTTTTTTCAAACCGCCAAAATCTTTTCCCAGCCAAATGAGCACTAGAGAAGAAAATACCGCTAGAATACAGTAAAAATTCAGTGCGGATACCTGCAGCATGACCTTGGAAGGGTTAGCGATTTCTGCCGCTGTAATCAAGCCAAAGAGGATGCCGCCCCACTGTCCGAGGGGTATCAGTCCGCAGACGGGCGGACCGGTAACTTTGATGATAAATGCCTGTTTTTCATGAGAAACCTTTAATCTGTCGTTGAGGGGCTTCATGACAACACCAGTCAAGATGACGCTGAGGGTGGTATTGGTGTATAAAATCAGTCCGATTAACCAGGTCAGAAAACAGGAGCCCTTTTTCCCTTTGATGATTCTGTGTTTTTCTGTGAGAAATTCCACGAGGCCGCGGCCGCCGCCTGACTTTTCAATCAGACGAGACATGCCAAAAGCTAAGGCGATGCTGATAATGACAATAACCGCCCAGCGATCTGAAAATGCGGCGATGATGCCGTTCAGTATTTGGTCGAGTACCACCATCGGCTCTAAACCGTAGAGAATCATATAACCGATGATGACTGCAGCAAAAAGTGCCACAATCGCATTTTTTGCTATAAATGCCAGCAAAATAGCCACGACTGGCGGTAAAACTGCTAAAATTCCATAATCCATAATCCCTCTCCTTTCGGTTCTGTCAATACATTCTGGGAACAAGTGCGCGATACAATAAATTTGTTAAAGCGACAAAGTCAAAGACTGGCAGCCCAGTCACTTCTGAAATTGCGGCTGCAAATGGCGGAATATCACTGCACTCCAACAAGAAAGCGCCAATTGCAGGCTCTTTTGCCATCATATCCTCTGCAATGTGTACCACTTGCTCCCGAAAGCGGACTGCATCCATTTCGGATTTTCTTTGCAGGCGGATGCAATCCATAAATTCTGAACAAGTATCCAGTTCCCCTATCACAAAGGGTATGGTATCGTCAATGCCGCTGGTTTCTAAAAAATGTGGTTCTTTGAGACGGCGGCCTGCCGCGGTGATGATTCCCAGCTTTTTCTGTCTTCCGATGATTTTGGAAATCATCGGGGCCATCAGCAGGGGAGAGGTGCATATAGGAATGTCCAGTTCCTCGGCTGCCCGCGTCTGCCAGACCACGAATAATCCGCAGCCGGTGGTGATGGCTCGTACCCCTTCGCCCTGCAGTTCCTTTGCTGCTCGAATAAAGGTCTGATACTTTTCTTCGTTTAAGTCCTGCCACCAACCGGTGGGCAGATTGACGACTTTGTAGCGGACCGGAAAGTCAAAAGAGGCCGCATGGGCCATGTTGCCGGGCATCAATGGGTATCTGGCGTTTAAAACGAGAATGCCTATTGGTACGCCGCCAAAGGCGGTTCCCCCTGAAATCATCTTTGTCAAAATATCACCTCCTGCTGTTTTGTACAGAGCCACTATATTATCATATAATTTAGATGGTATATATAGCTTTGACATATTGGCTTTATAATCTTATTTTAACACAGAATGGAGGATACGTTAATAGTTTTTTGAATATTCTGGAATAAATTGGGCGCTTATGTTGTCCCTTTCTGCTGCCTAAAAAACGAAATAATACTTTCGCTTGATTGATTTTGCCCGAAAATCAGTGTAGAATGGACACAAGTTTAATGAAAGAGGGGGCAAGGTGATTGCAAGAATATGAAACGACTTATGTCATCGGGCACAAGAACCCAGACACGGATTCTATTTGTTCGGCAATTTGTTATGCCAATCTGAAACATCGGATTGACGGGAAAAATTATGAACCGGCCAGGGCGGGACATATCAATGAAGAGACGAAGTTTGTACTGGAGTATTTTGATGTACCAGCGCCGCAGCTGATTGAAAACATCACTACCCAGGTGAAGGATATCGAGATTCGCAAGACCAAAGGCGTCTGCAAAAATCTGTCTATTAAACTGGCTTGGAACATGATGCAGGAACACGATATCTACACGATCCCGGTAGTTTCAGAGGGTGCCGTTCTGGAGGGACTGATTACCGTGGGGGATATCGCCAAGTCTTATATGAACGTTTACGACAGTGATATCTTGTCTAAGGCCAATACGCAGTATTCCAATATTATTGACACCTTGAAGGGGAGTACCGTGGTCGGCGACGGCACGAAATTTTTTCATCAAGGGAAAGTTCTGATTGCGGCGGCCAATCCTGACATGATGGAGAGTTTTATAGAGAAGGGAGATCTGGTGATTTTGGGGAATCGTTACGAATCCCAGCTCTGCGCCATAGAAATGGAGGCGGCCTGTATCATCGTATGTGAGGGTGCGCCCGTTTCCCTTACCATCAGAAAACTGGCGCAGGCGAGAGGCTGCACCATTATATCGACGCCTTATGACGCTTTTACTGTCGCTCGTCTCATCAATCAAAGCATTCCAGTGGAGTTTTTCATGCGCACAGAGCACTTGATCGCTTTTGAGGATACGGATTATATCGATGAGGTCAAGGACGTTATGGCCAGTAAAAGGCATCGGGATTTTCCAATCATCGATGAAGATGGAAAGTATATGGGGATGATTTCTCGGCGGAATCTGCTGGGAGCTAAGGGTAAACCAGTTATTTTGGTAGACCACAATGAAAAAAATCAGACGGTGGAAGGCATTGAACACGCAGAAATCAAAGAAATTATCGATCATCACCGCATTGGCGCAGTGGAGACCATTTCACCGGTCTTTTTCCGCAATCAGCCGCTGGGCTGTACTTCGACCATCATTTATCAGATGTATCACGAAATGAACATCGATATAGATCGACTGACAGCAGGGCTTTTGTGCAGCGCAATCATATCAGATACTTTACTATTCCGCTCCCCGACCTGCACTGAAATTGACAGACAGGCGGCAATGGACCTGGCAGGAATAGCTGGGATAGATCCGGAAGAGTTTGCAGAAGATATGTTTGCTGCGGGCAGCAATTTAAAAGGCAAATCAATAGAAGAAATTTTTTATCAAGATTTTAAACGCTTCACAGCGGGAAATGTCTCCTTTGGCGTTGGTCAGCTGATTGCTACGAACCGCAGTGAACTGGAAGCATTGCAGGAGGATATGGTGCCTTTTATGGAAAAAGCCCGGGAACGTCACGAAATGGATATGATGTTCTTCATGCTGACTAACATTTTGACAGAGACCACAGGATTGATTTGCGCCGGCAGCGGCGCTAGACAGCTTATTCTGGATGTCTTTGGCGGAGAATATGATGAAACCTATGAGAGTGAACACATCATCAGATTACCGGGAATGGTTTCGAGAAAGAAGCAGCTGGTTCCGAAAATCATCATGGCTTTGGGCGAATAAAATCGCCCATTTTTTTGTTATTCCCAACAAGCGGCGTTCTTTTTTACAAACTGCTGGAACGTCTGCGGCTTCTTTCCCATGACTTGTTCAAAGGCAGTCGTTACTTTTTTCGCTGCTCCAAAACGTGTCATCATATAGAGCATTCCCATGACAGTGCAGTATTCTTTTTCCATCCCCCTGACATACATCCAGTATTTTTTTGCAAAGGCAGGTTTAGGGTTGGTATATATAATCTCTCGGCCTAATTCCTCGGACAGGATTCTTGCAACTTGCCAATAATCAATGGCGGCGGGACCTGTTATGGAATACCCTCTATTTTGGTGTAACTCTGGTTCGCTCAACACTTTAGCCGTGATTTCGCCGATGTCCTCCGCATCAACAAAGCTGGTCAAGGCGTTCTTAACTGGCACCACAATTCTGTTAAAGTGTTTGATTTCAAAGGCGTGAACGCCGCTGATGTTTTGCATGAAAAAACTAGGTCGGATGTGACAAAATGGCAGACCTGCCTGTTCAATGTATTTTTCGATTTTGTGGTGAGGAGGAACCGGATTTTTTTCCACCCCGAGCAGAGATAAGAAGCTGACAAGCCGTATGCCGCCTTGCTCTTTCAGCGCATCTACAAAAGGTTTCAAATCTTCAGGCTTCCCTAAATGTGGGGGACGCATGATAAATACTCTGTCGACGTTTTCCAAAGCGGTCTTAAACGTAGAAGGATCAGTGAAATCAAAGTAAGCGACTTTTGCGGTGCTGTCAAACATCTCCGCCAATGTCTCTGTATGAGTTCCGGCCACGGTAATTTCCTGCCCATTTTTGTGCGCATATTGTGCAACATACCTTCCGACATTGCCAGACGCCCCTGTAATTAAAATTCTACTCATCGCTTTTTTCCTCCAATAAGATTTCATTTGCTGCCGTGAGCAGGCAGATGAGCGCATCAAATTTCTCTTCCCCTAGTTTTGCTTCCAGTAAAGACATTGTCTTAAAATAATCTTTGTAGGTGTCTTCTACTAAACGGACTGCTTTTGCAGTGGGGATCAGTTCATAGCTGCGCCTGTCTGTTTCCAATTGTCTTTTCTCGATGTACCCGTTGGACAACAGGGACGTAACCATATTCGTTGCCATCGCTTTTGTAACCTTGAAAAAACGGGCTGCTGCATTCGGGGTTTTCATTTCATCTGTTTTTACAAGATAAATCAGCATGCCCATTTCACTAGAGCGGATTGGTAATTCTCGCGGTCTATTGAGATTGAGTCTGCAAAAGAGAGATACCTGCTTTGATGATTCGATCATTCTATCCATAATAGGACTCCTATTCTTAATTAGTAAAGTAGATGTACTATTTACATGATAGTACACTTGATGTACTTTGTCAATGGGACTGATAAATTATAAAAGTTATGATGATTTAAGGATTTTTTAATAATTCACTTGCTATACTGAACGCACAATCGGAAACGAGGAAAGGATTTACATTATGTTAGGTAATATATTAAAGAAAGACCTGAAGAAGAGGAAAGGCGTCAACCTGATCCTGTTCTTATTTATCACGATTGCCACGGTATTTTTGGCCAGCAGTGTCAACAACATTCTGGTCGTGGCGCCAGCGGTGGATTATTATATGGACTATGCCAATGTGCCAGACGTCTATTTCAACATTGTTGGCACGGAGGAGGAAGAGCAGGTTGACAGCTGGCTTCAGAGCGGTAAAGGAGACCTCAGAAAATATGGGAAAAGTACCATGATGACCATGGGAGATAAAGACGTTTCTTGCGAGATAGATGGGCAGCGCAAATCGTTCCGTACGGGTGGCTCTGATATTTATCTGGGATCTGTCTCAGAAAAATACTGCAAGGTCTTTGATCAGGATGGAAACCCATTGAACCTTGGAAAAGGTGAGATTGCAATGACGAAAGCAGCTCTGGACAGGAACAAACTGGAGATCGGGGATACTCTGACGCTTCGGGCAGGGACCATAGAAAAGAATTTCGTCGTCAAAGAGAACATCAAGGACGCGGCCTTTGGCAACGATATGGTGGGAATGATCCGACTGGTCGTCAATCAAAAGGATTTAGATGAACTATCTGGCAGCAATGAGGCGGCGGCCTTCATTCGCTATGACGTGGAGACCGATAATGCGGAAGAATTTGTAGAGCAGCTGAATCAGCTCAGTTTTAATACCATGACCAACGCAGTGACGAAAGATACCTACAAAATGATCTACTCCTTTGACATGTTGATGGCGGCGCTTTTGATTCTCATCGGAATCTGTCTGATCCTCATTGCACTGTTAGTGCTGCGATTTACACTGGTATTCACCATGGAAGAGGATTATCGGGAAATCGGCATCATGAAGGCCACCGGTTTTCGAGATTTTCAGATTAAAAAAATTTATTTGGCTAAATATCTGACTCTGGTCACTTGTGGTTCACTGATCGGCCTTATCATGAGTGTTCCAGTCAGCAGGACGATGATTCAATCTGTCAGCGTCAATATGATTATGGAGGACAGTAAAGCGAATCTATGGGTGAACTTTATCTGTACTGCACTGGTGATTGTGCTGGTCATGGCCTTTTGTTACTTCTGCACGAGAAAGCTGAATAAAGTCTCTGCTATTACTGCCATCAGAGGGGGGCAGACCGGAGAGAGATACAAACGCCGGGCGGGATTGCGCCTGCACAGCCGCGGTAAAATAGGGGTACCGGTTTTCTTGGGAATGAACGACATGGTCAGCCATGTGAGGCGGTATCTGGTATTGATGATCACTTTCTGTATCAGCTTTATATTAATCACCATTCCGCTGAACACCTTGAACACCATGCAGAGTGAAGAAATGGCATTGAAATTTGCCTTGAACCCCGAAGCGGCTGCTTATGTCCGCAAAATTGAGGCCAAAGGGGAGGAGCGGTATGAGAAAGAAGATGACGTACAGCGTGGCATGGCTCGCGTAGAGGAGGAGCTGAAAGAAAAAGGGTATGATGCGCAGCTTTCGGCAGTAGTCTTTTACTTCTTAAAATTTGGTTCCCAGGGCAAGAAGGCGGACAGCAATTTGATGACATTGCAGATTGTAGGATCTGAAAATGATTTCCTGACCTATGACGAGGGCAGTGCGCCAAAGTTGTCCAATGAAATTGCTGTTTCTAAGAAAATGTCGGAGAAAAACGGCTGGAATATCGGAGATACCATTGAAACCAGTCTGCACGATGGAAAGCACAGCTTCATCATCACCGGGTTATATACAGATTATATGCAGGTGGGAGAAAGCGCCAGAATGAATCCTGCCTTTGACCTCGGCAAAGAAATGCTGGCAGATTACTGGAACATCGCTGTGCATGCGGAAACAGACTTGAGTCAAAAGGAGTTAGCGGCAGAGCTGAAAAAAGACCTGCCGGCTTATGAGTGGAACAGCGCGCAGGATGTCATAGATCGCAACGTGGGCGGCATACAGAAAACACTGCAGTCCATGAAAATCCCGATGACGATTTTACTCTGTGCTGTCATCATGCTCATCACTTTATTAATGGAAAAACTCTTTATTGTCCGTGAAAAAGGGGAGATCGCCATGCTCAAGAGTGTAGGCTTCAGTGACCGCAGTATTGGTTTCTGGCAGGTGGTCCGCATGGTCAGTGTTGCCGTCTGCTCTATGATTGCCGCCGTGCCGCTGTCCCTTCTCAGCAATCAATTTGTGTTGAAACCGATTTTTGCAATCATGGGCGCTGAAGTGAAAATTCAGGTTGTCCCATGGCAGGTATACGGCGTTTATCCGTTGGTTCTGCTGCTGGGTATCATCGCAGCCACTGTCATCGCGGCTAGAAGTGTGAAACGAATTAACATACAGGAATTAAACAATCTGGAATAAAAGAATGGAAAGGAAATGTTATGGGAACTTTAAAGGTATCAAATTTATGTAAGACCTATATTGTAAATAAACGCCAGAACAACGTACTGCGAAATGTGAATCTGGAGATCAGTGCTGGCGAAATGGTGGCTATTATGGGGCCTTCCGGCTCAGGAAAGACTACGCTTCTCTATACTGTCAGCGGCATGGACGATGCGACAACAGGAAAAGTGAATTTTTATGGCAGAGATTTGACATCATTAAAAGGAGATGATATGAGCAAGCTCCGATTGACGGAGATGGGCTTTGTATTCCAGCAGATGTATATGCTGAAAAATCTGTCCGTTTATGATAATATAATTATACCAGCATATCAGTCGCCGGAGGGAAAGACGAAGGAAGGCAGAAGGGCTATCAATGAACGGGCGAAGCTTTTGATGCAGAAGCTTTCCATCAGCGAGGTGGCTGATAACGATATCAATGAGGTATCAGGCGGGCAGCTGCAGCGGGCGTGTATCTGCCGCAGCATGATTAATAACCCGAAAATCATCTTTGCAGATGAGCCTACGGGTGCTCTGAATAAGCAGAACTCTATAGAAGTGATGGAAGAATTGAATCACATCAATGAAGAGGGCACCAGCATTTTACTGGTCACACATGATATGAAAGTAGCGTCAAAATGCGAACGGGTGCTCTATATTGAGGATGGTGATATCAGAGATGAGTTTGCCCTGGGAAAGTGGAGCAAGATAGAAGGAGATGCAGTCAGAGAACGTAAACTCAACGAATGGCTGATCAAATTAGGATGGTAAAAAAATGAAAGACGTTTTACTGGTGGAAGATCATGTGGAACTGGCTGAGTTGATAACAGCATTCCTGAAAAAGGAAGGCTGCAGTGTGCACCACGTTACAACTGGAGAAGAAGCAATGAACTATTTGCAGGAGCAGCAGGTAAAAGTGCTGCTCCTGGATATCATGCTGCCGGGAATGGATGGCTTTGCCGTCTGCCGCGCCGTCAGGGAGGAGGGGAACCTGCCGATTTTGATTCTCAGTGCCAGAGGTGAGAAGGCAGACAAACTCAACGGTTTTGGCTTGGGTGCAGACGACTATATGGAAAAACCCATCGATCCGGAAGTTTTGGCAGTCAAGGTGAAAGCGCTCATTCAACGGACTTATGACAAAGAGCCGGCAGACAGCCGCCTGGTATCCGGTGGAATTACCATCGATCGGAGCGCCAGGCAGGTCTACTTAGACAATCGGCCGGTGGAACTGAATGTGAAAGAATATGAGCTGTTGGTTTTGCTGGTGGAGAATGCGGGCAGAACACTGCACAAGGACTTCCTCTTCAATCAGGTGTGGGGCGCGGACAGCTTCAGCGAAAATCAGACCTTGACGGTCCATATCAAAAGACTTCGCACCAAGATTGAGGCTGAGCCGAAAAATCCGCAGAGAATATTGACGGTATGGGGAGTGGGGTATCGTTATGAAAAAGTATAACCGGATGCTGGCCTTTTCTGTCATACTATATATGATACTGGCTGTCTTAGCTGGAGGCATATTTTTAAAGGCTGAAAGGACAAACGACAAAGAATATAAGGTTGAAATCAACCGCATCAGAAAGAGCTTATCTGAAGAGAAGAATTTGGATAAGCTTGATTTGCGTGAGTATCGATACATAAAAAAGGTTGTCTATTTAGAACCCGATGCTTCGGAACAGAGATATGAAGATTTCTTTCAGGAGAAGGGCCGCAATCAGATTGAAATTATGCCCGCCTATAAAGACGGCAAAGCGCATGGCTTTCTTCGTTTTGAATATGTATCGTCTAAGGACGATTCTATGAAAGGGTTCTTGCTGATGGAATCTGCTTTAGGCATTTTGTTTATTTCTAGTCTGGGGGTGTTGCTCTATCTGAAATATAAACTGATTGCCCCATTTTATCGGATGAGCGAACTGCCCGGCGAACTGGCTAAAGGGCATTTGAAGACAGAGATCAAGGAAGAAAAGAGCCGTTTTTTTGGCCGTTTTATCTGGGGTATCAGTCAGCTGCAGGATACGCTGGACGTCACTAGAAAGAGAGAACTGGATCTGATGAAACAGAAAAAGCAGCTGCTGCTGTCATTGTCCCATGATATTAAAACACCTTTAAGTACAATCAGCTTATACGCAAAAGCCTTAGAGAAGGATGTATATCACGGGGAAGAAGAGAAAAAACACGCAGCCCATCAGATTGGAGAAAAGACATTAGAAATTGAAAAATATGTGGAAGAAATCATGAAAGCGTCTAAAGATGATGTTTTAGATATTCCAATCAATATGGGCGAGTTCTACCTTGCTGACTTGGTAAAAAAGATTTCTGCCACTTATCGGGAGAAATGCGCTTTGCGGATGGTTGATTTTGAGATAGGTCCTTATGAGAACTTACTGCTTCGCGGTGATATGGACAGGCTGTGGGAGATCCTCGAAAACCTCTTTGAAAATGCCTTTAAATACGGAGACGGCCGCCGCATTAAAGTGGAGTTTTATGAAGAAGATTATTGTCAGCTCATTCGCGTATTTAACACAGGCGAACCGGTCAGTGATAACGATTTTAACCATATCTTTGAGAGCTTCTTTCGCGGGACCAATAGCAGCGGTAAAAAGGGAAATGGTCTCGGGCTGTACATCTGCAGGGAAATCATGCACAAGATGGATGGCGAAATCTTTGCGCAGAAAGAAGAAGAGGGGATGTCATTTGTTTTGGTTCTGCGGTAAATATTTTGCATCTCTAGGACTGAATATCGTTCACTTTTTATACATCAAAGGGTCGCTGCGATGATGCAGCGGCCCTTTCTGCTATAACATAGGAAATATCGTCTTATTTTGCTGGATCATCCCATTTAATCCAATTTTCGTTTCTAACAGGTTCTATCATGTATTTCTTCATTATGCCGTTTTCAGTGCCGTCTCGAAGGTCTCTTATCATCTGAAGTTCATCCGCGCTCATATCGTATTCTAAGTCTACTATATTGCTTTTTAATCTGCCCCTGTAGATCACTCCGCTTTTGTCTATAACGGCACATTCAAGCGCTGCATTCCTGATATCGAATTGCGAATCGCCTATCAGCGCGTTTTGAACGAAAGCAACCTTACCGTCTTTTGCTGCAATAGACAGCCCTTCGTCAATACCATATTGATACTTAGCATAGGAACGCTTTTTAGTGACCATCTCTGTATCAAAAAATGCTTTATCAAAGCCACTTGGAACCTTTCCGCTGTAGAGAATTTCATATGGTTTGTTCTCGTTCCCGGTTCTGGTAAAAACTGCCACATACCCCTCATGGTTTGTCATTGCCAGGCTTCCGTCCTCACCCCAGGCATATGTCATTTTTTCTGAGGCTGGAAATACTCGGGACGGTCCTTTGGACGTCCAGGTATCTGCATCAATCAGATCTACCAGGTAAGCCCCGTTTTTCACCGAGAAAATAGCCAGATATCTGTGGTCCTCCGACAAGCTCATTTCTACATATTCAGCCTTTTCATCCAACGGATAGACCATCGCAATTTCATCGCTTAGAGGCTTCGGATTGGCTACCGTCGCGCTTCTTCTGCCCATTGTTACCGTTGCAGTAGCTTTTGCATCGATGGGAAGTTCATACACGCCATAACCGTCGCTGATTTGGGAAACGTCCACAGGGGTGCCCTTCGCCGTCCTATTATTGACAGCAAAAAGTATCCTGTTCTTCAGACCGTAATCGGATGCCGTCTTCCCTGCATGGGATTCGTCAGAATCGTTGTCTTTATTGGACAGGTTAGCGGCAAGATCCGGATGAACCCACTTCTTGCCGTCTTTGAGATTCTCCTCCTGGAGTGCGATGATGGGATCAAACTCATAAAAATCTTCCCCCACACCTGAAGGTTTTTCAATCTCTGTCTTATAACCTAAAGCCTGCTTGTAATCATAGTCCTCTATTTTTGAAACCTTGTATTCCTGGTATTCATTCTTGATGACAGGAATTTTGAATAGGTTGTTCAAGGCTGTATACAGCTCCACCTCGACATCATAGTCGAACATCCCACTTTCTGAAGAAAGCATATTCCGCTCATCATAAACTTTCAAGCCTGTCAGGGCATTATCTGAATTGTAAATCTTGGTGCCAAATTGGAATCGGAAGCTTGCAGGATAAAAATCGAGATAATCTTTAAGTCTGATCTTTCCTTCTTCTGTAGAGCCGTCCTTCACAACCGTCTGCTGAATCTGATTATAAAAAGCATGGATTTTCTTATCCTGTACTCCTTCAAACATGTCATATTTCAGCTGCGTGCAGTAAGGCGCTGTGGACCAGCCCGTGAAACGGATATTGTCATAAAGCAGGGGGTCAACAGTTTTAGCCATTTCTCCCCGTTTAAAAGATGATTCCGTTTGGTCTGCACCATAATCGAAGCGACTGATCCAATGAAGGCTATCCGCCGAATCAGACCTGAAGCCGACCGCAAGTCCGTCCGCGACGTCCCTGTTTCCCGTGATCGTCTCTTCCGTCAGCGTGACTTCGCCGACCTGGCTGTCCACGAAAGTCCAGCCGTAAACAGTCATCCCAACCGAGAGGACTGCCACTGTCACAAATATAATAATAGATTTTTTCATAATAGATGACTCTCCTTATTACTTCATTTGATCTACAGCCTTTCTGATCCGGTCTGACCTGTAATCATATTTTTCCTTTACAATTTCGATGAGTGATCTGCCAGACTTCTCTATGTCGTCCACGCTCAAGTCGTCTATAATTTCACTCTTCCTTATGAGGATTGCTCTGTCTATGTAGTCGGCGATCTCCTCGATCAGATGGGTGGAAATGATGACTGTCTCGTCTTCATTTACAACGTCTATCAAAACTTTATAAAAGTCTTCTCTATTAAATACGTCGTTGCCGGCGAAAGGTTCATCCATGAATATGTAATCAGCCCCCTGGCTGATTGCCAGTACCACTTCAAACTGATTCTGCATTCCCAAACTGAACTCACTGATCTTCTTCTTCGTCGGCAATGCAAAGAATTCCATCAGAGCTTCATACCTCTTTTCGTTAAACAGGGGGAATTGCATCTTGTAAAATAACCTGTGGTCCTCTGCTGTAATAGATGGAAAGAAAGAATGGTCGCCGGTTGCAAAAGACAGCCTGGAGATATTGCTTCCGTCGATCTTTTTTCCATCCAATGTGATTTCGCCTTCGAAGGTCAGGAATCCCATGATGCATTTCATCAATGTGGTCTTGCCTGCTCCGTTAGCGCCAAAGAGACCGATGACCTGCCCCTTGGGGATTTGAAGGTTGCATTCTGCAAGGGCAACCTTATCTTTATATTTCTTAGATACATTTTTTAACTCAATCATGTTTCCTCCTCCTAATGGCGCTTGCCACAATTTCTGTAAGAAATTGATGGAAGGCCTTATGCTTTGAATCCCCAAGAGAGGTGCGCATTCAATACCGCTCTCTTGGATGGATTAAGTCGTATAATGGTTCTGCCCCAAATCTTTGCTTTGGTTAGTTATACTGCTGGCAGATCCCCGTTCAAGATGCTCCCTGGCACGCAGGCGACCAGCTCCACGAGGGGCTAGGCGCTAGTTGTAAAATGGTAAAATGTGTGATAAATAGTCCGGTTGAAGTGCAATTTCCGGTGTTCCGAGAACATACACTGCGAAATCAACAGCGGTATGCAGAACCATGATCATGGCAATAAAAAGTGCCTGTATGACAGGGGTTACCCAGATCGTCCTTGGATACTCTTTTCTATTTGGCAGTCTTTTCATAACATATACGCTCTTCGTCTCCTTATTGTAGTATTCATAATTCCAATATGCCTGAAGAAAAATCATCAGCAGAATAGCTGCGATGTAACCGTAATAAGCGTGTTCTTGCAGATCCCAAAAGTATGGCATCCTCACGCTGGAATCTATCGTCACCCCTTTGATGCTTTCCTTTATCACATCCAGCTGCATGAGATATCTGCCAAAGAACAACAAATGCTCGGCAATCCCTATGAGGATGCACACGCCGAAGAAGAAATTGGTTCTTTCCAGGTTGATTCCCAGCGGCATGAATCTGCGCCTCAGCCAGACCGGATTCAGCTTCTTCAGACCTTTTTTCTCACTATTTTCCGATGACCGCCCATATCGCTGCAGGAGGGATGGGTCATAGGTTTCAGCTGCATTGGTGACTTCAAGCCGGACGTTGTCATCAAATTCTGTACTGTCCATGTCCATGATTCCTATGTACTTATTAACCATAAATGGATCACCTTTGGGGCGTTTCTCTCTGGAAATCACATCCCCGAAGGAAAAGGCAGCGTAAAAAGTGAGAAGCAGAATGGCCATGAGGATATAACTGTTTTCTGAGAGATAGGTCCAGATAAGAAACATGGGCGCGATTACCAAAGCCACGCCTGCTGATTGTTTTCCATTATGCCAGCCAAAATAGCATGATCTGGCACATTCGCCTGCCAGGGCTAGTACGGCAATAATATTAAAGAGGATGATGGTTGGATGTGCAATAGGAATCAAGGCATGGCCTATTTCCGTCCTTAACAGACCCAGGGCCAGCTTAGTGCTGATATCGGCGGCACCTGCCATGGTCAGCCCCATCTTTCCAATCGCGTATAAAGAAGCGATTGCCACACCCCAGAATATAAGAATCATGACAAGATAGTAAAAGAAAATTGTGAGGAAAGATGAAATCGGTGACAGATTCAATCTTCTCATTGTGTATCCAATCGTTGCATGAGTTGCTTTTAGGGCTTTTTTTCCATTTAACGAATTGACCACAGTCATCAGCCCCATCAGATTTACAGCGATAAATAGCAGGACAGCCCATACACCTCCGAAAGCGCGTTCCATAAGCATATAGGAACTTGCCTCATAAGGATTGCCAATCCTTAAAAGAAAAATTGCTAGAAAACTCAGCGGAATGGCTCCCACAAGAAGCAGGAGTTTTTTATAGCCCGCTCGGTTGTATAAGAAAATTAAAGATAGATATTTGTTCAATTAGGGTACCTCCTAACTTATGATAATGTGATTTATTGATATGCGATGATTATGCAACCATCAATTTAACATTAAAGTATTTCGAGGAATTACTCTAATATGTTTAGAATACATTTAAATTATAGCATATTTTGTTTGAACTTTCAAATGATTCAGTCATCAAGGAGGGATATTGTCTTGATAGAAATGCATATTGTTCAATGTGCTCTCGAAAGAAACCTAATTACTGCTCATCTATAATCTTCTGTATCTCTATCTCATATTTCTCCAGCTTGTAGCGCAGGTTCTGTCTGGTGATGGACAAGGCTCTGGCGGCAGATGATAATGTGGGGTGCTGCTGCAGCGTTTTGATGATGATGTCCTTTTCAAAGGCTTTTACTCGTTGGTCCAGAGGCTGCAAGTCGTCGTCTGTCGAAGTATTTTCGTAATACTTGATAGAGGAAAGGAGATAGGCGGGGATATTTTCTCTCGTTAAGAACCCGTCGTCTACAATGTTAAAACAACCCTCGATGATATTTTTCAGTTCTCTGACGTTACCAGCCCAGGAGTAGTTTCGCAGCACTTTTAAGGCATCTTCTGTAATTCCCAGGACGTTTCGATGCATCATTTTATTGAAATAATTGATAAAGTAATCTGTCAGGATGGGAATATCGCCTTTGCGTTCGCGCAGGGGCGGAATGGTAATCTGCACGGGAGAAAGGCGATAGTACAGATCGGTTCTGACTTTTCCTTGATTGAGAACGACTTCGGGTTTTTCATTGACAGCGGAGATAATGCGTACATCAAAAGAAATGTCCTTCTGACCGCCGATTCGCTTGACCTTCTTTTCTTCCAGAACCCGCAGAATTTTGCTCTGCATGTTGATATCCATAGAATTAATCTCGTCGAGGAACAAAGTGCCGCCGTCTGCCAATTCGAACAGGCCCTTGCGATTTTCAGCACCTGTGTAACTGCCCTTGACGGTTCCAAAGAAAATACTTTCCAGAAGCGTATTTGGAATCGCGGAGCAATTTTGTACGATAAACGGTCCGTCCTTTCTCTGGCTGGCGCTGTGGATGGACTGTGCAAAAAGTTCTTTGCCCGTGCCTGTTTCTCCATAAATCAAAACAGAGGAGCTGGTGGAAGCAATCTTGATAAGATTTTCTTTTAATTGTATCATATGCTCATCTCTGGTAATGATGTCGCTGACAGTGAACAAGTTGGCGGGATTGGCAGGCTTGTTCATCACGATGGAGAGACGATTGCGTTCATTGGTGATATAAACCGACACGTCGATGGCACCAATCAACTGTCCATTTGCATCAGTTAAGGGCATGGTCGTGTTGATGGCTTTGATCCTCACACCCACACAGTTATCGTACTCCTGGAAATAATTGAGGATTGGCTCGCCAGTGCGCAGTACGGTAAGCAAAGTGCTGGTCTCTTCGTCAAGGCTTGGAAAGACGTCCAGGACATGTTTGTTCAGAGCCTCTTCAGCGGACAGCGGATTGATATTCGGGCGGTAATTAAAATAATATCGGATGATTCCTTCTTTATCGACGGCAGCTAGTCCGTCGATATTTTTGTAGAGTTTCATGGCTTTTTCTATATATTTTGATAACACGGGGAGCCTCCTCTCTTTTTATAACATAGGAAATATCGTCTGAATCGTCCCTTGCGGGCGACATGCGGAAATAGGAATCTTTGATTCCGTCATTTCCACGTTTTTTATAACATAGGAAATATCGTCCGAAGGGCGGATTTCCGTATGTTTCATCGTTCGCTTTGCTCACTCCTCCAGTCGCAAACGCTCCTTTCGCTGTCCGTTTCGCCTAGCCAGCTAAAGCTGGGGCGAAAAGGCAAAGAACGCACCTTGCGAAGGGTCGCTCCTTGGGCGACATGCGGAAATAGGAATCTTTGATTCCGTCATTTCCACGTTTTTTATTATAGTATAGTGGCGTACATTTTTTTTACAAGAAGAAAATAATTATTTTACAAAATGTGCCGCAAACCGGAACTGAGAGACGGTAGCACCCTATTTTCCTACGAAAAAGTGTTGGCACAGCTTTTGCTCATATATCTGTTAAGTCAATAGAATTGGAAAGGAGACATAAAATATGTACGACACATTAGAGAAAAAAGCCTTTGACCCCTTGGGCGGAGACAGATGGTTCCCAAAAGAAACTTGGTTTGAAGAAGATATGACTGAATATTGGGGAGACTGGGGCTGCCATTCAGAGGTTGATGAGCTGAAAGCTGTTTTGATGCGAAGACCGGGAAAGGAAGTCGACGATTTTGACTATCGTGAAGTGAGATTCCGCACGGAGATTGACCCTGAGCGATTCAGAGCACAGCACGATCAGCTGGCTGATTTTTACAGGAGCAAAGGCATTGCCGTCCATTATGTGGAAGAGCAAAGAAAAGACCGGCCCAATGCCTTGTTCTGCAGAGATCTACTTCTGATGACGCCAGAAGGGGCCATTATCTGCAGACCGGCTATGGCGGCAAGAAGAGGCGAAGAGACGGCTGTAGCGAGAGCTGTCGCCAACTTAAACATCCCCATCATCAAGACCATTAACGCGGACGGCTATTTTGAAGGTGCAAATGTCATGTGGGTAGACAGAGAGACCGTAATTTTGGCGATTGGAGCCAGAACCAACAGAGCAGGGGCAGAGCAGGTGGCCGAGGAACTGAGAAGAATCGGCGTCAAAGAGATCATCTATATGCAGACACCTTGCGGGCAGGCGCACATTGATGGCGTGTTTAACATCGCCAGCCATGACCTGGTCTACATGTATCCATCCCAAGTTCCATACAGCGTGGTCGATACCATGAAAAAGAAAGGTTATAAGATCTTGGAATGCCCGGATACCAGAGAGTGCAAGGAGGGCTTCAGCGTTAATTTTGTCGCGATCAAACCGGGGGAAATCGTCATGCCGGCGGCCAACGAAAAGTCCAGGGAAATTTTGGAGAGCAACGGTGTCAAGGTTCATGTGATAGAATATGACGAGGTTGTAAAAGCCTGGGGCGGTATGCATTGCTGTACAGCTTTCCTGAAAAGAGGTTAACGATGAACAGCATGCCGGCATTACTGCCGTCGATTTTTCTGCTAGTCGTTTTTTTCTGCGGCTATTTTATCCAACAGATTACAGGATTTGGCGCGGCAATCTTCTGCCTCCCCTTTGCACTGCTCGTGCTGCCGAGAGAAGTCTTTATGCCCGCGGCATGGCTTTTTACGGGTGCCCAGTCTGTTTTTATTCTGATTCGCCAGAGAAAGAAAGTAAACGTCCGGCAGCTGGTGGTTGTACTCACCTTGGCGGTTCTCTTTGGATCGATGTCGGCGGATTATCTTATGGACCATGTTTCTGAGCAGTTGATCAAAATCTGTCTGGCCCTGTTCATCATCATGAATTCGGCTTATGAATTGTCTGGAATATACAGAGGGAAAAAGGAGAAGGGGCTGAAGCTTTGGCACTACCTTTATCCAATCGGAAGCGGAGCGCTGCAATCGGCCTATGGTATCGGCGGGCCTTTGCTGATCGCCTTTTTGAATAAAACAATTGAGGACAAGGATGCACTGCGCAGCACTGTGTGCGGCTACTGGGCGGTACTGAATACTTTTCTTCTGGGAAAGTATCTCATTTCTGGACAGATGACAAGCGTATCGACCGCAGTCTGCCTGATGCTGCTGCCAGCAGTCATCGCCGGTGGCTTAGCAGGCAGCCTGGTACTAAAACGGATTAACCAAAGAACTTTTTCAGTGGCAGTTCACTGCGTGCTGATGGGTTCTGCGATTTTTATGATTATTTAGCAAAGAAAGGAGCAAAAATGGAATATGGAATCTTATCAATTATTCCTACAATTGTTGCAGTAGGATTGGCCCTTACCACAAAAAATGTCTATGTGTCATTGCTGTTGGGGCTTTTTATCGGTAATGTCATCGTATTTGATGGCAATATTCTCTCTGGAGTGGACGGCATCATCAAATCAGTTGAAACGGTATTTGCCGATGGAAGCAATTTGACCACCATGCTGGCAATCTCTCTAATGGGCGGCATGATTCTGCTGATTCAAAAAGCGGGCGGTGTCAACGGCTTTATCGACTTTTTGACGGTACGGACATCGCTGATCAGATCAAAAAAATCAGCCAACTTTATCACCTGGCTCATCGGTATCATCGTATTTGTCTCTGCAAACATGAGCAGCCTGATTGCCGGGTCTATTATGAAACCTGTCAACGACAAGTACCTGACTTCACCTGAAAAGCAGGCCTTTATCGTACATACTGTTTCAGCACCTGTCTGCGCCTTGATTCCTTTGAGCAGCTGGGGTGCTTATATGATCAGCGTGTTAGAGAATTCGGGCGTCGAGGGTGCTGCTGGAGTCATGATCAAATCCATACCGCTGTCCTTTTATGTCATCCTTGCAGTGGCAATCGTGCCGATTATGATTTTGACTGGTTTTGACTTTGGACCGATGAAAAAAGCGGAGCAGCGCGTCATTGAGGAGGATAAGCTGGCAAAGGCCAGCGGCGTTTACGAAAAAGGCGAGGATGAGAAGACGACGACCTGTCTGCTGTTGATTCTGCCTGTGGCAGCTATGATTGCAGTGACCATTATTGGTATGTATATCACTGGCGATGGAAATATATTAAATGGAGCTGGCATGAGATCCTTCTTATGGGGTGTATTGTCCGGCATCGCTATTGCTTTCATCATGATTTTGGCTAAGCGAGTGATGACATTCAAAGAGGCCAGCGCGGCACTGTATGAGGGATGGATAGGAATGCTTCCAATTATCATCATCCTGACCTTTGCTCTGGGACTGGGAGACCTTGTATCGACCTTGGGCACGGGAGCGTATTTGGCCAATGCCTTCTCAGGCATTTTGAGTCCGGCGCTGCTGCCGGTTATCGCCTTTACCATCGCCTTGATTATTTCTTTCTCCACTGGAAGTTCCTGGGGGACGATGGCGGTAGTGCTGCCTCTCGTCATGCCAATGGCATTCACCATGGGGACGAGCATTCCCCTTCTTGCGGGAGCGGTTTGGAGCGGCGGTCTGTTCGGAGACCAGTCATCGCCAATTTCCGATACGACTGTAGTGGCATGTTCTGCAACAAAATGTGGGATTGCGGAGCACATCAGAAGCCAATTTCCATATACATTGTCCGTTGCACTGATTTCTGCTGTGCTGTATGTGGTTGTCGGGTTTATTATGTAAAATTCTAGAAGATTTTTTTAAAGATGCAAAGGGGCGTCGCGCAGATGGATTAATCCGCTGGCGTGATGCCCCTTTTCCTGTTTTTGCCGAAAAGGCGTTTTTTTATTGATTTGGAAAAAAGTAATAGAGCAAGCAGTTGCAGTGTTTAGCGGCGTTTTTTAATAATAAATCGGAAAATTTTAATTATGAATGTCTCAAATACAATGGTTTTGAGAGTTTTTCCAAAACAGTCTTTTTTGTGATTTTATGCAAAAAAGGCCGCAACATAATACCGATGAAAATTAAAACCTGATGCAAATATGGATAAGCGGATAACAATACTTGACAAAACCGGCGATGAGAAGTAATGTGTTTGTACACAGAGAGAACTATAAGGAGGGAGCCAATGCATGACATACTGATTCAGGCAATTGGATATATAGGTGTATTGCTGTTTATTTTTTCTTACCAGATAAAATCCAATCGAGCGTTGTTTTTCTGTCAGATATTGGGCAGCGCGCTGTTTTGCCTGCAATTTTTTCTGTTGAATGCCTTAAGCGGCTGTCTGAATTTGATGGTCATCATGTTTCGAAACGGCCTGCTGATGTGGTACGACAAATACTCGTGGGTCAGATGGAAAGGATGGATCGTGATTTTATCAGCAGTATGCACAGTGATTCTCGTTTTCACATGGAAGGGCGCCATCAGCCTGCTGCCTTTTGCAGCATTGATTGCAAGCAATGTCGGATACTGGACAAATAACGCACAAAAAATACGCCTGTCGAATCTGGCGTGCGCTTCGCCGTGCTGGCTTTTATACGATATCCTTGTCGGCTCGTGGGGCGGCGTACTCAATGAAAGCATTACCCTGGGGTCCATAGTCCTTTCCATTTACCGCTATGGCTGGAGAGCCATGGGAGATCCGAATTCAGAATTTCAAAAAAGATAAAGCGGGGCGCTGCATTAGAATCGAACTCAATGCGGTGGCCCTTATCTATGCAAATAAAGTGCTGCTGCGACGACAAGGAAAGCGGATAAGAATATCATCATCAGCTGCGTTTTACCATGCTTTACATGGCGGAACTGTTTTGCGCCAATATAAATGGAAATAGAAATGAAGACTGTACCGATTAAGACTGCAGAGTATATGAAGAGCTGCTCCGTAAGGAGGAGTTTAGAAAGCAGAAAACAGATAGCAAGACAGAGAATGACGATGTACAGTACCATTTGCTGCTTTTTTTGTAACTTATTCATGATTTTAATCACATCCTTTCATAAAAGTCACTGACATCATTTTATTCTATTGCCCACCGATATATGCCCTGTCCTTACGGAAGAAATACGATAACTGTTTCCAGATTCAGTTTGCTTTTTAGCAGGTTTCGATCAGAGCGATCTTTGATCCGTCCGTTTTCAACTAGTTCCTTATAAGCCTTTTGTGAAAGATGCAATTTCTTCCTGAGAACTGCGGAGATTTTGATTGGTAAAATATATTCACTTATCAATTTCACTTCGGCATATTCTCCAGTGATGATATCATCGCCGACAACTGAAAATTCAGGCAGCTCACATTCTGTCCCGCTTTTGTGGAGAAGTTCAGAGTTGAACGCGTAGTTCCTAGCCAGAACCTGGTCGTTTTCCTGAAATTGATTGAGCTGCTCTGCTGTCAAAGCTTGTGGAGAAATGCGGGAATAGATTGTCGCATTCCAAGTTGTATTACATTTTGTACATTTATAAATCAACCATATGTCTAAATATTGTCGCTGTGCATTGACGCGAAACTGGTCAGAGGATTTAAAGTGCGTTTTTTTCCCGCATTTTTTACAGTGTCGATAGACTAGCGGCGTTGAATCGTATTGTATTTTCCAAATTAATTTTTTCATGATTTTAGTGTAGCATGGAAGTATGATAAATCCGACCTCATACTTTCTTCATAATTAAAAGTGGGAAAAAGGAGGCGCTTCTGAACTTACAAATATTGAGAACTGCTATCGCCGCAAAAGAAAACTGCTGCCCGAGTAGATTATTGATCTACCTGAGCAGCAGCTTCGTTTATTCAAGTTGTTCTTTTTTTAACTGCCCGACGATTCGTTGGATACTCTTGAGAGATAGGAAATATTTCTCGGCTAATGAGCCCATCTGCTCTCCGGCTTGATAATCTGCAAAGATTTGCCTATTTCGTTCCCTCAATTCCTGGCGAATTGACGTGGTTGCACCCCAGTCTTTTTTGTTATCAGAAATTCTTGGAATGTAGAGAAATTCTCCATCTATATACTCTTGCACTTTTTCCAGCAAGTCCTGCGGCAGTATGTGTGTTGCTTTCTTATAGCCCATCTCGCGCTCCTCATTTTAGTATTTCAACGGGAAGAGCAAGCACTATCTACAACACGTATTTCATTCCTAACGGCTGCGATAGTCTTGCTTACGCGGCCATAACGATAGGATTAAGCATAAATTGTCAGCCTCCTTGTTCAAAGTATATTCGTGATAAAACTTATTTTAACATGGGATCAGGAATGGGAAAACCCCATTTTTACTTAAGAAAAGAAAATGAGACATGAGTGCATAGGCGGCTTTGCCGCCGTCATGCATTTGTGATTTCTTAATACGGAGAAGAGGGAGCGGAGCTGCCTGGTTCGGAGTATCAACACTCGCTTCGCTCACTCCTCCAGTCGCTAACGCGCCTTTCGCTGTCCGTTTCGCCAGGCCAGCTAAAGCTGGGGCGAAAAGGCAAGGAATGTACCTTAATCGTCGTCACGCCGTAAGGCTGTGACATGAGTGCATAGGCAGCTTTGCCGCCGTCATGCACTCATTTCTTACAATTCTCTTACGTTTCTTAAACTTCGTCAACTTTCGTAGATTTTTGTGCCCTTAGTATGCTATATTAAGATATCCAAAGAAAGGGGAACGAAAATGTTAAGATTAGAACGTGTATCAAAATTCTACTCTGGGAACGGGCTGGTATCCACAGGATTCAGCAAAGTGGACCTGGAATTTGATATTGGCGAATTTGTCGCGATCACTGGTGAAAGCGGCAGTGGCAAATCCACCCTCCTCAACGTAATTTCCGGTCTGGATTCTTACGAAGAGGGCGAAATGTATATTATGGGGCAGCCAACTAGCGGATACTCCAAGGAGGATCTGGAAGATTACCGTAAGAAGTATATCGGCAGCATTTTTCAGACTTTTAATCTGATTAACAGCTATACCGTCTATCAGAATGTTGAGCTAGTCCTTTTGATGAGCGGATATGACAGGAGCGAGATCCCTGACAGGGTTAGGGAAATTATCGAGCAAGTGGGCTTGTCCGACTATGAGAAGACAAAGGCTTCTAAACTTTCTGGCGGTCAGAAGCAGAGGGTGGCCATCGCCCGCGCTTTGGCCAAAGAGACACCGATTATCGTAGCTGACGAACCGACAGGAAACCTCGACAGCAAATCGGCAGCAGAAATCATTAAGCTGCTTCACCAACTGTCAAAGGACAAATTGATTATTGTCGTAACCCACAACTATGACCAAGTGGAACCTTATGTGACGAGAAAAATCGCCATGCATGACGGCAGAGTGGCGGAAGACAAGCGGCTGAGAGTGACTGCCATGCAGGCAGATCAGAAAGAAACCGAAATAAAGACTGCAAAAGCGGATTCGCTATCTTTTAGCAGTATGGCCAGGCTGGGTGTCCGAAACACCTTTAATATACCAGCAAAGTTTTTGCTTCTTTTAGTTGTATTTATTTTTTTGTGCTCAGCAGTCTTTGCACAGTATTCCTCGTTCATGTATATGGGGGAAATGACTACTGGCGGTTTTAATAACTACTTTTCGGATACCGAGAAGAACCGCATTCTTGTAACCAAACCAGGTGGCAAAGAGTTTACTGATGAGGATTATGAGAAGATTAAGAAAATCGACAATGTGGATAAGATTGTGGAATACGACCTGCTGCTCGATCTTGTGGCAAACGTGACTGATGACAGCGAAAAGGGCGAATATTATGTGACGACAAAGTTAGGGGAAGCCGCAGATTATGCAGGTCAGCTGGAAGAAGGCAGAATGCCGAAAAACAGCAACGAAGCCATTATAATCTGCCCGAGAGACCAGTATGCCGCGCAATTCATGGATGTGATTATGGATAAAAAAGCGGAAGTCATGGATCAAAACAGCGGCAATGCCATCATAAAAGATAAAGTGAAAATCGTAGGCTATGGATATATGACCGAGGAACAGCAAAAAGTCCTGGAAGAGAGCGACATCTACCTGGAAGGTTACTTGTGTGTTAACGATGCCACCATGTCAAATATCAGGCTGGCAGCCCTGGAACGTTATTGCACACAGGAAATCGAATTGGCAGATCACATCGCTGAGGGTAATTCCGCGGCCGGGGTTATGCCGATCCGCGCCTCTTCAGAAGTTCCTAAAGGGGAGATATACGTATCAGAGGATGTGGGCGCCATGGCAGAATCTGATGCTGTGGGAAAAGAACTGAAGCTGACCAATCAGAGCCTGTACTTTGAAGATACCTTCAAGTTCAAAGTCGGAGCTGTATACAATAAGAGTAATTTGAGTTATTATCTGGATCGTGACGATTTTGACGCGATCAGTGGCACTTTGTTCATCAACCCAGAAGATTACAGCACGATGTTCAATAAAGGAAACTTCCAGTCCAGCGTCATCGTCAGTGATTATAAAACAGCAAAGGAGACCGCTGGGAAAATTGAAAAGGCCGGATTCGATACGTTTAACGTCAGCGACGGCGTAATCAGCTATTCTCAGGGATTTGACATTATTCAGGAAACACTGAGAACCATTATGCTAGTGGCAATGCTGTTGGTGCTCTTCTTCATCACGTACTTTATTACAAAGCTGATCTTGAAGTCGAGAAACGTCTACTTCTCCACGATCAGAATGCTGGGTGCCACAAAGGCCAACTGCAGTTCTCTGCTGAAGACAGAGCTGTTTGCAGTATTTAACATCGCATTCTTCTTCTGCATGCTGATAATCATGCTAGTTAAGACCGGCGTGGTGCAAAATGATACGCTGATACAGATGGCATCCTTCCTGACTGCAGGCGACTATATCATCCTGTACGTGGTGCTCTGCTTGATGTCTATTTTGCTGGCGGCCAGATACGCGAGACAGTTATTCAAGAAAACTGCCATGAACGCATATAAAGAGGAGGTGTAACGGGATGATTAGATTAACAAAGGTAAACAAGTATTTCAACAAGAAGAAAAGCAATGAGATCCACGTTATCAACGATACCTCCATCGAACTTGAAAACAAAGGGCTGGTTACGTTCCTGGGCAATTCCGGCTGCGGAAAGACCACTCTGCTTAACGCCATCGGCGGTCTCGACAAAGTAGACAGCGGGGAAATTTATATCGACGACGACAGGATCACGACAAAATCCAACGGGAAAAAAGATGAGATTAGAAATGTCAGCGTCGGTTATATTTTTCAGAACTACAACTTGATTGAGGACGACACGGTCTTTGACAATGTGGCTTTGGTGCTGAAGATGATGGGCATTAAGGACAAGAAAGAAATCGAAGAACGGGTCATGTACATTCTGAAGAGAGTGGGGATTGACAAGTACAAGAACCGTCCGGCTAAGATGCTTTCCGGCGGAGAACGTCAAAGAGTCGGTATTGCCCGTGCCATCGTCAAGAACCCGAAGATTATCATTGCCGATGAACCGACGGGGAACTTGGACAGCAAAAATACCATCGAGATTATGAACATCATCAAAGCGATTTCCAGAGAAAAGCTGGTCATTCTGGTCACTCATGAACGGGAAATTGCAGAGTTTTACGCATCGAGAATTATCGAAATCGTTGATGGTAGAATTGTCAGCGACAAGGAAAATGCCCATAACGATGAGCTGGACTACAGGCTGGAGAACAAAATCTATCTGCAGGATATGCCTGTTCAGAAAGAACTGATACAGGATAATGTCAAGGTCAGATATTACAGTGACAAAGAAGATGCACCTTTGGAGATTAAGGTTGTTGTCAGAAACAACAACATTTATTTGGAAACGCCTAAGGGGATGGGAGAAGGCTCCGATGCCGTGGAACTGATTGACGACCACTACAAGAAGATTTCCAAAGATATCTACGAGGACTACGAATTCGATTACGACAAGCTGATCGACGAGAGTTTCAAGCCGCATTACACCTCCATCTTTAACTTGGGAACCCTCCTGGTCAATGGATATAAGAAGATTTTTTCCTATTCCATCATCAAAAAAATTCTATTACTGGGATTCGTGCTGGCCTCCATGTTCTCCATCTATGCAGTCAGCAATATCGCCGGCATCACTAACGTGACTGACGACAAATTTGTGCAGGTCAATCAGAACTATCTGACGATAAACACGGCAAAGCTGAGCCCTGCTTTCTATGAAAAATATGAAAATCGGGAGGATGTAGACTACGTTCTTCCGGGGGACTCCAACGCTAGTTTCATCATGCCTATTGACGATTACTATCAATCGGCAGGCGCCATGACCACGGTCAGCGGTTCGCTTTCGGACATCGACATGGTTACAAAAGACAGTTTGATTGCTGGAAAGCTTGCTGACAGTGAGAGGGGAATCATCATCGACAAAATGGTCATCGACAGCATTCTCGGTAACTATGAGGTACAGCAGGTGGGCATATCCACCTATGAGGATTTTGTCGGTCGAAAACTGGAGTTGAACAGATTGGGAGAATTCACCATTGCCGGTATCACCGACCAGGGCAGCCCGTCGATTTATACAGAGAAAGACCTCTTCATCGACATCCTGTGCAATCAGCCTTCTAAAGGCGCTGAGGATGAACAGGGCATGGAGGATGCAGAAAGCACAGAAGATCAGGTAGTCAATTATGATTTGGTCAAGAAGAATGAAGATATTCAGATTACCAGTGGCAGTGCCCCAAAGAACGACTATGAAGCTTTGATCAATGAGAATCATCGGTTTGAAGCCGCTATCGGCAGTGACCTGGATGTGAAGATCAACGGGAAAAAACTGACCGTCTGCGGTTACTATTCTGACAAACGCCAAGGAGACAATATCTATGTCACTGCAAAAATGGCGAAATATTATTATATCGGTAGTCAGAAAAGTATGGTTCTCTCACCGAAGGATAAGTCAGCGACCTTTGATCAGCTCTCCTCTCAGAATATCAAAATTACAGATAACTATGAGAACAGCAGGGAGCAGTATATCGACAGTATCAAAAAGCAGGTTATGGCGACATTGCTGGTATGTGGAATCATTCTGATCATCTCGCTTATAGAGATTTACTTGATGCTCAGATCCTCATTCCTGTCGAGAATCAAAGAAGTCGGCGTTTTGAGGGCCATCGGTCTGAAGAAAAAAGATATCTATAAGATGTTCGTAGGTGAAATTATTGCACTGACTACGTTGACTACTTTGCCGGCTATGGCGCTGATGGCGTATATATTGAACGGGATATCAAAAGTACCGATGATCGGGGAACAATATTTGATGAATCCGGCAGTATTTTTAATCAGCTTTGCCATTGTGGCGGTGTTTAACCTGGTTGCAGGACTGCTTCCTGTCTTCAACACGATGAGGAACACACCAGCTGAAATCCTGGCGAGAAACGATGTAAATTAATCATATACAACAAAAGAAGCTTCGGACGGAATTCCGCCCGAAGCTTCTTTTGGTTTGAGATATATTTTAGAATGTGCATTTGCTGGTGTTTTTCCAAATTCCATTCTTTTCTGCGGCTTTGATCAGGTCTTCTCTGAAATCAGGGTGGGCAACGTTAATCAGGAGTTCTGCTCTCTCCCAAGTCGATTTCCCTTTCAGGTTGGCTACGCCGTACTCTGTAACGATCATATGGGTAGCACTTCTCGGCGTCGTTACAATAGATCCCGGAGTCAGCACTGGTGCGATGAGAGATTCCTTTGTTCCATCTTTCAGTGTTCTGGTTGAAGGGGTACAGATGAAGCTCTGGCCTCCTTTTGAATGATAGGCGCCCATGACGAAGTCAAGCTGGCCGCCGGTTCCGCTGATATGCTGATATCCTCCGGACTCGGAACATACCTGTCCGTAGAGGTCTACCTGGATACAGCTGTTGACAGAGACAAAATTGTCCATGCTGGCGATGACGCCTACATTATTGACGTAGTCTACTGGCGCACTGCAGCAGAGCGGGTTGTTGTCGATAAAGTCATATAGTTTCTTTGTGCCGCCAGCAAAGGTGTAAACTAAGGAGCCTTTGTTGGTGGCTTTGTTATTCGTTAATTTTCCGGCATTGAACAGTTCAACATAAGCGTCGACCAGCATCTCTGTGTGGCCGCTGATGTTTTTTACATCGGAGTCAGCCAACATCTGACCGATGCAGTTTGGAAGACCGCCGATACCTAACTGAAGAGTGCTGTCGCTGCTGATTCTTTCCACTACGTGTGCTGCAATCTGTCTGTCGATTTCGGTAGCCCCCTTGGTCGGAAGTTCTGCCAAAGTCTCATTGGAGCCTTCTACGATATAGTCCACATCTGCCAGATTCACCTGTGTCTGGAATCCTTGTGCGAGAGGCATATTTTCGTTGACCTCTACGACAATCTTCTTGGCGCTTTCAATGACACCTCTCATATCGGATACCTGAGGTCCCAGGTTGAAATTGCCGTTCTGATCCATCGGCGTTACCTGGAACATGGCTACATCGATACCGCAGTCGTTGCCCAGCCAGTAAGATGGCAGTTCGTTAAAATTCATCGGTATATACCAGCATCTGCCTTCTTTGCACATTTTTCTGTCAGCACCGCTGAAGTGAGCGGATTCAAAACGAACCTGTTCATTGGACTGGGTCGCCAGATAAAGCTTGGACGGTTCTTTTCTGATGGTGATACAGCTTAAAATATGTACGTCTTTCAGGCTATCGGCGCGTCTTGCCATGGCCTCATCCAGGTCTACGGGGCTGCCGCAGCCTGTTCCATAGTGAACTCTGTCACCCGGCTTTACGATGGCAACAGCCTCGTCTGCTGTGACTAATTTCTTCTTGTACTCGTCTGCGAGTGTGGAAACCTTATACATTAGATCTTCTCCTTTTAACACATACTTATTTTATCTAATAAATAGGAAATAGCGTCTGACGACGATATTTCCATATAATACAAGGTGGTATCCTTGCGAAAAACTGTTTGTTTACTTTTTAACAATTGCTCTACACATTTTACTACATTACCGACTGGTAATCAACCTTAAATTCATAAAGTTCTGGCTTTTTTATGAAACATCTTCCATAAGCCAGTCTTATTGACAGGTGAATCCTATAAAAAGAAGCCGTCTTAAACCTTGTAATTGAGGTTTAAGACGGCTTCTGCTGGTATCCCCGGCCAGAATCGAACTGGCAACGACGCTTTAGGAGTAGACCCGATACGACATCGGGAAGTGGCATCTAATGCTTAAAAATGCTTGGAAATACAAGGTTTTTCAGCATTTCAAATCCCATCTGATACTACGCTGTGATAGCTAATTCAGAGGGATTTTACACCGTCCGATTGGCTCGAAATTAGCAAGTCTTTCGATTTTTGGTGGACGTTGCAAGTGCAAGTAAATGTCACTATGTAACTTCTCGTGATGCGAAATGATAGGAAATCCTATTCATTCTCGTGTGAGGGTGCGGGTGTCCTTAGACACAGATTTCAGTCTGTTTTATATATCATTTCAAAATGAATTTTTCAACCAGAATTATTAAGAATTTCAAAGGTTTTTCAGACTCAATGATTCTATGTAATTTAGACCCGCCGAAGCAGGTCTTTTTTTATTTCAGCATAATCTCTCTATCCTCAGCGCCGAGCATATAAGCACCCTTGGCAAAAGCATCCCTTGCAAGAAGCTCTGCTACATCAACCCTATCGAACAGCATCCATATTTCTTTTTCTTTCGGAGTCAGTTCATGGCTATGGTCAAACAAATGCTCAAGTCCCAATCCTTCAAGCAATGCCGACTTTGCTGCTTTGTATTCCTCAGCTCTGCCAACATATTCGTCGTTCCTTTCCTTGGAAAATGCCTCGATATTGTCAGCTCTCAGATGCTCGTAATACTCGTCCATAAAGATTCTATCCATACTCGTTGACCTCCATAACAAAAAAATAAGGGCAGACCCTTTTACAGCTATTGTAGCTATGTAAAAGGATCTGCCCTTGCAGTTACTATAATGTTTTTGCCAGCGACTTCAGGAGTGCTGCCATTTCCGGATTTTGCAGAAGCTTCAGAAGAAGTTCTTTATCATCAGCGGAGCTTTCCGTTGCGGCTGGTTGAACCGGCTCAGGCGTTGCCTGTCTGCCTGAGTAGAACGCAGCTTCCATTCTTTCAGCGTTCAGTCTGCGGTCATCGTCGATGATATGGGAGTAAACATCCGCTACCATCTTGACCTGTGCATGACCGGAATCGCCTTGAACGGATTTCATATCGCCGCCGTTCAGCTTCAGCTTGTAAGTGATACTGGAATGTCGGAGACTATGGAAAACCACTTTCGGCAGTCCCTTCTCCTCAATCAGCTTATTGAAAGCACGGTTGATAACCTGCCCCTCAATCGGCTTGCCATTGGAAGAACAGAAAACCAGATTGAAGTCTACGAACTCGTCACCGAAAAGGTCTTTCAGTTCTTCGATGTCAGCCTTTCGCTGTACCAACATTTCCGCTACGGTTTTCGGTAAGAACACCTTGCGGACACTTGTTTTGGTCTTAGGAGTTTTGAGAACCAATGCGGTATGCGTACTGGCGAAGGTCGGTGGGAACTTGAACATGATGTCCTTACCGTCCAGATCTGCCATCGCTTCACGATTTACTCTCTGCAACTCCTTTTCAACGAAGATGCTTGCCTGACCAAGTTCAATACTGGTGGGGGAAATGTCAATACAGTCCCAGGTAAGCCCCAGAAGCTCGCCCATTCGCAGGGAACAGGAGAAGGCAAGGTTAATAGCCAGACGAAGAATATCATCGTCACAGGCTTCCAGAGCCTTCTGGAGCACTTCTGCTGTCCAGATATCCCTGGTCTTGTGTTCTTCTTTCGGCAGCGTAGCGTGCTCCACAGGGTTTCTGGTCATCAATTCCCACTTGACCGCTTGATTGAAAGCATTTCGCAATGTCTTGTGAACCTCTCGGACAGTATGCGGAGTCAGATATTCTGTACGGGCTTTTACATACTTAGAAGAAACCGCTTTGACAGAAAGCAAATCTCGGTAATACTTGTCCATGATTCTCGGCGTGACATCCTCCAGCTTCATATCACCGATGAGGGGACGAATATAGTTTGCAATCAGGCTCTTTCTGCTTTCATAGGTAGACATCGCCCAGGTGTTCACACCATAGATTGACATATACTCATCCAAAAGATCATTGACGGTTTTAGCAGAAGGGGGAATAAAGGTTCCGGACTCCTGCTCATATTCAACCTGCAACTTCCTTTTCTTTGCTTCGGCATTCGTTTCAAAGGTTTCCCACTTCTGACGCTTGTTGCCGTTCTCATCGGTGTATGTATAAACCACAGAATACTTCTTTTTTCTCTTAACGATAGATGCCATGTAATCAGCTCCTTTCCTGTCTATCTTCCGCTAACTGGTAGCGGGTCTGATTGTGATACCATTTTTCAAAGCTCTCTTTGGTAGCTCGCTTATACCTGCCAACCTTGATAAGCTCAAAATCTTCATTGGCAACGATATAGTAAATGGTCTGACGATGTACCCCAAGCATTCTTGCCATTTCCGGCAGACCGTAGGTGGATGCCATAATATCTGCATCCAGTTCCTGATCCTCTACCGTGCGGTAATCGGTTTGAGAAGCATACCATCTTTCAAAGCTCTCCTTTGTCACTCTGCGCTTGCCCAGGACATCGACCACATCAAAATGCCCTTTGGCAACCAGTTCGTAAGCAGTCGCTTCTTTCAGCCCAAGGCGCTGTCCAAGCTCCTCCATTGAATATGTAGTTTTCTTCAATTCCTCGCCGGGAGGGGTTCCATCGACCTTCTGGTATTTGAACTGATTGGCATACCATTCTTCAAAGCTGTCGATCATCACCCTCATGGTGTTGCCGACAAGAATGGTTTTGAAGTAATTCTTCTTAATGAGCCAGTATGACTCCGTTTTACCAAGACCGAGCATCCTGCCCATTTCCAGAACAGACATACTCGTGCGTTTTCTCATTTCCGCCATCGTACAACCTCCTATGTAAAAAATGTAGCCATGTGTTTCTTGTCATGGCTACATTTTATCGAACTCTCAATATGTTTTGAAGTTTGTCGCCGGGTTGTACGACGCCCTTGACAAATCTTACATTTGATGATCCAACCACTCATCAAAACTCTTTTTGGAGATTCTGATACTGCCACCGATGCGGACGCTATGGAAAACTTTCTTTTTCACAAGGTTGTATGCGCTGGTTCTGCTGATGCCCAGAATATCCTGAATCTCATCAACCGTATAGGTTCTCTTATCAAACTGAACTGCGTTAGCAGCCATCGCTTCTTCGGTGCGCTGATTCATGGCAGCGATTCTTTCTTCAAACATTTATGTTCACTCCTTCGCTCTCTTTGCTTTATGTTTTGGGGAACGCTTTTTCAGCTGTTCCATTGCCAGGCTGACAGATAAGGCTTTCTCAATCGCTACCATTTCACGGGGCGTTACCTTACCTAAGTAATTATCAATCCTGCTTTTATCAATGGTACGAATCTGTTCCAGCTGAACAACGGACGCTTCTTTGAATGCAGGATTGTCGTAAATAACAAAGTGCGTCGGCATATTCGCTTTCTTATGGATTCTGGTGGTGACCGTTGCCACAATCAATGTGGGAGCGTGTTTATTACCGGTATCGTTCTGAATGACGATAACCGGACGGATGCCGCCTTGTTCCGACCCAACTACCGGGTCCAGCTTGGCGCAATAAATATCACCACGGCAATATACCCAATTTTCTTTCATCATGTGCCATGACCTCCTTTCGTTGGCTATGTAATAACTGACTGCCAGAAAGGAATCAGGCAGTCAGTCCAAAAGTCTATGTGTCCCATATTTGCCACGCACCCCTGGGAAAGAGGGCTTACGCCCTCAGGGAATCACCGAACGACTGATTGCGAATCAGTTCCATAGGAATCTAACCTCTGCCGGGTTCTCCGCCAGCTCCGTAGAGAAGTATCTTTAATCCTGTTGCTTTCATGGCCGTATTGGGAGCAACCCAATATTTACAAGCCAGTATTGATCGCTGGCATCGGGAGAGAGACAAGCGCTTAATTTATAGAAGAAAGTCGTTCTGTTTCTCTATCCGATACGTCTCGGCGTACCGCTGATGTGGCTGATGCTCTCGCACCGGCAACAGGAACGTATTCGATGACTGTGTATTCAGTTTTCAAGGATCAAGCAGCCGATTTTCTTTGGCTGTATCTAAATTGTACCTGTTCCTCATGCAAGTTTTTATTGCCTCGTAGGTATAGTTTTGAGGTTATTCACGACCTAAAAATATGTAATCAAGGGTTGTCTCAAAGCGCACAACCAGTTCGATTGCCAAATCAATAGAGATACCTCTGTTGCCGGTTTCAATTCGTGCAATGGTGTTTGCGGCAACACCTAACTGCTCCGCAAGCTGTTCCTGTGTAAGCCCATGTTCCTTTCTCAAGGCTTTAATTCTTTTTCCGCTTTCAACCAAGTCGTAATACATTTTCGTTCCTCCGTGTTTTTGAATTTGTGAAGTTGCAAAATCAAAAACAGCGGGAGGAGATCGTGCCCGATTCTCAATACCCTTTGCCATCTGCCTGTCCTCCTTGCAGGCATAAAAAAAGAGCCGGAGTAAATTACTCCAAGCTCTCGTTCATGCCTTTGTGTTAATTATGGGGGAAAATAGGCAGGTATAAAAAAAGCCCCGTACCCATTACAGGCACGAGGCGTAACTCTCTCTATTCAATTTTATGCCGCTATCTCCCAGCATAGCCATTTTAACACTGGACAAGTCGGACTTTCAGTAGGGGA
The DNA here is from genome assembly GCF_048465375.1 of Emergencia sp. Classification (NCBI taxonomy): domain Bacteria; kingdom Bacillati; phylum Bacillota; class Clostridia; order Peptostreptococcales; family Anaerovoracaceae; genus Emergencia; species Emergencia sp. The sequence continues at coordinate 79,133 of NZ_DBFWLQ010000008.1, read as the reverse complement.
ACCGTCGTATTTTCATCGGATTTTAGTCGGACTAAAATCCTGTCTTAGCATTCACAATAACACAATGCTTCTTCCTCCCGGGCACTTTCCAGGAAATCTTTCAATTTAGGAATGGCTGTTCCCCAAAGTGACAGACCAAATAACAGTATCGCTTCTTTCTTTCGGTCATAGTAGGTGCTGCGTTCCATATTCAAAACCTCCAGCATTTCTGATTCCCTGTACTTGAAGCGGTTGAGATATGCCTTTGAGATAATCTCACAGTACAGAGCGCCTTTATCTGGATATTCTCTGATTTTCAACATAGCCATATCTACCAGTTCAATGATCCACTTTGTCTCAAATAAGCTGCGAATGCGTTCTTCAAATCGTTCTCTCGCTTCATCCGGAGCAAAGTTCTCCAGATAAATCAATGCACCATCTAAGCTGTCACCGTAAGTACAAATAAGGGTATCACATACATCATTCGCACGATCAATGGTAGACCAGCACACCTCTCGATATATGGATAAAATCAGCTTTGCTCTTTCATACAGAACCTTCTCGTCAATGTTCTGCATCCGGCAAAGCATTCGAATACTGCTTAATACCTGTGTATTATATCTGCTCATTCAGAATCTCCTTTCAGCCTAATCCATAAAATAAGAATTCCTTTCTAACTCCTGTCACTTGGCTAAAGGGAAACAAATACCATGGGACAAGAATGACTATAACTTCCGATATTTGATTAAAATAACAGAAGTGAAATCGGAAGTTCTTGACTTTATAAAAGTTCCGATATATAATTAAGCGGAATTAAAACTTCTGTTATGATTCTTATTATAGCATTTTCCAGAAGTTTGTCAACAAATAATCGGAAGTTACGAATAAATATTTTTTGAAAGGAAGGATACTACCATGACATTTGGAGAAAAAATTAAAGAAGCTCGTTTGGCTATGAACCTATCTCAAACGGAGCTTGCCCAGATGACCGGCATTTCCGAAAGATCCCTTTACACCTATGAGCAGCTCGGAACACTCCCCAGAAAAAGCAACATCAGAAAACTTGCTGAAGCACTGCATATCTCTGTGTCCTATCTTTTGGACGAATCTGAAACGGATAGCCAGAGCCATATAGATCAGGATATGTTTATTTTAGAGGCAAAGGAAAACTTCGGTTCAAAAGGAGCAAAAGAAGCTCAGGAAGTGTTGGGTCGTGTAAATTCTCTGTTTGCCGGTGGAGAATTGGACGAGGACGCAAAAGATGTATTCTTCCAGGCGATTATGTCAGTTTATATGGACTCTAAGAAAACAGCACGGGAAAAGTACACTCCGAAGAAATACAGAAAGCATAAAGATAAAGAGTAAAATCCTCAAGCACAGAATATGTTTTCTGTGTGCGATTCGGAGGTGAAGCAAATGAAAACGGCAGAGCATATCATTGAAACTGTCGATAAGCTTGTGCGAAAATATCACACCAGAGACCCTTACGAGCTATGTCAGCTGTTAGGTATCAAAATCCACTATTACGATTTACAGAAGAAATTGAAGGGCTTCTTCTATTACCAGTCCAGACAAAAGAATATCGTGATAGATCACAATGTGAACGGTATCCTGGAGCGTATATTAGTCGCACATGAATTAGGACACGCTGTCCTGCATACAAAAATCGCTATGATGCACGGCTTTCAAGAAATGGAAGTTTTTGATGATAGATCAATCGAAGAAAATGAAGCAAACTTCTTTGCGGCGGAGCTTCTGTTAGAAGATGGGAAAGTCCTGGAATGCCTTTCGGAACACACATTTTTTGAAACGGCTAAAATGCTCTATGTACCGGCAGCATTATTAGACTACAAATTCAGCCTGCTCCACGAAAAAGGAGAGCTGGTAAATTCGATGTATATTCGTAAAGCAGATTTCCTGAAAGAAGATCTTCATGCCTACGATAACGACATTGGTTATGGCGATATATGAATATCTATTTTTATATCTTTACAGAAAAAGTCCACCAGTACGATGCGTAGTGCATCATGACTGGTGGACTTTTTGCTTCTTAAAGAATCAGTATATTGTGCTGCAAAAAAGAACCCCATAGCAGTTCACTCTGTACCGTCAATGGGCTTCTTTTTCATTATATCAATCAAGCTCCGCTTTTTTTATCATCTCTTGCTGGTCAATCAAGACATCAATCAACTTTCCTACGGTTATCAATGTTGTTACATTACACTTTTTCAGTTTTGCAGCAATCTCATTATCAATGATGCTGTCGCATTTTGCATATGGGGTATCCAGTAAAAAATAGTCAAAGTTCTTTTCCAAGACGAATGCCAGTTTTAGAAGCATTGCCAAAGAAACTTTCGTCTGTCCAACTTCAACATGGCTCATATGATTGTTCGAGCAACCAACCAACGCACCCAAATCAGCCTGACTATAACCCTTTTCCAGTCGGGCAGCTCTAATGCGCTGACCAATCTTAACGTAATCAATTTCCGGTTGCGTTTCAATCACCTCCATGCTGTGTATGATTCTGCTATACATTATAAAATGTACCAAAAATCTCAACAACCAACATCGGGTGCAAGTTGCATTTATAAATGCAATATGATAAAATTTTATAGGCAGATTGCATTAAATGATAGAATGAAAAGAACCCCAAGACGACAATATGAGCTATCTTGAGGTTCTTTAAAATAAAAAATTCGTAGAGTACATTACTCTACGAAAGAGTATACCCAGGAGGAGATTTATTGATTCAATTTGTAGGGCGAGATGCTTATAAGCAGTTTTGGAATTTTAGTAAAGATGAGAAAGAGAACTTGGCCACTCAATTGGCGATTGAGTTACCCGCACTCAGAGGAAAAGTTGGTGCATCACAAGAAGAAATTGCTTCGGCTGTTGGTATTTCACGACAAACTTATAGTGCCTACGAAAATCGGACACGCCCAATTCCATGGAGTTTATATCTAGCACTATTGTTTTATTTTGATTACATTCCAAGTACACATTATATGATTCGCCAGCTTGAATTATTCCCAAATGAAAGAAGTTATGGAAATAAGACTTAGAAGCAAACTTAAGAGTGTGTTGATAGTGCAGTATCTTAAAATTTTGTATAATAGGAATTGAAGTTAAATTAGATGCTAAAAATTTGTAATTAAGAAGGAGTGATTACATGAACAAAAATATAAAATATTCTCAAAACTTTTTAACGAGTGAAAAAGTACTCAACCAAATAATAAAACAATTGAATTTAAAAGAAACCGATACCGTTTACGAAATTGGAACAGGTAAAGGGCATTTAACGACGAAACTGGCTAAAATAAGTAAACAGGTAACGTCTATTGAATTAGACAGTCATCTATTCAACTTATCGTCAGAAAAATTAAAACTGAATACTCGTGTCACTTTAATTCACCAAGATATTCTACAGTTTCAATTCCCTAACAAACAGAGGTATAAAATTGTTGGGAATATTCCTTACCATTTAAGCACACAAATTATTAAAAAAGTGGTTTTTGAAAGCCATGCGTCTGACATCTATCTGATTGTTGAAGAAGGATTCTACAAGCGTACCTTGGATATTCACCGAACACTAGGGTTGCTCTTGCACACTCAAGTCTCGATTCAGCAATTGCTTAAGCTGCCAGCGGAATGCTTTCGTCCTAAACCAAAAGTAAACAGTGTCTTAATAAAACTTACCCGCCATACCACAGATGTTCCAGATAAATATTGGAAGCTATATACGTACTTTGTTTCAAAATGGGTCAATCGAGAATATCGTCAACTGTTTACTAAAAATCAGTTTCATCAAGCAATGAAACACGCCAAAGTAAACAATTTAAGTACCGTTACTTATGAGCAAGTATTGTCTATTTTTAATAGTTATCTATTATTTAACGGGAGGAAATAATTCTATGAGTCGCTTTTGTAAATTTGGAAAGTTACACGTTACTAAAGGGAATGTAGATAAATTATTAGGTATACTACTGACAGCTTCCAAGGAGCTAAAGAGGTCCCTAGCGCCTACGGGGAATTTGTATCGATAAGGGGTACAAATTCCCACTAAGCGCTCGGGACCCCTTGTAGGAAAATGTCCTAAGTGCGCATGGCAGAGCTTGACGCTCTTGCGGAATTATCACCGGAAGAAAGAGAGCTTTATATTCGTTTGAATGAAAAATATAATTGTCGCTTGATCGAGAAACTTTATCGCATTATGGACGAGGTGAACCAAGACAGGAAAGATTGCGATTAAATAAGAAGGAGAAAATATAATTATGTCCAAGTATAAAAAAATGAAACAGCTCATAGCGGATATGCGCTTACCTGAGTATCGTTATAAGCAACTGCTTGATGCTGTGTTCCTACAAGGAATTATGCGTTTTGAAGATATGAAGTTGCTTCCAAAAACGCTGCGCGAAAAGTTGGTGGAGCAGTTTGGTGAAACTGTTGTGGAGATCAAGGCGATCCATCATGAGAAATCAATGCAAACTGACAAGGTGCTGTTTGAACTGTCGGACGGAAACCGTGTGGAAACGGTGGGTCTGTTTTATAAAGAGGGCTGGAACTCCTTTTGCATTTCATCTCAAAGCGGTTGCGGCTTCGGTTGTAAGTTTTGCGCAACAGGGACTTTGGGATTACGCAGAAACTTGACTGTGGATGAAATTACCGACCAAATCCTATATTTTATGCAACAAGGATGCAGTATCAACAGTATCTCTTTTATGGGAATGGGAGAGCCGTTCGCTAATCCACAAGTTTTTGAAGCCCTGCATGATCTGACCGCCCCGGAACTGTTCGGGCTGTCCCAGCGACGCATCACCATTTCGACTATCGGTATCGTGCCGGGTATTCAAAAATTGACAAGAGAATATCCGCAAGTCAATCTGGCCTATTCCCTCCACGCACCTACTGACCGTCTGAGGGAAACGCTCATGCCAATAACTAAAACATACCCCCTTGGTCAGGTACTGGATACATTAGATCAGCACATTCGGCAAACAAATCGCAAGGTGTTTTTGGCATACATCATGCTAAAGGATGTCAATGACAGCGACAGACACGCAGAGCAACTTACCAAGTTGTTATTCAAACACAAAAAGTATTTGCCACTATACCATTTAGATTTAATCCCATACAATCAAACGACAGTTACGGAAACTATGGTGCCCTCAAGCCACACACGAATAAAGGCCTTTTGCCGTATCATTCATAATGCAGGAATTAGCGTCAATATCCGAACGCAATTTGGCTCCGATATTAACGCTGCTTGTGGCCAGTTGGCGGGGGCCTACCGTGACGATCAAAAACAAGGAGAGAGAACAATGTCCGCTATACAAGAACAGTCTTTTGAATGGCTCTTGTGTCCTGTGTGCAAGAGCAAAACACGACTTAAAATCCGAAAGGACACGATACTTGACAATTTCCCACTCTTTTGTCCCAAATGCAAAAGTGAAATGCTTATCTGTGTCAAACAATTTCATATATCTATTATCAAAGAGCCAGACGCACAGACGCAGAGCCGATAATCCGTAGCCCTTGGGTGCGAGTTATCGGCTCTTTTGTTTTTTGGGGCGGGTATCAATCAAAGTTACCGCCTTATACGATGACTTTAGGAGGAACACGGCGGTTTCCATGGAGGGATCGTCGTGTTCATTTTGCTTTTTCACACTACCCGTGATTTTCACCTGCTAAAAAAAGCGTAGTTCTCCCTCCGGGATCGTCCGATCATGAACATGAAATATTCCAGTACATATATGTAAATAAAACCTTTCCTCATGTTTGAAAAGCTGATCGAGAAATAAAGCACACAACGGTATTCTTTCTTTTTTCAGTTGGTACATTTTGCAGTCTGTAACGTGTCATTTACTGTTTGTTACCTTAACATATCCAGTCGAAAACACAAGGGTATATAAACGAGCAAGCTCGCCCTTGTGTTTTCTTTGTGTCTATGTTGCGTTCTCGTCACAGCAAACGACACGAACACACTGGCGAAAATGAACCAACAAAACGAAAAAAGAAAGGAGCGTATACTTCACAGACGGTGTTAAGGATACTTACCAGATGAAACCGTACATTGCACCGACCGCTGCTGAGTTGGAACAATTTCTTTCCTCTCTAAATTAAATCTTGCCGAAGCAGTGATGTGTCAGACTTTCCTGACACATCGCCGCTTTGCACTTCACAAAATCCGCTGCCAGGAGGTGATGAAATGAGTATGGTAAATGCTGACTCCGTTCAGCTATTCGCAATGCTGAAAAAAATGCAGGATTCCATTTCCTCCATCGAAACTACCAAAAAATCTGTAAAGATGAAATATGAACAGTTAGGTGCTGGATGGCAAGATAAAAAATACAACGAGTTGGGCGTGGTTGTAAGAGACTGCAACAAGGCTCTCAATGACATATTGGTAATTATGCTTCAAGCAGAAAAATATGTGGCTTTACTCGCCAAGAGCCTTAGTGAATACGAAAGTGTTCAACTAGGATCTACAAATGGAATATCTGCAAGCACACCTCAGACCAGTAGTTTTGCTGTTACACCATCAAGTGCAGATACAACCACCTTTGAGTCAAATACCTTTGGTTCTAATCTTGCATTTGTTCAAGACAGACTATCAGCTGAACGATATTTTTCCCGTGGAAATCACTATGAAGAATATCGAGATTATTGGGAGAACGGGAACTATACCTTTTCTCGAAATGAAAATCCAGAACTCGTATACGTTAGAGCAAGGGATATTGAAGGAGTTTATCTCAGTGACCGAGAACTTGGGAACCCGGAAGGATTTTGGACACGGAATGGTCGAGAGGGATGGTCGAGAGAAAACATTCTAAGGCGAGCTTCGCACATCCAAGATGTTCGTCAAAATACTGAGTCAGGAATGTCTTTGGATGAGCTTTCACAAAACCCAGTGTTAGATGATACCATTCGTAGCTATTACAATAATCCTGTCCAGGTTGCGCAGGTAGGTTCTTATTATGTATTTCAGAGTGATGGGCGACATCGAACACTTGCAGCTCAATCGCTTGATACATATATCCCGGTTTTAGTAACAGGTAGCTACACTCGAAATGATTAACAAATGAGGAGGTGAGTGTTTGAGCAACGTAAATGCTGATGCAACTCAATTACTGACAATACTGAAAAATATGCGGACCTCCATTTCTTCTATCGAAACTACAAGAAGTTCTGTGAAGATGAAATATCAGCAATTGGGAATTGGATGGAATGACAAGAAGTACGATGAGCTGGGAACTATCGTAAAAGATTGCAACAAAGCCCTGAATGATATTTTACAGATTATGCTTCAGGCCGAAAAATACGTTGCTTCACTTGCCAAAAGTGTACAAGAATATGATAATGTTAATTTGGACACTCCTTCTGCACGAAATTCTTTCCTCCAGGGTCTGCAAACACCTAATGTTGGTAATTCGTCTTATCAGTATTGCCTTGGCGTGCTAACCCAAGGTAGCACACCAGACGGATATATCGCTGTTATATCACAACGCCATGAAAATGCAGAGCAGAATGTCAGAGAAGTGTTTGACCATTTCGCTGGTAAACTGATGATACAAGATTCTGAATATCCACCGGATCAGACAGCACATTACTCACCGGGAAATTATATAGGGCATTCACGAGGAGTCTACTACAATGCAGCTTCTGATATGACAAATCCAAGAGGTGCAGGAACAACTTATTTCCACGAGCTTGCTCACATGATCGACCATGCTTCGTGCAACTATCGGAGCAATCTATCCAATACTCCAGAATTTGCTGAGGCACTGGTTGAGGACGGACAAAGAATCCTGAGCTTATATAACAATCTTCCAGTGGAAAAGCAAACTGCTTTTCTGACCCGTATTAGGCAGGATTCAGCTCACTCCTTCTCGGACTTAATTGATGCGACAACAAATGGTCAATTGCACGGAAATTATGGTCACTCAAGGAACTATTGGACGAGACCGGGCAATCTACAAGCAGAAGCCTTTGCCCACTTTTTTGAAGCGTCTATGGGAGACCAAGGCAAATTAGAGCTATTAGCAAATTTCTTTCCTACAGCGTTTGGTATTTTTTCTTCAATGATTGATTCTATTAGACCAGATAATCATGTTAGGGTCTTGAGCAGAGAAAGGTAGGTGCATACAATGGACAAAAACAAGAGCGTTGCAGATTTTATGAATAGCTTCCTTAATACACCTGAACCGAAAATTGATAATGAGTATTATGAAATCGAAGAACAGTATTTTCGGCAATTCGGTCATGGTGTCCCAAGGGAAATGTTGCCTGATAGCATTTCAACGGAACAAATTAAACAAGCCATGAAAAAATGCATTCTTTCCAAAAAGGATAATCTCTTTGAACTATTAGGCATCATTATCAACGATAATTATTTATATTAAGAAAAGGAACGACGACATGGATGAAGACAACATTATAACTTTGAATGATGAGAATGGGAACGAAGTTGAATTTGAATTTCTTGACTTAATACCGTATCGCCAGAACGAATATGTTGTCCTGCTTCCTATTGGAGATTCGGATGGGCAAGTTGTTATTTTGCAGCTGAAAGAAATTGACGATGAAACAGAAGAATATGTTGGTGTTGAAAACGAATTTGTGTTAGAGACTGTCTTTGCTCTGTTCAAAGAGCGAAACAAAGATTTCTTTACATTTGAGTAATTAAACAATGCAAGCTCAAACCAACAACACGATAAAAGGGGGGTGCATTATGGATATTTGGCATCGTGTAGGCAGAATTGTTCGCTTCTCAAACTTAGGAACTCTTCTGTTCTTTACTCTTAATATTCTGCTGATTGTTGCTGTGTTCGGTTCGTCAGGAAGCATTGTTGAACTGATTTGTATTTACTTTTTCACAGTAGCTATCAGCTTATCCCCATTAGGCGAAATGTGCCTGGCTGCCTTCGCAGGAGCAAGCGATATAAAAAGAGTAGATATAAAACTTCGAGTTGTCCCGCTGGTTCAATATGTTTTAGATAAAGCAAAAGAGAACACATCATACTGTCCTAAAAAAGTGAAAGTGAAGATTATCCATGATCCTGCTCCAAATGCATTTGCTCTAGGTAGGCAAACACTATGCATAACTGACGGATTGCTTTTACTCTCCGATGATATGATACTTGGAATTCTCGCCCATGAGATCGGACATCTCTCATACGGACATACTGTTATCCAATTATTGATTGGCGGGGGCAATATATTTATATCCGGGTGCCTCCTGTTAATCAAAATATCCTACTGGATTTTTTCTGCAATCATGGGGCTGTTCGCAATATGCTCTCGTAGTGGTGTAATGGGTATAATTACCGCAGTTTTCGCAGGAATATCAACAGCACTTTCTTGGTTATGGGTAAAGTTCTGTATGCTTTTTCTGATGTGGTCTATGAGACAAAATGAGTATCTGGCTGATGAATTTGCTTATAAAATTGGTTTTGGTCTTGAATTAGCGACGGTATTAGACCAACATATCTCAGATGTTCCGCATGATGGTTTTCTCAGTGCAATATACTCAACTCATCCATGCAACGATGATAGGGTTGCAGCATTGCAAAATTTAGGTGTACCCTATTCTCGATACTAAATTCATAATCTCACAAATTGGCAAGCAGTGTAAACCTGTACAGGTTCACTCATTTTCTCGATTTTCCCTTCGGTGCAATCTTCGCAAATTTGCTTGTTGGGGAAGCATCCCCAATCCCCTTTGAACATCATCTGCCGATGATGGCTACACGATTTTCAATCGTTTCTCAAAGAACAGTAGAATAAAAATTTGCCCATGGTTGAAAGCACCGAAATCGAAAAGCAAAAAAGCAGCCACGATCCGCACCCTTTGGGGAGTGCAGACCGTGGCTTTTTGCTTTAACGGAAGTTCTTCTTTTCCTCTTTCTCTTTCTCTTTTTCCTGCTCTTTCTGCCTGTCGATATTCAAAATCGTTTCAACCGTCCGTTTGGCAATCAGCAGTTCTTCTTTCTCTTTTCTGATCTGACGGTACTCAGCGTAGTCCTGCTTTTTCTGGACTGCCAGCTGATGAAACTCCTCATACAATGATTGCATGGACGGGAGCTTTGTAATCTGCAATTCATCAAAGGCTTGCTTCGCCGCTTTATGAATTGTGATTTCCTGACGGTGTTCTTCAAAGAATTTTTTGCTATATCCAGACTTGCGGTACTCGATATAAATTTGCCTTGTGTTGCGATAATTTTTGATGTGCTGCTGCAACGCCTGAACCTCAACCATACGTTTCTCTGCGACCTTGATAGAATCAGAAAGCGCATCGAACCGGGCAGACAGATTTTCAATATGAGCAGTCAGATCGTCGTAGTTGCCCAAGCCTTTTTCTTTCAGTAGGATTACCGTTCGGGCAGCTTCTTTTCGGTTGAACTTCTTCGCCCACTTTTCATAACCGACCGTCTTGCCCTCGGCCATCTTTGCCTGAATATCAATCAGCATCTGGAACTGCTTCGGGGCAGGAGCCTTGGCAGAGCCGCCTTTTGATTTGTGCAGGTTCTTGCCGGAGATAACCGCTTGAATTTCCTCTTTGCTATATCCTTCGCCCAGGGAACGCAGCCGAATGAAACGCTTCTGATTCTCGCCCTTGAACGCAGGCTGCTTTCCATCCTTGAACTCAAATCCCATGTCAGCCAGAGCCTGAACAAAGCCATCAAAGCTCTTTGGTTTCTGCTTCAGCACCGCATCAATCGCATCACATAATTCGTCACGCTGGGTACGCTTCTTGGGATAAACAGTTCTTTTCTGGCGCTCCCGATACGGCTTCGGTGTAATAATGGACAGCCCGTGTTCCAGGCAAACCATATCACTGAGTCTTTGCACCGCCAGACCGGAAAGAAAGAAGTTTTTGAATTTCCGTGTGGCATCCAGCGAGGTCGAATTATAAATGATATGATTGTGAATGTGGGATTTGTCGATGTGGGTCGCAACGATGAAAGCGTGTTTTCCCTTTGTCCATCGCATCGCTGTTTCATAGCCGACTTGGTTCGCTTCTTCCGGGGTGATTTCTCCCGGCTTAAAGGACTGGCGTATCTGGTATGCGATGATATTGTTCTTCTGCTGTCTGCCGGTAATATGCTGATACTGCCGTTTGGAAAGCAGAAATTCCTCATCTGCTGTCTTTGGATCACACTCATAGGAACTGATAAATTCGCCATCATTGGTTTTTGCGGCATTTTGTGAGTAGTCGGTTCTGTCTGCCAAACATTGAGCGACCGTCTTTCCCTTATTCACATGGAGTGCAATCAATCTTGTCGCTGCCATTCCCATCACTTCCTTCCCAAAAAGAAAAAGCCACCGGTCGGTGACTTTTCTCTGATATTATCTTATGACCTGATAAATGCTCCCAGACTTTCTCCAATATTCTCGACTTTCATAACAGCCCAGACGAGCAAGAACACCGCTGCTATTGTCGCAATTCCAAGAACCACAAGAATAAGCAGGGACTGCCACAAAGCCTTTACAATGCAGTAAATCGCAGATCCGCCAATGACCAAGAGCAATAAACCAATTACATAGGACACAACATTTGTAAGCAGATTTCCAAGAATGCAAATCACTTTTACAACGAACAGCACCGGCAGTGCCAATATCTTCAATACCAGCTTCATAGGCTCAACCCCTTTCTTTTAATTATATTGTACAAGGGTATCTGCCATAACGCAATGATGTCAACCCTTATGTAAAAGCCGCAGCCGAAACTGCGACTTCCCAACAAGTTGTCGGATTACTGGATTGAGGACAGGCGAACAAGAACTTCTCTCATGTCCGTCCAGATCTCCTCCAGCCGTTTTTGCAAATCCTCAATGTCAGCACGATAGATGCTGCCTGTTTCGTTCGCTCGCTTTGCGTACTGGTTCAGGTTGTTGGAGCAGATTCGCAGGAGCGAAACCAGGGCTTTCACATCCTGCAAATCCAGTCTGATACAGTAACCATCCAGAGCCATTTTCCGCAGATAGGCTCCCATGCTGCGGATGCCAAGCTCGTCCATCTTCTCATGGATTCGCTCGACCTCCTCCTTGGATGCAAGGAAATGAACATCCTGATCTCGCTTTGCCATTACAACACCTCCTCACGGGTTTCAGAGTATTTTGCAGGCGGGATATGCTCCGCTTTGGATTTCAGATCAGCCAACACAGAAGGACGCTCTGACTCGCTTCTTTCGTCACGATTTTCCACAGAGTCCTCCATATTCAGGGCTGCATCCAGTTCTGCCAGTCGCTGACTTTTGGCTGTCAGCTCTGCTTCCTGCGGGAACGGTTTTCCAACCTCCGCCTTGGCTGCTTCCTGCTGATTGTAGAGATTATTCAACTGCTCATTGGCTCGTTCTAAGCGCTCAAGGATGCCTGCAAGGGCATTGTCCAGTCGGGTGATATTTCCTCGTGCGTCCGTTCCAAGGGCTACTCTGTGGCTCACAGCGCCCTTCAGGGTCACATCGAACTCGTTCCGGAAACTGTCAAACGAAAGCTCCATCTGAAAGCCACGGTAACTGCCAAGAGGAACCGGATCGGCACTTTTCGTGTCCTTACAAGCCGCAAGGAGGATTTCACCGGCATCTGCCTTTTCGGTGTAGGCTTTGCCCATGATTTCCATGCCGCAAAAGCCATCGGCAATCTGCGGGTGTGCTTCCACGGTTTTAATATCAGCTTCAAAGCCATGAATATAGCCTGTCTGCTTTTCAATCTCAGCCGGGAAGTATTTCAGAAGCTTATCTTCCATACGGTACTGCTGGCTCTGGTGGTCAGCTTTCAGCACCTTCAGCCTTGCCACATCAATGTCCAAGTCCATCTTTTCCTTGATAAGCGGATTGCCGGCACACAGCGCCTTGATCTCCGCATAGGACAGCGCCTGCTCATCCACATCGTCACAGGAGCGAACCGGTGATTTGGAGGTCATAATCTGAGAAATAAACTTCTGCTTGTTTTCCAAGGTCTGATACAGGTAGGCATCGAAGGTTCCCTCGGTCACATACTGATACACCTGAACCTCTTTGTTCCGGTTGCCCTGACGGATGATACGACCGTTTCTCTGGGTCATATCAGACGGACGCCAACCCACATCCAAGTGGTGAACTGCCACCAATTTGTCCTGGACGTTGGTTCCTGCACCCATCTTTTGCGTACTGCCAAGAAGCACTCGCACCTGCCCGGTACGAACCTTGGCAAAGAGGTCTTTTTTCTTTGCCTCGGTATCTGCATCATGGATAAAGGCAACTTCTTCCGCAGGCACACCGTTTGCAATCAGCTTGGTTTTGACATCATCATAGACATTGAAGGTTCCATCATTTTTCGGTGTGCTAAGGTCGCAGAACACCAACTGGGTCAATTTGTCAGCCTGACCGTCCTGCCAGATACGCAGGATATTTCCCACGCAGGCATTGAGCTTGCTGTCAGGGTCATCGGGTAACAGGGTGTTCATTAGCCGCTGATCCAGTCCCAATTTTCGTCCGTCGCTGGTAATCTTGAGCATATTATCGACGGACGGGTCTACAATACCGGCATGAACATCTGCTGCTCTCTCTGAAAGGGAAGCCACCATATCCTTCTGGTACTCAGAGGGCTGAACCACAACCGTTTCAAACTTTGCTTCGGGAACAGGGAGATGCAACTGGTCAGAGGTCTTGATGTCGGCAACCTCCTTGAACATATTCATCAGTTCAGGCAGGTTGAAGAACTTCGCAAATCGGGTTCTGGCACGATAGCCGGTTCCCTCCGGTGCAAGCTCAATCGCAGTTGTTGTTTCTCCGAAGGTCGATGCCCAGGAATCAAAATGGGTCAGGTTCTTTTGCTGGAGCGTACTGTACTGGAGATAGCGCATGACCGTATAAAGCTCGGTCATCGAGTTACTTACTGGAGTACCGGTTGCAAAGATCACACCACGCCCGCCGGTCAGCTCATCCATATAGCGGCACTTCATAAACATATCCGAAGATTTCTGGGCTTCGGAGGTGGACAGACCTGCCACATTTCGCATTTTTGTGTAGAGGAACAAATTCTTGAACGCATGGCTTTCGTCCACAAACAGCCGGTCTACACCCAACTGCTCAAAGGTAATGACATCATCTTTCTTGTCAGCGGCAAGGAGCTTGTCCAGTCTGGCTTCCAATGATTTTCGTGTTTTCTCCATCTGCTTGATCGTGAAGTTTTCGCCACGCTGCCATTTCAGCTCCGCAATCGCACCCTCGATCTCATCAATCTGCTCCCGCAGCTGCCGTTCCTGTCGTTCGGCAGAAAGCGGGATTTTTTCAAACTGGCTGTGACCGATGATGACTGCATCATAGTCACCCGTTGCGATACGAGCGCAGAACTTCTTACGGTTTGCTGTTTCAAAATCCTTCTTGGTGGCAACAAGGAGCTTGGCACTCGGATAGAGGTGCAGGAACTCGTTTGCCCACTGTAAGGTCAAGTGATTCGGCACAACGAACAGGGATTTCTGGCTCAATCCAAGCCGTTTACTCTCCATAGCCGATGCAGCCATCTCGAAGGTCTTGCCCGCACCAACTTCGTGTGCAAGCAGCGTATTTCCACCATATAGCACATGAGCGATAGCATTTCTCTGGTGTTCACGGAGGGTAATATCCGGGTTCATGCCGCCGAAACGGATATGAGAGCCATCATACTCACGAGGTCTGGTGGAGTTAAAAAGTTCGTTGTACTTGGTGGAAAGGGTTTCTCGTCTGTGCGGATCTCTCCAAATCCAATCTCGGAACGCATCCTTGATTGCCTGCTGTTTCTGCTGTGCCAGGGTAGTTTCTTTTTTATTGAGGACACGCTTCTGCTTACCATCTGCATCTTCAATCGTATCATAGATACGAATATCCTTCAGATTCAGCGTTTCCTCCAGAATCCGATATGCGTTGGCTCGCTCTGTACCGTAGGTGACATACGCCGCCACATCGTTGTAGTTGGGAGAACTCTTACCGTTGATGCGCCACTCTGCGGTCAGCTCGGAGAACTTGACCTCAATGGAACGGCGCAAGTAATACGGCGTTTCAAAGGTTTCCTCCATGAACTGCTGAATATAATCGGCATCAATCCATGTTGCACCCAAACGCACATCAATCTCGGACGCATCCAAGTCCTTCGGCTGTGCTTTCTGCAAGGCTTCCACATTGATGTGGAAGGAAGAATCCCTGTCTGCCGCCATCTGTGCGACACGCAGCTTGCTTCTTACATCACCGGAAAGGTAATCATCGGCAGTCTGCCATCCAACTTCCACAGCATCGGGAGCCATCGGGTCTTTGAAGATCACCCCTCGAAGCTCTGCCTGAATCGCATCGTATTCTCCAGGTGTTCCAAGCAGCTGTGCCATAAACGGCAAATCCACCTTGCCACGCTCACCGATAGAGATTGCCAGAGCTTCGGACGGCGTATCCACGCTCGTCACTCTGCGTTCCGGCTTGATGGTTCGCTTGGTGAACATATCCGCCTTGCTTTTCAGATTGCCGTCCTCATCCACATTTTCCAGAGAACACAGGAGATAGTAGGAGGAATCGTCAGCAAATGCCTGACCATTGGCTCGATTATTGATAAGCCCGTTCTTTGCGGCAAACGCATCGTAGGCATCATTCAGTTCTGCCTGTTTCTGAGTAATCATTTCATCCGGGTAATCCTCAAGCTGATATTCGATCAGCTCGTTGACGATACCACGAAGTTCCACCATGCCCATCACACGGTCTTTTGCTTTCTCATTCAGGTCTACACGGCGCATCAGGGAGTTTTCACGGAAGTACACATTGCCATCCACCACGGTATAAGAGAAATTCTTTACATCCGGGGTTGCAGGAATGGTTTCGATTTCCTTACCCTTGTCAGCTTCGGGAAGCTCCACAGCCTGATAGGTTCCTTGGATGTGGGAAACTGCTTCTTTCAGAAGTTCGGACAGTTCCATGCCCTCAATGGGACGCACTGTAATGTCCATGCCGTAGGCGGTACTTTCTTCCACCGTATCGCCCAGAACCATTTCAGGATGAGCGACAAAGTAGCTGTTCATGGTGTGTCCTTCTTCGGTGCGGTCAAGGTTTACCCATTCCGGTACAATGTCAATCGGATGGTCACGCTTTTGCAGGAACAGGATGTCGGACACGACTTCCGTGCCTGCGTTTTTCTTAAAGGCATCGTTTGGCAGACGGATTGCACCAAGCAGTTCCGCCCTCTGCGCCATATATCGCCTTGCGTCAGAGTTCTTGGAATCCATGGTGTAACGGCTTGTCACAAAAGCGACCACACCACCGGGACGAACCTGATCCAAAGCCTTGGCAAAGAAATAGTTGTGAATGGAGAATCCCAGCTTGTCATACGGCTTGTCGGACACTTTGTAGTTGCCGAAAGGGACATTACCCACAGCCAGATCGTAAAAGTCTCGGCGGTCTGTCGTTTCAAAACCGGCTACTTTGATTTCTGCGTTGGGATAGAGCTTCTGAGCAATTCTGCCGGTGATGGAATCCAGTTCCACACCATACAAACGGCTGCTCTGCATTTCAGGAGGGAGCATACCAAAGAAGTTGCCGATACCCATAGCAGGCTCCAGAATATTTCCTGTTTCAAAGCCCATCTGTCCGACCGCATCGTAGATGGAGCGAATGACCGTAGGGCTGGTGTAATGTGCGTTCAGGGTGGAAGCTCTTGCCGCAGCATATTCATCTTCGGAAAGCAGGTTTTTCAGTGTCTGATACTCCTTCGCCCAATTTCCCTTGTCCGGGTCAAAGGCATCTGCCAGACCGCCCCAACCGACATAATTCGACAAAATCTCCTGTTCTTCGGTAGTGGCGTTCCTGTTCTCGCTTTCCAGTTTGAACAGAGTTTCAATGGCTGCGATGTTTCTTGCGAATTTCTGCTTCGGTCCACCTTCACCGATGTTGTCATCCGTGATGTGGAAGTTCACCGCAGGAACAGGTGGGATTTCTCTGGTGGTGATGGACTGCTCAAGCTGAGCGATAATGTCCATGACTTCGGCATTCTGCCATCCGTCCACCTGGGCATAATCCTGAATGATGGTGTCCTTTCCATCTACGCACTGTACGAAGTCCAGACTACCCGGCAGATCTCTGGTATTCATTGCACCCAGGGCTTTTCTCTGCGTGTCAGGAAGTGCATAGTAGGCTCGCAGGGCATCATCAAAGGAACTGTATTCCTTGATGTCCAGCGCACCCCGCTTCTGAATGTCCTCGGCAACATAAAAATGATCGATGAAGTGTTCCGGTTCCTGCTGTTCGGGTTCCGCACTGGCTCTGACCTGTGCGTGTGCCTTTTCGTCAGGGTAGTCCCCATAGATACGGATGCACTTATGCTCCTGCTGATCGTAAACGGCAGCACCATCGTACTTGAATCCGTCATCCTCCATGGTTCCGTCCACATAGCCCTGGGCAGCTTTTTCCGCTTCTTCCAGAGTGTAGTAGTCCAGTTTATCATCGAAGCCGTTTTCAAAGTGATGGTAGGCGGCAACCAGATAGCGGGGAGCCATGCGCTCCTCGTAGCTGTTAATCATCTCAGGTGTCAGCCATTCTGGTTTGTCGGGAATCATTTCATACAGCTCACGCATCTTGGCAATCTGTGCATGGCGGTTGCCTGCCCACAGATGCTTTTCGCTGTGCTGTCCTGCACCAAGGAAGTATTCGCAGTCCATACGCAGACGGTCTAACAGCTGATACTCAGGGGTGTAGTCCCTCGGTTCGGTTTTGCCCAGAAAATCCTCTGTAACGGGCTTTTCTTCGGTTTGGGCATCAACCCTTACCGCATGGTTTCTTTCGTCCTGAGAGAGCATACGCTCGAAATTCTCACGATTCTCGGCACGGAAGATGGGATAAGCAAGCGTAGGGTCACGCAGCTGAACTTCTCTGTCCGTGATCTGCTCCACACGGAAAGCTGTATCGTCCAGATATACCGTGTCACCGACCTGATAATTCCATTTCGGTTCCTCGGAAGCAGATGCTTCCACAACTTCGGCAGGCTCTGCCACAGGCGCTTCTGGCTGAACCGACTCCATCGCAGCTACGGACTGACGAACTTCCTCCAAATAGTCATTGGCAAGCCATTCGTCCGTGAAGTATTCCGTAACGCCTTCCGGGTCTACATAGTAGTCATCGGTCTGATTATCCCAGATCGCATACTCGCCATCCTCGGTATCAATCACTGCGAAACGGTCATAAACATCTTCCAACGGATCAGTTTTAGCTTCTTCGATAGCCTGTCGTTCCGCTTCTTCCTCCGGGCTGAGGTAGCGTCCCTTTCGTATCAGACCGTCGATTCTCTGCACCACCTGCGCCCAGGACATCTGCAATTTATCGCAACCGCTCTTGGTGTAAGCAACACCCTTGGCATCGTGATCCTGACCGCTGTGCGTTGCACCAGAGCAGGCATGGGAATGACCACCGGTTCCGTATTCATGCTTCAGGAAGTCCATCTTTTCCTTGGCAGAATGATTCTCCTGCCAGTAGTTATAAATACGGGCTTTACCACCGGAAAAGCCGCTTCCACGGGTCAAGTCTGCATTGACTTCATCATCCGTAATGAACTGGCGGACAAGGGGCATCTGCATCATATCGGTCTGATACTCACGCAAAGGCATATTCAACTCATACAGCTGTTTCTGAATGAGATTCAGCTTGTGATAGTGAAAACGAAGCAGATCGGGATTTTCCGCAAGGGTTTTTCTAAATTCCGAATACTGCTGTACCAAGGTTGCGTGGAAACGAGGGTCATCCAACTTTTCAGCCAAGTCTGCGGTTTCGTCAGGGAAACCACGAAACGGTTCCTGATGAAGAATTGCCAGATAGTTGCTGGAACGGGCTTCTTCACTCAAATCGTGATAAAGATGCCACAGGGATTCTGCCAACTTCTGACGCTCATATCCGGATGCTTCTACCAGTTCCACATTAGTTGCGAACCGACCATTTTCAAGCAGTTCTCCAATGCGCTCGGCAACCGTTTCCCAAGAAACGATCTGCGCTCTGGGGCTGTCAATGGCAGAGGAACCTTTGGCAAGGTGGATACCGTCCTCGGCATACCACGCACAGATATTCCCGCTATCTTCTTTCAGACCATAGCCGCCGTGATAGACCTGCTTTAAGGTCTGAACGATTTCTTCCAACGGCTTCTGCTTCATATATTCCAGCGCTACGACTTTTCGGGCTTCATCGGTATTGCTACCAAGCAGAAGGAAGTGGTCGATTTCTTCCTGGGCAAAAGAAAAAGCAGAGGGCGTAAAGCTCTCTGCTCGGTCGATAAAACTGATTTGTTCATTTTCGGAGAGGAAAAGGTTCAGACTCAGCTGTTGATAAGCTCCGTCATCACGACTTCCTCCGCCTGTGCTTTCAGGCTGTTCATGTGCTGCACCCACGCCATCTGCTGCGTTTCCTTGTCCGGTGCGGGGCTGTCCTTCAGGTACTGCTCCATCAGAAACTCCACTCTGGCTTTCGCTGTTTCCTCGATCTCCCACAGGTGCGGGAACAGGCTCTCCGTCAGAATCATGTCGTTCAGGAGCATCGGATTGTTCTGTTCCAAAAATGCTCGACGCATCCTGCCGTACTTGCCCAGAGGTTTCTCTCCCTCGTTCTCCAACTGAAGGTTCGGAATCTGATAATCTCCGGCCTGTCTGTAAGTCATCTCGCTCATAATCTGTACTCCTTTCGGTAGCTTTAATCTGCTCATGTTCTCCAATCGCTTTTTCGATTTCCTGAAACATCCTTGTGCTGATGGCATTCACCGCAGTACCAAGGGCATTTACCGTCTGTCTGGTGTTAAAATCAAACACCTTCTGGAAATCCTCATGCTCGAAGTAGTTGTCGGGACTTTCCACGAACCGGCAATACATCGTATAGGATACGCTGTTTGCCACCGCATTTTTGAAAGCTACTTCGATGTTGAGTTCATCATACTCCTCAAGGAAGCTGTTGGCAACGATGTCGAGGAACTGCTTTTTGTAATCGTCCCAATACTCAGCCGCCAGTGCGGATGCAATATCTTCAAGCTGTGCTTCCAGTACCCCGTCAGCGGCAACACCGAAGGTACGCTCCATCGCTTCCATGACATAGGAGCGGTTTTCAGGCGTCACCTCCCACGGTTTCAGTTCCGGGGAAGAACGGCGAACGCCGGTATCCGCCACATCAAACACATAGCGCAGATACGGTTTATCCCTGTTCATCACAAACAGAGCAATGCCGGTAGAGCCACGCTTTACATATCTGCGGTAATTTTCAGCGTTCCAGTCCTCATAGGGCTTGCAAAAGGTCGCATTGGGGCGCTGAGCATAAATCATCACCTGTTCCGGATAGGTGAACTCATAGTTGCGGGACATCGTTCTCAAAAACGAAGTCCAGTTATCTGTGTTCGAGGTGATTTTCCCAATCGTTTCTTTTGCTAATCCGGAATAAAATCGCTCTTTTGCGTTCATTGTATCCCTCCAATCCTATCAATCCGGATAAAGGTTCAGCTTCTCAAAGGCGGCATCGTCCATGGCTGAAACTTTACGGAGAACCGAGTCTGCCAAAGCAAAAAGCTCTGACTCGTCCTCCGAAAGCTGTTCCTTCATCAGTGTCAGTGCTTCACACAGCCCTGACCTTGTGCCAGGGCTGTAAAGCATCATCATGTTCCGCTCATCCTGTGTGAAATCCATCATTCAATCTCCCTTTCCGGGTGGCTCTTGGGCGGCTTATGGGAAACATCCGGCACGGGCTTTTCCTTTAACTGCTCCAACACCGAAGGACGTTCCTCTAATCCGGACGCTTTTCCGTTATTGATGATACCGTCAATCATCCCATAATCATCTTCCATTGCCATCTCTGCGTTTTTCAGGTAGTTTTCGGACTTCATAAAGTTTTCCAGCTTCTGAAACCCAACAGAATCTACATAGTGAAAGGATACCTCACCGACTACCTTTAAGGCTACGATGTCGCTGACCGACATACTGTGACCACGGAAATCATCCGGGTGGTCAATATTGAACTTTACATACAAATCTTCCAGCTGCCGATTCACATCCTCGGACATAGAAATGGAGCCATGATAGACCACCTCGTAACGGTCAATCTCAGGCTCCATTTCTTTCTTCTGAAGGTAGCTGTAATTTGCAAACATGAGCGGGATATTATCGTCTACATCTTCCCGCAGCTGAAGAATCGCATAGGAATCCGTGGGGCTTTCCAGAAAAGCAACCATTCTGTCATCCGGGGTGGTATTTCCGTGAACATCATCCCATTTTTCGTTTTTCATATCCGTGTCCTCCTTATCGTTCAGGCTCTTTGCGTTTGGGAGAGGGACTGGCAGGCGCAGCTTTTTCTGCGGCCTGTGCCAGTTTTTCCATGACCGACTCACGCTTCGGAGAGTCGAGCTTATCCAGCTGACTTTTCAGCACTTTGGCAACCTCAACCGCAGTTTCCTCACGGGCTTCTTCAATGGCTGTATTCAGGAACTCACGATACGGAGCCGTATTACCAGCGGCAAGATCTGCCTTGATTTCTTGGATATGCGCCTGCACATCATCGACCTGATCCATATATTCATAGGGGTCGAAGTTCTCTGCAAAACGGTCGAGCTTAAAAGCAAGCTCAGCGATAGGGTCATTGACCACCACCGCCTGTCTGCCGACTTCAAAAGCCTGCTCCATGACATCCTCATAGAACATTGCCCGCAGTTCCCGGCGCTCCAGCCCGAAGGATTCCAGAATATCCCGGCGGACTTCGAGCATGGACAGTTCAGGGTTATCAACCTGACCGCCATCAATCTCGTTGTAGTTTTCATCCAACAGGGTGTAGTCGTAACCATCTTCGCAGGTCTGCACCGCAAGGATTCTATCCTTTCCGACCTTCCATGCGGCTTCATCGCCCATAATCTCAGGCTCCGGCATATAGCTTGCGCCGTTGCGCTCCATAATTTCTGCAAACTGGCAGATATGAAACACATTGTATCCGATCTGCGTATGATACTCGTCAATGAAGGTGCAGGGCTTCACAACCATTTCATCCGGGTAGTGAATCTGCACACAGCTGCCATCGGGGATATGAAACAAATCCTTATAATGGCTGTCGATAAATCGGATTTCCTTACCATCCGGGTTGTACTCATTTGTCATTTGCGCTTTCCTCCATTTTCAAATTCCATACTGAACTTCGTTTTGCCATCATCTGATACCTCCATAAAGACGGTGGCATCAAAGGTGTTGCCCGTTCTTTCGGACTTGCAATTCTTGAGCTTTACCTTGCCGGAACCAAGCAATTTCTGCGCCGTGGCAGAAGTCATGCTCTTGCCGATGCTCGCAAAGTAGCGATTGTTTTTCCAGAGGGCAAATTTGCAAGCTCTGTTGGAACAGAAAAATGCCTTGGCTTTGTCCTCTACAGCACTGCCGCAGAGCGGGCATTTGCCGATAGAATTGGCTTCTTTCGACATCATAACCTCGGAATCACGGATTACTTCATAGTTCTGAATCAGACCGGCAATCACATCTTTGATCTCGTCCATAAAGTCCTCGCTGGCATATTCGCCTTTCTCAATGAGCAACAATTTTTCTTCCCAATCCGCCGTCATGGATGGGGACTGAATCTGTTCCGGCATGACTGTTACCAGAGCCGTACCCTTGTGGGTCGGAATCAGGTGTTTGGTTTTCTTATCACCCTTACGCTCCAGAAAACCGATGCGAACCAGCTTCTCAATGATACCGGCACGGGTCGCAGGCGTTCCCAAACCTTTGCGCTCCACCTCATCAGGCATTTCGTCCGCACCGGCAGTTTCCATAGCAGAAAGCAGAGTATCCTCGGTAAAGTGTTTAGGGGGAGATGTTTTCCCTTCCTTGATTTCCGTGCCGCTGACGGTCATTTCGTCACCAACGGAAACAGAAGGGAGTGTCTGCACGTTTTCGTCGGATTTTGTCGAATCATTTTTCTGAACCAGAGCTTTCCATCCATCCTGCACAACAGTTTTGCCTTTGGTGGAAAACACGGTACCGCCACAGTCCAGCTCAATAACTGTCTCTGCGTATCGGTGCGGATCGCCAACAGCTACGCACAACCGATTCGAGATCAGTTGCAAAATTGCAAGTTCACCCTTGGGAAGTTCGCTCAGATTGCATTTCTGCAATTCTCTGGTCGGAATGATGGCATGGTGATCTGTGACCTTTTTGTTATTCACAACCTGCTCTGCATGAACTGGTATGTTATCCACATCCTCCACGGGGAATGTGTGGAAAGCCAGCTTTACGAGGTCGGTCAGGCTATGTGCCATATCTTCCGTCAGAAACCTGCTGTCGGTACGGGGATAAGTGACCAGTTTCTTTTCATAGAGGTTCTGCGTGTAGTCCAAGGTCTGCTGTGCCGTGTAGCCAAGCACACGGTTGGCTTCTCTCTGTAAACTGGTCAGGTCATAGAGCGCAGGCGGCTTTTCTGTTTTCTCCTTACATTCAGCTTTCTGAACGATTGCCACCGAACAGCTTTGTTTGACAGCTTCGGCTGCTGCCTTGGTTTTGAAGCGTTCGCTTGCAGCCGTAAAACCATCCAATCCAATCTGAACTGTGTAGAACAGTTCAGGCTTGAATGCGGAAATGGCAGCTTCTCGCATAACAGCCATAGCAAGGGTAGGGGTCATAACACGACCAACATTCAGGGTCTGCCCGTAAAGGGTCGAAAAAAGTCGAGTAGCGTTAATACCAACAATCCAGTCGGCTCGTTCTCGACACAGTGCTGCTTCATACAAAGCATCATATTCCGTTCCAGACCTGAGATTTTCAAAGCCCTCCTTGATTGCTACATCTTCCATCGAGGAAATCCAAAGCCGCTCAAACGGCTTTCTGCACCCGGCTTTGTGGTACACCAACCGAAAGATCAGCTCGCCCTCACGACCGGCATCTGTTGCACACACAAGACTCGCAACATCTTCTCTGGCCATGAGCTTTTTCAGAATCCCAAACTGTTTTTTCGTACCGGCAGAAACCTCATACTGCCAGTCCATCGGGAAGATAGGAAGGTCTGCATAAGCCCATTTGCTGTACTTCGCATCATAGACTTCCGGCTGTGCCAGCTCCACCAAATGCCCTACACACCAGCTGACCACATATCCGTTTCCCTCTAAGTAGCCA
The DNA here is from genome assembly GCF_048465375.1 of Emergencia sp. Classification (NCBI taxonomy): domain Bacteria; kingdom Bacillati; phylum Bacillota; class Clostridia; order Peptostreptococcales; family Anaerovoracaceae; genus Emergencia; species Emergencia sp. The sequence goes on along the minus strand of NZ_DBFWLQ010000008.1, from coordinate 55,067 downwards.
TCCTCACGCTTGGCAGCACCTAACACTTTGGCAATACTCTGTGCAACCGAAGGCTTTTCAGCCAAAACTAATTTCATTTGCATCTGCTCCTTTCACAAAAAAATAAGCAGCCACACACCGTAGTGCATGACTGCTATGTAAAAAGTTCGGAAAGGATTTTTGCAACCTGATACAATTTTCTGTTCTACAATCTCCGTCATAATAAAAATATCTCCATCATTTCAAAAGAGAATGACGGAGATATTTCACCTTGCTTATTCTTGTAGCAACCAATCGGCTATATCGTGAATTTCGATTCCTTCATAGCTATATTGGGGATGTTTGGTTCTGGCAATAATCATTTTCGGATAAGCGTCTCGAATCTGAAGCAGAGGAGAGCATTCTCTCTCAAATGTTTCCTGCCCGGAAATGTTGTCGCTGACCTGAATATAAATCTTTTCGCTACCTCTCTGAGCAACAAAGTCGATTTCCTTTTGATAGAGCTTGCCGACATAGACATCATATCCACGGCGAAGAAGCTCGATACAAACAACGTTTTCATATACTCTGCCATAGTCTATATTTCTGCTTCCCAGTATTGCATATCGAATACCGCTGTCACACAAATAGAACTTTTCAGAGCTTTCAAGGTATTTCTTACCTCGGATGTCATATCTCTTAATATCATAAAATACAAAAGCATTGCACAAATACTTAATGTACTTGCCGACGGTTACATGATTGGTTGGAGTCTCATTTGCTGTCAGTAGCTGACTGACCTTATTCGGAGAAGTCAGGTTGCTGATATTATCCATAAGGAACTCGCTCAGACGTTGTAAAACCAAAGTGTCCGGGAGAGTATATTTCTGTACCAAATCCCTTGTAACAATCGTTTCGTAGACCTCTTTGATATAGTTTGTTCTGTCTTTTTCGGTTCTATAAGCATAGGAACCTGCTAAACCGCCCTTGATAGCGTACTCATCAAAGAGCTTATCTTTGTCACTAATATCATCATAATACTGGCAATATTCCTGGAAGCTGAAAGGAAACACATGAATTTCAATATAGCGTCCGGTAAACAGAGTTGCCAGATCTGCACTCAACAGGAAAGCATTAGAGCCTGTTACATAGATGTCGTATTTTCCCTTAGAGTACAGGCTATTGATTGCCAACTCAAACTTGGGACACATCTGAACCTCGTCTACAAACAGGTAGTTCGTTTTTCCTTCCTGATAATGTTCTTCCACATAGGCGTGTAAGGCATGGTATTCCTTGATTTCTTCATACGCCAAATCCATGAAGTCGATGAAGATAATATTGATGTTTTCAAAATTGCTTTTCAGATACGCAATATACGCCTGCATCAATTTGGACTTACCAGATCGACGAATGCCCGTGATGATCTTGATGTCAGGAGTACCATTCAGTTCAATGATTCTATCGAGATATTTTGCTCTCGTGATTGTTTTCATATAGTCACCCGCTTTCAAAAATTGAAGTTTTTTCATTTCTCGAAACCGCTTCGCTGTACTTATTATACTGTCTGCTAATAGTATATGCAAGATGTCACTTTCAAAAACGCAAATTTTTTTATTTTTTGAAAGCGGAAACTATGTAAAGGCAACCCGAAGGCTGCCCCAGGCATCAAGCCTATCCTGTTTACACAGGTTCATTATCATCTTCATCGACGGAGCTATCTTCATCGTCGTCCTCAAACTCCGGATCGTACCCATAGTCCTCGTCATCGTCCACATAATCAGCATCTGGGTCAGGCTTTGCCGCTTCCTGTGCCTTCTTCTTTTCCTGGACTTTCTTAAATACGAAGAATCCACCACCACAGGCAAGCACAATCAGAGTAAGAATCGCCGGGAGCATATTTGTGGATTTCGGCTTTTCCTCCGGTGTCGGTTCTGTAATTTCAGGAACTGTTTCAACTACTTCCGGCTTTGTTTCCTCAACCGGCTTGGTGAACTCTGCAACTTCTTCCTCGTCCATCAGCTTGAGCAGGTCGGCTTCATCCACCTGATTCAGAAAATGCACGGTTTCCTCGCCCTTATCATCACGGTCAATGATGATATAGAAGTAGTTTCCGTTTTTGGTTACAGCGGTAATGAACTGCTTTCCGCTTTTCGTAGGCGAGCCAGCGTCATCAACCAAAGTCAGATTGCCGTCGGGAGTAAGCGGTAGCATCGGCTCCTCCGGCTCTGTTTCGGGAACTTTTTCTTCGACCGCAGGTTCTTCAGTCGCTACGCTTTCATCTACATAGGCAAATGCCGTTGTAGAAAACACGCCAAAACACATTGCACACGCCAGCAATGCGGCTCCAATTTTCTTAAATCTCATTCTGCGTTTCCTCCTCATTCATAGTATTGATCGTATCAGGCTTCGGAGCCATATCCGCAGCAAACATACGGAGCAGCTCGGAAAGCTGTTCGGGATTCAGGTTCGCAGCATGAACCATCTCATGGATTTCGGAATTTTCCTCCTCACGGTATCTGCGTTCCAGGTCTTTCACCTTAGCATCCCATTCTGCCCGTTTCTTACGGGCTTTTTCAAGGTCTGCACCTATTCTGTCTAACTTGGCACTCAATCGCCATCCCTCCTTTAGTTTCTGATTCTGCCGAAGCAGTAAAAATGCTGTTGCCAGTAATTCGATTCGATAGAAGCGTAGGAAATGGGGTTTCCGCAGTGGATCATCATACCATTGCCAACATAGATACCAACGTGTGATGCACCGGAGGTATCATAAGTGCCTTGGAAGAAAATCAAATCTCCCGGTTTGGCAGAGCTTTTCGGGATAATGTCGCATACGCCCATCAAACCGTTTGCGGTCAAACGACCAACACTCCAACCGTTTCCGCAGTGATTGATTACATAGGAAACAAATCCGGAGCAGTCAAAGGAGGTAGACGGGCTGCTGCCGCCCCACACATACGGGTATCCCAGATATTTTTCAGCTTCCCGAATCATATTGGCAAATCTTGTGTCTGTCAGCGCTTCGCCCGGAATATCATAATCGGTGTACTCGCCGCCAGGGGTGGCGTAAATGTCATTTCCGAAAATATCCGGTCTGTTGCCCCTTGTCTGAAGCAAAATTCTATATCGCTCCATATCATCTTCCGACAAGCCGGAATTTGAAATCACACTGTTCAAGCCCTTATTTCTGAGCTTCACATTCAGAATATAATATTCGTAATCTTCTTCCTCTGTTGTTGTCTCTCCCGTTTCGGGATCAGTAGAAGATGTTGTTCGTGTACGAATCTCTACTACTTCCGTCAGGGTCAGCTCATATTGTTGCTCAAATAGCCATTGCAGGGTAGCCTGCACCTCATCTCTGGTGTAATCCTCAAACTTCACCGTCAAATACGCCGCCAGCTCATAAGGATTGTGGTTGATTTCATCAAGGTCATACCGGTACTCGTCATATCCGCTATGAGTACGCTCGATATTATTGATTTTATTGCGGAGCGCAGCTTCCAAAGCCTTGTAATCATTGTCCGCACCAATAATATCTTCCTCTTTTGCAGTAAAAGAAGTTCCCAGAATGATCTGTGTGCCGCCTTGGAACATAGCCGAACAAGACGAGAACATCCCTGAGAGTATCATAAAAAGCAGTCCGGCAATCAAAACAAACAGAATCGTTTTAGAGTGTGTGGTGCAGAACTCCGTTACTCTTTCTGTGATGTTCTTGGCTCCCTGAGCTGCTTTGCCCGTTGCCTTGCCTGCACCCTTAGATGCAGAAGCCGTTGTCGAAGCGGTATTCTTACCGGCTTTGGCGGCAGCATATTCTTTCTTGATTGCCCTTTTCTGTTGCCAACGGGAAAAGGGATTGGAACCGGCATCGGGGTTGTCCTTTTTGAACTTCTCATACAGGGCATTTACATTTGCTTTATCTGACTTCTCAACCAGCTTTTCCGCCTTGTCGTAGGCTTTCAGCTTGTGACTGTAAACGGCATGATCGACGGTATAGACAGTGGATTCAACAGCCTTGGTCGTTTCCTGCACAGCCTGAACGCCGATATTATCATCCTCATATTCTGACACCGCCCGATGTGCTTTGGATGTGAGCGTGACTGCGGCACCACGGCTTGCCATGTGCTTTGCCACAGATGGGCGCTCGATTTCCGTAAACTCCGCTTTTTCAAAACGGAGCTTTGCTTTACGGGAACCGGCTGCATCTGTTTCCAGCTTTAGCTTCGGCTTTGCCTTTTTAGAAGCCAATTTGTCTGCCGCTTTTTCAGCCCTATCAACCGCCTTATCTGCACGGTCGGCAGCTTTCTTCACATGAGAATCTGCAAGGTCATCTTCGGTAAAACGGAGTCGTGTAGGTCTTTTCGCCATACATTACGCCTCCTTTTCCTGTGCCACCTCGTTTAACTTCGTGGTCATAATGCGATACAGTTCCAGATCTGTCGGGAATCGGTCAATGAACGGCAGAATCACATTGCCATAGAACAGAAGTCCTTCGCCCTCACCGGAGTTGGTTACATAGGACAGCTGATGCGGCGAAATGTTCAACCGCTGTGCCAGAATACTTCGGTCATCGCTTGCCTGATTCAGCATATAGATGAAATCAGAGTTTTCGAGGATGTTGGCAATCTCCGGGGAACGAAGCAGGTCTTTGACATTCTGAGTAATACCGGTCGGCAAGCCGCCCCATTTACGGAATCGCTTCCAGATTTCTACGGAATAGGTTGCCGTCTGTTCTTCCTTCAGAAGCAGATGGAACTCGTCAATATAATATCTGGTCGATTTACCGGCAGAACGGTTGGCAGTTACACGCCCCCAGACCTGATCCTGAACGATCAGCATACCGATTTTTTTCAGCTGATTGCCCAGCTCCTTAATGTCGAAGCACACCAGACGATTCTGAATATCCACATTGGTTCTGTTGTTAAACAGTTTCAGAGAACCCTTAACATAGATTTCCAAGGCGGTCGCTACATGGTGGGCTTCCTTTTCGTCCTGTTTCAGAAGGGCATCATACAAATCCTCAAGGATCGGCATATTCTCAGGGGCAGGATTGTCGAAATATCTCTGGTAAATCTGATGCACACAACGGTCGATAACCGTCTTTTCGATAGGCTGCAAGCCATCCTTACTGCCCATAATCAACTCACAGAGGGACAGGATAAAATCAGCTTTCAGTGCTACCGGGTTGTCATCCTCAGAGTAGTTCAGGTTGATGTCCATAGGGTTGATATAGTTGGTACTGGAGGAGCTGATTTTTACCACCTGACCATTGAACTTGTGAACCAGAGCCGCATATTCCGCTTCGGGGTCGCAGATGATAATATCGTCATCCGTAACCAGGAACGCATTGGTGATTTCACGCTTTGCGGAAAAGGATTTACCGGAACCGGGAGTACCCAGAATCAGTCCGTTGGGGTTCTTGAGCTTCTTTCTGTCCACCATGATAAGGTTGTTCGACAGAGCATTCAGCCCGTAATAGAGCGTTTCTCCACCATTCTGGAACAGCTCCTGCGTGGTGAAAGGCACAAAAATAGCCGTGGAACTGGTAGTCAGGCCACGACGAATCTCAATCAGGTTTTGTGCCAAAGGCAGGCTGCTCATCAGTCCGGATTCCTGCTGAAAATCCAAACGACGCAGATTGCAGTTATGCTTCTGGGCGATGCTCTGTGCCTGGAACACATTGTTCTCCAGTTCCTGCTCGGTGCGCCCGGTGTTCAGCACCAGAAATGTCACCATGAACATTCGCTCATTCTGGCTCTGCAATTCTTTCAGAAGTGACTTCGCATCTTTACCATAGGTAGCAAGGTCAGATGGGATAATGTCCATGTCATAGCCAGAACGCACAGCCTTTTTCTGTTCCTCGATTTTGGAACGGTCAAGCTCGGTGATGATTCTCTTGATGGTCTTAATCGCCGCAGTCTGGTCAACCGACTGGATGTGCATGGTCACGATCTGCGTGGATTCCATATCCAGAAAATCCGCCAGCATACGATCAGACAGGTCTGATGCCGTAATTGCCAGATAAGACATCGAACCGAAGATACTGCCCATCTGGAAGGTGCGGTTGGTCTTAAAGGCAAACGCCGTCGGAGCAATGAAGTCCTTTACGGACAGCCCGGATTCCACAAGATACTTCCAATCGAAGAAGAACTTATCATTATCACCCATGTGGAACATAGAGTGCATCAGATGCAGCCGCTCTTTGCCGTTCATGGTAGTGGCAATGACACCCAAACGCCGAAAGTTATTGAGCAGATCGTTTTCGATATGGTTGAGTCTCGGCTTTGCCTGCCGCATGGATTCGGCTTCAATGCCGAATGTCAGGTACTTGGTTTTGGTCAAGCCGTTGTTGCCCTGCGCCAACTGCTTTTTCAGCATCTGGCTATACTCGGCACGGACGGGATTGAAGCTGTCCTTCTTGAACGGGATACGGATACTCTTTTCAAAGCTTTCAGCATCGGTACTCAGGTTCATAAAGGAAAGCTCAAAGTGAATGGAGCTGTCAAAGAAATTCAGGAAACTGCACCACTCATCGAAGATGGCAGTCTTATCTTCCTGCTGTGCCAGCTGATAGTTGATGTCCTGAAACTGAATGGTCTTGGTGTAATAACTGTCAGTGACACGGCAGATGCCATCCGGGAACATTCTCTGAAAGGGAATGGACTGCTGTGCAGTCTGCGGAATACCGTTGTCCTTCTTTGCCCGTTCCACAACAGCTTTAATTTCTCGCTGCTGCTTCCGATTCAGATTTGCAGGCATTTTGATGTTTCTTGCCTGTGGCTTCTTTTTGAAAAACAATTCGTTCAACCTCCTTTTCCAGTTTGTACTGACGCATCAAAGCGTCATAATAGTTGTCCGTCTGATAAGGGCGAACCTTGGGACGAACGAATTTGGTCTGAATGAAGTGTTCTACAACCACTTCCAACGGCTGACTATCCTTTTCATACATTGCCAGAAAGAACAACGGTAACATGACGATCATCATGGACAGTGCTGCAAGGCTCACATTTCCGGTTGCTTTGACCAGAAAGAAAATCGGCACTCCGATGAGCGCCGCCGCACCAAAGCAAAGTAACTGCCGTTTCGTCAGATTGAAGAACACTTTTGTTTTTACCCTCGTCAGGTCACGAGGTACGGGAATATACGCTGCCAAACAATTTCCTCCTTCCCTTAGTGAGCGCTGAATACACCCTTCGCAAGCGAACCAGTCTTAAACAGGGTGAAGCACAAAAGGACGGTGTAGCCCATAACACCCCAGATAGAACCGATGATGTCATCACTGAATGCGATAGACTGAATCAGCACCGCATAAATGCCCACGCAGATCATAATCAGGAATCCCTGGAATCCGATTGCAAACAGCGAACGCAGATAATTCTGTCCGATATTGCTCTGTTCTCTGTTTCCAAAAGTGGAAAGCGGAATCGGGGCAAGGCTGACCATCAGATAAATTTCAATCATTCGACCGTAGACGATCACAAAGATGATGATTGCCAAAGCGGACATCGTGACCTGCACGATAAAGGATTGCAGGAACAAGCCGAGCAAAGGACCCAAATCCATTGCCATCAGCGTTTCTTCCATTGTTTCCAATGCCGAAGCATCTATGGCAGTATTTCCGGATATGATACCGGCGCTTGCGTTTATAACGTGCTGTGTCACATCAAACACAGCCATCGTGATATTGAATGTGTTTGTGATTAACATGACCGCAACAAAAGTCTTGAACACCCATTTGAAGAAGATCCAGGTTTCAAAATTTGCCAGATTGTTGTGGTCAATAATCATCTGAATTAGCTCATAACAGGCAATGAAGGTCAGAATCAAGCCTGCGATTGGGATAATCACTGACTCGGAGATGTTTCGTACCATGGCAAAGACACCCGGCGAAAAATTCGCCGGGGTCATGCCAACGGAGGTTGCTATCTCGCCAACCTGGTTGTTGACGGACTCAAACATCCCCGACAGATTTCCCATAATAGCTGAAACGAGCATTTCTTTCAGCCAGTCTGTGATCTGTTGGAGTATGCTGTCCAAAGGCGATTACCTCCTTGTTTTGTGATTAACCGAACAGTCCGGAGAGCAGAGGTACAAGGGTGGTGCCGATGAGGGCAACACCGCCGCCAGCCATGAGCTGCTTCATGCCCTGGGACTTTGCGCCGGGGTTATCGTTGCCGTAGCCCTCAAGCAGATTGATTGCACCCCAGATGCCAAGACCTGCGCCCAGAGCGATAACGAGAGTCTGAAGAACGGTTACTGCGCTATTGAAAAATGCCATAATATTTTCCTCCTAAAATTTGAAATTGTTTTGAGAATAGAAAAAGCCCTCCGTACTACCGGCATCAAAACCGGACGGAAGGCTTAGTTTACGAGAATCTTTTCAAGGAACTCCTCGACGGTTATCACGCCAAGTTTCTGTTCCATTCTGCTTCTTGCATATTCAGTTTCACAATCATATATATCACCACCACCTTTCATAAGAAACAGCCAATACATTGACTGCAACAAATCTTCACGAGAAGCACAGATTGTCGGTGAAAAAACGACAGGTGAAACCTTCAGAACCTCTGCGAGTTTCGCTGTGGTTTCTGCATTAGGGGTTCGAGCGTTTTTCTCATACTGAGCAATACGGACATCCGCTGTTTTCTCGGAATACCCCATCAGGAGTCCAAGCTCTTTCTGGGTAAGGCGGCGAAATCGTCTAACGAACTTCAATCGCTGCCCAATAGAGGTATCCGTGATCCACCAAGTCATTTTTTTTACACCTCGCTTTCTGCAAATTCTCGATATACAACCTCATTTTTTGCTCTGCGCTTGCCTACGGCTTCACTGGGAGCAAGGTCAGGGTAGGTTGCCTGCACTTTCTGTCTGCTTCTGCGGACAGTTTCAAACCCCGGAAAGCTGCGTCTATCCAGTTCCTTCAAAAACACAGGAACCGTCATGGCATGAATGTCGATGCCACGCAGACCGGAATAGTGTTCCAGTACCATCAGGTACAAATGATTGTCGGTATTTCTTGCCTTGTGGTCGTGTTCCAAGATGTTCTTAACCAGGGCAGATACCGTTTTCAGATTTTCCAAACAGAAACCTCCTTAATCCGCATCGACTACCACAAACTCATCACCTGCCTTGAGCTTCAACCTTCGACTCAGAAACTGCTCAATGTTGAACTCATTTCTCTTATCAAAGTCTGATGTGTACTTATAATTGGGGTGCTGCGTCAGATCGTACTTGTCAGAAAGAAACGGTCTGACACCACGCAACTGCAAAATACACTTGCTGCCATCCAGAACCGCAAGCTCATCTACGCTCGCAAGGTCTTTGCCTAACTTCTGATAATTCAAGCCGTAAGACGGGCTGTTACCTCTGGTGTTGGAGGTGTTGTAGGTGTCGATAGTTTCTTTTCCCAATGCCTGATTCAGTTCTTTGAGCGTGGTTGGCTCAGAACCACCCAGGAAAATTCGGGAATCCATGTTGCCGATGATGGTATCGGCATTGTCTTTATAAATGGCTTTCAGCTGTGATTGTGCCTGGAGAACAAGGCAAGCCGATATTTCACGGCTTCGGATTGTCGCTACCAGTTTTTCCAGATTGGGAATCTGACCGATGTTTGCCATCTCATCAATCAAGCAGCGCACATGAACCGGCAGTCTGCCGCCGTACACATCATCTGCTTTCTCGCACAACAAGTTGAACAGCTGTGTGTAAATCATGGAGATCAAAAAATTAAACGTCGCATCCGTATCTGACATAATCAGAAAGAGCGCCGTTTTCTTATCTCCGAGAGTATCCAACTGCAACTCGTCATAGGCAGTCACATCTCTGACCTCCTGAATATCAAAAGGAGCCAGACGAGCGCCGCAGGAAATCAAAATCGACTTAGCGGTCTTGCCGGCAGCCAGCTTGTATTTTTTATACTGACGGACTGCAAAGTGATTCGGCTTTTTCTTTTCCAGGGCTTCAAACATCAGATCCACCGGGTTCTGGAACTCCTCATCATCTTCCCGCACCTCCATTGCGTTCAGGAACTCAATCAGGGTGGAGAAATTCTGTTCCTCAACCGGAGCTTCATAGTGGATATATCCGATCAAGGCACAGTAGAGCAGCGTTTCCGCCTTCGTCCAGAACTCATCACCGGCTTTTCCATCACCCTTTGTGTTGGCAATCAGCGTTGTCACCAGTTTCAGAATGTCTTTTTCTGAATGGATATAGGCAAATGGGTTATAGTGCATCGACTTCTGAAAGTTGATGGTGTTGAAAATCTTGATGGTGTAGCCATGCTTCAAAAGGGCGTTGCCGCACTCAATCACGATGCTGCCTTTCGGGTCAGTGACCACATAGGAACTGTGCATCTGGAGAAGGTTTGGCTTCAACCAAAAGCGAGTTTTACCGGAACCCGAACCGCCGATAATCAGAACATTCTTATTTCGGGCATTGGCAGGATTCTTCGGGCGATTGCTCATCATCAGCCGCTCCGTTTTCGTCAGGATCACATTGTCCTCGAACTTTGGTGCAATAAACGGCTCAATATCTTTTGCCGTTCCCCAACGAGCAGAACCGTACTCAACATTGTGTCGGTACTTCTTTGCGTTTTTGCCTTTTAGATAGACAGCCAGCCGAAGTCCTGCGCCGCAGAGAATACCAATCAGCAAATCCAACGGGTGAAAGCTGGGAAACGGATTGTTCAGGGCTATCGGAAGGGCATGAAAAAAGCTGAGGATTTTCGCAGATGAATCTGCCCCCTCAGCCAATCTCCATGCTTCTCCTAAATTCGTAGCGAACAACCCTACCAGAAAATACGGTAAATTCAGAATCAGGAGCTTTTTCATTTTTCTCTTATCCATCACAGATCACGCTCCTGTTTCTTCTCTCGAACCTTCTTCGGAATCGCTGCGACAATTTCCTTGAACTTCTTCAGCTGCGCCAGAACGCTCGGCTTTTCATTCTTGGTTAATGCCCTTGCCTGATGTTCCTTGCAGATTGCATCCAAAGCATCTGCATCTTTAGAACGGACAAAAACAAGAAACCGGGGAGGATCAACGGACTTATCTTTTCTTACGGCAAAGTCCACGCCATACTTCTTGGCGAGCTTTTCAAAATCACGGATACTCTCTTTGTCGATCTCAACATTCGTAGCACCCTGATTCTGTCCCAAAAGCTGTTTCACGGATTGCTTTCCATGAACGGCAGGGTCTCGTGCCTTTTTCATCTTCACTTTTTCCCGGTGCTGCAAATACTTGCGGATACCGGCAATGATAGTGCGCCCCGTCAGCTTGGTTGTGCTGATCGCCAGGTTTACTGTTCTGTTTTCAACTTCTTCCTGCATGATTCATCACCTCCTGCAAGCAGTAGAGTGAACAGATTATCGTGCCATATCTCTGTGGTCGTAATACAGATTGCCCTTGGCAACTGCGGCATGGCTGATAATCTTGATATTGCCAGCTTTCTGGTTATCCAGAGCCTTCTGATAACCCACATCGCTCAAATACAGGCGATTTCTTTCGCCTTTCCAACCGACAGGCGATTCATCGGTCAGCACATCGAAAATAATCATGTGCTTGGTGGCGTCATCAAATCGTGCCAAGTCCATATAGGTATGTCCCTGGTACTCCTTGGCACCATCCTGAATCCGCTTTCGCTCCATCAGCTCTCCAATCGTCGAATTTCTTTGCATAAGAACCTCCTTACAGAACATCTCGGTCAGGGTTACTTTTGTGGGGAACCGAATCAGCTTTGACAGGTGCATCTTCTTTCTTCACCATGTCATCCGGCAGGGGAAGCGCCATAATGCTGCGCCCCATGCGTACAAAAGTCTCAGGCTGATGAAAGTGTTCCTCAAACTGCTTCATCAGTTCCGGGGACAGAGAACAAAAATCATCCTCGCCCAATCCCACAACCAGAAAATCACCGGCGATAATGTCATAAATATCGCCGTCATCATCACGCAGCGCACGGTTCAGTTCTTTGCCTACGAGTTTACCTTCGTCGTGCATCACCAGTGCAACCGGCTCATTGAACGGATAAGTTGCCTCAATATCGCCACCTACGGCTTTCTGCAAATCCTCCAGCTCACAGCCGATCTGCACAGCCTGCGGATACATGAACGGCTTTACCAGCAACACATTCATGGTATCTGCCTGTTCTTTCTGAACCTCCCGTTCCTCGGTCGTGCCGAACGCAACACCGGTAAAGTTTTCGGAGTCCAGAATGTACTCCGAATTGTAATAAGCGGCTCTAACCTGTTCCTCTGCCGCATCGTGAGATTCTGCTTGCACCGTAACCGTTTTCTCCAAGGTTTCGGTGATCTTCACATCGTATTCTTTCAAGTTTCGATACCTCCGTTTCTTTGGAAATAAGAAAAGCGACCATCCATGAACCTGTTACAGTTCATAAATAGTCGCATCCACATCGGCTAAAAGCTCGAACAAGCAAATATCGTCCAGTTCGCAAATCAGGGAACCCATGTCGAAGAAAATATCGTCCTCGCATTCCACCGTAGTAACCACGCTGCGGTGTTCGTTAAGACAAATGGCTTCTTCCTTGTCCATCGTGATCGTAGACATACAGGACACCACATAGAATGTCATATCTTCTGCTAACCACAGCTCCTTGCTCTGAATCGTGCGAACTTTTTCATCGCCGCTCATATCTTCTACATAGGACAGAAGCCGCACGGCTCTGCTGTTCAGAAGTACCTTTCCCTGATAGTCGATACCCTCACCAGCAGAGGACAATACTCGATACTCGCTAATCATCTCGGCATTTTTCTGAAACGACTTTGCCAGAAGCGCAGGAGAAATATCATCGAACTCCTCACTGTAGTTTACGAGCATATCTACCATATAATCAGGATCGCAAAGGTCGTAGAGTTCTTCCAAAGCGCCCTGAATGTTTTTGGGTGTAAACATTTTTTACCTTACCTTTCCATTGATTTTTCTCTTTTTTTCTGCCATTGCTCCAAAAGCTGAATGATTTTATCCTCCATCTGCTTGTTGGTATAGGACTTCGGGAAGTATTTTCGCAACGAATCCGTTTTGAAGGTTACTCTGTCCAGCTCTCCCTTCTTGATTTCATTCATAATCTCGCACATCGCATCCAGCGTACACTCGCCCTCCTGTGCGAGCTTTTTAATTCGCTGTGCTTGCGAAAGGGAAGGAGCTGCTTGAGCATAATCCATTGCAGAAAGAAAATCCTTCTGTTCTTCACTTGCCAGATAGGAAAGCTCCACCGCAGGATTGAATTTGATCTGACCCGTATCTACCATATCCAGCAGTTCCGGAATCAGTTCGGTCAGACGGATATAACGGTGTACCTGATTTCTGCTTTCTCCTGCCTCCTGACCGACTATATCCATTGCCTGCAACTTCATCCCAACTTGGGATGAAGTTAAATCGGTGCGTTGACCTTGATGTTTAATCGCATCCAGCTTCATCTTATAAGCAAATGCTCTTTCACTCGGCAGGATACTCTCCCTCTGCAAATTCGCATCAACCATCAAAATAATGGCTGCATCATCGTCCAGGTCACGAACAATCGCAGGCATGGTTTCCTTACCCGCAAGCTCCGATGCCCGGTGCCGCCTGTGACCAGAAACGATTTCATAACCACCGTCGGGGTCAGGACGGACAATCGCAGGAGTGAGAACTCCGAAATCTCGGACGCTCTCTGCCGTTTTCATCATTTCTTCATCATCAACCACACGGAAGGGGTGTCCCTCAAAGGGGTGTAGCTCAGAAAGCGGAATTTCCTGCACACGCTCCTGCTGGGCTTCAGCTCTGGATTGATCGGTGGAGAAAATATCATCGTACCCCTTCAAGCTGATGTTTGCGCCTTTTTTCTGCATTGTTTAACACCTCCTTCGTCAGAATTTTATAGGCTTCGGCAACTTTGCCTTTGGGATCATGCTTGAAGATACTGGTTCCCTCTGCGCTGATTTCCTCTGCACGGACAGAGCGGGGAATGTCGGTCTTGTAAACCTTCAGCTTTCCGCCGTAGCTCTCCCGAATCAGATTGCTGATGTCTTTGGAGTAGTTGGTGCGGCTGTCCACCATCGTCAGAAGAATCCCTTCAATCCTCAGTTTCGGGTTGATTTGCCTCTTGACCTTGTTGATGGTTCCAAGCAGCTGTTCCAGACCCTTTGCAGGAAGGTATGCTGCCTGAACCGGTATCAGCACATTGTCGGCAGCTGCCAACGCATTGACGGTCAGCATACCCAAAGACGGCATACAGTCAAGAAGAATGTAATCATAATTCTGTTTGACTGTATCCAGGTATTGCCGGAGAATGGTTTCCCGGCTCATGGCATTGACCAGTGCTACCTCCATACCTGAGAGTTCGATGTTGGACGGCACCAAATCAACGCCCTCCGGATGATGAAGAATCCCTTCATCGGGAGTAATAGGGTTTTCCATCATAATCTTTCCCATCAGATCGGAAAGTGTCGGAGACAGATCATCCGGGCAGGGATTGCCCAAACTGACCGTCAGGGAAGCCTGGGGATCGGTGTCTACCAGAAGCACCTTTTTTCCTTCAAGAGCCAAGCCAACGCCCAGATTCTCGGTGGTGGTGGTCTTTCCAGTGCCTCCTTTCTGATTGACCACCGCAATGATGGTTGCTTTTTTCGACATTTATCGTCACTCTCCTTCCTCTCGCTTCATTTTCAATTTCTTAAATCCTCCTTCCAAATATCCGTGTGACATATCGTGCCGAACAAGAGCATCGTAGTAGGTGTCTATTGTCGTCGGCGCATTGTATATCGTAGTCAGCATATACTGACGGATATTTCTAATCTTTGTGGTGTTCTCCTTGAAGCAGTCCATAACATATCGAATGTGTTCGGCATTCAGTTTCATAAACCGACTGCGGACAATTTCTGCCGGACGCTCCTCTGCACCAATGCGAATCAACGGTCGCTTCGTGCAAACTGTTTCAACGATCAACTCCAGAATGTTATCCAGCATTTCGGAATCGTAAGGGTAATCCTTCTTCAACAAATCCATACTGAGCTGATCCGAGAAATAATCAAAGTATTCTTGATACCGGTCATTCTCGTCCATCATTCCACCATTTCCGGAAGGAAAGATAGAATCAGTATCACTAAATTCAGTATTTTTAATATCAGTATTATTACATTGTGATTTCGGAAGTTCTTGAGTTGTGATTTCCATTGTTCCAGAATTGTGATTTTCACAATTCAAGAGTTGTGAATCCACAGCAGAGATAAAGTTCTTCACATAGATCAGGTTGGGCTTTCCCAAACCCTGGCGCTTACGTTCAATCAATCCTGCTTTCTTCTCAAGTTCACTGAGCAGCTTGATAGCCTTTTGTTCAGCACAGTTCAGAGCCATCTTCGCTTCGTCGATTGTAAAAATGATATACACTCTACCGTTTTTATCTATCCAACCATTCTTGGCAGACAGGCTCATGCGGTCAAGCAAAATGCCATACAGCATCTTGGCATCGGCAGAAATATTCCAGAACCTCTCGTTCGTGAACAACACCTTCGGAACTCGATAGAATGTGAATAGATCGGATTGCTGACCGTAAAAATAATCAAAACTCACACGGCTTCACCACCTTCTTTCTGCGGAAAACTTTCTGTTGTCAGCGGAATGCTGCGGAAAGTCGTATCCGTCTTTTCGTAAGGACATCGGGCAAAATAGTAGAAGCGGTATTCCTGTTCATACACATCCATATCAACGAAGCCCCACTTCACGCATAACCTTCTTCGTACACCAACCAATGCACGGGTGATCTCGCCCATAGGGACAGCCATCACATTCCGACTTGGGTTTCGGCGGCAAAGAGATTAAGTAGTAGCAATTATTTCTACCCAGACGGCAGCCCTTTCTGCCATTCGTCCAGAAGTAGCAGTAATGACAGTCGCTCGGCTTGTCTGCGGTATAAACAGGCTTGCTCAAATAAAACACCTCCAATCTCTTGTATTTGCCCATGGGTTTGGGCATAAAAAAAGAGCGCCTATCCATCCCCAATGCGGGGCAAATAGACGCTCTATGTACATAACGATATTTAATTTTATCTGCTATAACTGCATGGTATTCAAAACATCCGCCTTTTTTGATTAGCTGGATTTTTGGCACGATTTTGGGGCTGATTAGCAGGAAGGGCATTTTCATTAGCAAGAACAGCCCGTTTTCTGCTAAAAATTAGCTGGCGATTTTGTCTTATAACAACCGTTCGATTCTGGAGGGGTTGTCAAAAATCAAATTTTGGAGTAGAATTTTATCTCATACTAAAGTGTACCCTTTGTCAAGGACACTATGACTTTTCCTTTTCAGATTTCTATTTTATATTTGTTTGTTGTGTAGAGGCATCAAAGTGATGCCTCTGATTGATGGTTTTTACCTTTTGCTTTAGGGATTATCAGTGGATAAATTCCTGTTGTCAGATATTGATAATATTCAACAGGTGACAACCTTGCTAAGTTCCATTGATAACGTTCTGTATTATAATATTCTGTCCAATCCCTAACTGCGTTTAATATCTCCTCATAGCCGTAGCACTCTGATAGATCCAATTCATCTTTCATATGACCAAAGAATGATTCCTGAGGAGCATTGTCCCAACAGTTTGCTCTACGTGACATAGACTGTCTCAGTTCGTTCTCCTTTAACAATTGGATAAATTTAATGCTGGTATAGTGGGAACCCTGATCGCTATGTATTAATGTTTCTGTGCTTAAATCAGTTCCATGTTTTTCTATTAACTGCTTTACTGTTTCTAATACAAAATCAATTTCTAGTGATTCGCTGAGAACCCATGACAGCAGTTCCTTGGTACAGGCATCTATAATTGTTGACATATAGCACCGGGGTGCTTTTCCATTTATAATATACGTGATATCCGTTAACAGAATTTTTCTTGGTCCGTGTTCCTCGAATTCACGGTTTACTATATTGGGTGCGGTATATGCAGTTGCCATTGCTTTTGCCATTCTCCGATAGGGATTTGCCTTGCGGATAGGGCACTGTAAGTTGTACTTCTTCATCAGCCGCCGGATTTTTTTGATATTCATCACTATCGGCGGTTCCATGTGTAACAGCCTCATATATATGCTACGGGCACCTTTATGATATCCTCGGTACTGGTATGCTTTCAGAATCAAAAGAAAATCCTGTCTGTCCCGTTCCTCCCTTTCCATTCGCTGGTCTTCTGTTGAGAGATAATGGTAATATCCCGAACGAGATACTCCTGCAATTTCGCACATGGCAGCTACATTCAATAGATTATCGTTTTTTTGCATGGTATCATAAATAATCTGATACTTTGCGTGTGCTGGTATTTTCATTATTCCGGAGCCTCCGGATCTAAAGATACAATTTTTTTTAGAAACTCAATCTCCTGATCTTTATATGCCAGTTGCATTTCTAAATATTTTATCCGATTTTCAGCCGAAAGATATCCGTTGCAGCCCTGTGCATAGGTGTTAAGATCACGAAAACCATTTCCCTTTTTTACTTCATTTCCAATCATGGTTTTCAGACCATTTATTCTGGAATCCCCCAGGATATTTGGATCTATTCCAAGAGTCGAAACAATCTCACGTGGAAGCCTGCCCCTTGACAGTTCCTCCCAAAATAGTTTTTTAAATTCTGCCGAGAAATGTACAATGCTCGGTGATACATCCAGCACATATTTGCTATTTCTCAGTGTGAGCATTTCCTGTTCTGTAAACTTTCTATTTGCCATAATTTTCTCCAATTCATTTTTATTGTAATATCAATCTGAATCGGAGTCAAAAAGCGATTTTGTCCAAAATAAAGGGGTTCATCAAAACCATGTCCGAATTTAAGGGTTCCCTGTAAAATCATTGTCTAGATTTAAGGGTCTTTATTAAAACTTACTGTCCAATGGTAAGGGTTTTAAAAACTCAAACTGTCTAATCTATAGGGTACATTTTATACAGTGAAAGAGCTTTTTCGTAGCTTTTTATATAAGAAAAGCCGAAAACCCTTGAAAACAAAGGCTTTCGGCGTTGTTCACTGGCGTCCATAAGAGGATTTGAACCTCCGACCCCACGCTTAGGAGGCGTGTGCTCTATCCAGCTGAGCTATATGGACGTGTCTGATATATGATTATAGCCCGATCAAAGTCGAACTGCAATCCCTTATTTAGTTTTTTTTGAGGTGGCCGTTGTAACGCAACCTTAGGAGAGCGTTGTTATATCCATTTAACTACGGAGACATATTACTTGTTAATATGTCGACAAAGATCGAGATAACAACGCAAAGGAAACGTTGTTCATACTAGCTTATAATAACACTTTTTCTCGTAAATTTCAATCTAATTTTGAACTTTCTTAGCAGCCCTTTCAATAGGAATTTACTTGTTGTCAATCTGCTGCATTTTGTTCTTTTTTTTATACAGACAGAACGATTTTTCGGGTGTAATCTGAAAGCGAAAGGAGGAAATTTTGTCGAATGGTGTTGGGAAAGTTGTAACCTCATGTAGTTTGTGAGAGGAGAACAAAATGAAAAAGAAAACATTAATGAAAAAAGCGAGCGTATTTGCAATGCTCAGCGTATTGACGATGACGATGTTTGTACAACCTGCATTTGCAGCGGGAACATATGCAGTTGATGATGGGGGAAATCTTCTCCCGGTATCTTCGGAGCGTGCCTTAGCTTGTGACCGAATGAAAGAAATGTCGCAAGTAGAGTGGACTTTATCTGGAGCGCTACGCTATTGCTATGCCCAATCAGGAGGCAAGCTGACAGAGGAATCTCAAATAACCATCTACAAGTATTGGGATAATAAGCTGGCAAATGAGGTGATACCACGTAAAGGGATACCATACACACAGGTCGACAGAGAACATAGTTTTCCAAATGGATTTACATTGACCAAAGGAACTAAAACTCTGCAAATAGGAGATAAACTCTTTTGCTCTATATGGGGAACTGACTGCTCGTCTTCTATTGACTTCGCTTGGAGAAAGGGAACCGGTAACTTAAACAGCAGTAATTTCCTTAAACGCAAGAAAAGCGATGGTTCTTATGAACTTTATAGAACGCGAAATCTGTTTAATGACGGTCTGATTAACAGCAAAGAGGATGGCGAAGACGATTATCTCATGCTGGTAGGAAAGTATGGAGGCTATTACACGGATCGATTAAAGGCAAGCACTACCAAAGAAATCGTTGAAGGACTCTCTGCACCGGGGAATTATGAGACTGGTGAAGATATTTACAGCAAAGTCTATGCTGATATGAAACCTGGAGACGCATTGTTAAGAAGAACTTCAACATTCGGACATGCACGGCTTGTTACCGGAGTCAAGATTGTTTATACTGATGCTGCTAAGACACAAATTGATCCTTACCAAAGCTACGTTACATGTATTGAACAGGCTGGATTTAGACAAGGAGATGGAAACTGGAAGACATCATGGATGCCAAATGATGAAGACAATGGAAAATATACGGGGAAGTATAGTTTTGCACAACTAAGTGGAGAAAGCAACAGCTACAATTTGGCGGGAAACCTAATAAAAGCTTATTATGTGCCAATTAAGCTGAAAGCTTTTACTGATTAAGTTTTGCAACGTGATTTTAAATACGGCTGGGGCATTCTACCCCGGCCTTTTTGATTGTAGGAGTTTATATCGCCATAGTACTACAGATGAGGACGTAATTTACTAATAGATGAGAACTGGAAATAGGAGAATCTTCATCGAGTTTAATTTGTTAAACTAACGCTTGACAAAACGAGTTTACTATAGTAAAATAATCATGAGGCAAAGCGCGAGCCTCATAAATTTTAACTCTTATTTTTACTATAGTAAACTAGAGACACAAAAAAACTCAATAATCAAAAGGAGGTAATAAAATGGCATATTTAACAATTCCAGAATTAACATCTACGCAAAAGCAGGCAATGAAAAGTTTAATGGATGCGTATTTTGCACAGAAGAATATCTTTGAATACAGAGGTGATATCAGAAGAGAGAGCTACGCATATACGAGCAAGCTTGCCACTGGCAGTTCCACCATCGAAGGTTGTATGAATACAGCAGGAGATTATCTTCTCAACTGCGGCGTATTTGCACAGATGATTTGGATGGGCAGAAACATTTCGGATTTTACCAATCACATGACAACACCTGTTACATCTATCACAAAGGCCTTTGATTGGGGATACTATTTTGACTTCCTAGGTTCACAGAATGCTTACAAGGTAATGAAGGACTCTACGACGTACTATGGAGCAAATACTTATAAGATCAGCTCCAGTTCAAAACCGATCTTCATTACTTTTGATAATGCATCAGCCATGGCCGATGAACTTCATAGAAAGGGCTATGAAATTCCATATGGACAGGCAGACATAGGCGATCTTGTCTTCTATAGAGCAGACTCTATTACAGATGGAGATACGGACGAACTAGAAGCGACCAATTTTAGAAACATCACCCATGTAGGTGTGGTGTACAATGTAAATTCCGATGGTACTTTGACCATTATGGAATGTACCAATGCCTATACGGCAAACATTGGTAAATGTGGTATTTCTACAGCGAGCGGTGTAACTACATTTGGACTTGTGAGGGGTTCCAACTTAAACTACCGAGTCGAAATGTGCGCTAGGCATCCATCTGCCTATGGAGATGGCGGCAACGTTCCAACAAAATTCACACCATATAGACGAGGATAACATCAAAAAGGCCTGTAATATTGCAGGCCTTTTTTCGTTCATTTAAGTTTTCTGACGGCGTCTTTATTTGCCTTCAACAGTTCAAGCAATACTTGCGCTTCTTGCTCCGTACAGTCTGATAAGATGTTCTTTATCTCGCTTTCAATAACCAGATTGGAGTGCCTGGAATCAAAGACCAGAAAGTCTATGGAGATATGTAACTCACTGGCGATATTTGTAAGTGCCTGCAGACTGACACCTGTGCTGGCATTTTCGATTGCACTGATATGGGTAATCGATAAGTCTGTTTTTTCTGCTAGCACTTCTTGTGTAATGCGTGCGTTTAATCTTGCGTCTCTGATTTTTTCTCCAACTGCCATGTAGTCTATTTTCATAAATTCCGTTCCCCTTTATTCACCTTTTTCCCTATTGTATCTTCTCAGACAATACATTATAATAAACTAATACAGGAATAACTATCGTATGACAGGATAAAGCGCAGAATAAAAGACAGTAAAAACCATCTGCCAATGGAGGAAGTCCTTCATGTGCAGATGGCTTTAAGGTTATTGCTATTTAAAGTTGATTTCATTGAACTGGTCTATGAGCTTCTGATCGGAGTCATTAGGGAAGACCAGGATAATGCCGTCTTTGTGAGCAGCTGCCTTGATGGTTCCCTCACCTTTTACGATATCCTTGTATTCTTTAGAATCCTCTTTGAACTCATAGAGCTCTACGCTACCATCATTATATTCTTTGCCGTCTTTTGCACCGATGGTGTTGTACATTGTCTTTTCACCATCTTTTAAATCAAGATGTTTAGCGACTGCATCGATATTTTTATCAATTGATACAGTTTCCGCATTCTCCTTGTTGTTGTCGTCCTTACCATCGTTTGCGTTTGAATCATTGCCGCAGGCGAACAGGCCGAGACAGAGCAATAATGAAAGTAAAATAACTGTTATTCTTTTCATTTTTAATTCTCCTTTCTTCGTATCACCTATTCTTCCCATTAAATCAAAAAATATGACATAACAAGAAAAATTTACTATGATAAGAATAAGGAGCAAAAAGTGTTACGCTGCATTATCTTCAGCAGCGTAGTCCGCCAACTGAACGGTCAGCGTTTTTTTGTATAGGCGTTGATGATTTTCAAACTTGAGAGTAATCTTAATCTTCCTGCCAGCCTCACTTGCGCTGGCATAAGAATAGATATATAGCGGCAGACGGCCGTTTTCATCTTCATCGCCCCATTCAATTTCGATATAATCATCGTTGTAATAAGCAATGATATCATCAGACGTGCCTGAAGTGCTTACATAGACGATGGCAGTTTCATCAGGCCGCAGATCAAAATTGTTTTTTGATAAGGTGATCTTGCCATTAAAATTGATTTTGCCGTATTTGACGGTGCTGTAATAGCTGTTGTATTTTGATGCCTTGGCAATCGCCTTGACTTTGTAATAATAGCCAGTTTTGTTTTTAACAGTCTTATCATTATAATAGGTTTTGGTAGTGCTGGCAATTTTCTTGTAGCTGCCATACTTGGATGTAGAACGATAAAGATTGTATCTTACCGCTTTACTGCGCTTGCTCCAAGAAACTTTTATGTAATTGGCGCCGACCGACTTCAGAGACAATGTCGGCTTACTGATGCGCGAATATTTTTTAACAGGTTTCTTCTGACTGGATGATCCTGAATAAGGACAGACACCATTAGGATGTAAATGAGCGGGGTGGCCGCCACAATGGTAATGATAATAGCCTAATCCGCTGACATTCTTATTGTCTCGATGTCCGCCGCTGCTGTCAGTTCGCCCACTGTGAGCAAAACTGAAGGCTGTACAGGACATGACTAAAATAAGTAAGATACTGATGACTCTTGCAGCTTTTTTCTTCATAAACGTAAATCCTTTCAAAACAGTAAATATTGCAAATAATATATTTATCATAACATATAACGCAAAAAATCGGTACGATTGATGCTATTTACATACAAAATGTAGTAAATTTTAAACATGGTTATTATTTTTTGTTAAAAATGTAGATATTGATGTTATAATATTTCCAACATCTGTTGCAGCGATTGCTGCGAAGTACCCCATTGAATCATGACGTACGATTATATTTATAGAGGAATCGTCATGCTGTCATAGTTTTACAAACGATAGCTTTGCCGAAAGGAAGTAGGGAAAAATATGTGTAACGAAATTATTTTGAGAAATATGACTGCAATCTATATCAGCCGAGCTGGAGAAATGCTGATGCTCTACCGAATCGGGTCCAGGGTTGTAGAACCGTCGTGGTGCGGAATAGGCGGGCACTTTGAACAAGAGGAATTGAATGACCCTCGAACATGTATGCTTCGCGAGTTGGAAGAAGAAATCGGGTTAAGAGAAGGGGCATTAGAGAACTTGCAGCTGCGCTATGTGACTTTGAGACTGAAAAATGGTGAAATACGGCAGAACTACTACTATTTTGCTGACTTGAAACCGGAAGAAGAAGTCAATTTGATATCCGATGAAGGCAGGGTAGAATGGATTCCGTATGACAGGGTACTGGATAGAAAGATGCCCCTGACAGCAAAATTTATGCTGGAGCATTATATGAACATGGGGCGGTTTACCGATGCATTATATAGTGGCACGACGACAGAGAGCGGAATGGCATTCACAGAACTGCGGGATTTTTAGGAGGATATATATTAGTGGGAGGACTTATTGTGCTGAAAATTCTATACGTAGAGATCAGTATTATTGGAATCGTGATTCTTTTGGCAATCAGGTTTTACCTTCGTAAAAGAGAATATACGAAAGACCTGGACAAACGCACTTTTAAGTGGCTCATCTGGTCAGATATTCTGATATTGATTTTTGATGCAATCACTTGGGTAATGGATGGTTTGGAGTTTTCATGCTCGGAAGAGCTGTTTTTGGTCAGCATGATGATCTATTACTGCCTGGTGCCGCTGCCGTCATTATTTTGGCTGCTCTATACGGATGTAAAACTGCATGCTGACCAACAGCGATTGAAAAGACTTTTGATTTTGTATAGCATTCCATGCGTTATCAGTACGATTTTGGTCTTGACCACCTTGAAGACAGGTTGGATTTTTACCATTGGATCGGACGGAGTATATTACAGAGGTCCCTATATGGTCGTAATCATACTGCTGACTTACGTTTATCTTGGCGGTGCCCTCGCCATGGCTATCAGGGAAAGATGCAGGGAAAAGAATCCGGATCGCATCAAAGTCTGCAGATACTTGATTTTCTTTCCCATCCCGACGATTATCCTGAGTTTTGTACAGGTGGAACTGTACGGGGTGACCTTGATCTGGATTTGCATGGCCGTATCGCTGCTGATTATCTTTCTCAATGTGCAGAGTGAGCAGATCAGCAAAGATACGCTGACAGGACTTTTGAACAGGGGGTATCTGGATTCCTATTTGGACAGAATTCTGACGACATCAAAAGGAAGACCGGAGGTGAGAGCAAAGTATTTTGCAATGATTGTCGACATGGACGACTTTAAGCAGGTCAACGATACTTTTGGCCACGTGGAGGGCGATAAACTTCTTGTTGCGGCAGCTAATTTGCTCAAACAGTCCTGTCGGCTTGACGATGTGGTGACCCGTATGGGTGGAGATGAATTTTTTATCATCGGACAGCGGGACAACCGGGATGAGGTACTTTGTCTGAGAGACGAAATTCTTGATAATGTCAGACTGTACAATGAGAGAAGCAATGAACCATATAGCATGTGCATGAGTCTGGGATTTGCTATGCTGGATAAACAAATCAAGCGGCCCGATCAGTTTATTACGGCGGCAGATATCAATATGTATAGAAATAAAGAGAAAAAGAAGGCGAACAATTAGCGAGATTCTTCATATTGTATGGTATGGAGGATTGCACATATGAAAGAAATCATCGTAAGCGGATATGCTTACCCGTCAATTAATCCGGCAGTGTTAGAAGCCTGGCTGCCTGATTTGACTTTTTTAAATACATTCAGTTATGGAATTACGGCGGAAGGCGGCGTGGTCGATCTTAACGATCAAAGTCTGATAGATGCCGCCAATGGGGCAGGGGTGAAGCCTTTGATGGTCCTGACACCTATGGACGAAATGGGTATGTTTAATGATGTCATCGCCTCCGCACTGTTGGAAAATCCCGCAGCAAGAACGACGCTGATTTACAACATCTTGTCGACGATACAGAGAAAAGGGCTGGCTGGAGTTGATTTTGATTTTGAGTACATACCCGAAAAAAACAGAGGACAGTATGTGGATCTGGTTCGGGAAGCGAGAGCTATTTTAGGACCGCAGGGTTATACGGTGACAGTCGCTTTGGCGCCAAAGACCTCAGCGGATCAGGCAGGCGTGTTGTATCAGGGGCACGATTATGCCGGCATGGGTGCAGTGGCTGACTATGTGCTGCTGATGACCTATGAGTGGGGTTACACGTACCGCCATCAATGATAAAGGCAATCAGCGCAAAAAGTCCACAATCGGGTGAAATTCAAGCTCGAATTCACTTTCGTGCCCTCTACCACCAACACTCTTTTCATATTCAATCTTATTAAAAACAAACTTTAACAATTTATTTTTTTCCTCTGCTGACTCTGCGTGTGCATAAGCTTCTCGAACAGTTTTGACTCTTTTCAAAAATTCTTCTATATTAATTTGTTTCTGACGTTCTTCATGCCTGGAAACTAGATTGTCGATAAGTTGTTGAACTTCAGATATCTTATTTGTAATTTTTAGGTTTCGAGATATAAAGGTATCTTCATTATAAACAGAACGTTCTAGTAAGTCATAAAGCTTTTCTCTTTGACTTTCCAATAATGCCTTTTCTTTTTCAAGCCTGCGAAGGTCTTCATCAAAGGTGTCAAAAGATCCGTTCGTATCCACGCTCAATTCTAAACTGTGAGTTTGAGTCCAAACATCAAGGACATTTGTAATTGCATCCTCAACGAGTGAAATATCGCTGGACACATTGGGGCATCCAGGCGTATTGCACGTAAGCCGGTAAACAATATTTTCTTTTTTCTTGCTATTACCATCCACTTGACGTTGCATGACATGGCCACATTTTCTGCAGATACAGATACCGGCAAGTGGATTTTGCAGTCCATCAGCTTTGAAATTAACTGAACAGATAGCACGGCTTGACCTTATTTGCTTGCCTATATTAAATTCTTCCAATGTCACGTAGGCAGGGTGTAGTCCTTTAGCTATAGTTGGGTTTGGATTGGTAATACGCCGTTTTTTAACCTTACCATTAACAATCTCTTTTATCTCTTTGCGTTCACCGAATTTTACGAAACCAGCGTATGCAATGTTTTTAAGAATATCGCGAATAGAAGAGGGCGAAAAATCACTTCCTTCCCTCGTTTTAAATCCACGTTCTTTAAGGCGTAATGCAATCGTGGTCGATCCTACCTTATCATAAATATGGGATTTCCATATTAAAGCCACAGCGTCATATTCTGATTCTTCAAAAGCAAGAGTGTATCCTTTGTCGTTGTTTAATTTTACTATCTTGTATCCGTAAGGCGCGCAGCCATAGACCCATTTGCCCTCAAGCACAGAAGCACGTCTTCCATTTTGTATACGCCGGTTTATGGTGGCATATTCTCTGCGGCTCATAAAGAGTCCAAATTCAAAATACTCCATATCTGAGTCATTAGCTGGGTCATAAATTTTTAATGGGGTAATGATTTTTGTACCGGATATAGCAAAAGCTCTGGCAATGATGCCCTGGTCTAAGGTATCACCACGAGCAAGCCGCTCTACTTCTACGACTAAAACACCTTTCCATTTGCGTTGCTCTACATCTGCAATTAGCTTTTGTACTTCTGGCCTGGCATCAATACTTTCACCAGACACGATCTCTCTATAAATGCAGCCGATGCTTATATTTAGTTTCTTTGCAAGATTCATAAGCGTACGTTCATGACGTAAAAGGGTATCGCCCTCTCCATGTAGTTCAGCTTCAACATCTTCGCGACTTTTTCGCAAATACATGCAATACAAGCCATCATCTAATTTATTATACATATTTCAGACCTCAAGATTTTTGTTTATAATGACGTGCAGCGATAAAACATATGACGGACAGCATAATACATATTATTCCGGGTACGGTATCGGCTGGAGGATAAAATGATATCAACCCGAGGAGCAGTAAAATTACTGCCAAGATTATAAATGCTATACTGCCAATCTTAGGCCAGATAGGGTTAGACGATTTTTGTTTTATCTGCACATCGACTTTTGCAGATACTGAGGGCTCTCTTCTCACATATTCTTTTTTTCTTATGCTATGCCGATCCACGTAAGATAGACCGCTGCCAGGTATCCCCACGGTCTTTGTAACATCGCCTTTGGTATTGATAGAGGCATGCGCACCTCGCACTCCTGCAGTTATGCCAATGCTTTTTTTATTGATGTTAACCTTTAGTCCTGGAGCAATCTTTATGCTCCGGCGGAATCTTATACCCATAATAACCTCCAATTAGATTAAAACTGAATATGGTACCAGCAATAAGACTGGTACCATGAATTCTCAGTAACCGACAGAATCTGCTCCATGATTTGCCTGTTTGTCTGTAAAGCCTTCAAATTTAAGTTGCTCAATCAAGCCGCTCCTGGAAAAGTTCATGGTGTCTATGTAATTTTGAGCACTCAAAGCAGCTTGTTCCATCCAATCAGCGTTACAATTCTTAATTGCGTAATCAATTTCATCACTCGAATAGCCTTCATAATCAAGTTGTTCCCTCAGACTTTTTTTAGAAAACCCTCCTATTTCTAAATATGATATAGCTGATCCAAGCGCATTCTCTTCACCGACCGTGGCTTCGGGCACATCAGGCTTAGAAGTATCCTCATTTGTCTGCTGTTCTGACTTAGGAACGTCGTTGCTATCACCATTATCGTCGTCAGTAACTCCACAGCCATAAGCTCCAATAATACCGATTATGATAACCAACGCAATCATGATTAACTTTAAACTTTGGCGGATAGACTTTTTGACCCTTGCTGTTTGCTTATTTGTGTTTACTGCAACATCTCTTTCAATTTTTTCTTTCTTAATCATAACATTCTCCTCTTTTTCAAAATTTACTATATTTTAATGCTCGTAGCATAGAGTAACAATATTATCCATCCAAGACTTACCTGTATATTTTGCCTCGGCCTATATTGTAAAATCGTATTTGGCACCCGGTAATGAAAGAAGGCGGATGCAATGGAAGTAATAACACTTACAGATTTTAACGGATTGTCATACCGGTTTGAAGTGACAGACTATAAATACAAGCACATGGGCGTAGATGATATCTACGCTATTGCTATTTTTTATAACGGTCGTATTGTCTACAACTTGGATTTTGACCCGGAAAAATACGAGCAAACAATAATTCTAACAGACTAAGTAATACTATCAAGTAATACAGCCGGGTGCTATTAAACTAGCACCCTCTTAATTTTTCTAACAGCTGCGTAGCACGCACCATTTCATTGTAACTATCCTCTCTTTGTTCTTGTGCGATTCTTTCAACAAGTTCTTCGTGCTTGCCACGATATTTTGGCGGGGATATGACAGGAATCTCCTCCTCGGTATATTCTGCAGCAATCCTAGATACCTCCTCGCAAATTCGCCCCTTTCCGTGTTCTGGACACTGCGAAAAGTCATTGATCAAATTAAATATCTGACGCAACGATTGCTCATCGGCATTCTCTATTAATCTTGTTATAGCGTTCTTTACAATACTCTTATCCATAACCTTTTCCTTTCTTATTTAGCTTCTTTGATATCTGTAATTACTTCCGTTATGTCTTCTGGCTGCTTCATCATCTGCACCTTATCGGCCAGCGTCCTTTCTGCTTTTAGATTTGCTGATGTGTTGAGTCGTCCACGTTCAAATTCGTTGCAATTCAGGTAGTCCCGCACGAGTTCGTAGACATAACGTTGTGTTCTGGTGTCCTCTTGCTCCATTAATTCTACAACTGCAAGGATAGTTTTGTTAATATTTAGTTCACAATCAGAATTTTGTTCGGAGATTGTGTCTATATCGCCCGCTTCGTCTTCATCCCATCCCATCAAGAATGAAGGAGTAGTCCTTAATGCATCCGCAATTGGCTTCAATATAGAAACAGGCATATTTTCTATCTCGTTGCTTTCGTATCTGTAAATTGTTGCTCTGCTTTTTTGTAGTCTTTCGGCCAAAGCGTCAACGGTAAGGTTTAATTCTTTGCGTCGTGCCTTAATTCGTTCTCCTATTGTCATATAAACGTCTCCCTTGTAATGATGATTATATTATATCAGTGATTCGCAAAAATGCAAATAAAATTTCCGATAAAATAAAATAAAATCTCAAAAATGCGAATAATCTATTGACAAGGCATCCAATAAGTGGTATTTTTAGATTAATCTCAGATGTGCGACATGAAGGGAGAAAACAATGGTAGATATAGAGAGAATAAGAGAAAAACTTGCAATACAAGACAAAACGATGCAAGAGCTGGCAGATTTTGTAGGGGTGCACTTAAGCACGCTTTATAGGAAGTTTGAAAATCATGGAGAAGGGCTGTCCTTGAAAGAGGCGAGTAAAATAAAACAGTTTCTAGGGCTAAGTAAAAATGAAGCGGAAGAAATTTTTTTTGGTTTGCTTGTCGCATAAATGAGATTTTTAATATTTGAAAGAGGGAGGTGAAGAGGAATGGAAAAGATGTTAGACACTATAGAAAATGCGATTTGTGAAAAATATATCGCCATTAGAGACACAGGGAAAATCCTTGATGGGATAGAAGCCGTACATAGGCATTTAAGATTCAAGGACCCAGAACTTGCGGAACATATCAGAAAGAGATTACTGGCCATTGCCAATGAGAAAGGCGATTTACCTTAAAAGATAAACCGCCGAAAACTACTCTATAGAGATTTTGACAACAGAATTTGAATTGTAGACGTTAGATGAGTCTCCGTTCAAATAGAAAAAATCGCATCGAGCAAAAACATCGAGAATTGATGGAACTAAACCATTATTGGCATGGTTCCAAAGTTCGGAAGGTTCACCCATAGACGCAAAATTAGCAGAAACGTCATTTTTGTAAATGATAGGGATTAGCAGATCACCTTCTTTTACTTCGATGGAACTTTTATCCGAAAAATAAATTCTTGCAACATTCATTGAACATGTCCTCCTTTCATAATACTTGATTACTAGAATTTGTAATTAAATTATAAAGCTGAAAGAGGAGGAAAGCAACAGCATGATTGAGAGAGGAGGTGCAAAAATGGATAAAGAAGTTATAAAAAGAGCAGAAGCAGTTATATGCAAAATGCTGGATCAACTGGGAACTGCAGAAATTGGGAAACCAGATTATGAAAGAAAAATAAATGTCACATGTACAGCAATACATGTGGCAGTAGAAGTAATTAACACCAGCAATGCAAATGCAGGCGAACACCTATGTAAAGACATTATGCAGGCGATGCGTCAGTTAGACCAATCGTGATATCGCTCAAGGATGTCAAGCACAGACTCAAGGGTAGAGGGCTTTATAGTTGCGAGCATTCTAACAAAATCATCCGGATCAGAGTCCGCTACATACATTATAAGTTGGAGGGAGCAAAAGCGCAAGATTTAGAAGTTACAGTAATAGGACAAACAGCAAAGCTGTATCTATTAAATTAGAGGTGCATAAAAATGGCAATCGTAATGGAATACAAGACCGCCGCTGGCGTGACCATAAAGATTAATGATGCAGCTTATGCAGATAAAACTGAGAAGGAAAAGCAGGTGCTGCGAGAAGAGCTTAACAAAAATATATCAACGCTTCTGCTTTCTAAATTTAAAGGTTAAAGAGTTGTGTTATATCAAGAAAGAGGTGCTCTATATGGTAAGGGTCGACTCAGACGTCGCTGGCTACAAAAACAAAATGATCCATGATAACGGAGGCGTTACATACTACAACGACATAAAAATGACTGACAGCTTGAGCAGGGTAATGAGCCGGTGCTGGGACAGCCTGCCGGACGATAAAAAAATCGAAATCAATAAACGATACGTAGAAAAACAGAAAAAAGAGAATGCAGAGAGGTAATCAGATGCCAAGGAAAAGCCATCGCCGGCGCCGGAGAAAAATGGCGGACAAGCTGCAGACACCGGCAGGAAATTATCGTAGAGAACTTAAGGAGGAAATATGGACACACAAAACGCACCAGAACTTGAAGAAAAGAATCGCTTTATAATAAGCATCCAAAATGCCTTGCTATTAGACCAGGATAGAAACTGGCTGGATTGCATCTGCTACCAAGCGGTAGAAAGGGAAGGCTGCTTGAGCGAGTACATCGATGTCATACGGACGGACGGTAGCTGTAAGCGCATCCTTGCGACAGGACAAAGCAACGGGCAGAGCCTGAAGGAGATTATCGACTATCTGTATTAAGGAGGAAAATATGAAGGGTGAATGGAGAGTATCGTCAAATTTTGTTGGAGGAGAAACACTGTATGGCGTTTATTGCTTGAGAGACACGCAGGCAGTAGATCATAGTGGGAATCGGGAATGCAGGGGCTATTACGATGTGAAGGCAGATGCACAAAAAGAAGCTGACCGACTGAACAGGGAGGAAAACAATGATTGATGAAAGATATTATAACTACGCCATCCAGCAGATGGATCGGGCAGCCAGGGAAAAGAAAAGATACAACGGATACAAGGACAAGCCAAACCGCATTTGCTTTTATACTGGCACTCCTTGTGCTGATCGCCACGAAGTCTATGGCGGCACAGCAAACCGGCAGATCAGTTTTTACTACGGATTCCAGGTGGATCTACATCCGAAGAAACATGCAGAACTCCATTCTAATACGACAGCCTGGGCGCAGGACGAAAATCAAAAGTGGAGAGAGACCTACCAACGGGCGTATATGGACAGGCAGACGGCAGATTGGGGCATGGACGAGGATAACGCCCTGCGGGCTTGGATGCTGTTAATCGGAAAAAATTACCTAGAGGAGTGTCAACCAAAATGAAGAAACAAAAGAAAATGGACTATGGCGAACTGGTAGCCATAGTCAAAGAAAACGAACTGAAAAGCTATCTCGGGGTTATATATTACTTGGTCGGCTACAAGGGCTTTGTAGACCATACGGACTTGGAAAATATAAGGCAACTGTTCGCAGATGGTTTAGTAGAGGTAGGATAAGGAGGATTGCTATGACTTGTCCAAAATGCGGGAACCAGGATTACCGGGTATCTCGCCAATGTCCGCAGATGGCCGGACAAGCCGTCTGCCAGAGATGCTGCACGGAGTGCTGCTATTACGACCCGGATCCAGTCGGCATCTATGCATGCAGATACCATATCTACAATCCAAAGCTGGACTACAAAGGCGAGCTATACAAGCTGGATCGGCAGATCGGCACAAAAGAAAAGCAGATCGAGCATTTTTACCGGATCAGCAAGCCGTGGATTGCCGAGAAAATCGAGTCGGAACTATCGTGGGTGCGCCACCAAAAGACAGAGCTAGAAAGGAAATGGGATGAAGAGAATCAAAGAGCTGGCACTGCGACATAATGCGATTGCCTACATATACGCTGCCGGCGTCATGGCGCTTGTGGCAGCACCGTTAATACTATCATGGATCCTGCTCTACATAGCAGGATGCAACTAAGGAGGGAATATGTTTAAGAGACTTTACAAGAGACTGTTTGTCTGCCCGCACTGTGAGATGCACGTAAGCTTTAAGGGCAAGGGCTACTGGCCGTGTGGTAACCACGTATGCTACAAAAAATAAAACAGACTTACCATAAAGGTAAGCCCAGCTAATAGAGTAGGCACCGCTAATGCCTACTCCTAATTTACCACAAAAAGGAGCAAAAATCAAATGCAAAAAGGAAAAGCCAATCTGGACGAGTTAAAAAGGGAGGCCGAGAAACTTGGAGCCAAGGTAATCAAATCGTTATCCAGGAGCCGCTGCTACATAACGGACGGGAGGGAGATCGTAATTGCTACTACTGACGGAACCGCCAGAATACCGATAGAGCAGGCCATGAACTTTTGGCACGAGTTTGCCAATGTCATGCGGGCAGTGTCTGAAATGCTCACTGATTTATCGTCCGAGAACAAAGAACTGGTCGCAAGGGAGAAAGGCATGTCTTACGGACAGATCCAGGCACTGATCACAGAATTAGGAGGAAGTAAAAATGAGCCGGAAAATAGATGATGCGATAGACAAATTACGGTCTGAAGCAGAGACGATAGACACCAGGTTTACCACCATGATGGCAAGACAGATTTCGGAGTTGATAAAAACTGATACCGATGCTGAATGTATATTGCAGCAGGGCAAGATGATTGCGGGATGCAAAAAAGAGTTTGACAATTTTGCAGGAAAGCATAAGCAGGGAGGACAGGCAATCATTTCTCCCGAGGAGGCAGAAGAACTGATTGTAAAATACTTTGGACTAGATAAACCGTCTAGGGATTCAAAAGATGACCATGTATCCGACGTAATAGACATCATGGATTTTTTGTAAGGAGGCGGCAACATGCTTATAAAAAAAGAACTGTTAGAGTTTGAACCGAAGAAACTGGAGTTGCTGAAAACAACACGCTACGAGGCGACTGCCGGAATATATAACGGAAAAAGAAGTGGGAAAATTCTGGCTGCATTTTTGTATAAAAATGGAAAGCTGTATAGCAGGTTGTTTTTTAACGGCGAAAACTATATCACATACTGGGAAAACGTAGGACACTGGGGCAGCGGGAATCCGTTTGCAGAGCACCATCATTATGCGGGCACTAAAACTGATGAAATAGCGCGAGAATACTTTAAGAAAAATTATGGCAGCTTGAATGGACTGATGGACCAGAAGATATGCATTATCAACCGGAGAAAAAGGGAAAAGGCGAATGACAGAAAGTGGGAAAGAGTAAGACGACATTTAGATCTGCTACCGAAAAATCTTCCAGATGCCGCCATAGAAACATTTGAACGATCGGTGCCGCATAGAGGGATCCTATATGTCCAAAAAACCAAAACAGGGAACTACCGGATCAGATGCTGCGCTTGTGGAAAAGTGCACCATAGCAAAGATATGCCAAAAAGCAGAGATATGATCACCTGCCCAAAGTGCGGGTCACGAATCAAAATTGCGAAAGAAAGATACATCGAGGGGAAGTCGGCGCAGGACAAGGAAGCATTGGTATTTGCGCATGAAACTAAGTCTGAGGGAACACCGGCAATCCTGCTGATCACGGCAACCGTGATTAGGACGGTAACTGCGGAGGGAAGATACGGATATCAATACGATACGGACTATTTCGAGGTACGTACGGAAAATCGCATGTACCCATACAAATACAACCAGCAGCTTTACTCATACACGGACGCAAGATATCCACTAACCAAAAAAGCATTTATTTGCACATCCTGCCTAGAAAAATACTTTGGGGACTCCAAGTATAAAGGGGTAGAACTTTCGCGGCTGGAAGGTGTCAAAGTAGACTTTCACCAGCTGCTTGCAAGCGCAAGTTGCGGTCCGATGGCTGGAAGGCTTGTACAAAAAGGATTGGTTAACTTAGCAGAACATGCAAACATGCTCACGCAATCGGAGGACTTTGAAGAAGTATTAGGCATAAGCCGCAATTACATGCAGTCTGTGAAAAGATGGAATATATCATACAAAGAGCTGCGAATCTTACGGAAGGCAGACTGTTGGGTTGATGATGACCTGTTTGCAAAAATACAGGATATAACATCATCATCGGGGTATTTTGATCATGGAAGATTTGCGGAGATGCTGCAGATGATGTCTTATAAGAAAGCGATAGGATACATAGCAAAACAGATGAAGATAACACGGAAGCCGCCCGGCGAAGTCATGGGGTGGTATCTTGACTACATCAGAATGTCAGAAGAACTTCTAAATAAGACATACAAAAGGAACGACTGTAAAATTGAGAAGCGGTACATGTTTCCAAAAGATATCAAAGATGCCCACGACAAGGTGTCGGATCAGCTGAGGTGCAGCAACAATCCGAGAAAAAACAGGCAGATAAAAGCAATCTATATGCGGCACCACAAAGAATATGCATTCAAATATAAAGGGCTGATGGCAGTAATGCCAAAGAGTATCGAAGACTTCATCGTAGAGGGACGGAAACTGAACCACTGCATAGCCAGCGGAGACGGATACATTGATAAACATATTGCAAGGGAAAAGATGTCTTTCTTCATCCGCAAGGTTAGCGAGCCGGATGAACCATACTTTACATTTAGCGTAAATATGGAGACGCTGAAAAAAACGGACTGCAACGGAAAGAACCATAAGTTGGAGACCAAGGAAATCAAAGAATTCATAAAGGCATTCCTACAGCATCTGGGCGCAGAGAAAGCCAAAGCAGCATAAGGAGGAAAAAATGGAACAGATAATAGACGTAGAATACAGGGAAATTGAGAACCTGAAAGATAAGACCATCGAACAGCTGGCAGGCGAGGCCAACATTTTATGGAGTCAGATGGAATCGATAAGCAATATCGGCATGATGATGGCCGCCCAGGCCGGAAGGAGACTGACTGTTATCAAGAACAGATTAGATCATGGTGCGTGGGAGAGATGGGCAAAAGACAATCTGAATTTTAGCCTACGCAAAGCAAATAACATGATGAAGCTGGCCGAAAAAGTTGAAGACGAGAACAGCCTCTTCTCAAATCCGCAAATATTTGCGGATATTGGAATTTCAAAGGTTTGGGCGCTCTTAGCCGCCCCTGAGGAAGTGGCTGAAGAAGCCATACAGAATCCCGATCTGCCAGATATGACCGTAAAGGACCTGCAGACAGAAATCCAAAAACTGAAAGAGAAGAATGCCAACCTGGAAGACATGATTCAAAAGTCCGAAGAGGAGAGTACGGCAGCAGAAATTGCTCTCCATAAACGTGTCAAGGAGCTGGAAACAAGCTTGAAAAATAGACAGGGAATCAGCCCGGAAGTGTTAGAAAAAAAGGAGAAAGAGCTCCAGACGACGAAAGATAAATTAGAAAAAGAAAAAGAGAAGTTAAATAAGCTGAAAGAAACAACAAATAAGGAGAAAGATGAAATTGCAGCCGAAGCCATGAAGAAAGCAGAGGATATAGCAAAAGCCAAATATGAAGAAGCAACCAGACAGCTAAAAGAAAGCAATCAGCAGGCAGCAAAAGAAATCGACCGTCTCCAAAAGCTGGCCGGAAGCAACACGGAGCTTGCAATCTTTAAGGTTAAGAGTGAGCAGCTCCAGCAGGACTTTAACGCCTGCCTTACCTCAATTATAGATATAGAGGCAGACGACCAAGAGAAGGCAACCAAACTCCGACATGCGCTAAGAGTGGTCATGGAAAAGCTGATAGAAAGGATAGAGGAATGAAAAATTATGAATTGATGAAACTTTTAGGCGATATGCCAGCAGGTGCCGAAGTAAAAATAAACGTCCTTTTATCCACTGAAGAGTTAGGCGCATGCGATGAAGTGGATGTAAACAATCGAGGAGAGAACGTGCACAGCTACAGCGCAGAGATTGAAGATCTTGACACGGATAGAGACAAGACAATCTACCTCTATATATAAGCCACCAACAGACGGCGCGCAGCAGGCCCACCAATACCCTGCCATGACCGCAAACTCTGTTTAAGTATTAGCCCATAAGGCAAGCCGCGGCCGCCAGGTGGGGTCGCCGCGGATTTAATAAGCTCGCCATAAGAGGAGGCAATATGAGACTGATAGATGCGGATGCAGAGATTAAAAAAATCGAAAACGAAATTGAACAATACGAAAAACGTATAACCCAGTGGGAAAGCAGACGTAATGACTGTAGCTACGACATAGACCAGATAATTGAGGGATTAAAAGAAAATATCAAACATGCGAAGCTTGAAATCATGACGCTAAACCAATACGACACACTTGTATTACCGGAAAGAATGAAGCTGTGCGATATATGCGAATTACTCGAGAACAAATGCACCGTATCAGTCAGCCAGGGAAGCACCGCGGAATGTGAGAGGTGAAAGATGTTGATACAGCCAGAGACGAAACAATCTGCCTCTATACATAAGCCACTAACATTTAGGAGGTAAAAAATGATGAATATTAGATTAACCAGAAGACTGAAAGACGGCACCGCATATATAAAACCATTGGATCCGGACTGCGGCAGCTGTGACCAGAGGAAACCACAGTGCAGACGGCACTATAAAATGATAGCAAACCGCCTTGCGGAACTAGAAGAGTCAGAAGAAAAATATAAACTGGCCTTATTTATGGTCATCAGAAACTCTAAGGTAATGCCACAAGGCCTTCGACTTGGAAGGAGCATGACAGAAATTAACCGAATGGCAGTACAGACAATGAGCAGAGACATAGAAATGATAGACTATGACAATGCTGCAAAGAGCTTTGAGGAGGGAATTAAATGATAGATGAAAAGAAACTGATAAAACTTATCGAAACAGAAATAGCTCGTCAAAAAGAAAATATGATGCTTTATAACCTTGAAATCAAAGGATTAGAATATGCTC
The DNA here is from genome assembly GCF_048465375.1 of Emergencia sp. NCBI lineage: Bacteria > Bacillati > Bacillota > Clostridia > Peptostreptococcales > Anaerovoracaceae > Emergencia > Emergencia sp. Next base: position 17,895 of record NZ_DBFWLQ010000008.1, on the reverse strand, counting down.
TCAAACTGGTTAAAATGCAGCCATTAACAGAGCCATACCATATTGGCGACTCCGCCGGAATGGGAGAAGAAAAAACATAGATGGAACCGTGGGAAGGAGAAAAGAAATGACAACAGCACCATGTAAAGACTGCCATGACCGCAGGCTCCACTGCCATAGCAGCTGCAAGCGATACCTTGAGTATCTTATAATACATAACCAAGAACGCGAACAAATCCAATCAGAGAGGAGCAGTGAAGCAATAAGCTACAACCGGCAATCTGCTGCCAAGGTCATGGGCGCAGAGCACCGCAGAGGGCATCGGAGGCAGAAATAGGAAGGGAGATAACAGAGATGGCAGATAAAAAATTAGAGTTTGAAATCACAAGACACATCGCAGTAATCAAAGAAGGCAAATGGGATCTTGAATTAAACAAAGTGGCCTGGAACGGCAATCCAGAAAAATATGATTTAAGAACCTGGAATAAGGACCATACGACACCGGGAAAAGGAGTCACAATGACCCGTGAAGAAGCAGCAAGGCTTTATGAGGCACTGGAAGAAATCATCTAGCCTACATTATATATAGGAAGAAACAAGCCTGGGACAAGCAGTCCCAGGCATAGCTATCGGCGGCAAAGCTGAGCGTAGGGAGCGAGAGCCTCCCTTGTATGCTTGGTAAGAGTATTATTAAGAGGGACAAAAATGAAAGTAGTAAGAGAAAGATGCATAGCAGGGAAAACAATCGATATGACAGTAAAAGTGTGCTCTGGAAATCATAAAAGAAAAAGAGCACCTAAGATGAATATCACATCTGAGCAGGTACAGAAAAATAATGACCGTTATGCAGCTAAAAAACTCATGCGAAAAATCAATGCAAATTTTGGGTATGGAGATTTACATATTGTCCTCACATACAAAATTGCACCCACACAAAAGCAGGCAAAGAAAGATCGTGCTGCTTTCATCAAAGCATTACGCAGGGAAATGAAAAGACAGGGGATCGATTTAAAATATATCGCTGTGACAGAATACCAACATGCGAGAATCCATCACCACCTAGTCATTAACAATATCAATGCCGAAGCCATAGAAAAAATTTGGAAAAAAGGGTATGTAAAATTCGCAGCACTTGATGCCAGCGGAAACTACGCTAAACTGGCAGAATATCTGATCAAAGAAACAACGGCAAGTTTCCGCTCTGACGAAAGCTCGTTTAAGCGCAGATATTCATGCAGTGCCAACCTGGTGACACCGATTGTAACCAGGAAGTACGTAGATGAGTCAGAACTCTTTGACGACCCACAACCGATTAAGGGATATTACATAGACCAGGATTACTGCCGCAGGTACGAACATCCGGTCACAAAACTTGAACATGTGGAATACATCATGGTCGCCATGGAAGAGCCGCGCAGGTTTAAGAAATGGCCCGGAGAAAAGATTGTAACCGATAGAGAATATTATAAAACGAACTATGGAGAGGAACAGCAGAGCCTATACCTATAGGCTTCTTTCTGCTGGGAAAGGAAAGCGGATGACAAGGCAAGAGTTAAATAAACACTTCTGGTTAAAACACGAGATTGAAAGTCAGCGAAAGCGTTTACGGCATCTAGAAGAGAAACCTTATGAGGGTGCAGTCGGAGATACCGTGAGAGATTATAAGTCGGGCAAAGGGATACCTGTACGGATTGAAGGAATACCGGCAGAGGAATTTACCAGACCAGTCATGATCGGTTTATTGAGAGACGAGGTGGAAAAAAATATACAGGAACTGGAGTCGGCAGCTGTAGAGATTGAACAATTCGTGCAAGGAATAGAAGATCCGAAACTCAGAGAAGTCATGCGCTGCAGGTTTTTGGATCACATGAAATGGGAAGAGGTTGGGGCAACCAACTTCATCGCACCTGATTATGCAAGGAGGATGGTGCGGGAATTTTTACGGACATTGTAAAGATGTCCGCTTATGTCCGCTTTTATTATGTTATATTGTATATAGGAGTTAAGAGATAAAACTCCGACAATAGTATATCCACAGCAAGGGAGACGTCAGTTCACGGCGTCTCTTTTGCTATAAAGGAATCAATATGAAAAAGAGCTGCAGTTATTGTGGACGGATACATCCGAAAGGTTATGTATGCCAACTAAAACCAAAGAAAGACATCGGACAGAACAGGAAGAAGAATAGGTCAGAAGCGGACCGGTTCAGAAGTACGATGCAGTGGCGCAGGTTATCAGAGAGAATAAGGGAGAGAGACAAGCATATATGTCAAGCCTGCCTGCATGGACTGGGGAGTCCTATCAGATGGAGACCGAGCGATCCTGTTGAGGTACACCATATAGATCCTATGGAAAGCGCATTCGAAAAGAAAGATGATGAGGACAACCTGATTACTCTCTGCAAAATACATCATGAAGAGGCGGAAGCAGGACGGATTGATACTGGAACACTAAAAACCATAGCAAAAAAGAACAACAAGGAAGACATTATTATATTTTAGCATCCCCCCTGCCCAAAGCTTATGAAAGGGGGCGGCCGTCCACGACCACATTGCCCCCACATACACATATGAAATTCCCACAACTGAAATTGAAAGGAGGGAGAAGATGCCGACAGCGAAGCCCTATTTAGTATTAGTTAATGAAAATAAAAGTCATAGAACAAAAGAAGAATTGTGCCAGCGAAAGCAGGCAGAAGAGCAGCTTTATACTGGAAAAATGCTCAAAGAACGGACAGAAATTAAGCAAAACGAGGCAGCACACAGTGAATTTTTGAGAATCAAGAAGCTGCTGAAATCTATAGGAAAAGATGATGACATTTTTTCCGGACCGATCAACCGCTACGCCCTCCTGATGGCTGAATGCAAAGACTTTGAGCTGAAAAGGGAAGCTGCGGCAAAGAGGATAGATGAACTGATCGAACACCAGGACGACTTTACCAATGCAGATGCCATGGTGGAATATTTTAAGACGCTGGCAGCCATGGAAAAACACCTTATTGATATTGACAAGCAGGTACAGGGCAAACGAAAAATGATGTTTGACATCGAGAAAGAAAGCCTGATGACCGTAGCGGCGGCGATGAGGAGCATACCGAAGAAACCAGAAAAGAAGAAATCCAGGCTTGAAGAGGCTCTTGAATGAGAATACAGGAAACTGTCGCCTATCAATATGCAAAATGGGGCATGCCGAAAAAAAACAAGAAGGTCGGGAAATACGTTAAACTCCAGGAGAAGCAGTGGCTAAAGATTGCCGATGGCAAAGTCAAGGATGTGTGGATAGACGAAAAAGAAGTCACGAGAATCTATAAGATACTCGACCTGATGGTTCATCCGGATCTGCAGGTGCCGATGCTTGAGGGGCTGGAACCTTATGCTAATCTCTTTATTGTCGCAACGCTTTGCACAAAAACGAAGAATGTCAACGGGCAGGAGGTAAGGTACTACGAAACCGGCCTGCTGGAAATTGCAAGAAAGAACTTCAAGACATTCACATCGGCGGTGATCTTTATCGTGCTCATGCTGACCGGATCAAAATATGGACGATTTTTTTCCGTTGCACCAGACAAGGACATCGCCAGCGAGATGTGGCTCGCCATAAACAAGATTATCAAAGAGAGCCCGGAACTATATAGCGAATATGAGCAGGCGTTTGAAATCCTGCGATCGGAAATCCGGTGCAAGGTCACAAATTCCACATACAAGCCGCTGGCATACGGCAAAGACCGTATGGACGCCAGGACGGCAAACGGGTTTCTGGCCGACGAAGCAGGAGCCATGGATAACTATCCGATAGAGGCAATGCGTTCATCACAGATCACGCTGGCAAATAAACTTGGAGTGATCATCTCCACACAATATCCGAGTGATGATAATGCACTGGAAGACGAAATCGACATGGCAAAGAAGACATTGGAGGGACTGCAGAATGCGAAAGTATTTGCTTTGCTGTTTGAGCCTGATGAAACCTTGAGAAAAGACGATACATGGATGAAGAATGACAATGCCATCTACCAGGCGAACCCGGTTGCCATAGACAACAAGATCGTCTTTGAAAGCATAAAAAATAAGCGAACTGAAGCAATACTTTATGAGAACAAGAGAGAAAACTTTTTATGCAAGCACCTAAATATAAAATACAGGTCGCTGGGCGTCGAAGGATATATCGATATACAAAAGTTCAAACGTTGCGTCAGGAAAAATGAAAAAAAGTGGTGGAAAGGAAGGAAGGTATATCTGGGGATGGACCTCTCACAGTCAGACGATAACACCGCCGTTGCCATGGTGACGAGCGATGGCGACACTTTATATATCAAGGTCTTCGGTTTTATCCCAAAAGGAAATATAGACCTAAAGACATACCGGGAAAAGCTTGATTACTGGAAGATGATCAAAAAAGGGTACTGCTTTGCATGCGGAGACGAGACGATCGACTACGGCTTTGTAGAACAATTTATCTTATCCCTTGAAGAGGTTTACGGCGTGCAGATCATGCAGTGCGGGTATGACCGGTATAACGCAATCAGCACTGTACAAAAACTTGAAGAGGCTGGAATTGAGTGCGTTGACATCAAGCAGCACTCATCGGTACTCCACTCCGCTACGAAACTACTGAAAGAGAAGGTTTTAAACAAGAAGGCTGTATATGACGAAAATGAACTCTTGGAAAACAACGTCATGAATGCCAGATGCGTAGAAGATACAAACAAAAACAAATACGTCAACAAGAAAAAATCTGCGGGAAAGGTGGATATGGTCGTTGCAACAATCAATGCAACCTATCTGTGGGAGCAGGAACAGCTCTACGGATCAGATTTTACCGTGCAGGTTGTTTAGAAAGGAGGAAGAATGAAGCTACCATGGAAAAAAGAAGAACGTGCGCAGAATCCGCAGACAGAAGAAGGCTTTGAAAATGAGTCACAGCTGATCAGGGCGATTATGAGCGGAGAGAAAATAGAAAAGCAAAAGGCACTGGAGATACCTGCGGTGGTTGCTTGTATAGATAAGATCGCTGCATCGGTGGCTGCGGTAGACTTTAAGCTTTACAAAGTCGTAGGCGGAATACCAAAAATGCAGAATGACAACAGGACAAAGCTTTTGAACGCGGAGACAGGGGATACACTGGACTCCATCCAGTTTTGGAAGGCTCTTGTACAGGACTACTTTCTGGACAAGGGCGGGTATGCGTATATCAATTGGCGCTTTAATGAGATTGAGTCGCTCCATTATGTGGAGGCGGATAAAATATCATTTCAGCATAACGCCGATCCGATTTTTAAAAAATACATGCTGTTATGCAACGGCAGGCGGTATATGCCGCATGAGTTTTTAAAGATCATCCGACACACGAAAAACGGATGGAAGGGAACGTCCCTCATTGATGAAAATAACGTACTCTTATGGGTAAGCTATGCAGAACTGAAGCTCGAAGGCAACCAGGTCAGCAAAGGCGGAAACAAAAAAGGATTTATTTTATCAGAAAAGAAATTGGAAAAGCATGCGCTTGACGCAGTCAAAGAAGCGTTCAGAAGCCTGTACTCGAACAATTCGGATAATGTCGTAGTGCTGAACAACGGCATGAAATTCCAGGAATCATCAAATACGGCGGTTGAAATGCAGCTGAAGGAGATGAAGGAAGCCAATGCGAAAGCGATTTATCGTATTTTCCAGATACCGCCATCGGTCATGGATGGCAATGCATCGGATGACGATAATAGATTATATTACGAAAGTGCAGTAAAGCCGGTACTGGATGCCATAAAGGCACAGATCAACCGGCTTTTATTGTTAGAATCGGAAAAAGACGACATGTACTTTGATTACGACATGAGCTCACTGATGAAAGGTGATGTCAAGAGCAGATATGAGGCATACAAGACCGGACTAGAGTCCGGGTTTATCACGGTAGACGAAGTACGGCGGAAAGAAAATGAAGAGCCAATCGGTCTGCCATTTGTGAAGCTAAACCTTGCCGATGTCCTGTATGATCCGACGACCAAAACGGTATATGCGATCAACACAGACAAAAGCACGAGTATAGAAGATTTGAAGAAGGGAGGAAAACAGATAGATGAAAGCGGAATTGAGAGCTGACGGACTGCACATTACAGGGTATGTCAATGTGCCGGGCAGGGAAAGCCGGCCAATCAGAAGCCCAAGAGGGAAATTTATCGAAGTTATCGAGCAGAGAGCGTTCCAGAGGGCGATTGACCGTGCACCAAGGATAGATTTGCTGCTTGACCATGACAGAAACCGGATCCTAGCAAGCACGGCAGATAAGACACTGTCTGCTGAAGAGGATAATGTAGGTCTGCGAGCAGAAACGGTTATCACTGACGAGCACGTCATCAAGGAGGCGAAAGCCGGGAACCTACGCGGATGGAGTTTTAATATCAAGAATCCCAAAGACGAATTCGAGGAGCGGGCGGATGGAGAACTGCCTGTCAGGAGAATCAAGGACTTTAATATGGACGAGATAAGCCTGGTCTTAAACAAAGTCCCTGCCTATCAGGCAACGAGCATCGAGCTCAGGGCAGATGACGAGGACGAGATGACCGAATACCGGGCATCAATGGAAGAGGTTATCGTAAATGAAAAGGCTGAACCGGAGAAAAAGCCGGATTTGTCGGAATACAGAAACAGGTTAAACAGATTATAGGAGGGCAAGGATGTTTGTTAAGAAATTAAAAGAAAAAAGAACTGAACTAAAGTCAAAAATGGATGCGCTGCTCAGCGGCGCCGAAGCAGAAGAACGAGCTTTAAGCGAAGAGGAAACGACCGAGTTCGAAGGATACGAAGAAGAAATCAAGAAAATCGACAGAACTATCAATGCTTATGAAAAAAGAGCCGAAGAAGAACTTGATGAAGAGGATGAACCAGAAGAAGGAACGGAAAATGAAGAGGCAGAAGAACGTGCCTTTGTAGAGTACATCCGTGGAACCTATTCGGAAGAGCGAGCTGATGCGAACCTGACGTTTGCAAATAACGGTGCCGTAATCCCATCCTCAATCGCCAACAAAATCATCGAGAAGGTTAAGGACATTAGCCCGATCTTCCAGCTGGCAGATACATACAATGTCGCAGGAAACCTGTCGATACCAAAATACGATGAGGAAACGCAGAAAATCACCATGGCGTATGCAGATGAATTCACGGAACTCGAATCAACATCTGGAAAATTCAGCAGCATCGAACTGAAAGGATTTCTGGCAGGGGTACTGACCAAGGTATCAAAGAGATTAATCAACAACGCTCACTTTGATGTGCTCTCTTACATCGTCAATAAAATGGCAGAAGCAATTGTATGCTGGATAGAGAAAGAAATGCTGATCGGAACAGAAGGAAAAATTGAAGGGATGTCCGGAGTAAAGCAGGTAGTGACAACAGAAGCTACAACCGCCATCACTGCAGACGAGCTCATTGACACACAGGAGGAAATCCCGGACCTTTACAGAGGTGCATCTATCTGGATCATGAATAGAAAAACGAGAAAAGCAATCAGGAAGCTGAAAGACGCTGACGGAAACTACCTCTTAAACAAGGATGTGACAGCCAGATGGGGATATACGCTCCTTGGAAGCGATATATACTGCTCAGACCAGATGCCACAGATCGCATCCGGGGAAACAACCATCTACTATGGGGACATGAGCGGACTAGCGCTTAAAATATCTGAAGACCCGTCTATTGAGGTGTTAAGGGAAAAATATGCGACGCAGCACGCTGTAGGCATCGTCGGATGGCTGGAAATCGACTCAAAAATTGAAGACGAACAGAAAATCGCTGCACTGAAAATGAAGGCAGGTGCTTAAAATGGTAAGGCTTAAAGCACTACAGTCCTTTGCGGGGCTGATATCGATGAGAATAGGCGAGGAGAGAACCGTCGAACTTACTGATAATATGCAGGAACTGGTCGCATGTGGGCACGTTGAGATTATTGAGGATCTTAGCGAGGACTACACTGGGATGGAAATCAAAGAGATGTCTAAAAGACAGCTGATAAAGTATGCCAAGGACAACAAGATTCCAATTGCCGAAAAAGAAAAGCACGAGAAAGTCCTGGAGCAAGTCGAGTCTCATCTGGGAATCAAGGACGAAAAAAGCGAGGCGGTGACACTGGATGAAGCCAAGCGAAATAACGACTGACTGCATTAGGGACTTTTTGCGCATCGATGAGATGGGGCCAGAACAGGAAATTATCGGAAAAGAGTTAGAATCTATGAGGAGTGCGGCAATAAAATTTGCCGAATCCTATACAGGGCTGCCAATTACGTCGGAAAGCGGAGATAGGTGCCTGGATGATTACGATGATGTGGCGATAGCCATACTTGCTATCGTTGCGGACATGTACGAGAACAGAGCGGCCAGTGTGGACAAGCAAACATACCAGAACAAAACAGTAGAGTGCATCCTATCGATGCACTCTTATAATTTAGTTTAGGGGGAAATATGAATCCAGGGACTTTAGACCAAAGAATAGGTATCTATAAAAATGTGGTTAAAACCAATGAATTGAACGAGGATGGATCTGAATGGACTATGATGAAGAGGATTTGGGCGAACGTGCAGCCGAGGACTGGATCATTAGTATCAGGGAGACCGGCTGATACGATGTTATCTAAAACAACACATGTGATTACGATAAGGGCGGAGGCTGTAAAAGATATTACGGTGGACTGCTATATCACATGGAAAGATGCCGCGGGAATTTCACACCGATTTGACATTGATTATATTCTTCCGCCGGTGCGCACGAAGCCAACAACAAGTATTTACGTGCAGGAGGTGATCTGATGGCAGATACAGGGATAAATGAGGTAAGTGCTAACATGGACAGATTGTTGCGGGCGTTTCCAAAACAAACTGAGAAATTTATGAAAAACGAGGCTAAAGATCTGAGAAAAAAGATGGTTGCATTCGCAAAATCGAAAGTAAAAAAAGTCACTGGGAACTACTTCAAAGGCTTTAAAGCCGGAAAAAAAGTATATAAGTGGCAGGATGCAGAATATAACGTCAGGGTATATAACAGCGCACCTCATGCCCATCTTATCGAAAATGGACACAGAGGCATGTATTGGGGACGAAAGGGAGGCTGGGTACCGGGAAAACATATTATGGAAGATGCCATGAGACGTTTCGAACCTGATTTTACTGACCATGTTGAAAATGAATTGGCAGACTTTGTCGTGAAGGAGTTAGAAAAGTGATAACTACGAAAGAAATAGTCAAGGCGGTAAATGCGAAATTGAAAGCAGGACTTCCGGATCTGAAAATAAAGTCAACAGATATTCGAAAAAATGTGGAACCGGGAAGCTTATACGTAGAATACCCACTGCCGATGTTTGATGGAACTGAGGATTTAAGACACGAAGCCGGGACGATCCGTATATGTTATTTTCCGGCTGATGAATATAATTATCGAATCGAATTTGCAGACATGCAGAAAAAGCTAAGTGAGTTGTTCTTTGGATCGCTAAAAGTTGCAGAACACTTCACCATTCCAATAAATGAACTGGAATTTGAGCAGTCTGACGGCGTGCTTTTGATAAGTTTTGATTACGAGACGTGGCAATATGTAACAGAAACAGGAGATGATATGGAGCATATCGAGGTCGGAACTGATATGGATCAGATAGGAGGACAGAATGGGACTACCAAATATAGTGGTTGAGTTTTTAACCAAGGCAAATACTGCAATCACCCGAAGCGAAAGAGGTATCGTTTGTTTGGTAATAAGTGATACCACAAAAGAAAGCAGAATCACGGAGTATAAGTCTATTTCAGACGTCGTAGAGACGGACTGGAGCGAAGAAAATTTGAAGATTATAAAAGAGACATTTTTGGACGGGCCAAGCAAGGTTTATGTGGCCAGAGTAAAAACAGAGGAAACTTTGACTAATATTGAAAAAGACTTAGACCTGATTAAAATTAATTGGATTACGCATGTCAATAACGATCAGACGGAAATTGTTGAGTATGTAAAAAAACGGAATCTCAAAGGTGGATCAGCTGCAATAAAAGCCGTCGTGTTTAATCAAGCTGCAAATGATACGCACATCGTAAATTTTACAAATGTAAAAGTTACTCGCTCTGACGGAGCTGAGGTTGACGGGTATAAATATCTAGGCCGCATAACAGGAATGCTGGCGGCGCTGCCGCTAGACCGCAGCGCGACTTACTACACGTTTCCTGACCTTGCATCGGTCCAGGAGCCGGAGAAACCGGGCGAAGCAGTTGATGCTGGAGAATTTGTCTTATTTAATGACTACGGCACAGTAAAGGCGGCCAGAGGGGTGAATTCTGCAACAACGACAGAAAAAGAAGACTTAAAAAAAATCACGATTATTGAAGGCATGGATTTGATGAAAGAAGATATCATCGAGACATTTAAGAACCAGTATGTTGGAAAATACAAAAACAATCTGGACAACCAGTCAGTATTCGTGGCAGCAATTAATACATATTTCAGGCAGCTGGGCATGAGTGGCGTGCTTAATCCAGACTTTGCGAACCTGGCCGCAATTGATATAGAGAAGCAAAGGAACGCTTGGGCAGATGCGGGGACTACAGAGGCGCTTGACTGGGATGATGAGACAGTAAAAAAGACACCGTTTAAATCCTACGTCTACATGAGGGCAAATGTCCAATTTTCTGACGCAATCGAAGATTTGGAATTTAGTGTATATATGAATTAAGGAGGTAAACAATGGGACTGTTTGGTAAAGAAAAAATTAACGCAAACCAGGTGATCAGCGGAACAAGTGGAAAAGTGTTTATAAATGGCAATAAATTTGCGAATATAAAAAGTTTTGAAGCAAAGCTGACCTTTGAATATGAAGAAATCGACCTAGCAGAAGACATGGGGAAACATCAGAAATATATGGGGTATCAAGGGGAAGGAACTATGGTATTTCACAAAGTCGATTCTTCTGTCCTACGGATGGTTAAGGATGATATCAAAAACGGAAAAATGCCAGAAATAATGATTGTGGGATCAGTAGAAGATCCTGCGGCACTTGGAGCAGAACGAATCCAGTTGATGGAAGTTACACTGGATGAGCTGATGTTGCTGAAATTTGAGCTAAAGACTGTAGGCGAAGAGGAAGTACCGTTTAAGTTTGCGGACTTTGAACCGCTAGATTTAATCGCATAAGGAGAAACATATGGAAAATGAAAAGATAAAAAGAGCCACGAAAGAGGCTTTGATTGCAAGGGCACAAGCAAACAGGGATAAGAAAAAAGAGTATAAGGAGTATTATTGCAAAGCAATTGATGCAAACTTGTTGATTAAAAAACTGTCAATAACGAGAGTCTGTGAAATCATGGATATGGCAGATGATTCCACATTAGCAGGGGACTTAGAATTGAGCAAGCAACTAATATATGAATCAGTACCATTGCTACAGGATAAAGAAATTCAAGATGCTTACGGATGCGCGGAACCATACGACATAGTGCTTGCCGTAATGGATGACGACATAGGAGAGTTGCAGCGCGTCAGCCAGACAATTTTATCGATTTATGGATTGGATGAACTGGATTTGGAGACTGAGATAAAAAACTAATGGAGCGGGATGGTGAAGCTGCCATGATTGGCTTTTACCTCCTGCGCGGACACACATTAGATGAATTACTTGGCTTATCCACAACGGATAAGTTTTTTTATTCGGCGGCTATGAGAATCTACTATGAGAGACTAGAAAAAATGGAAAAGATGGCAGGTGGTTGATGTGGCAAAACAGGCATATGTAGTATTAAAATTAAAAGATCAATTTTCCAAGCCGCTGCAGGTGGCTAAGCGAGGGACTAAAGAATTTGAGCGACAATCAAAATTAGCGGATCAATCAATCAAATACTTTGGCAATACCCTGAATAACAAGTTCAAAAAAGCCGTTAAAGCTTCTGCTGTAGCCCTTGGAGCGTTGGGATTGGCGGCTACAAAAGTTGGATTTTCAGAGGCAATAGATCTGGAAGGGTATCGTACGCAACTTGAAACGGCAACGAAAGACACGAAAAAGGCCGCTGATATTATGAGGTATGCCATAGACCTGGCGAATAAGACACCTTTTGAAGGTGGAGAACTCGTTGAAGGCGCGGCAAAATTTGAATCTATGGGAATGAGTGCAAAGAAGTGGCTGACTTATGCTGGCGACATGGCAGGGGCAACTAATAAATCGTTTGATCAGTCGGTAGAGGCCCTAATTGACGCACAGGCCGGAGAATTAGAACGATTGAAAGAGTTTGGTATTACAAAACGGATGATTGTGGCAAAAGCGGAAAAACTGTTTAAGAATGAACAGGTCGTAAATAACCAAGGGCAAATTGTAAACCAAAAAAAATTTAATAAAGCTCTCCTGTCTCTCATGAGTGACAAATTTGCCGGCGGCATGGAAAAACAATCACGGACATTAAAAGGGCTTTGGTCCACAGTAACAGGCGTAACGAAGAATGCCCTGGCGAATATCGTCGGAATGACCAATGATGGAGAAATCAGAGCCGGAAGTGCGATGGATATACTGAAAGGTAAGATCCAATCTGTCGCAGATACATTGGCCAAGTGGCAGAATGACGGGACACTGGATGCCCTAGCACAGAAGGTTGGTGATATTTTATCCGGAGCTATCCGTACAGCTGCAAATGCTTTTAAATGGTTAAAGGACAATCTATCCTGGCTGAAACCAGTAATCATGGCGGTAGTAATAGCGCTGACTGCATTTAATATTATAAACGCCATTGCAACCCTGATCCAATCATTCACGATTATTATTAACGTCCTAAAAATCGCTTTTACTGGGCTGAACACGGTAACGATTGGATGGACGCTGATTATAGGTGCTGTAATTGCGATTATCTACTTGTTAATCACAAACTGGAAACAGGTAGTTGTATGGCTGGGGAGATTAAAGGACCGATTCATGGCGGTACAAGGTCCGATCGGGGCACTTCGTGACGCGGTACTGCTAATAATCAGCGCGTTTAAAGACCTCTTTGACTGGCTGGATAAGACCGTAGGGAAAATTAAAGATTTTCTGGGCTTAGACACGAACAAGACTGTAAAAGTTACTACTATTGAAGAACATAAAGATGGCGGGCGAAGTGATGGCAAACCTACACGGCACGCACTCGGTACTACATATTTTGCAGGAGGACGCACAGGATTCTCAGAGGGTGGCCGCGCAGAAGAAGCCGTATTCCCATCCGGGACTAGAATAATACCTGCTGATAAGGCAGGAAAAAATTTGGGAGGTGGAGGCAACATAAATGTTAACCTTACCATCCAGGGGAACATGATTGGAAACCAGGAATATATGGAGATGATTGGATCATATATTGTGGCAAAAGTCCAAGCTGCCAAAGGAAACATTTAAGGGGGCAAGATATGAAAGTGACAATCAGCATTAACAATAATAAAAAAATTATTGTACTACCCTTTGTGACCACGGACATGATCAACATTAACTACGGGCAATCTCTGAACGAAAACAAAGAATCTGTAAAATATGGTCAGATTAAAACCATAGGACCAGAACCGCTTTCAAGCGTAAGTATTTCAAGTTTTTTTCCGAAAGGACGAGTAAGTTTTGGAGAACCGGACGCAAAAATTAATCCTATGACATATGTCTGTTTTTTTAAGGACAATCGGAAGAAACCCATGCGCGTTGTTATAACTCGAAAAAACGGAAAGGACGTATTTAACCGGTTGATGGCTTTGGAATCATTTGAAATAACGGAGATAAGCCGCGCAGGCGACTACTACTATAACCTCGATTTTGAACAATACAGGCGGGTGAAGTAAATGGCTTACAAAGTAAAATGGATACGAAACGGGAAGGCGAAGTACATAACCGCAAGAGTGGGCAATTTGTCTTGGTCAGACTCTCTGGACTCATTGGGTACAGAATTTAGCTTTGACTTTGCTAGGTCATATTTTGATAGCCAGTTTAGGAGCAGGCTATACAACGGTGACATCATCATAATATATAGGGATAAAACAGAAGTCTTGCGCGGCGTGATTACCGAGGTGCCAATCAACGGCGACTCTTACAAGGGATACGACTTTGCCTGGTATTTAAACAAGTCTGAGACGATTATCCAATATAAAAAGATTGCTGCAGATAAAGCCATCCGGCAGCTCTGCAAAAAGTATGACGTGCCAATTGCTGAGCTGCCAAAGATGGCTACATCGATTAGCAAGTTATATAAAGATATGGTCATATCCGACATTCTAAAAGATATCCTAACCAAAGTCAAAAAGGAGACTGGACAAGGTTATCGTATAGAGATGCGCAAAGGCAAGTTACACATTATTAAACGAGGCTACATCAAGGTCAAACCAATTTACTACGACCGGACTGGTAAAAAAATCTCCTGTAGCAAGGCCGCAAACATCACCGGAGCAAGATCCATAGAGGAGTTACGCAACCAGGTGATTGTCGCAGGCAGTGGAGATAAAAAAGCGAAGATCAAAGCCACAGCCAAGAGCTCATCATCCATTAAAAAATATGGACTTTTGAGCGTAGTAGAGACCAAAGACAAACTGACGGCGGCCAAGGCACGCAACATCGCCAAAAATAAGCTCAAAGAACTGAACAAGGTTGCAGTATCTTTTACCGCCGAGATGCCGGGCAATAATCTAGTCAGAGCCGGCCGAAAGCTGTATTTTGACCGCCCAGAGGTTGGGATAAAGGGATGGTATACGGTAAAATCCTGTACACATACCGTTAACAATGGCCTGCACTGGATGTCATGCGAAATGGAGGTGTAGACATGGGTTGGGAACATGAAATGGCTCAGATGATCAAATCCACAGGAGAACATGCAAAAGAAAAAGCAATTGAGGATGCATCGGTTTCTATTGGCACCATCGAACAGGTGGATCCGTTAAAGATATCAACGCTAGGAGGAGAGGGGATGTATGAAGAAGACGATGATGACATCGTCCAGAGCAGAACATTTTTGCGTTTATCGAATGACATAAAGAAAAAGGGCGCAAAAGTAATAGTAATGCCAATAGACGACCTTAACACTATAGCGGTGCTGGACGTTGTGGAAGGAGGTTAAAATGATATTTCCTGAAATAGATTATGATTTCGAGGCGGAAGAAATGGAAGTGGAGATGCAGTCTACTATGATAGGGCGCACTCCACTTTTTGATTTTAAAAAAAACCGATACGTTCTAAGAGACGGAAAAATAGTAGAGTGCACCCAGGAAGAGGCTGTAAGGCAATGGGTAGGATTTTTGATCAAAACCGCAGCGGACAAATTTGCAGTCTACGATGACACGGAATTTGGCACATATATTGAGAACTATATCGGTTACAAAGATCCGGCCTTTGTAGCGTCCGAAATCAAGAGGGAAATTGAAGAAAAAGTAGAACTGAATCGGGCCATAGAATCAATAGAAGATTTTGACTATACGAAAGAGGGAGGAACGATGCACGTCTCCCTTACTGTCGTTATGACGGATCAAATGGAAGTGGAGGTAGAAACGGATGTCGACGAGGGGTGAAAATATACGGAACAACATCTCCGCAGATTACGAAAAGACGCCAGGGTATCTACTATGGGATATATCCGAGGCAGTTGGACAGGTGATGGATATCCAGGATGCGGAGCTTGCGGGGATACGGTCAATTTTTGACGTAGATAATCTGGAGGGAGATATGCTGGAGAGGGCCGTAAGGCAGCGCAGAGGACTTGAGCGCAAAGCGGCCACTTACGCAGTCGGAATTTTGGAGATAATCGGATCCGGAAACATAAACCAGGGAGATCTCTTTGAAACGGAAAATGGCGTACAGTTTAGGGCTACTGAGACAGCAGAGATTATGGAGGCCGGAAGTGTGGCCATTGAGGCTATAGAGCCTGGAAATGTTGGTGTGGTCGGCGCAAATACCATCACGCAGATGCCGGTTACCCTTGCGGGAATCGTCTCCTGCAATAATCCGGAGCCGACACATGACGGATATGACGCTGAGTCAGACGACAGCTTGAGGCAGAGGTATTATGCAAAGCTTAGGACGCCGGATAGCGGGGCAAATAAATATGCTTACCGAAATTGGGCACTTGAGGTACCAGGCGTCGGCGATGCGCAGATTCATCCGTTGGGTCACGGAGACAATACGGTTGACGTAGTGATTATTAACACTGACAAGCTGCCGGCATCGCCAGACCTTGTGGCTGATGTGCAGGAGTATATCGATCCTGGCTCTTCCGGGCGTGGTGAGGGAGCCGCCATGATGGGGGCGCACTGCTACGTATCTAGTGCGACAGGTCTTGAGATAAATCTGACAGGTAAGCTGATTATCAATGCGCAGCAGGCAGACGTAGAGGCTGCGGTCAAGCAGTCGGTTAAGTCCTACCTTGCGAGTATTGCTTACAGCGGCTACAACATATCCTACGCGCAGATCAACAACGCCGTTCTGGAGACGGCAGGTGTTTTAGATGTGGAAAACCTTAAAATCAATAGCGGAATTTCTAACGTCGAAGTACCGGATAGATCCGTGGGAATCTTGGGAACGGTGGTGTTTAGTTATGCGTAAAGACGACGTGATAAAACGTATCAATAAGCTAAATGCCGTGGATCCCATGGTAGACAATGTGATTGCTGCAATTGCTGCAGAGATGGATCGGACAGATCAGGATGCACAGCAGATTATTGCTGATATGTACTTTGACACCTGCTCCGAGCAGATGCTGGAGTTTTACGAGCACGAGGCGGGCATAACGCCACTATGGGGGCAAGACATTGACGGCAGGAGATCGGCCGTAGAAGCAAAATGGAAATCATCTGGAAAAATTGATATCGCAATGCTGCAGGCAGTCGCTGACAGCTGGCAGCACGGAAAAGTTGATGTGGACTTTGTAAACAACAAGATTCAGATTACTTTTGTTGATCAATTTGGTTTGCCGTCAGACAGAGCGGGCCTGGAGCTGGCTCTAGACGAAGTAAAACCGGCACATCTGCCGATTATATATTTTGTAAGATACTTGATGATTGCAGATGTGGAGGCAATGACGCTTAACGAGATGCAGTCATGCATATTAAGTGACTTTGCTTTTGAGTAGGAAGGAGGACAAGATGGGATGGACACCACTTAACTTTTTTAAGTATGACCCGAGCAAAGATGATTTTAGCAAGACGGCGTTTAATGTCAAGCAAGCATTAAATAATAACTGGGATCATCTCGCGATCTTGATAGATGAGATCAGGCGCGCGATTGGATTAACTGATATCGATTGCGGAAGCTGGGAGGAGACGCCGGTTACTTTACATAACGCATCTGCCATGGCGCACGTTAACTTAAATGCCGATGGTAATGCCAACGGGGTTGTAAGCACTGGAGGCGAGCTGGCGGCACACGAAACGGACCCAAACGCCCACCCTAACATCATATTGGACGGAAATAACAATTAAGGAGGATAATATGGCAAAGATACAAATTAAGAGGGGCCTGCAGGCAGGCGTAGAAAAGCTCGTGCTGGCCGAAGGAGAACTTGCCGTCGCACTTGAC
This sequence comes from Emergencia sp., assembly GCF_048465375.1. Classification (NCBI taxonomy): domain Bacteria; kingdom Bacillati; phylum Bacillota; class Clostridia; order Peptostreptococcales; family Anaerovoracaceae; genus Emergencia; species Emergencia sp. Next base: position 407 of record NZ_DBFWLQ010000008.1, on the reverse strand, counting down.
ACGGGCAATGTATACGTGGGCACGACAGCAGGCACCATGCTGGTTAACCCGGACGGCGGAATCGCGGATGAGGCGGTTAAGTTGAGAAACAGAAGAGAGTTCTCGGTATCAGGAGACGGCACAGCACAGCCGGTCACCTTCGACGGCACCGGTAACGTGGCGCTGATCCTGGCTCTGGCGATGATGCCGGGCCTGACGGCAGGAACATATACCAAGCTGACCGTAGACGGCAAAGGGCGTGTGACGGGTGCGGCCAATATTGAGATAACGGATCTGCCGTCCATCCCTGCATCCAAGATCACAGGACTAGGGACGGCGGCAAGTCAGAATACGGGAAAAGCCAGCGGCAACGTCGTCGTCGTGGAATCAAACGGCAAGATTGCAGATTCCCTGATTCCATCCCTGGC
>NZ_DBFWLQ010000007.1:0-252927 GCF_048465375.1 Emergencia sp. | reverse complement strand
TGTTCCTTGTAATTGACGCCCACGCAGAGAATGTCATGAATCGGTCTGGTAATGGGAGCCAGCAGTTGTACTTCTGCCAGAGGAATACCCTTATGGTCAGCATCAGCGTCCAACGCTTCCTTAACAGCATCAAGATCCGCATCAGAAACACCAGCGATAAACTCTATCATGTTTTTGCTGCTTGTATCCGGGAGAAGCTTTGATAGTTCCAACACCTTCTCCCCATTTTCTGACAATACGCCAAGGGACGTCTTTCCCTCATATCTATATGTAAGAAATCTCATGTTTTGGCTCCTTTCTCTTTACACATTATCGTTCAAAGGCCACTTTGTAGGCGCCAAGCAGTTCCTGCGGCGGAATCCTCATGGCCTCTGTAACCGGCTTTGTCCACCTAAATTCACAGTCACAGTATTCTTTGCGGGAAGTAATCTTTTCCGCCGGCACAAAAGTCGTATCTTCTCCATCGATATAAAAGCAGCCGTCGTTGTCGCCTTCAGCGGGACAGCCGCCTTCGATGCCCACGCCGGTAAATTCTATGTCAAGAAACTCTGTTTTAAAGACTGTCGTTATCCCTTTCGTCTTATCTTCAACACCTGGTGTCGGCTCACCAAAGTGCTTGTCTTCGTCTGCATAATCAATCTCTGTGCCTGGGCTTTCCCAAACGTTCAGGTTGAGCCAGACCCTTCTGCCCTGCGATGCAACCGGCGTATTGTGTTCGATTCTCACATAAGTTCCATTTTTTTCATCGTGGATGATTTCTATGTTGATGCGCAAAACGGGCCGGAGAGATTCATAGCCTTCACTCAGTAATGCCTTCACTTTCCCATGATCCACCCTGTATGCCATTACAAATTGTTCTATCTTCATGTTAAATCCTCTCATCAACTGTTAGCGCATCGATTTCACGCTGCAAAGTATCAAAAAATAGCCCCGCATGGTACCCGTCGCACACAGCATGGATGACATTGAGGTTTACGGGCATCAAGACATGTTCGCCTGCACGTTCATATTTTCCCATGGTTATGACTGGAAAAAACTGCAGACCTCCGCCGACGATCCTACTGTTGAAACTTGTAAAGGCTGTCCACGGCGCAGCGGAAACGCAATAGAAATTTGCAGGCTGATCCTGCCGCGCTTTGATGCCTTTTACGTCCTTATACTTTTCCATGTCGCAAGTGATAGCTTGATAGAAAACCTCAAAATCTCTGTCGTACTCTGACCAGCAGTCGGAAAAGGTTTTGTCATCGTTATGAAAAATGGTATAGTTCGGCACCACATGATCCCAAACACACAGATTGCCTTCTTTGTCCTGGAACATTTTAAAATTATCAATACTATTTACTGTCTTCGACACCAGGTAAATCAGTGTCGCATAAAACTTTTTTCCATTTTGCTGGCAGTAATCCAGCAGTTTTTCCACCTTAATGTTGGCAGTCATATTATATTGGATTTTGAGTACCTTCGTGTAATACTCAAAATGCTCTCTGCGAGGCCAGTTGGCCATATCAATTTTTTCCCACGTGCTCATCAGTTTTTCCTTTCACATTCATCAACCAATTCCTCCAAAAATTGCCCCTGCAATCAGCGCGATGAGAGCCAGCGGGACAAATACAAATTTCCCCATTGTTACAAACCACGGACCAATCGGTTTGACTGCACCCTCATTGACCGCTTTTTCGGCATAACCTTTCCCCGCTACGTAGAAGAACATGATGCCCGCCAACATTGCCCCAAGAGGACAGACATAAATCGACACGGCATCCATCCAGCCGGAAACGATTGCCTGTATTAAAAGCGCAACAATGCATCCGATGACAGCAATGGTTCCGACAGCTGTGATCCGTTTGAATCCCAGTTTTTCCTGCAAGGCTGCGACTGGAACCTCATACAGATTAATCAAAGAAGTAATCCCAGCAAGCATGACGCATATATAAAAGACGATTCCTACGATCGTGCCCGCCGGCATGCCGTTAAACACATTTACAAGATAGATAAACATCAATCCCGGGCCTGCTGTGTCAAGGGCCGCACCGCCCACTGCCATGGAGGGAATGATAACCAGAGCTGCCAGCATAGAAGCGATGGTGTCGAATACAGCGATATTCATCGCTGATTTCACCACGTTTTCATTTTTGCCCAAGTAGGAGCCGTAAATTACCGTCCCGTTTCCGGCGATAGAAAGTGAGAAGAACGCCTGTCCAAAGGCAAAAATCCAAAGTTCGGGATTCAGCAGGCCCTTTGGGTTCAGTGTAAATATGTACTGATAGCCGCTTTCTGCGCCTGGCAAGGTGAAGATATAGATGCCTAGCAGAATAAACAGGCCAAACAATGCAGGCATCATCACTTTGTTCACCTTTTCGATGCCGCCTGCAACGCCGAAGGCCATGATAGCCAGAGTTACGCCAACTGCGATCATCAGCCAGAGATTATTTCCCCATGCTGAAGCAGTAGATCCGAACATCCCGCCGATGGCATCCATATCCTGCCCCATGGCTGACAGCTTTCCCGTCAGCGACATAAAGGTATATTTGAAAATCCAGCCCACTACCACCGTATATCCGATGGCCAGACAAAGGGCGCCGACTACAGGGATAAAGCCGATCCACTGTCCGAAGGTTTTGCCGGTTCTGATTTCCGTACACTTTCCAAAGGCGCCGATAGGACCTGCGCCGGTGGATCGTCCGAGGGCGATTTCCTCAATGACGCCTGTAGACCCGATCAAAATGACAAAAAGAAAATACGGTAGTAAGAAAGTCAATCCACCCCATGCCGCTACCATATATGGAAATCTCCAAATATTTCCCATACCCACAGCAGAACCGACACACGCGAGAATAAAACCCCACTGACTTTTAAAACCGTCACGTTTCTGTTCTAAATGACTCATGATATACTCCTTAAATCAAATAAAATATATAGCTGCTTATTATTATACAGATTAAGAAGAGGCTGTGCAATTCTTTTTGTTCATGAAAACAAAACCTGAGCTTTAACATGACGCTTCAGTTCGCAGACAGATTCGCCTGAATCCATAGCTTCCTTTTCATAGAAATTCCGCTTATCCAAGTCAAGGGTGGACAGTAAGCTGCAAAGGCTTCTCAAAAAACGTTCCTGGAAATAAGGTGTTGGAGAGTTACAAAGATATAATGATTACGCGATTGTCAGTGATTTATTTCGCAGCTCGATATAATCGCAAATCATACTAGCAGCCGCTTCCACACCGCAGGAACTGTCGATGCAGAGATCATAGCTATGGGGGTCACCCCACTGCCCGCCCGAAATGCTGTTATAGTATGCAGAACGTGCCGCATCGGAACGGACGATACTTTTCCGTCCTGCTTCTTCCGTATCCCCGTACATTTCCATCACCTTTTTAACGCGATACTCTTTTGGAGCATGGATAAATATGCGGACTACGTCCCTGTAATCGCTCAAGACATAATCGGCGGCGCGGCCAACAATGACGCAAGAACCATTATCAGCAATCTTTCTGATAATCTGCTCCTGTGCAACAATTGCCTGCTGTACCACATCAGTGCTGAGGTATAAAGAGCGGAGCAGTTCAGGGGAATTCTCATTGATATCCGATACAAATTGCTGGTCTAAACCGATCTCCTTCGCCGCCAGCGCAGTCATCTCTTTATAATAACAAGCAACGCCCATTCTTTCTGCCACGAGCTGGGCAATTCTCTTGCCACAGGAACCATGCTCACGAGCAATTGTGACAATGATGCCTCTATGGGACGGACGAATGATCACATCTTCTGAAACAGGTTCGCCACCTGCGCCGGTTTCCATTGTTTTGAAATAACGCACCGTCAGGCACACGGCAACAATCATGCCGATGATGTCCGCGGCAGGCGCGGCAAACAGAATTCCATTGATTCCAGTGCCTGCCTGGTTTCCTTCAAAAATAGAGGGAATCAAAATCACAAGCGGCACAAAGCAGATGATATCGCGGGTAAGGGAGGCGATAACCGCCATTATAGGTTTTCCTACGGCCTGAAAGAAGATTGAGGACATTTTGATCACACAGGTGAAAATGACGAGGGAAAGAAAAACTCGGAATGTGCGCACTGCATATTCGAGATAGAGTCCGTCATTCCCTGAGCCGAAAATACCGATGACCACCTGCGGACAGATTTCAAAAATCAAAGTGGACACGATGCCGACCACAAGGGTGGCGATTAAAACGGTACGGTACGTTTCTCTGACGCGATTATATTTTTTAGCACCGAAGTTATAACCCAAGATTGGCTGTCCTCCGAGGACAATGCCGACCACGATATTGATGACAATGGTAAATACTTTTGTTTCGATGCTGATTACTGAAATGGGAATGTCCTGTCCATAGATGGACAAGGTTCCGTATTTCGCCAACATGATGTTGCAAGTCAAGGAGATAACGACGATAGACATCTGCGTGATGAACGAGGACGCGCCCAGTTTTAAAGCATTATTGAAAATCTTCAACTGCGGTACAAAGCTTCTCTTCGTCAGGCGGAAGCTCTTTGTTCTAAAAAAATACAGCACACTGACGAGGAAAGAAACCGTCTGTCCTACAACCGTTGCCCAGGCGGCGCCGGCAATCCCCCAATTCAAAGAAAAAATAAAGATTGGGTCGAGAACGATATTCAAAATTGCGCCCAGTGACATCGAAGCCATGGAAACCGCCGGACTTCCATCTGCACGGATGACGGCATTCATCATGTTCATCAGCATAAAGGCAGGGAAAAAGCAAAGTACGATGGTGAAGTATTCCATTGCCATTCCAATCGTCTGGTCAGATGCGCCGAACAGACGGAGCAGCGGCTCTTTGAACGCTGCACAGAGCACCAGCATAACGATACTGAGTATCAGCGTAGCAGTAATACCGCTGCCAATACAATGATGTGCATTTTGCGTATCCTTTTTTCCCTGGCAGATGCTCAGATACGCTGCGCTGCCGTCTCCGACGCACCATGCAAAGGCCTGTGCGATAATGAGAATGGGAAAGACGATGCCTGTGGCAGCATTGCCGAGATATCCTAATTCACTGTTGCCGACAAAAATCTGGTCGACAATATTGTAAAGCGCGCTGATCAGCAGTGACAGAATACAGGGAATTGAAAACTTCATCAGCAACTTTGAAATCTTCTCCTCCCCGAGCATGTGGTTTTGATTTGTTTGTTCCATAATTTTCCTCCTGATTAAGAATTTATTTTGGAGTCTTTATCAGAGAAAAGCTACCTAAAAACTTCGAAGGACAAAAAAATAGTGCGTAGAATTCGTCCGGAATTCTACGCACCTGGCTGCCCAACTCGATTATATTAACATAATTTTTCAAGAAAAGTCAAGGAGGATTTTTTGTAAACGCAAGAAGAAAAGCTTTGCTATATGTGCGAAGAGCCTTTCAAAAACTATGATTCCTCTAAGACAAAATTGTCCCTACCCACTTCTGCTCATACTTTGTCCAAATTGCTCTGCCACAGCACTTCCTGCGCCTTCCACTTCTTTGTAAACTCGTTTTCAGCAACGAACGCTTCCCACACTGGTCCCAAGTATACATCTATTCCATCTATGACTTCAGAAAAGGGCACAGGTGCATCGCCCAAAGTCTTGAGGAAATACCTCCATTTTGTCTGCATATCAGCATCGTCAGCCAGAGCCAGCACACGGTCAAAGCTGTCTTTCTCATAGGCAGTGCCTCGGTTCTGAAGGGTCTCCTGAATCGCCGTTTCGAGCTTCAGGCCATCAAAGTCGAAGGTCTTGGACAGATAGTAAATGTCGTAAAAATCCTTCATACGACCCGTCAGTTCAAAGCGCTGCAAAATGGCGTCGAGCTTCTCTGCTATGGTGCTTTCCAGAGAATAGGTAAGAATCTCCGGTTTCTCATAACCATCAAGCTGCGTCTGGATGTTACGCCGTTCTGCTTTAGGAACAATGACATCGCCACGCCGAGATCTACATGAAAAGGTGCACGGACATTCTTAATATAATCTATGATTTGAGTGCTGACTCCGTGATATTTCCGTTGCAGAGCAATGGACTCAGTCTTGGAAGTCTTGAAGGTCACGAAGTCATTACCCGTATCCACCGCAAGAATGTCAACAATGATTTCATCCATTCGAATCAGATCGAATCAGATCATTGTTCAAACCCCGCATGAGGAAATCCACATCCACGGTGGCACGACTCTCAAAGTCAGTCAGCATATAGATAAACAGTCCACCCTTGAGGATAAAGTTTTCCGCGTATTTGGAACCAGCCAGTTTACGCAGGAATTCTTCTTGAAAAAATAGCTGCAGGCATTGCTGATAGCTGATGCCAGAGGCCTTTGCTTTGTTTCTTAGTTTTGCAAGTACAGAAGCTGCAATATCTAACTTTAATCCTTCAAATATGTCAACCTCTCCGGCATCTTTTTGATTTATTGACGTACCGTGTCGAGTTTGATCTTTTACTCCATTATATCCCTTCATACCTCTAAAATAGTCATTAATACTATTTTCAGAACTTGAGGCGTTGAACAAATTGTTCAAACATATATGCTCAACTATTTAGATTAAATCACATAAGCTCGGTAAAACTTTTAAAAATATAACGATTCACAGCTTCATCGTATCAATAGTACGTCCTTCAAACAATATTCCTTATGTTGCAAAATAGTATCAGAGCAAATGTGGCTATGTATGGGGGATGTTCATAATTTCCCTATAAACAAAAACCTTCAATCACGCAAACTCAGCTATTACTATCTCGTTTCCATCAATATCGCTTAAACGAACCTCGTAAGTTCCCCAATCATATCGAATAGCATCAGAGAGAGTAATTCCTTTTTCCTTCAAACATTCCATCGTTGCATCAAGATTTGTTGTTTGAAAAACAAAGGATTGATGTCCAGTCGGCTGTGCACCCCATGCTTTGCAATCCCATATACAAAGAGTGGGGGCATTTTCTATAAAGCCAAGATAAACCCCATTTGAATCGTCCACGTCAGTCTTAATGAAGGGTATTTCTAATATCTGCCTATAAAACGCAATCAGTTCTTTCGCTTGTTCAGAAAAAATATTTGTGCAGTAGTATCCTGTTATCATCTTCTCGCCCCCAAAAATCATTTGCAAGATATAAGTAATATGTTGTATGTCTTATCCCCCAAAGACATCTTGGTCTAATATGGAGAAACTGTAAGCTACGATTCGTTCGTGCTTCCAATTTCGATTAGATTGCCTTCTGGGTCGGCAACATAAAAGTTACGGATTCCAAAAGGATAAGTGATGGGTTCTCCAGTGGGAAAGCGCAGTCCTAACTTTGATAGCCGCTCATATTCCACATCTACATCAGCAAAACTCGGTAGCCACAGGGCAATTTCAAATGTCTGGTTGATTCCCCTTGGTGGGATATAGCTCTCACCGATTGCCTTAACAAATTCTTTTCGACTGTACAGCCAAAAGGATAATGCACCGCTTGCTGTCTCAAACTCGGCGAAATCCCCGCCATCCCACCCCGGGAGCAGCACCGTCACATATCCCCATCAATGGTTGAGATGAACGGCTGCGCCGCCATTGACGAAGATATGCACCTGTGCTTGGTGGCAAACAAGGGGTTAAGGACAAGCCTTAACCCCTCTGGGTTCACCTCTTAAATGTCACGCAATAGGGGTGAAAAAAACAGTGTTTATGCTGGTTGACGGCATCTGCTATCCTATTCCCACTCAATGGTTCCACACGGTTTCGGTGTCATATCGTAACAAACTCTATTGACCCCTTCCACCTCTGCCAGGATACGGTCTGTAATCTTATGTAAGATCGGCCAGTCGATGTCCTCGATGGTCGCAGTCATGGCATCTATAGTGTTAACCGCACGGATGATGACTGGATATTCGAAGCTTCTGGCATTGTTCTTCACTCCTACAGACTTGAAGTCCGGAACGATGGTGAAATACTGCCATACCTTCTTGTCCAGTCCGGCCTTTGCAAACTCTTCACGAAGTATCGCATCGGATTCACGAACAGCTTCCAGCCTGTCCCTGGTGATCGCCCCCAGGCAGCGCACGCCCAGACCCGGACCTGGGAACGGCTGACGGTAAACCATGTCATATGGCAGTCCCAGTTCCACGCCGCAGGCTCTCACTTCATCCTTGAACAACTGACGAAGCGGTTCAACAAGCTCAAACGCCAGATCTTCTGGAAGTCCACCGACATTGTGATGTGATTTTACCACTTTTGCCGTCTTGGTTCCACTCTCTACGATATCAGGATAGATGGTTCCCTGTGCCAGGAAGTCAATACCAGAAAGCTTGCGGGCTTCCTCTTCAAATACGCGGATGAATTCTGCACCGATGATCTTGCGCTTCTGCTCTGGATCGTCAACATCAGCCAGTTTTCCGAGGAATCTTTCGCTGGCGTCAACATAGACCAGGTTGGCATCCATCTGGTTTTTGAACACCTCGATGACGCTCTCTGACTCGCCCTTCCTCATGAGGCCGTGGTTGACGTGGACACAGACAAGCTGCTTGCCGATGGCTTTGATCAAAAGCGCCGCTACCACAGAACTGTCTACGCCGCCGGACAACGCCAGTAAAACCTTGCGGTCGCCTACCTGCTCCTTGATCAATTCAATCTGATCAGCCACAAAATTCTTCATGTTCCAGTTGGTGTCAGCTTTGCAGGTGTCGAAAACAAATCCGCGAAGCTGCTCTTCTGTCGGCATCGATGCAAGCTTTGTCTCACAGAGAGCTGGTTCATGGTCGATAGCCATGACAGGATATCCGGCATCATAAATTTCCGGCAGAACGTCGATGTCTTTGCCGTCCACATTGCGATGTTCACCGCCGAACAAAATCACACCTTTTACATTAGGCAGCTTCACAAGCTCCTCTTTGGTGATGTCGTGAGGGTAAATCTCACTGTACACGCCCAGCGCGCGGATTTCCCTTGCCAGCGCCGTATTTTCACTGCTACCTAAATCTAATATTACAATCATATCTTGTTTCATAAGCATCTCTCCTCTTGTTTAATCTGTTTCTAGTTTAGCACAAATCAGCTGTGAGCGGAACAAAAATTTAACCGCCTCTATACCACGGACATCTTCAAAGTGCCGATGCCTTCCACTTCCATGTCGATCTTGTCACCTGCATGGACAAAAGGCTGCCTGCCCATATATTCCAGCATAGCGCCGCCGCCAATGGTTCCAGAGCCCAGCACGTCGCCCGGGTAAATCTTCGTTTCTCTCGAAGAATAGGCGATCAAGTCACAGTACGTGTGGTAAATGGACTTGGTGTTGTTCTCTCTAATCAATTCTCCGTTACGATAGAGTTTTGTTGCCATATCGTATTTTGACGGATCATCAGGCAGCGCGTACTTTTGCAGCTCGTCCATGGTAACGATGACCGGTCCCATGGAATTGGCGTAATCCTTGCCTTTTGCCGGCCCCAGCTGCATCTGCATCTCTTCCATCTGAATATCCCTTGCGCTCCAATCATTTAGAATCGTCATACCGAAGATATAGTCCGCGGCTTCTTCCTTCGGAACATTGATACCCTCTTTTCCGATTACGACGGCAATCTCGAACTCCATATCAAAGCGCTGCGAATGCGGATGCATTTTGATCGGCTCATCCGGACCAAAGAAAACGTTGGTGTTAGAAAAGTAGAAAGCAGGCAGCCGTCTCCAAACCGCGAGCATGTTCTTCATGGTAGTATCGTCAAAACCAGCAGCTGCTCCGCTGTTGACGACGTGCTCTTCAAAGCTCATAAAATCTCTGAACGTCCTCGGTCTTGGAATCGGCGACAGGAACTTTGCTTCGCTGGCAGCACAGGTCGGCGTGCTCTGCTCCAGCTTTTCGCAAATGATGGTTTTACATGTTTCATATTTCTCGATAAATTCTATCATGTCATTTGGCAAAGTCTCGTCAATTCCCTGAAAACTGTAGAAGTTCCCATCTTTGACCAAACCTGCATAGACATTGTCCTGATAACGAATCGTTGCTAATTTCATAGGTATATCCTCCTTCACTTCCCCAATCTTTTTGCTGTTTACAGTTTAGCACAAATCCCATGCGAGGGATATAAGATTCCAGAATTGATTCATCTTTTTAATTGATAATATCCGTTTTCGCAGTCGCTCCCTACTACTTCCTTCAAGCACCTGAGAAATGCGCCCATCTGCCAGACATCTCTTTTTTCCTCTTTCAGTGAAGCTCCCAGTTCACGATAAGAGAACGGCTTCAAGGGAAGAATTTTCGGAAAGCTCTCCTGGTCGCTTTTGTCCATGGCACACAGATCGATGGTCAAAGCCGGCAGAATGCTCATTCCTCGTCCCATGGCGATGCTCTTCATGACGGAGGCTGCGCTGGCTTTGTCGTAGAGGAACTCCACATCAACGCGATTTTTCTTCAGCAAAACCGGCACATTCCGATCTCTGCCAAAATCAGGTATAAAAATTTTTTCTCCCTCAAAGCTAGTGATGGCGCATTCCCCTTCCAGACTGCTTTCTGCAGGAAGAATTGCAAAAAATGGATCTTTCGCCAGGGTAATCCACTGATAATCTTTTGATGACCAAAGGAACTCCGTCAGACCGATGTCCACGGTTCCTTTCCCAATCCATTCATTAATCTCAAAGGGGTCCCCCGTCACCATGTCGATGTGGACGTCAGGATAAGCTTTTTCGAAGGCTGCAGTAGCCTTTGGCAGCCACTTGGATGCAATGGTATCCACTGACGCAATATGAAGCTTCTCCATCCGCTTCTCTTTTCTGGCTTGAATCATCCCCGAGAGCCGCTGATCCCCATCGACCAGCATTCTGATTTCACCGATCAAAGCCTTTCCGTCGTCGTTGAGTCTGACTCCGTTATAATTGCGTTCTAGAAGCCGCAGCCCGATTTCTTCCTCCAGACTATTCATAATATAAGAGACTCCCGCCTGTGTGTACCCCAGCTTCTCCGCTGCTTTGCTAAAACTGCCCGAATCCACCACGGTCAGCAGGACCGCAAATTTCTTTATATCCATAGGCACCCTCCGCTACATAAAAGACTTTCTTATACCCCATTATATTCTCTCGCTTCTCAAAAATCAATGGATGCTCTAACATAAATACAAGAGATTGATAGATAGAAAAGGAGGACGTTATGGCAAAGGTCGTAATAAAAAAAGAGTTATGCAAGAGCTGCGGCTACTGCATCAAATTTTGTCCGAAGAAAGTCCTGGAATATGGTAAAAAGGTAAACTCCAAGGGTTACGAATACGTTATATCTGTAAATGAAGACTGCATCGGCTGTGCCTCTTGCGGACGTATTTGTCCGGCTGGTGCAATCGACGTTTATAAATAGGAAGGAGTGAAAGCATGCAGAGAGTATTGATGAAAGGCTGCGAAGCCATCGCAGAAGCCGCTGTCAGAGCGGGCTGCAGATTTTTTGCCGGTTACCCTATCACGCCGCAAAACGAAATTCCCGAATACTTTTCCAGGAGAATGCCGGAGGTGGGAGGCACTTTTTTACAAGGCGAATCTGAAGTGGCATCAATCAACATGGTCTACGGCGCGGCAGGTTCGGGTATCAGATCTATGACATCCTCCTCCAGCCCTGGAATCTCATTAAAAAGTGAGGGCATCTCTTACTGTGCGGCAGCAAGGATTCCCATGGTCTATGTAAATGTGTCCAGAGGCGGTCCCGGAATCGGTGTCATTCAGCCTGCACAGAACGATTATTTCCAGGCGACAAAAGCCTCCGGCAACGGCGGATTCAGAATGCGGGTCTTTGCCCCCTCCACCGTCCAAGAGGCCGTAGATATGACCTATGCGGCATTCGACTATGCTGATAGAGACAGAAATCCCGTGCTAGTTCTCACCGATGGCATCGTTGGAAGCATCCTAGAGCCGGTGGTTCTTCCAAAAATGCGCACAGAGGAAGAACTGGCAGAAATCAGAGCGTCAAAAGGCTGGGCTGCAACTGGCCATCCTCTGTCGGGCAGCCGCTCGTGGATCAATCCCGGCTGCTGGGACAACGACCTTTGGGAGCAAGGCAATCAGGAGGCCGAAGCGCTATATGCTTCCTGGCGGAAAGACGCACAGTATGAAGCCTATCAGATCGAGGATGCCGAAGTAATTCTGACCGCTTACGGCATTTCGGCCCGCATGGCGGCACCTGCCGTTGACGACTTACGCAAAGCAGGCATCAAGGCCGGTATGATCAAAGTTCTGACCCTTTATCCGTTCCCTTATGATGCCTACGACAAAATCGACTACGATCAGTGTAAAGGGATTCTCGACATTGAAATGTCAATTCCACCCCAATTCGTGGAAGACGTTTCTGTTGCAGTAAAAGGCAGAGCACCAATCTCAACCTATCTGCGTTCTGGCGGTAATCTGCTCAGCAAAGCGGCAATCATGGCGGCGGCAAAAAAAATTGTAAAGGACAGTGAGGTATAGACATGGAATTGATTTATACGAAGACGAAAACCATTCAAAAGGATAAATCTTCTGGATTTTGTCCGGGATGCATGCACGACACGGTAGTGAAGCTTATCGGTGAAGTGCTGGAAGAATTGGATATCGCAGATAGAGCAATCTCCCTCACCGGAGTGGGTTGCTGTGGCCTGATGATGGACTACATTGAATACGATTATGTCCAATGCGCCCACGGCCGTGCCTGCGCCGTTGCCAGCGGCATGAAGCGTACCAATCCAGACAAAATTTTCTTTACTTATCAGGGTGACGGCGACCTGGCTGCCATCGGCCTCGCTGAGTCCATTTCGGCGGCAAATCGCGGTGAAAATATTACGGTGATTTTTGTCAACAACGGGATATACGGTATGACTGGCGGACAGCTGGCTCCTACGACGCTGTTGGGCATGAAGGCTTCTACTGCGCCAAAAGGACGGACAGCTTCAGAGCACGGATATCCGATGCACGTATGTGAAATGATGGATACCCTCACCGCCCCTGCGTTTTTAGCAAGGACCAGCTGCAACACGCCGCAGAACGTTGTCAAAACGAAAAACGCTATCAAAAAAGCTTTCCAGAATCAAATCGAAGGCAAGGGATTTTCTTTGGTAGAGGTTGTCACCAGCTGCCCGACCAACTGGGGTCTTGAGCCTTTGAAAGCGTTGGATTATCTGGAAGATCACATGTTGAAAGAATTCCCTCTGGGAATTATCAGAGACAGATAGGAGACTGATATGGAAACAAATATTTGTATAGCAGGTTTTGGCGGACAGGGTGTGATGACTATCGGTAAGTTCCTCGCCCAGGCAGTGTGTGATTCTACAGAACTGAACACCGTCTTTTTTCCCACTTATGGTGCGGAACAGCGTGGCGGTACTGCCAATTGCTTCGTCGTCATTTCCAATCAAAAAATCGGTACCCCGAAAGCGGATGAGATGGACGATCTGATCATCATGAATAACCCTTCCCTGGCCAAATTTATTAAGATACTGAAACCCGGCGGAAATCTTTTTATCAATGCTACAATCGTAACCGATGAAATCAGGAGAGATGATATAAACATCATCAAAATTCCCGCTACGGAAATCGCTCTTGCTCTGGGCAATCCAAAGGTACTCAATGTAATCATGCTGGGTGCCTACGTAGGATATACGGAGATTTTCCCCATCGACGTCATGTGGAAGACCATCGAACAAAAACTGCATAAGAAACCTGCCCTGCTGCACCTGAACAGGCAGGCATTTGATAAGGGATTAGCTCTGGGATGTATCAGCCGTTCAAATTAATTCTAACAGCTTATAACTCCACATTATTCCTTCTGTGTCAAACTCTTGCATTATCCATATAGAAAAACAGAGTGCCAAAGCACTCTGTTTTTCTATGGAGGCGACACCCAGATTTGAACTGGGGAATAAAGGTTTTGCAGACCTCTGCCTTACCACTTGGCTATGTCGCCATATGTATAGGACACTAAAACAGCATCCTATTTGTTGGCTAGGGTAGCAGGATTCGAACCTGCGCATGATGGAATCAGAATCCATTGCCTTACCGCTTGGCGATACCCCAACGTTTATGGGGTGGATAGTGGGATTCGAACCCACGTATACAGGAGCCACAACCCTGTGTCTTAACCACTTGACGATACCCACCATATTGTATGCGTAATCTACGCTTTTGTTGCTAAAATTTTGCAATTCATTGTCACATACATGTCGTGCTCAACATTTGCAATAAATATTTTAGCACACTTCTTTGCAGAATGCAAAGCATTCCTTGCAAATTTTTTAAAAATTGGCGACCTGGAACGGGCTCGAACCGTCGACCTCCAGCGTGACAGGCTGGCATTCTAACCAACTGAACTACCAGGCCGCATCTTTGCTTCGATTTGAAACAATGGTGGGCGTTATAGGGCTCGAACCTATGACCCTCTGCTTGTAAGGCAGATGCTCTCCCAGCTGAGCTAAACGCCCAAAAAAAATGGTAGCGGCGAGTGGAGTCGAACCACCGACCTTCCGGGTATGAACCGGACGCTCTAGCCAACTAAGCTACACCGCCACGCAATTTGTTTCAAATCACTGCAAGAAATATATTACCAAATTATCCAGCGATTGTCAACAACTTTTTTCCAACTTTTTTATCGAACTTTTTGGGGAGCATATTTTCAGGTCATCCATAATAGCGTAATCACTACTTTCCAGAATGTCAGATTTTATATAATTCCCATCTGTACTGCCCGATTACATATTTTAACTGATAAAGCCTGCTTTCGTCAAGTACTTTTGACTCACAAGTATAAATTAATGTGTCAATGCCTGCAAGCTTGCTTTCTTCAACGGTTACTATTTTGTCCACATATACCTCTATTTTATCCCCCGAATCTTGAAAAAATTTAAATTTGTATGGTATCGGTTTTTTATTATCGCTAAATGTAGCAATAACGTCTATCGATTTTGCCACAATCTTCACTGCTTATATCCTCCCATCATAAGATAATTTCCATCATTGATTCCGCCTTCCAGAGGTTTCATATCAGTATTCGCAAAAGTCCCTCTGTAAATAGCAGTCTGCCCAAATCGCTCTCTGATTTCGTCTACCGTCTTGTTCAAAGCTTCATCTTCTTCCATTTGCCGTACATCAAATAGGGACAGCTGGTATTCATCCTTTCTGGCAAATTCAGACAATCTGATCCCCAGTTGTCTTACCGGTTCCCCTTTCCAGCATTCCTCAAATAAGCTACATGCGTACCTGTAGATTTTGGTCGTATCGTCTATAAAAAACGGCAGCTGAATCTGGTGGGTGTATCGCACAAATCCATTAGTCTTTACGGCAATTCCAATCAGCGAAGCTTTGCACTGATGGCGCCTGAGCCGTCCTGCGACCCTGTCCGTCAGTGACAAGAGATAATTTTCTGCCTCTCGTTTATCGGTCACATCGTATTTGATGGTCATGCTGTTGCTAAGTCCCTTTTGCAGTACCTGATCCCCCGGCGTCACTCGATCTTGATCAATGCCATTGGCATATTCCCATATCAACTGTCCATGGCTTTTGAGCAGGCTTCGCAGCAGCACCGGTTCACTGCGAGCCAAATCACCGATGGTATGGATGTTAATTTTGCTCAGTTTCTTAACAGAGGCCCTGCCCGCCATAAACAGCTCCCCTACGGCCAATGGCCACAGCTTTTCTTCCAATTCCTTTTGGTTGAGAATCGTATGCACCAGATCGGGTTTCTTCAGTTCACCCGCCATCTTCGCCAGAAGCTTGTTGCTGCCCACACCGACATTCACCGTAAATCCCAATTCCCTTTTGATTCTCTCTTTGATTTCGAAAGCTGCCGCCTCTGGTCTGCCGAATCGTTTTTCGCAGTGGGCAAAATCCACAAAGCACTCGTCTACACTGTATCTCTGTATCACAGGCGAGTATTCCAGCAAAATGTGATACATCGCCTCACTACAGGACAGATAGAGATCGTAATCCGGCGGAAATACCAGAAGCTGCGGGCACTTCTGCTTTGACTCGTACAGGCTTACCCCGGTGCTGATGCCATATTTCTTGGCAGAAATGGATTTTGCTAAAATGATGCCGTGCCGATCATCCGGATTGCCGGCAATGACTGCCGGCACCGTTCTAATGTCCAGGGGATAGCCTTTTTCTAACAAATCTACTGCTGTCCAACTGAGATAGGCCGAATTGGCATCTACATGCATGATGGTCACACTGCTCACCTCTCTCCTTCGTCAACAAGAACATATGTTCTCATTGATGTTAGTATAGCACCAGCACTGCTCTTTTTCAACTGGAAAAATTTACAGCGGTAAGAAAGAAAAAAGGCAGCAAGCGCAAAGACTTGTCTGCCTAATCCAATACTACAGGGATTTGATCTTTTATTTCCAGAGTCTCCTCTGTCACATTACAATCGTAAGCCAGAATCACAACACCCACTTCTGCCGCCTGGCGCAATGCATCTCCAAAAGCTTTGTGCGTCCTGTCGTTGGGCTCAAATCGCTCAATTCCCGTCATTTGAATGACAAATAGCACAAATCCTTTATATCCTTCTTTCACTGCCTTACAGAGTTCATAGACGTGTTTGACGCCCCTCTCGGTCGGCGCATCAGGAAATCTGGCCACGCCATCTTCTTCCAACGTCACACCTTTTACCTCTAGCCAGCCTTTATTGCCGTTCTCATCTTCCACATAAAAATCAAACCGAGAATCACCAAAGGTCTTCTCCCGCTTCACCGTTGAAAGCTTCCCCATACCCGGCAGAAGCAGCCTTCCTTGCAGAAGTGCCTCTTCACAAACCTTATTAGGCGCCTGGGAGTCCATATTGACCAAAACCTCTCCCTTTTTAACCCCAATCAAGGAATAACGCATCTTGCGCGTGCCCATCCGACCATCAAAGTCTTCTAAGTAAACATCCGCGCCCGGAATCATCAGTTCCCGGCATCTGCCAGTATTCTTGACGTGCGCACGTTCCTTCTTCCCGTCGATCAAAACCTCTGCGATAAAACGATTGGGTCTAGCTATAAAATTGCCTTTACATATGTTTTCGTATTTCATGCATTGTATTTTATCAGATTTTATCCTATAATAAAAGAGATTTTAATTACAAATGTAAAGGGGAGATTTTATGAGAGCACCAGATCCGGTAGCTTTTACTTTATTCGGGATGGATATCATGTGGTACGGCATTCTGATTGGGACAGGATTCGTACTGGCAATTATACTTTGCTACAAACGTGCACCGAAACACGGCATACAGAGCGACCATATTCTCGATTTTGCCATCTTTTTAATACCAGCGTCAATCATCGGCGCGAGAGCCTATTACGTCATTTTCAGCTGGGAGAACTATGTTGGAGATTTTTGGAAAATCCTCAATATCAGAAACGGCGGCCTGGCAATCCACGGCGGTATCATCGCCGGCCTCATCGTCGGCCTGCTGGTCTGCAAATATCACAAGATCAATTTTCTAGAGATGGCAGACCTGGTATTACCGACAGTAGCACTGGCGCAGGCCATCGGAAGATGGGGAAATTTTTTCAATTCAGAGGCACACGGCGGACCGACAGACCTGCCTTGGGCGGTTTGGGCCGATGGGCAGTACGTCCATCCTACCTTCTTATACGAATCACTTTGGTGCTTTGCACTGTTCTGGTTCCTGCTCTGGCTGGATAAGCGCAGAGCTTTTCCCGGGCAGATTGCGTGTCTTTACGGCATGCTCTATTCTCTCGAAAGAGGCCTGGTAGAACAGCTTCGCACAGACAGCCTGATGATCGGATCATTCAAGCAGGCGCAGATACTGAGTTTTTTCGTCTTCGTATTCTGCCTTGCACTATATATCATTTTAAGAAACAAAAGAAAGAGGAGTTAACAAAATATGAAATTAGGTATCGTAGGCCTTCCTAATGTGGGCAAAAGTACACTATTCAATGCAATTACAAAGGCTGGTGCAGAAGCGGCCAATTATCCCTTCTGCACAATCGAACCGAATGTGGGAGTGGTCACGGTTCCCGATGAGCGTATCAAAACCCTGCACGAAATATATAACTCAAAGAAAACGATCTACACCACTATTGAATTTTGCGACATCGCCGGCCTGGTAAAAGGTGCCTCGCAAGGCGAAGGACTGGGCAATAAGTTTCTGGGGCACATCAGAGAGGTAGCCGCCATCGTCCACGTCGTCAGATGTTTTGAAAACGATAACATCGTTCACGTCGACGGCAAAATCGATCCGCTATCTGACATTGAGACCATCAATACAGAATTGATTCTTTCTGATATGGAAGTTTTGGAACGCCGCATTACCAAGACCACAAAGAACCTCAAGGGGGACAAGTCTCTTCAAAAAGAACTGGACCTGCTGACGAAAATCAACGATTTCCTGGCCTCTGGCAAATCTGCCAGAGCCATGGATTTAACCGATGAAGAAGATGAATTTGTAAAGAGCCTGGATTTACTCTCCTACAAGCCGATCATCTATGTGGCAAATGTTTCTGAAGAAGATGCCGCTGACAACACCGATAACGAATATGTCAAAGCTGTTCGCGAATTCGCCGCTACAGAGGATGCTGAGGTGGTTGTCATCTGTGCAGAAATTGAGCAGGAAATTTCAGAGCTGGATGATGAAGAGAAGACGATGTTTCTCGAAGAACTGGGCATCAGCGAGTCGGGTCTTGACAAGTTGATCAAGGCCTCCTACCACCTGCTGAATTTGATTTCCTTCCTCACAGCCGGAGAAGACGAATGCCGCGCCTGGACCATCAAAAGAGGAACAAAGGCACCGCAGGCAGCTGGCCGCATCCATACTGACTTTGAGAGAGGTTTTATCAGAGCAGAGACCATTGCTTATGACAAGCTGATCGAATGCGGCGGCAGTCTCAGCGCCGCCAAAGAAAAAGGTCTGCTCCGCTCTGAAGGCAAAGAATATGTCGTAAAGGACGGAGACGTACTTAACTTCCTGTTTAACGTGTAGAAAGCAGAAAGGATGAGATTGATGATTACCTTTAGAAATGTGGATAAAAATAACTTTCAAGCTGCCATCAGCCTGGAGGTTCATGAGAATCAAAAATGCTTTATGGAAGACAACCTTTTTTCTATTGCAGAATGTGTAGTTGAAAAGGATTTTGTCACAAAGGTCGTCTACAACGATGACGAACCCATCGGGTTCCTGCTGTATTATTTTGTCAAAGACGAACCCGACTACGTATTTCTGCATAGATATATGATTGACAAAGACCATCAGGGCAAAGGTTTTGGACGCGCTACACTGGAAGCTGCCATGGATTTGTTCAAAACAGAATTTCCGTCCATCGGCTGTGTCGAACTGATGCATTATCCCGACAACAAAATCGGCGCCGCCATGTACGAAGCCCTCGGCTTTGTACCCACCGGCGAAAACAGGGAGAGTGAACCGTGCCGCTGTGAAATCGACACCAAAAATCCAGACCGCTATGTGGAAATTGTCAGACGGCGGTACTACACAGCACTATAAGGTTATAAAGAGAATAAGGAATTTTTCTCAAATCAAAAGATTGCCCATACATTGGATGTTCCAGTGTATGGGCAATCTCGTTTTTTCCTCATTCTAAAAACGGTTCAAACTTATATCTTACACCTTTCCCCTCAGGAATATACGGCAATTGTGCGAATTGATAATTAGATTCTGAATTACCTTCAATCAGCGAGGCTCCGGTTTCGGTTACTGCAATGTCCCATCCTACCATATGGACGCCCGTAAGTTTTCTAGCGGCTGTTTCTGCCAGTTGGAGCACCTTGTCCCAGTTCGGAATCTGGAAACCGTTGATAGGCTTTTGTGATACAGGATGGACTTTATAGGTTTTACTATCCAAATCCAAACCATCTTTACAAATCATTCCTGTAGTAACATCCACAGGTGCAAAGATTCCACCGCCTTCATAGCCATCAATCAGTCCACCAGTTCCCATCCTTAATACGGAATACATGTAGTGAATTTCGTCGTTGTCAAGTATTGTCACCAGTCGCACTGTATTTACAGAAGTTTTACAAATTTCCGCAAGCGCATGGTGCTGTATAATCAATTCTTCGCACAAACTTTTTGGTTTTGACATCAGTAAGTCATATAACTGCCTCTTTCCGTCTAAATCTTTTGGAATATCAAACTTTTCAACACCTTCGCCATGAGTTCCAAATATCGGCTTACAAATCAGACTCGTGAGATTCTCAGTCTTTTGGAGAAATTCTTCAAAAGTAAGCTTTCTGTTAGAAAACCAGACCCGATGAAACAAATCCCCGAATACTTTGGCAAACTTCTCCTTATTTCGAATCATCGCCACTTCATCAGGATTGGTATTATATTTCATGATCATTCGCTCTACCGTACCTTTTGTATAGTATTGCTTCTGTTCCTCGATAGATTTTTCCCAAAACCGGAACTGATAATAATCCCGTGGTGAACATTCCGTGTATAAGTTTGATTCAAATATTTTTTCTTTAGCCTTTTTCTGAGACCATCCGCTTTCCTCTGCGACCAGACGAGCGTGTTTTTTCATGCTAGTTTTATCATAACGACTGTCTTTGCGAATATTTGCAAGACTAGATTCCAACTTTTTGCCGCTTCTACTCCAAAGTCTCTTTTTGACATAAAATCGGTAACTCACGCCCTGCTCCAAATACTTGTCCATTTCAGACTTTGCTTTGTCCCGGTTCCAACCAGTCTGTTGGCAGACATAGTCTAAATAGCTTTCCTTACGTTCGGATAGAATTTTTCGTCTCTCTTTTGTTTTTATATAGTAATTTATGCTTTTCATTTTGTATAATCCTTTCATATGACTTTAGTATCTATAAAAATCCCAATCTTATCCATAATTATACCTCCTTTACGACTAAATTTAAAGGATTTTAACCGTATCTTTGGAAATAAAACTAAAGTCTTATAATGCAGAAAAATCAAATTTATGTTATAATAGTTTCACATTTAAACGGATTTGCCCAAGGGAAGGAACTAAATTCATGACTTGTCAAGAAATCATCAACCAGCTTCAGGCATTAGCCAGCGAAAAGCATAAGGCCAACGTCACCAAGCTGGGAATACCAGAGGAAAACAGTATCGGCGTCTCAACAGCAGAGATACGGACTTTGGCTAAAAGCATCGAAAAATCTCAGGATCTGGCATATGAACTGTGGCAATCAGGCTATCACGAAGCCAGGCTGCTGGCAGTGCTGCTCTTTGATAAAAAGAAAATGACCCTCGAAGAAGTGGATACTTTGATGGCAGACGTGATTTCTTGGGATCTGTGCGATCATTTGTGCAAAAATTTAATCGTAAAAATGAAAGACTTTGACCAATTGATCACTTTATGGATTACTTCAAATCACACTCATAAAAAGCGTGGCGCTTTTACGCTGATGGCGTCTGCAGCCATTCACAAGAAAGAAATCACAGAGGAAACCCTCGATGCTTATCTGGCGCTCATCCAGGAGCATTCACAGGATGAACGGGATCATGTCAAAAAATCTGTTTCCTGGGCCTTGCGCGAAATTGGCAAACATGACTTTGATACAAATGAAAAAGCCCTTCTGCTGGCGCACAACCTCAAAGAACATGGCAATAAAGCACAAATCTGGATCGGAAAGGACGCCATCAAAGAGCTGGAGAACCTGGTCAAAGTGCCTGGTCGTAAGCGGTTGATTTCTGCCGACTCAAAGATGGGACGCCAGTGATAAGTGTCAAAATAAAAAAGCTCGATGGATTTGGATAGCATGATGGCATCCAGATTCATCGCGCTTTTTCTATCGTTTCCTATATTTTTCGCCTAATTGCTGCGCCACTCCCCATCATAATATTCCTCCATAAGTTCATATGCAGAACGATAACGTTTCTCTTTTGCCGGATCTACGATTAAACTTCCTCCACCCACAGATGCATCCAGCTTCACTCTCTCAGCGAACTGTTCAAACCGAAATTTAAAAAAATGTACAGCCTTATATTTTTTCGTTTCCGGGTTATAGCAGTCCTCCAACTGTCCAATCGTTTCAGATACTTTAGCCTGGGATTTTATCAGATTATAATAATTGTCCACCCTGCCAATTTCCAAAAAGACTTTTGCATCAGTGAAGTATTCATTAGTCGCCGTTTCAAATTGCCCTACCATCTCTTCTGTAGTAGGTAAAGATGCCTTCGATAGATAAAAAAGGATGCTGACTGCAGCCAATGCGATGGTCAAAAGGACTACCACGATACTCATTTTAATCAGTATAGATTTCCTCGCCTGTCCAGCATAGCTCATCGCTGCTTCCGTAGCGATGGTGTCCATAATTTCCGATGTTGCTGATTTGATATATCCCCCAGCCAATATTTCACTGATGGACACTTCCAGTACCTCGGCCAAGTCACCGATTAAGGTGATATCAGGGCATCCAATACCTCGTTCCCATTTTGAGACAGCCTTGTCCGAAACACTGATTTGATCAGCCAGGTTCTGCTGCGTCCATCCTTTTTTCTTTCTAAGCTCTTTGATAAACAATCCTACTTTTTTACAATCCATATGTAATCTCCTCTGTCTATTTTTTATTTATATATTATCATATGTATCATAAAAAGGATATAAACGCTCTGTTTACACCAACTCTACTCTTGAGATGTTCAGATTCCTAAAGGGTAAACACACAGGTTCTCTTCGGAGCCTGCTTTGCAGGCGTAACCCTCCTTAGGGCGGCGAGGGGATTCCCCTCTGCACACCCACTTTTTTAATTCACAGGAAATCGTAAAAACGCAATTTCCTGTGAATCAAAAAACACCTGCCGGCCATTAGGCCGGCAGGTGTTGTCTATAACTTTGACTATTTATTTTGTGTGGCTAAGAATGATGTCAGTGAGGTCAACAGGGTCTACAATCTTTCCATCCTTGTAAACTCTCATGTTACCGCTGGCGATTTCATCGATGAGGATGACTTCGTCATTGTTATAACCGAATTCAAATTTGATGTCCCAAAGTTCCAGTCCCATAGATGCAAGGTCGTCAGCAACGATCTTGGTAATCTTCAGAGTCTGCTCTTTCATCTGGTTGAACATCTCCTGGCTCATGATTCCCAAAACTTCCAGGCCTTCGCTTGTGATGAGGGGATCGCCTTTCTCATCATCCTTCAGCGTCGTCTCTACATATCCGTTTTCGAAAACAGTGCCGTCCTCGATGTATGCGCCATATCTGCGAATAAAGCTGCCTGTCGCTCTCAGTCTGCAGATAACCTCAAGTCCCTTCCCAAATGGAGTCGCCTTCAAAACTTCCATGGTCGCATTGTCAACGTCAGCGCTGACATAATGGGTCTTGATGCCTGCAGCTTTGATCAGTTCAAAATATCTGATTGAGGTTCTGAGGTTTGCTCTGCCGATTCCTTCGATTGTCAGTCCTACTGTATTTTCGCCTGGATCAAAGACGCCGTCTTTTCCTGTGCAGTCGTCCTTGAACTGCAGCATCACGTTTCCATTGTCCAGTGCAAATACGTCTTTTGTTTTTCCTTGATAAATTTTTTCCATCATTCTACTCTCCATTCCTGTGTTTTATTTATAAGTAAATTCTTATCTGTCAATATTTTTACCATACTATTATAGCACAACGAAAGCAGATGACAAGAAAAAAATCACACTTTATCTTTCTCGAGGCATGGCCCGTCCTGCCTTTGCAAAGGCTTGCCGATCTAGAACGTCGCCATCGAGGACTTTGATACCATTGACAAAGACCTTCTCAATGCCGAAAGGTTTATTTTGATCAGGCACGCCGTTCTTCAGCTTTTCTTCATCAAAAACGGTCAAATCCGCAAAGAATCCCTTTTTGATATATCCCCTTTGGCCGATGCAGAACCGATCAGCCACTGCGCCGCTCATCTTGCGAATGGTGGCAGGCATGGTGTCGCCGCTGCCCTTGAGTGAAAGATGGAGGAATTTCGGGAAACAGTCGTAAATAGCCAGATTCTGCACGCCCCGCTCCTCAACCCAGGCATCGGTCATATAGAGCACATTGGGATGTTTGGAAAACTCGCTGATGATCTCCGCCGTGCTGTAAGGTTCCATGATGACACGTCCCGTATTATTGCTGATCTCACAGAGGTGCAGATAAGCGTCGATATCACTCATACCTTCTTCCTGCGCAATCTGATGCACCGTCTTTCCCTCATATTTCTCATAACCCTCGCCAACGTCTGCAATGAGGATATTCTCAAAGTTAAATCCCAGCATCTTCATGCTCAGTTTAGCCAAAAGGGTGAACTTCAGTTTGTTAAAAGGTTTGCGTTTTTCTTCTTTGCTCATGGACTGATACCAAGCCGGCATGATGACCGTAATGACCGATACACCGCGATCCTCTGCATAGATGTCGAACATGGCATCAATGCCGTTTTCTCTCATGCGCATCAAAATCGCGAGAAGTTCGTCCTTGCACTTGAAGGATGAACGGCCCACAAAGATAGCATGAGAATACTGCAGTTTCATGTGCGTGCCCCTAGAGACCTCCTCTAACTCATCTAAAGCCCGCAGAATATGTGGTCTGCCGAAAGGACTGGAATAGGCCAAAGATACAGCGCTGCTGGCACGAGGATGAACGGTCATAGGCACGTCATAAGTTTCGCAAAGCTTCGCCACGTCACGCAGTTCCTCTGTCTTAGCATAAACACCCGGTTCGTACATCAAACCCAGTGACAGTCCACAAGCACCTTCTTTCAGTCCCTGCTCCATAATGCCCAGCATGCGGCTGCGCTCTTCAGGCGTCAGCTCTCTGTTTTCAAAACCAGACACGCTGTTTCTTGCTGAACAATGGCCCACAAGGGTGGCGATGTTCAGCGGCGTATTCTTGTCGATGGCATCAAAGAATTCTTTGACGGTTCCGTATTCGCCAGTCACATCCCAATTATGGAAAAGGCCGCCGCCGATGCCTTCCTTGTACGGACTGTCTTTCTCAAAGCCAACGCTGGATAGTCCGCAGTTTCCTGCGATAAAAGAAGTGATCCCCTGTCTTACAAAGGGTTCAAAATATTTCTCCGGTTCCTTCTTTATGGCAAAGAAATCATTGTGGGAATGAGCATCAAAAAAGCCTGGAGAAACAGAACGTCCTGCAAGATCAATGACTTCTGCTTCGTCGTCTGTCAAATTTTCTCCGATTTCCTCGAGCATTTCGTCTTGAATTAAAATATCTCCAGAAAATGCTTCGCCGCCAGTTCCATCATAGATGAATCCGTTTTTCAATAATGTCTTCATTACACCGCCTCCATTTTTTCAGAATTTACTGACTTTATTTTACCACGGGGAGACAGGAAAATCCAGCGCTATATGTTTCATTATAGTTTTTTCATAAAGCTCTTCTCTGACAAAATCTCGTTAGTCAGAAACTCGCCGTCACGATATAGGGCATAAGTTGTAAACGGGTTCGGCGCATTCTGTGCCGCTTCCCTGCTGTCAAGGTGAATTGCCTTGATTGCAATTCCTCGTTCTGCCGCCACGTCGACAAGAATCGGCACATATTTTGCCGTATGAGGACATTGGTTCGTATAATATAAAGTCCACCCTTCCTTTGGAACCACAGTGTTTTTCACACTATCACGGAATTTTGGCACTGGAGCCTTTTCTCCGAAGGGCAGGTAGAGCAATTCATAATAAGGTTCACAGGTGTCCGCCACTATAAATCCCTTATATTTCAAATACCCCGGCTCTGAGATAAACGGCATTTTCTTTTTCGTGGACAGAACAACCAGACCGGTCTTGCCCTGTGCTTTTCCATCGGCGATACATTCTTCCAGCAGTGCGTCGCCATATCCCTTCCCTTTATATTTTCCAGACACCCAGAAGCAGTCGATGTACAGATAACCCGGCGCTTCAATAGGCGCCCAGGCGGCCTCTGCTGGCAAGTATTCAATAAAAACCTTCCCTCTCTCATCCAGCTTGAGGAAAACCAATCCTTCTTCCATCCTCTGCCGCAGCCACTGTTTTTTCGAGGAAACACAGATTTCCCCCTTTTTTTCTGTAATCGCACAGCAGATGTGCTCTGCTTCCAGATTGTCCAAGTTTACTCTCTTAAATTCCATAGTCAGTTCCTCCTTTTGTTCATAATACCATGTTTCATTGCAGAAAAATGAACAGAAGAGATACTATTTGTACGGGATATACCATTCCATGGTACAAAAATCTTCAGTACAGACTTTTGTATCTACCCGCTCAAAATACATATCCTGATCAAACATATGCTGGTTATCAGACTGGCGGGCAAAATATATCTCAATGGCCCGGTACATCTCCTTTGCCCTTTTCACGTCCAATTCCCGATAAGAATGGCTGCCGATATAGGTGAACCTGGCATAACGAGACGATCCTATTAGCAGATTCTGCCGTCCTTCATTGGGGGCAGAAACGTGAGCCGTACAATAATAATCAGAGCTGCGTTTCTCTTGGTCGTAGTTCTTCGTTACACCATAATAGACGGCTTTTTCCTGCACATGTTTTATTTTGGGATAATCATCATCCCAAAACTCCAAGGCTTTTTGAGGTGCCAGGCTGTGGGATTCAGTAAAACCCAACCTGTGCTTTACCCCTGAGAGAATCATGGCAGGCAAGATAAGCAGGTCAGGCAGAATCATCCCTTCTTCTCCAATGGCGATCATCTCATCTAGAGAGACCTTCTCTGTAATCGTTAAAGGCTGTCCGGATTTTTTCCACTGAAAAGGGGTTAGGCCATATTCTCTTTTGAAAGCGTTAATATAGGTTTGGGGAAATTCATAACCGTATTCAGCCGCAATATCGGCTATACGAAAGTCGCACTCTAACATCAGAGCTGCACTACAGGAAAGTTTTCTCTTTTTGATATAGGTGGAGATGGGCATATGAAAAGCAGACTTGAACAGTTTCCGAATATAGATTTCTGAAACGCCAAATCTGCCTGCCAAAACTTCCAAAGTCAGTTTCTCTGTAAGATTCTCTTCAATATGAGTGATGATGTTTTGCAATAATAGCCTGTTATGCATCTGCCTTGCTGTCTGCCTTCGCCTGGAATTTCTCATTCTTGACGATAAACCGCTCGTGAGTCCCCTCGCCAATCAACCCTGCTTCGTCATAAGCAGAAACTTTGAAGACCAGTTTCCTGCCGTCCACTTCAATCAGTTCGCTTTCACATCTGACAGTCATACCCAAAGGCGTCGCCGATAAATGGCTTACGTTGAGCTGAGTACCTACGGTGCCGCTGCCTTCCTCCAAATCAGATGCTACGCTCTGCCAAGCGGTCTTTTCCATCAAAGCGATCATCGAAGGCGTTGCGAAGACTTTGAGGGTGCCGCTGCCCATGGTCAGTGCAGTATTCTCATCTGTCACCTTTACTTCTTGATTTCCCTTAATTCCTATCTCCAACATAGATTTTCCTCCTAGAAATTGATATACTAAAAGTATACATGAAGCGAACTTTTTCTTCAAGCGAAATCAAAGGTCATGATGAGAAAGTGTACTAGCAAAAACTTCAAATTTATTTAAATGCAATGGAGGTTTCAATGAAAAAATTTTTGTCAGAGTTTAAAGAATTCATATCGCGCGGCGATGCGATGAGCATGGCCATAGGCATCATCATCGGCGGTGCTTTTACCGCTATCGTGACATCTCTTGTCAACGACATCATCACGCCCCTACTGGGCATTATCATCGGCGGTCTTGATTTTACAGGTATTTCCATTACTGTGGGCAACAGTGTCATTCTGATTGGAAATTTTGTACAAGCAGTCATCGTATTCCTGCTGACTGCTCTCGTCATCTTCAGTATCATGAAGGGCTTCAACAAACTGCAGAGAAAAAAAGAAGAACCCGCACCAGAACCTGAAAAACCATCAGAAGAGGTGCAGCTTCTCATCGAAATCAGAGACCTGCTGTCAAAGCAAAAAGAATACAATGAAAACCGATAAGCATCGTCTTATCGGTTTTTTCAGAATCTGGTCAATTCCAGGTTACCTCATGACGGCTCTGAAGTCTTTGAACATGCCCTTCCTGCCATAGTCAATTTTTACTACGCTGTCCAAAATCGGTTTTTCTAACTCTGAAATCAGAAATCCGTATCCGTCTACGTCAATCAACTCGTCCTTTGATTTCTTCCGGTCTACGTAAAAGTCTAATGTAAAGTTACAGCAGCCTGTCTTGTTCAGGGCGATTCTCATATATCTGTCGTCACTCAGTATCTTGTCTAATTGGTCTTTTGCTGCCTGTGTCAATGCAATACTCATGTTTGAAACCTGCCTTTCTATCATTTTCTATATAAATACCCGTTATTTCAATTTTCACACATTTTACTTTTTCGACATTTTCCGCTATAATGATTGTTTGCGATATCATTTTAGGAGGATACACAATGAATTTTATAAACAAAAACGGCAAGGGACTGTTTCTTTGCCTGCTTATCGCCGTTCCGTCATGGTTTTTGGGAAAAGCCTTCCCCCTCGTGGGCGGTGCTGTCATCGCAATTTTGGCAGGAATGATTGTCACTCTGCTGCTGAAAGAAAAAGCCTCATTTGAGGCAGGCATTAAATTCACATCAAAAAAAATACTGCAGTGGGCAGTCATCTTACTCGGATTCGGATTGAACTTAAACGTCATTTTAGAGACTGGCAAACAGTCTCTTCCGATTATCATATGTACGATATCTACGTCCCTGCTCATCGCCTATGTACTGCACAAGGTTATGAAGACACCGGCAAACATCTCGACTCTGGTCGGCGTAGGCTCCTCTATCTGCGGCGGTTCTGCCATCGCAGCTACGGCACCCGTCATAGAGGCGGACGACGAGGAAGTCGCACAGGCCATTTCTATCATATTCTTTTTCAACGTACTGGCGGCAATCGTATTTCCTACCTTTGGAAACGCGATCGGATTTGATACCACTTCAGGAGAAGCTTTCGGTATCTTTGCCGGAACTGCCGTCAACGATACGTCTTCCGTCACAGCCTGTGCTTCTACTTGGGACAGCATGTGGAATTTGGGAGCCGCTACTTTGGACAAGGCTGTAACAGTAAAATTGACCAGAACCCTTGCCATTATCCCGATCACTCTGATCTTGGCAGTTTGGAGGACGAGAAAAGAAGAAAAAGAGGATGAAGCAGAAGGCAAAAAAGTTTCCATGAAGGATATCTTCCCATTCTTCATCCTATATTTCATCGCCGCTTCTATCATCACTACCGTGGCTGCTGCCATGGGACTGCCTGCGGACTTCTTTGCCCCGATCAAAGAACTTTCTAAATTCTTCATTGTGCTGGCCATGGCGGCCATCGGACTCAATACCAACATCGTGAAACTGGTCAAAACCGGCGGTAAACCACTCTTCATGGGTCTCTGCTGCTGGATTGGAATCACTGGCGTCAGCCTGCTTTTACAGCATGTAATGCATCTCTGGTAATAAACCGATACATACAAACTCCCTAACCATCGTCATGGGAGTTTCTTTGTTTTTTGTTCAGGGTAAAGTAACTCTGTTATAAATTCCAGGGTATCATCTTCGGCAACATTTCTTGAAGTAACCAATCCGTACTGAGGGTTATCTGTTACCAAACCGTCCGTGCCTAGACGCAGAATTTTTTTCATATTTTTCTTTGTGTTAGCTGTCCAACCGTAAACCTTTTTCCCTCTTGCATGCGCTTCTGCAACAATTTTGGGTGAGAGAAACGTGGTCTCAACGCTATAACCGTCAATATAGCTGCGGTCGAAGAATGCCTCTTTCAAAAATGTGGTGATATAGACGGTATCAATTTCTGGTGCAAGTTCCTTGCTCTCTTTAAGCAGCTCTAAGTCCATAGACGCAATTGTACATTGTCGGCTCATCCCCGTCTCCTCCACCGCCCCCACTGTTTTTTCCACAAGGTGTTCCTCGTGACCTGTCGCCTTAAGTTCAATCATCAAATGGATACGATCTTTTGCCGTCAAAAGCATTTCCTTTAGCGTGGGAATCTTTTCTCCCGCAAAATCCGCAGAAAAATGAGAACCTGCGTCCAAGGTCTGTACCGTCTTGTAATCTGTATTCCATACCTTTTGATCAAGCCCCGTCGTCCGTTTGAAATTGGCGTCGTGCATGACAATCAGCACACCATCTCTGGTCTGTTGTACATCAATTTCGGCCAGTTCAAATCCCCCCTTGATAGTGGTTTCCAAAGCCGCTTTTGTGTTTTCCGGCGCCAAAGCGGCTCCCGCCCGATGGGCAACGATCTTCGTATCATACTCTGAAGAAAACAGATTTCCTCCTAACTCTGTTTCGCTGTAAAAGGTCAGCAGCCCTAGCATGAGAAATACCGCTGCGGTTCTCAAAAGCACCGCTCTGGGGGACCACTTTACTGCAGCCTGGACGGGACGTGATTCTCCGGTGTAGCGATGGTAGAGCGTCACGACCATGGCAAGCAATGCTGAAGTAGTAAAGATGTTCACGAGAATCGCTCCCATCACACTCCATTTGGCATAATAGAATTGGAACATAGCTTTACCGCCATCCACAGATTCAGGCCATTTACTGCATAACCATAAGAGGAGACACATACAGATAAACGCCATAAACAGGGCGGCTGTACAGAGCAAGAGACTGAGGAACAGATATCCTGCGCCCTCTTTTTTCCGACCTTGCAAAAAAGGAATCTGCCATGGTCGTTCTAAGAAAAACGCTCCACGAAGCACAACTAACGGAAACCGAAATAAATAGAAGAAGCATAAAACATTTAATACCAGCATGCTCACTAGAAAAATGAAAAAGAGAAGGGGACGGGTTCGCAGGAAATCCAGTATGAACTCTGGAATCTGAAATTTATTCAGCAGCCCACTCGTCAGGGGAAAGGCAGATAAGGCGATAACTGGCAGCAGTAAAAGCAGCACTGGAACGTTTTTTATATGAAAGAGATGGAAAGAATGGTGAAAAGATTCCTTAAAAAGCTTCCATACAGAAAGACGTTCCCCTCTCCAGCCGGCTTCACAATAGACGATGACTGCGGTTATTTCAAAATATACGTAATAGAAAAACAGAAAAATTGCGGCAACAGACAACAGTTTGCTGTTATCTGTCAAAGCGGTGAGCAAAGTGATTCCTATGACTTTATAAAATATTTCAAAGTAAAGCAAGGTCAGCCAGTTTTTCAGGGCTGCCTGCAGCCATGTTTTTATCGTCTCTTTCATACCCATATCCCTCTCGCGGTCTTCTGTGATAAAGATATTCTTATAATTAAGTCATTCCTTTATACATCTGTTTCCTTTTTCTCAAAAAAGAAAAACAACACTCCTGAAGAATGCTGTTTTCTGGATTTTATTTTATTTTACTATTTTATTAGGAATTTTTCATAATCAGTTCTATACTGCTTCTTCCTCTCGAAAAGCTGGTTTTATGGCTTCGCAGACTTCCTCAGGTACCGGCTGCCCATTGACTGTGGAAATCACCCACGTTTCCGCCACGATGCATCCGACGATGATGACCGTACCCAGCAGACCGATGCCACTCAGTATTTCCCCGAGTATTACCCAGGAAATAGCAGCTGTAAATACAGGCTCGCTGCAGAGAATGACGGAAACCTGCGTCGATGTGATGCCTGTAAGCGCTTTATTCTGCAGCCAGAATGCCAGACAAGTGGAGATGACTGCGAGGTAGAAGAGTACCATCCAGGCAGATGGTTCTACGCTGGTCATGTGGAAATTTGGTTCTAAAACCAATGCGCCGATTAAGGAAGCTCCAAAAGTAATTCCTACCTGCATTGTACTGATGGTCATCGCATTCATATCCTGCAGGCCTTTCTCTCCAAAGACGAGAGAACCCGCCATGGCGACAGACGAAAGCAGTGCCAATGCCTCTCCCCATCCGATGGAGAAACTTCCGCCATTGCAGCACAGAAAGTAAAGACCCACGATAACCATGAACTGCGCAGGAAGATACTTGAGTCTGAATTTCCGTTTCAAAATGATGGTCTCCATGGGCGGTACAAAGAGAACAGAAAGAGAAATAAAGAACCCCACGTTTGTTGCCGTCGTCATATCCAAGGCCACATTGCAAGTAATAAATGTAGCTGCTACACACAGACTGCTGGGCAGCCATGTCATCAGCGATACGTCCTTTAGCTGTTTGAAGATGCCCTTTCCAAAGAAAATAAGGAATACCACAAATGCCAAGCCAAATCTTAATACCATACTCCAAAATGGGGTGATGCTCTCGTAGGCAATTTTTGTTACTGCATTGCCCATGCCATATATCAATGCTTGCAGGGCTACCATGCTGCCATATATCAAAGTCTTATTTTTCATCTATCTCATGTCTCCCTTTCTATATCTTGTGGAATCATCATATTTATAGTATAATTTCCCTATAATTAAAAGTAAAGCTAGAGTTTCTTTTAAGTTTTTAAAGGAACTCTTTAATTTAGGAGCCATTATGGATATTCAAAAATACGAAGCATTTATCAAAACGGCTGAACTGGGCAGCATCAAAAAAGCATCTGATGAACTGGGATATACGCAGGCGGGTCTCAGTTATATCATCAAGACTTTAGAGGAGGAACTGGATACTTCCCTTTTCTTTCGTGATTACGGCAAAATCCATCTCACTGGTACCGGAAAGGAACTGCTGCCTCTCGCTCACGCCATCTGTAACAATCAAAGGCGCCTGCTGACCCGCCTCTCCGAATTGAAGAATCTCCAGTCGGGAAATATCACTATCGCAGTATTCACCAGTATTGCCGTATACTGGCTGCCCTATCTCATGAAAGGATTTCTCGAAAAGCATCCTGGCATTGGCTTCGATGTGAAGTGCTATGAAGAACCTAAGGTTTTGGACGAAATGTTAGATAGCGGTGATGTCGATTTCGGTTTCACCGTATTGCCCGATGCTGACGACAGCTTTGAAAAAATCTTTTTAAAGAAAGACCCCATGATGATCGTTCTTGCAGAAAATCACCCTCTGTCCAGTCTGCCCTATTTCCCTTCTTCTTCCATGGCGGAGGAACCCTATATCAGTGTCGGCGATCATTCAGAGATGGACGCGCTGTTCTATTACAATAACGTAAAACCCAATACCTACCTTATGCTGGACAACGATTTTGCCGTCATGTCCATGGTCAGTCAGGGGTTCGGCTTCAGCGTATTTCCCGCGCTGATGCTCAAGTCGCCCACCTTTCCGCTGGCGGTCAAAGAACCGGAAATATCCTTTTCCCGGGAAATAGGAATTGTCCTGCGCGCCTGGGAGAGCGCCTCCGACGCAGCGCGGGCCTTTATCGTCTTCGCCAAAGACTGGATTTCAGAAAATTTTTAATTGATGGGTGTACAAAAAGAATAACATGTGTTATTCTTTTATCAAAGGTGCATAACAATCGTTATGTACATGCGAGATTTATTTAATGGAGGTACACTTATGTTTACTTTTAACTACCAAGCTGGCGCGGAAACCCTGGCTGTATGGGGTGTCTGGCTAGTCGTATTTGCGGCCTTATTTGGACTGAATGAAGTATCCAGGCGTTGGAAGTGGGCAGGTTTTTTCTGCTTTATCATTCTGCCCATCGTCTTATCCATCCTTTGGTTTACAGCGCTGAAGGACGTAACTTATACCGATTGGTTCCATCTGGCTAAAGTCTACTCGTCCACTGCCGGCTGTATCGGTTTTTGGTGCATCAGACACGTTGAGAAGAAAGATAAGCTTACGGGGAAGGTGACCTGGAGACTGGCAGATAACAAGATTGCGCTCTGCTTTCCACCTTTGATTCTGGCAATCAACATCTGTGAAGCTGTTGCTCGTGACATCGAAGTAGGCATGACTTTCACCGGCGGCGGTTATATGGCCGATACCATGAAAGATGTATACATGCTAGGTGGTTCCTGGAACTACATGAACGCAGCTGCCGGTATCTTGAACATCCTCACCATCACCGGATGGATGGGCATCTGCATCAGGAAGAAAACGGCTAAGGACGGCAGCAAAGATATGCTCTGGCCGGATATGCTCTGGTTCTGGATTGTAGCCTATGACCTTTGGAACTTCGCTTATACATACAACTGCCTGCCGCATCATGCCTGGTACTGCGGTTTCGCTCTGCTCCTGGCTCCGACCGTCTGTGCCTTTACAGTGGGCAAAGGCGCCTGGCTGCAGCATAGAGCACACACTCTTGCACTGTGGTGCATGTTCGCACAGACCTTCCCTGCATTCCAGGACGTGAGCAAATACGCTGTGGACTCCACCTACAATCCCACCATCTACTTTATCGTCAGCTTTGCCGCCCTGGCAGCTAACGTGCTGGTCTTCTTCTACATGATCTACAAGATCAAGAAGACCCGGCGCAATCCTTGGAAGGGAGAACTCTACACCGATCTTCCAAAATACGAGGAAATCAAGAAACTGTCTGCGTAATAGGGTGACATCAGCCCTGCCGAGATGTAAAAATGCCCGAATCATCCAGTTTAAGGACGATTCGGGCATTTCTCTGCAACGAGCGAAAAAATTATTGTTTATGCCCAGGGTCAGGAAATGTGCATTTTGTGATCGAACTATAATACATGTTCTTTCTGTTCTTTATCCAATATCTTGATTTCACACTGGCCGCCCAGCCTGTTTTCCACTTCCCGCTTCAAATCTTCTAATACCGCCAGCAGTTCCTCATAGCGGTCCGTGTCCACCAGCTCACAGCAGAGCATGGCGTTCTTGGTCTTCTCTGTCAGCATGGTCCGTTCTGCTTCCCGCCAGGTCCAACACCTGCAGACGGCACCCGCCTCATCCTTGTAGACCAGTTCCTCCGGATACGGCGGCTCGTTCTTGTCGCTGCCGATGACCTGGAAAGACTCATCCCCGACTGCCTTTGTCAAAAGCAAATCGCCCTCCATACAGTCGATATCTTCGCCGCCGCAAGGCATGGCATGGGAAAGAGACACGCTGTTATAGATATCTACAATCGGATTGATGGTTCCCAGATGGTTTTCCTTGGAAATGCGTTTCATCAGAGCCTCGATGGAACATCTGGCTCCTTTTTTCGTTTTAAACTTCATGTAGGCTTCCCGCCACACTTTGATCACCTTGTTATCCGTAAAATTTTCTTCCGTTAAAAAGGTCAAAGCTCTCTTCTCCCCCTCACGGATCAGGACTTCATATTCCGCCTCGTCATCCTTGTACACATTGTCGATGCCTTTGCAGACTACGATACCAATTTTGCAGTCAGGAAACATCTCCCAAAAGTCGTCTTTACATATTATTTTTTTCATAGCAAATTCGTGCTCCCTTCTTGTACGACAAGCGCCCAACCAGCTGAAGCTGGGGAACGCCGCAGTCAATTGCAGCCGAACAAGTTCGGGCAATTGTTGCATAAGGTCTTCCCTGCAATTCACTGCGTGAATTGGGGCAAGCACCAGTAAGCATAAATTCTGTCATACACTTTGTCCATTATTATAGGGAACCTTTTTCACGATGTCAAGTGATGGATTTAATCTTCGTATCGCTGATTCTGTCTATGGCTTTTTTCGTTTTGTACGACAGCTGATTTAAGTCCCGAAAAAACTCTCTTTTGATTAAAATCTCTTCAAGGGTAAAGATGTCACTGTCCAGCTTTTTCAGACTCTCCCAATAAAGATTTTTAATGATTCGGCTCTTCCGTTTGGCTTCCATAATGGCATCCCAGAAACCGTCGTCGTCACTGACAGCCCAGGCCTTAACCGCTTCTGTGATTCCGCTGACTGTAACCTGTATCCGCTGAGCCATTTCAAGGTTCTTTTTAATTGGAACAAATTCAAAAAACTGAATGAAGTCTTTCAAATCTTTTACTTTATCGGTGATATCGTCAATTCTGCGAGAAACCGCATAGATATCGTGACGGTCCAGAGGCGTGATGAAGGAATTTTCCACGTAGTCGATCAGCTTCCGCCGGACCTGATCTGCTTCCTTTTCGCACTGGTCGATGGCTTCTGCCGTCTCCTCTTCCTGTTCCTCCATATATGAGATGAACAACGTCATAATTTCATCGTTTAGGTCGCACTGGTCAATCAAAAGGGAGTAAAAATCCGGTCTCTCTTCTTTCTTAAAAAAATTTTTCTTCTTCATAACAGCCTCCATTCATATCAGTCTCAGCAAAAAGTACACACCGCCTCCGATTGCAGCCGATATCGGAATGGTGATGATCCACGCAGCGATGATTTTCTTTGAAACTGCCCAATTTACCGCCCTGGGCGTCTTTTCGGTGCCTACTCCCATCACCGATCCTGTGATAATCTGGGGTACGCTGATGGGCAGTCCTGTCACGTTCGCCGTCATCACGACAGAAATAGTAGAAAGCTGAGAAGCAAAAGAATTCTGCGTATCAATTTTGCAGATATCCATGCCGACGGTTTTGATCATGTTATAGCCGCCTGTGATGGTGCCCAGTCCCAGCGCCAAGGCGCAGCTTGCGACGACCCATACTGGTACGAAGACATCTCTTCCCAGATATCCGGCGAGCCCCATGGCGATAATCCCCATGACCTTTTGCGAGTTGTTGCTGCCATAAGAGAACGCTACCAGAAAACTGCTGACTTTGCTCAGAAGATGAATTCTGCCGCTCCATACGATGGTACCGTTTTGTAAAACCCGCTTTTCCAGCTTCAGAAATAGATAACCCAATGCAAAGCCCAAGACTGGGGAAATGATCATCGCCAAAATGACCTTTACAAAAATCAGATGCCATTTGATATAAACAGTTCCATAAGCCGCAATGCCGCTGCCGATGAGAGAGCCGATCAGCGTATGAGAGGAACTGGACGGCAGCTTCAAACCCCAGGTGATCAGATTCCATACGATTGCTCCTGTAAAAGCTGCTGCCGCGAAAGTACAGCATAGATCTCTGCTGCCGGAAAGTACAGCGGCGGTATCAATGATATCGCCGGAAATGGTATAAGCCACCGCCGTGCCAAGTAACACTGCACCGAGGAAGTTTGCAAGTCCCGCCAGGAGGACCGCCTTCCTGGCAGAAAAGAGACGCGACGAAACTGCGGTAGCCATGATGGTTCCGCCGTCGTGCATCCCTGCTATGTATGCTGTAACCAGCCCTATGGAAATCATAAAGTAAAACATAGATGAACCTTCTTTTATATTTGATGTATTTTTACCCAGAATTGTACGGATTACAACACAATAATATGAAAAAATCCGCCACATCTTAAGATATGGCGGATTCCATCGATTTGTGATTTTATAATTCTCTCAGAAATTCAGTGAATTTGTCCAGTCCTTCTTTTAGAGTCTTTGAATCGTATGCGTAACCGATTCTGACAGCGCCTTCCATTTCAAAACACTCGCCTGGCGTGAAAAGCACCCCCTTCTCTTTGATCAGCCTTACGCACAAATCGTAAGATGGGATGTCCTTGTCATAGTACACCAAAGCGGTAGTACCGGCTACCGGTCTCAGATAGCGGACTTCTGGTGTCTCGTTGACCCACTCGTCCAGGATGGCTCTATTGGTGTTCAAGATCTTTCTGTTTCTGGCAAAGATCTGCTCCTTGTGCGCAAGGGCAAGAGCCGCCAGTTTGTCGTCCAAAACACCACAGCTGATGGTATCGTAGTCTCTTCTTTCGTGACATTGATGCAGGACTTCCTCGCTCTTTGTGGCAATCCACCCCATGCGCAGACCTGCCATAGAGAACACCTTGGACATGCTTCCTACAGAAATACCTTTGTCGTAGAGGTCTACGATGGACTGCATGTAGCTGCCGTCCTCGGAAATTCCTCTGTATACCTCGTCGCAGAGCACATAAGCGTCCACGCTTTCGGCAATCTTAACAATTTCCTTCATAATATCAATTGGAATCCAGGAACCTGTCGGGTTGTTTGGATTATTGATGGTAATCATCTTCGTATTTTCATCTATCAAGCTTCTGAGTACGTCCAGATTTGGCAGGAAATCGTCCTCCAAGGTCAGCTGCAGCAGTCTCACATCGGCACCGATGGACTCTGGTATGGAGTAATGCTGCTGATAAGTCGGCATGACGGATACCATGTTGTCTTCCGCTCCGATCAAAGTGGTGATGACCTGATTGTTTGCGCCGATAGCACCATGGGTCGGGATGACCTGTTCAGGTTTTAAATCTTCATACATACTTGCCACACCCTGCAAAAACGCAGGGGAACCGAAGATATGGCTGTAAGAAAGTCTGGTGTCTGCCAGTTCTATCATATACTGCTCTACATCTTTTCCTGCCAGCTCCAAAAGTTCTTTTATGGTCATAGAATCGATACAGGTTTCTCCAAGATTGTAAACTGCATCATCCTCGTATTCGTTCATCCAACGTTCTACCTTAAATGTTTTGATTTTCATATAACACCTCTCTGCATTCGTTTTTACAAATTAACTGTTTCTCCAAGATTTCTTTCCTCAGCCTTTGCCAACGCCAGCTTTGCTGTGAGTAAATCCAGCAGCGCTGTACCTGTAGCGTCAAAAACTGTAATCTGCTCGTCGTTTTCTCTGCCGACAGTCTGACCAATCAAAATCTCTCCGATTTCACCTGCAATGTCTTCTTTTTTCAGAATTCCCTTCTGAATCGGAATTTCAATTTCCCCAACATTGATACACTGCGGCGTATCGTCGGTGAAGACGCGGGCATCTGCAAAAATCTCAGGATCGATTTCTTCCTTACCGGACATGTCAGAACCGATACAGCTGAAATGCGTACCTGGCTTTACCCATTCTTTTTGAATAATCGGCGTATGGGAAGGCGTCACGGTGATGATGATATCGCTCTCTCCTGTAGCTTCAGGCAGATCAGTTACGGCTTCAAAGATTACGCCGTCAGCCTCATGATCGAAGTTTTTCTGCAATGTATCCGGCATGGACGCTGCAAACTTCTCGGCGTTTTCTAAACTCAGGCCGTCATAGACATAGACTTTTTTCAGCCCTGGGAACATCATCAGCGTCGCTGCAACCTGGAAAGTCGCCACATGGCCTGCGCCGACTACCATCAGAGTTTCAGAATCTGCTCTTGCCAGTGCTTTCGCACCGATGGCGCCTGCGGCTCCGGTTCTGATTCCTGTAATATGGCTGCCGTCTAAAATGCCGATAGGCACTCCTGTGGTCGAATCCATGACCATGATGGTTCCAATCAATGCTGGAAGACCCTTTTCAGCGTTGTCTCCAAACCAGGAAACAACTTTCAGGCCAAAGATATCACTGCCCTTCAGCCAGCCTGATTTGATATCCATATCGGCCACTCCTGATTCAAATTCGTGAAATACCAGAGGAAAAACAGTGGTGTCTCCTTTTGCTTTTAGTTGATATACTTCCTTAACAGTATCAATCACTTCAGGCATTTCGAGAACGTCTTCGGTTACTTCTCTGCTCAGTACTTTTAAATTAAACATAATCTGGGTTCCTTTCTCAAAGTTCTCACACTTGTTATCTTCAGTATATCAATATTTACAAAACATTTCTTTGTATAATGTCAGAATTTTAATTCTCTATTTTTATTTTTTTACAAATGACTAGTTCTGGAGATTCTTAAAAATCTCCACGCCTCTCGTCGTCAAATAGCGGTACAGCACGGCCGAAGCTGCTACAAACAGCAGGAATACGATGCAGAGGTATATCTCTGCCGAAACCATATCGCTGAAGAGAAAGGCATAGAGCAGTACCGGCAGAGCAACGGTCGCCGCGGCAATAAACATGGCTAAAAACGGTGCCACGCCCTGTTTGACTGCATCCGTTTCGTTGACCCAGTCGAACTTCGGATATTTCAGATTGAGTGCAATTCCTGTATAGGCATTAAATACGGTCACCGCCAATGGGAAAAACAAAATCATAATTCTGCTGATGATGGACATATCATAGGCAAATTCCAACATGACTGCGCTGGCCACGATAAAAGGCAAGCTCATCAGCGTGTGAACGTCAGCTTTTGCCAGAAGGACATCCTTTCCTCTAACTGGCAGAGACTGCGAAATCCACAAGGTCTTTGCCTCGATGGAAATCATCGGCGCCGAAATAATGGTCAGGGATGCCATGGCTCCAAAGCCAACACAGATCAGTGGTCCGATCAGTTCATCTGCGTTAGGAAACATCTGTGCCATTTTCAGCATATCTCCTCTCTTAATGCAGAGATAGACGGCTGCAATCAGCATGAACAATAAGCCGATACCCGCATTAAATATGTACATCGGGCTGCCCAGAAAATGTCTCGATTCTTTGATAATCAAGGCTTTTCTGATACCGCTGGCCTTCATTGCCTTTTCTTTATAAACAATCTTTTTATGCCCGCGATTGGTAGTCGCTATCTTGATGAAACTCCTTGACAGTATGTAATATACCAGCGCAAATGGTACGATGCAGAATGCCAAGAAGATGAAAAATGCGACCACATCTCCATCTGTTATAGATTTTCCCAGATAGTAAAACGGCGGCAGCGCTTTTTGAATGGCTTCGCCGATGGCGCTTCCATTCTCAATCAGTTTCTGCAGATAATATTGAAGTCGCAGGCAAACATACATGTAGGCTAAGAACAGAATCAAAGTCAGAATCATCATGATTACGTTTTTGTTGCGCATCTTCGTATTGGCCAATGCGATGAGCCAGCCAAATAAAGCGGACGCCGCAACAACCAGCAGCGGCAGCAGTAAAAACGCGATGAGGAAAAATATACACCCGATAAAGGTGACCGGCATCTTGCTGCAGTAGACGACGGCCCCTGGTATGATGACCAAAAGTTCATATGCGTAGTTCAGTATGATGATGGATAGTAACCTGGAAGCCAATATATATTTTACAGGGATCGGCATAGAAAGCAGCAGATCGTTATCTTTCGCCTCATAGAGCTGATTCTGTGTGATGAACACGCTTCCCACAAAACAGAGGGCAAAAACCATCAGACCCATCAAGCCAAAATACAGCCAAGGCATGCCTAGCTGCGCAAAGACATCACGAACACTTGCAAACATACCTCCAAACAAGATACCAAAGCAGCCTATGATGTAGATACCTAAGAGGGCAAACAAAAAGATCTTTCCTCCGCTGATCTTCTTTTTGCTCCTTGCAAACATGCCTGCAAACATGGATTTAATCCTAATTAAAACTAAATTCTTCAGCATCTTATTCCTCCAGTTCCAGGAATACTGTCTCCAGGGAAGTATCTCCCTTGACTTCTTCCATTGTACCCGAGGTAATCAGCTTACCACCTTTGATGATGGCTACTTTGTCGCAGAGTTTTTCCGCTACTTCTAAAACATGAGTAGAGAAAAAGATCGCGCCGCCATTGTCACACATCTCCCGCATCAACCCCTTCAGAAGATGCGCTGCTTTCGGATCCAGGCCTACAAAGGGTTCATCCATGATGATCAGCTTCGGTTCGTGGATTAAAGCAGAAATAATAGCCAGTTTCTGTTTCATTCCGTGGGAATAGGCGCTGATCGGCTGTGCCAAATCAGAAGTAATCTGAAACATATCCGCATATTTTTTGATTCTTTCTTCTCTGTCTTTCGATGACACCTTATAGACGTCCGCTATAAAATTCAAATATTTGATGCCAGATAAAAACTCATATAGGTCGGGATTATCTGGAATATACGCGATTTTCTGTTTACATTCTAGCGGATGGTCTTTGATGGAAACACCATCCACGAATATTTCACCCTCGTCAAATTTCAGAATGCCGCAGCAAGACTTGATCGTTGTCGTCTTCCCTGCTCCATTATGACCGATAAAGCCGTAAATTTCACCCTTTTGAATATGTAGTGAAAGATCATCTACCGCTTTTTTCTCGCCATAAATCTTCGTCAAGTTATTAATTTTTAGCATGATTAACCTCTTTCCACAATTTTTATTATATTTTTATACATTTTATCATTTTTGTCTAAAAAAATCTATCACAATATAATTGACATATGTTAGAAATATCGTTATAATGTTATTGTCATATGTTAGAAATGAAAGGAGGCAGATATGGCCAGACCGAGAAAAAGTAGAATCGTCTATTCC
Organism: Emergencia sp.; assembly: GCF_048465375.1. NCBI lineage: Bacteria > Bacillati > Bacillota > Clostridia > Peptostreptococcales > Anaerovoracaceae > Emergencia > Emergencia sp. Next base: position 211,100 of record NZ_DBFWLQ010000007.1, on the reverse strand, counting down.
ATGCCCAGTACAGAAGGGTTTGTGCCCTTAGGTTATGCAGAATCTAAATGCTGTCAGCGAGTAACCATGACGGTAGACGAATATGAGGCAATTCGTCTCATAGACTTTATGGGGATGACCCAGGAAGCCTGTGCCGAAAGCATGCGGATTTCACGGCCGACTGTCACCAACATCTATGAGTCAGCCAGGCATAAACTGGCAGATGCTTTGATCAATGAAAAACTCCTCCTCATCGAAGGCGGGGATTACGATGTATTTCATGAAAACAAAAAAATAGGGAGATTAGAAAAGGAGAAAGAAGAAATGAAAATTGCAGTTACTTATGAGAATGGTCAGATTTTCCAGCACTTTGGACATTGCGAGAATTTTAAGGTATACGAAGTGGAAGGTGATAAGATTCTATCAGCAAAAGTGGAAAATGCTGCCGGCAGCGGACACGGCGCACTTGCAGGTTTCTTAAAGAACTTAGGCGTTGACACTTTAATCTGCGGCGGCATCGGCGGCGGTGCAAAGACTGCCCTTGCAGAGGCTGGCATCAAGCTCTTCGGCGGTGTTTCAGGAGATGCTGATGCGGCGGCTGAAGCGCTCTTAAAGGGAACCTTAGAGTACAACGAAAATGTACAGTGCAACCATCATGGACACGGCGAAGGACACTCCTGCGGTGAGCACAAGTGTCATAACTAAAAGAACTGAATTAGATATCTGACTATGACGGGGACACCTTCAGCATGAGGGCATCCCCGTCTGCTTTTTGGAAAACTAACCATCATTTTCAAGCGTCTTCTTCATTGACTGTCAGATTTCTCTGCCGTTTGAAGTATTTCACTTTTTTCTTTTGCATCAGACATATTTGTGTTAGAATTACTTTGAAAGAAACGAGGAGAAGTGATTCAATGATAAAAACATCCCAAAAGAGTAAATTAGTAGGAATCATTCTAATTTCAACTATAGCTTGTTTATTAATGATTTTAATCGAGTTAATAATTCAGCCTTCATATTGGATTAAATCAATGTTAAAGCTTGGAAATTTTTTTCTCGCAATAATATTATGCCATGTGATATTTAATACAAACATCAACATCCTTGAATTTGATAGGAAAAACGTTAAGAACAGCATTTATATTGCAGCGGTGGTATACTTATTAATAATTGCGGCATTCATCTTATTCGATAAATACATAGATGCAGAGCAGATTAAAAATAGTCTGATGGGAAAAGAACACATCAAGCGGAGTAACTTTATTTATGTGGCAATGTATATCACTATAGTTAACTCTTTTATCGAAGAAGCGTTTTTCAGAGGCTTTATTTTTCTCAATATAAAGGTATTGGGGTTTTGCAAGTCGGGATTTGTATATAGCGCACTTCTGTTTTCGTTATATCATATAGGCATCATGTCTAGCTGGTTCAATATTTATATGTTTCTCGTTACATTGTCAGCATTATTTGCAGCTGGCATATTGTTAAATTGGTTTGCCTACAAAGGAAAGTCTTTTTTATCTTCATGGCCAATACACATTGCGGCTAATCTGGGAATAAATACGATCGGATTTCTTATTTTGTGAAATAAGGGAAAGAAACGAACTATCACTTAAACATTGTTGCAAGCAGGACGCCTACTTTTCTCGGGCAAATCATACGATTGGCTACAAAGTTTAAACATAATCATGTGTCGATCTCCTTAAATGATGATTTGGTTCCTCTATACTCGTTTGCAAGATATAACTATAACTCACCTTTTTATGGTGGCTTCGTAAAGGAATCCTGGCTGCGTTATCTATATAGGAATAACAAGGATATACCTGTTAATCTTTTACTTTCAATATTAATTAAATGGCGGATTATATCATTGCACTAACAATGATACGATCCGCCGTTTCAAATTTTTCTTCTGATAGTTAAATCACTTTATAGTTTGATTCTGGAACTATTATACCATGACGATACCTTTCAAATTAGAATCGAACGTCATGATTCAATGGACGCTTCCTCTCGACAACGTCGTTAGATCGATGCGTTCATTATACCATGACGATACCTTTGAAATTAGAATCGAACGTCATGATTCAATGGTTCCTTCCTTACGGCAACGCCGTTTGATTCTGGAACCATTATACCACGGTAAGCTTCCCTGTCTGTTTTTCATAAAAGTAGACCTTATTTGATAGGACTTCATTTTTCTTGACCACTGTGGCGTTGGCTTCTGTGACGATTTCACGCAGCTCGTCAGCCCCTTTTACATAATCCGGCACGATAAACACTTCATGAATAGACGATGGCAGAACGTACAAATTATTGTCAAACTCATCAGCAATGTCAGTCAGCACATCCTTGTAAAGCATGACCGCAGCTCCCAGTGTTCTATACTTATTCGTCAGAATATAGAAGTCGTCGCTTGCATATTCAACAGATATCGGCATCAATCTCGGCGTGTTTTCTTTTGCCAGATTGTAAAGTTCAGTCTCGGACAGTTCAAATCTATCTGCCAGATCATTGGTGATAATCGCACTGTTAAAGGCATCGTCTGGCAGTTCTACCATAATTCTGTAGATGATTGATAGATCCAAAAGACTGCGATTGGGCACATGGGCCAGCAGCTCTTTGTTTTCTTCCGAATTGACCAAAGCCATGATCACTTTATCATGCGGATTGTCCAGTTCTACTTTTGTGGTCATGTCTTTTACGTATTCCATGCCCTTTAGAAAAAAGTCCGCAGTCTTTTCTAGCACTTGATTCATATCCTGACAGCTCTGATAAACTTCGTACAGTTCAGGAACATAAATGTTGGGAACTGCGACAAATTCTTCTGATGTCGGCATCAGATTAACTGACTCCATATATCCGTTCACTTTGGGTACTTTACTAAGCGAAATCTCCCACCCTCGATATTTCTCAGGCAAAAATTCCTTCAATCTCTCTATCAACTCTTTTTTAAAGGATTCATAATCCATCATAAAAATTCTCCTCTTCTCCTTGAAACATACGGAAATATGTCCTTTGGACGATATTTCTTATGTAAAAACGTGGAAATGACGGAAACAAAGATTCCTATTTCCACACGTCGCCCGTAAAGGGACGGCACTTCGTAAGGTACGTTCTTTGATATTCCGTCAATATCGATTTTATCGATACATCCTACCTGATAAAACAAAAATCCGGCAGGCGCCGGATTTCAATTTTCTGTATTATCTATAATCATTAATATTTCCATAGAAAAATGATTTGTTATCCGTCGCTCTCATCGTGGCTAATATACCGTCAAGGTGGTCGTATTCATGTTGAATCAGTTCAGAAAGATCACCTGACAAGTGCAGTTCCTGCTTGTGCCAGTCCAAATCATAATACTCTATGATGCATTCTCTATATCGTTTTACTTTTACCAAAAGTCCAGGAAATGACATACAATCGTCCATTACGGTCATCTTCTCGTCAGTTGGAAAGCTTAGAACCGGGTTAATGAATACCATCGGATGATCGATATACATATACAGAAGCCTTTTCTGCACGCCAATCTGTGGGGCTGCAATGGCTCTGCCCGCTCCATGAACTCTCTTGTACTCCATCATCGTATCGTGTAGATCCTCTACGACCGATTCGATTTCCTTGATGTTTTCCTTTCGGTATTCCGTACACGTAACATAGAGCTGCGGGTTTCCAAGAGTCAGAATATCTCTGATCATATCAATTTCCTCCTATCTCAGCAGGCTTCAGCTGTTAAGGAGATTCTACCATATTATGACTGATTTTTCAAATTAATATGGCAAATACTCATATTTTGATAAGACTTTTAATCTGTCTTTCTCTATGATAATCGTTACAAAAGGACGCTGCTGACCTTGATCTGCAAAAGAAATCTTCCATATAAATTGAGAATTCTGCAGGTTATAAGATATTACTTGCTCTGCTTTTCTCGTAGCTTTTTTTCTATCGAATAAAAGTCTCCCCTCACCAAAGTGATCTTCATCAAAGCACAGTCCTGCAGTTGCAGCTGCTTCGTCTGCCGCATATTTCAACTGCTGCTTTTCACGCAGCATCTGATTGCACTGAAATTGATAACTCATAATTGTCAAAATTAAGATAACAGCCCCTGTCGTAATGATAAAATTTTTCATAAGCCTCTTCCTATGTATTCGCTGGTGGTATATCGATCCACTTTATACAGCATCAGATTCTCCTCTTTTTTCAGTCCCCAAAACCCCGCTTGATGAATGATATTCTTGATGGGAACTTCAACTCGATAGTGAATGATTTCACCCCGAAATACAGCTTTCCTGTCGCCTGTGATTTTTACTTCTTCAGCAGAACAAGATAAAATCTGGGCAATTTCCTTTTTTAAGCGTTTTTCATTTTCTTCTTCGATACGCCCCTGTTGTTTGACCACTTCCTTAAAGTTATTAGCTGCTTGATCCACTGCCGTAATCCTGTTGTGTAACACCTGATTCTGTGTAAATTGTAGTACGAATGCCAGCAAAATCATGATGCAGGCCATTGAAGTAATTAGGTTCTTCATAGATGATCATTGCTCCTCATACATCTCTATGGTCTTTTCCATTACACCAGCACCAGCGCTCTTCAGGCTATCCTTGTCACCTGCAATCATATTGAAAATCAGACAACCCAAGACAATCGTTCCGATAATAATAACTAGCTCCTTCATATTCACTCTCCTATTTCCATAGAGTTGATGCTGTTGACCCCTTGTTCTACTACATTCTGTGCCGCCCCCTGCAGAGAGGTATCACTGTCCCCCAGCACCATCGTATTAACGATGATGACACCCAACAGTATCGTGCCGATGATAATAATCAAATTTTTCATATGTCTCTCCTATCTTTCAAAATACCTGTCCCAGCAAATTCAGCGTATCCATAAATACAACCACAATCGTGAAATTAAGCAGTATAGCAAAGATAGACGCTGTCGCTATCATTGTTGTCAGCAGACTCTTCCGTTCTGCTCGCTTCATTCCCTTTGTCATCCGCTGGGAAGCAAACGTTTCTTCAAAGGCTGTCATATGTGCGACCAGTTCAGCCGGATTGATCTGATCCATTTTACTCAAGATGTTGGCAAAGCTTCTGCACTCTTTAATTGGAATCCTCGAGTAAAGAATAGAAAACGCATCTTCCCCTTTTCCATTTCTGTAAGCAGACAATATGTCAGCAAAGGTATTTCTTAATGTTTTGCTGCTTTCCATAAGCTGTTCCAATATAAAATCGGCAGACATAGGCATTTCGCGATGCACAATTGCCAAGTTTTTAAGAACGATACAGCAGTGAAATACTTCTTTCTCTGCCTTGTCACTATAAAGCAGCCTCCACTTTACTGCTATATCATGACGACTTTTTTCTGATATCACTGGCAGCAGACTCTTCGTATAACCAGCTAATCTTCTGACTTTGAATCCTGTCGTTGTTTTTATTTTCATCATTTTTATTACCTATATGTCCATCTTCTCTCTGGAGAAAAACCCATTTACAAGTATTCCGGCAACATAAATCATGACCATGATCATGAACCACTTCAGTCCTAGAGCAGTCCCCCATTGGTACTTAATAAATTTTGCTAAGGTGAATCCAAAGTATTTGCAGGCTCCTATAACAGAAAGGGCAAAACTAATCGGTGCGAGATATTTCAGCATCAATCTTGCCTCATTGTTTTCTCGCTTTCCGTGTTCAATTACTTTTCTGCTTTTCGTAATACTGGCCAGCAAGTCTTCTAAAGCTTGATCTACCCTGTTGCCGTGTACATATGCAAAGAATATATTAGATGCCAGTACATTGCCCCAGGCCGTATCAATGGAATAGCGAAAGACGGCCAACAGCTTTTCTACTTCTTCTTTTGTGGCCGCATTATTGAGACCCTTCGCTAAATTTAACAGAATTCGTTTTGCACCTGGCGCACCTTCTATGGAAAATGCTGTGATTTCCACAGCCTCTTTCATGTTGTACATATGTATTTTATAGTTGTTGAGCAGCTCCTGTACCAGAAGATCCCCTTCTCTTGATCTGGTCACTCTCTGGCTGTAGAGTCTCGCCATGATTGTGCAATATGGCAGCGCTCCCATAAAACCGCCAAAACACAGTGCCATAGATGGACCTACTGCCAATGCCGCTATGGAAGCCGATCCTAAAAAGAGGATTGTACTGACCAGATAAAAAGTCTCTGGATTAGCGAAAAGCCGTTTCATGTCAGCACCTTCCACCGCCATTTTTATGTGTTCGCTAAAGCTTCCGTATCGCTTTAATCTCTCATCGTCAGTCAGATGTTTCAGATTACGTCTGATTCGTATTCTATTTCTGCCTGCTAAATATAATGAATATAAGAGCGGATACTGCCAAATTGCCAATCCAATAAAATAGAGGGCATACGTCAGTTTTGCTATATTCATTTCTTACTCCTTATAATAAGCTGGATAAATGACCGTTTGTCCTGTCAAGCGGTGTACCGCGGACAGTGCATCGAGAATTTCCATCATCTGTTTAATCTCCTCCTTCCGTTCAGGGTATTTATCTATCTTTGATGCGATGCCGCTTCCATTCCAATGCCAACATTTTTGGAGGAAATCATAACTACAGATGCGCCTTGCTAAAACTCTGTCATTTTCTATATCATAGTCGTATTCTAAAATACCCTTCATCACTTTTTTCCCTTTATCTTCTGGCAGTTGGCAAAGCTCTATTACATAGTCAAAATTCTTAAAAACTTGTGCAATCAGCTCTTTTGCATGTCCACCATATCGCTCTCTGATTTTAGAAGCCATTTTGTATGGGATATTTAAGCCATCGCTGTCGTGGATGGTTGCTTTACTCCTGGTCGTTCCTGTCGAAGTGATGTCGAGAGCCAGACTAAAAGCAGCCGCATCCCGCATCTCTTCCAATAAAACATAATCGTTGTCTCCTCTCAAGAGCGATTTCGTAATACTCGCAAGCTGTGCGCCGTCAGCTATCAGCTGCATGATTGGCGCCTGCGGCATAATTCGATGCCAGGGTGTTTCTGGATCGGTAGCGATGGCTAATCCTTCGAGAGAGGGGTCTTCGTTTTTCTGCCAAATCTGCATGAACGTCGTCTTGCCGGAACGTACCTGACCAGCAAAAATAACATTAAATCCGATAGATATCATCTTGTGAAACAGCGCGATGGATTCTGAGGGTATAGTGCCTTTTTCTGCCAAATTCTCAAAGGTCAGGTCCTCCAACACATACTTACGAAAGACCATCACATCCTGCCCGTCTTTTGTCCGTTCACCGGAGTAAATCGTAATACGAATCCCATTGCGAAGGTAAACTTCATGAAATCCATACTCTAGGCGCTCATAAGGGGTCGCTAACAGCAAAGTTCGTTTCAGCTGCTGTCTGCGCCGAGCGGAAATCCTCTGCGGCTGTAGTTCTGATCTGCCATCGATTAAGCAATACAAGCGATCCCCTATCAGTTTTGCTGATGACGACGTCTTATATTTTTCTTCCATATCGTAAGCCCAGGGTGCTAAGCCTGCCAAACCATAAAGTTCTGCAAAAACACCTTCACACAAGTTTGGATACCAGTCGGGATGCCATCTATCTGATAGTTTTTTGTCTCTGAGGATTTCTTTTATCTTCTCCTTATAAAATCTGGTTTCCTCTTCGAATCCCATGATGGCCCGCTTTTCCCTTTCTAATTTTCGGTTCTTTGATTCGTCGTCCGTCTCATTCCACTCTTTGTCAAATTCTGATTCTACTACCTGGCACACTGCATAAAACTGCTCTATGAAAGAGGATTCCTTTATCTCTTCTTTTGATAGTGCCTTATTGAGATACGCTTCTAAGCAAAACTCTTTTTCCATGGCTTTTCCTTCTTTGGAGTTTCTTCAAACTCGCCTACAATATTTTCAATAGCTTTTGCAAATTTATGAAAATGCATCAGTGTCCTTCCCTCCATCTCCATCTGCCAGCCATATTCCAAGTAGGGAACTACCGATGCATCATCTATTTCACAGAGGTTCTCGATATCCCGCTTCAAAAATAGGGCCGGATCTTTCATATATTTATTGATGATCAAATGTCCTTCCAGTCCCAGCGGCTGTGTAATATTTTTCTTCATTTGAATCAAACGATGAATGACTTTCGATTGTTGTGTCGTGACAAAATACCTGCTGTCGGACATATTCAAGGCAGAGATCATAAGGCCAAGGTTTGCGTCATTTCCTGCATCGATGATAATATAGTCAAACTCATCGGCCACAGAAGAGAGCATCACTTCGTAGGTGTTCTCCGGATAGTACTTTGATGAGAAAGGGTTCCTCACCGATGGTATGACAAAGATTCCTTTGGACTCCGTAATTACCTGTTCGATATCTTCATAAGACACTTTTCCACTGATAATATTGGCCTTGATATCGTCAAGTGAATATCTGCCGTCACCATTCATGAACTCCTCCCCATACTTTCCGCTGCCCTTTATCAAAAGCACTTGCTTGCCGCAGTCTTTCAGACATTCGGCAATAGATTGGGATATCATCGTCGTGCCTACTTGGCTGTCCCCACCAAAGATTCCAATTATTTTTTTCATATTACCTCCTATTGTTTGGGAGAAGGGGATTGCGTCGTATAAGTTATAATCATCTCGTCTCCGCGACTGGCGATCTTCGAGAGAGCCTCCGCTTGCCTGGATGAGACCACGACCTCGAAAGATTTCCTTTCCTCCTCTGCAAACGAAACCAAGGCAGATGTCACAAACTTTCCATTAAAGTAGAAGTATGCCCTGTCTCCGCGGGAGAGGGTCTTCGGTGCAGACAGCAGCCAATCATCAGGGATTGACAGAATGTACCGATCTTGCTCTTGATTCGCCGTCAGTCCTTCCTCCATAAAATACTCTTTAAAAAGTGGTGCTCCTTTGTGAATAAAAAAGGCCGCTTCACGGCCGATAATATTCTTTTTGTCTCCGTCCTCTAATCGATCCTCCTCACCGACATCCATTTTTATAGTGCTGATCATCTCCTCTGTGATTACAGTTCCTTTTTCTATATTCTGTGTAAACACCAATACGTCATCATAAAGAAATCGGTTTTTTCCCCATTTCTCCCAGGTGAACAGCGCTGCAATACTAATCAGAATTAATAAGATTCCGATGATTTTCTTTCCTTTCTCCACAGCTATTCCTTTCTATGCATCAGCCAATATTTATGCAGATCATCAACGATCACTCGCTGGATATCTTCACAATAACTGCCGTCTATGACCGCAGAAAATACAAACTGTAAAGTCTCCGGTCCATCTCTTCCCCATCTGTCAATCATGGATTTATCAAAGAGAACGCCTTCCCATGAATTTCCATTTCTGTGCAGGGTGGTTTGATACGGATGGTCACGAATCTTTACGTTAATCGTCTGTGGCTGTTCTTTTCCTGTAGCTACAGCTGCCAGGCGAAACTTTTCCCCCGACCAAAAAACATCACTTTCTCTCTGCCAGTGTTCATTGCCACTGGCTCTGCAATAAGCGTTGAACTGATTCCTGTTTTTTTCCCAGTCTTCTGTGTGAGAGACCATTCCTTTCAGAGTCGGTTTGATCATCTCCTCTTCCTCATCAGTATCTTCACCGGATTGTCCTGGCTTTCCCGGTTGTTCCGGTGCAACTGCATCCTCTAAGTCGCTGACTCTGATGGTTCTGGACATAATACGCTGCTTATAGTAGTATTTTGGAAACCCTGCCTTAGCTCTCTTCGTCTGCCACCTGTAGGTAATGTACCCTCTTACCTCATAGTCACCCGGTTCAGAAAAACTGTAGTTCAATGAATCCGTCAGATAATCTTTCCCTTCGATTCTGAGCATATACTCGCAGATTCCCTGATATAGATACTTGGCGCTTCTGTTATGCGCCCCCCTGCCCATAAAGTCTGGCGGGGTTGCTCCTGGAATCAATTGGAAAGATACGTTCTCTCCTGTATTGAGTAAATAGGCAGATGCGTTCAGTTGTCCTCCACATTTCACATCAGCTGAGGATGCCCCAATGATGGGAGAGCTTCCTTCTGACGGCCAGCTGATCGTGTAATCTGCAAAAGCAGTTGCCGTCATCAGCACCAATAGAATGACGATTGCCGCACTTCGTCTCAAAGCCTTCATCCTTTTCTGTTCCTCCTTTCTTTCACATTAGAGAATAGATAAAAGAAAAAAGAGACCGCAGCAGCAGTCCCTTTACATTTACTTCCATTTATTCTCAATATCATATTACCACACTTTTCCTCCCCGTTCAATACATTTTTTTACAATTTAGGCAATATTTTTATATCATACCTCTTCCGCAGTTCTCTACATAATTGATAAATTCTTTGCCACTTGAAACAAGAACCGTTGTTTCCATATTCTCCACAGTTTATTAGGGTACCCCTTGCCTGACGTCTTGAAAATGATATTGCTTAAAACGAATGCCCGATAGCTTTCCGGTACAATAGAAAGCGCCTCTCTAATCGCCTTAATCCGTTCTTCCAGGATGGCCATCTCCAAAGCGTGGTTTTCTGTCGGCCTGCTCAGCAGAGACGGATTCTTTCCTTCACAAATCAAACTGCTGCTGCAGGTCTTCTGTTCTCTTTTCAGTTCTTCTAATCGCACCTCCATTCTCTCCAGATCTCTGACTGCCCAGAGGCTCTGGTAATACACTGGGTCTGGCATCACATACTCCTTAAATTTCGTCTGTTGCCACTCTCTAGCCATAACTTCCTCTTTCCGAAACCTCTATCTAATTTTTATCATATTTTACATATAATGTCAACTATATTTAAAAAGAAAAGAGGCCTCTTCGGCCTCCAGTGTTTGATTTCTATTTTGCTTTCATCATATCAGTATTGACTTCGTCGCCTGCGACAGGAGAAGAATCCGCCAATTCTTTATTTCCCAACGACGAGAGACATACTCCCGTTATGGTCAGCGCAACACCTGCAACCGTATACCATCCAAAGGGGTCGCCTGCAAAGGCACAGCCTGAGATAACGCCTACCGCAGTGGTAGAATTGGTAACCAGGTTGGTACCGATAGCAGTCGGCAGCTTTCCCAACACGAAGTTGAAAATCAGATAACAAAGACAGGAACAGCAAATACCCAGGAACAGCACGCCGGCCAGCAGCTTCATATCCGTCAGGCAAGCCCTGTAGCCGCTAAATCCATAACCCATGGCAAAACTGACGCAGTTGAAGAAAATTCCTCCCATGACGGAAATGCTGAAGGTCACTTCGATGGCATCGAATTGTTCTGCCGCTTTACTGCTGGAATACGTATAAAAAGCGCCTGTCAGCACGGCACAGAACAAAATCAGATACCCCAGTCCCTTTCCGCCGAGAGAAAAGTTCGGTGAGAAAGCGACACAGATGACGACGCCTGCAAAAGCCATGACAATAGCGAGAATCGTTCGTTTGCTGTTTTTCTTGTGCAGTATCAGTGAACCGATAATCAGTACCACCAAAGGAATCGTCGCAATAAAGATAGATGATTCTGAAGTAGTGGTCAGTTTGACACCGACAGTCTCAAATATGGAATAGATACAGGGCTGTAAAATTCCTACAGTCAAGACCAGCTTGATATCCTTTCCCTTGTACTGCACTTTTATGATCCTGCATGCTGCCAAAATCAAGAAGATCAAAGCGGATACAGTCCAGCGCATCGCCAGAAGCTGTATCGGCTCCAGGCTTTTGAGGGTCACAGTGATACCGAGATAAGAAAATCCCCAGCACAGCGCACAGAGCGGCACCAACGCATAAATGAACCACTTTTTATCGGTTATTTTTTCTTTCATTTCACATTAACGTCCTTTTCTAATTTATCAACTCCATTATACGACTTATGCCATGCCGGCTGACGCCGGGGCATAAAAGCATAAGGACGACCCATCAATTTCCTGGGAGACCTAACCACATTTGTGCAACAAATGTATGATAGGTCCCCTGTCAAGATTGCAGTGCTTTAGCACGTGGCAATCTACGACTCAGAAATTGGGGCCAGCTCCATTATCTGAATTACATCACCAAAAATACCGTAGGCGGTCTGTTCAATCTCCGGCGCATGTTCGATCACAGAGAGTTTGCCCATGAGGTCTGTCGTTATCGACACAATGGAGGTGGTGCTGTCCACAGAAGCCAGCATATCGCTTTTATCAACCTCGACAGGTTTTACAGAAGCCTCTACCTTTCCGTTTGTCAAACGTCCCTTGCACAGAAGCTTGATTACTTTTCCGTTGGCAGCAGCAGCCTTTATATCTTCCACCGTTATATTTTCAATGCCTGTGCGATCCACATCAGCAGGCGTAATGCCCGCTTTCATCAAAACATTGAGTAAAGCAGTCACCTTCGCCGCTGCGTCATAACCTTCAATATCCATGGCTGGGTTTGCCTCGATAAAGCCCAGCTTTTTACCTGCCTCGATGACCGCATCATATTCCTTGCCAGCCGCCAGTTCCTCTAAGATATAGTTAGTCGTACTGTTGAGGATACCTGAAATCTCTGTAATCTTGCAGAACTTGAGTGTGTGTTCTACCAGATTGAAAATCGGCGTGCCATCCATGACAGTGGTTTCATAGAAGAACAGCAGATGCTTTGCAGCAGCCAATGCCGAAAGCTCGTCAAAGGCCCAGGCAATTGGCCCTTTGTTAGCGCTGACCACATGCTTATCCCTGGCAAAAGCAGCTTTAATGTGATCGATGGCAGGCTGGCCTGTAAAGATTTCTAAGGGCGTCAGTTCGCAGAGGGCATCATAGTCCGCCTGCTCGATGACCTCAAAAGTAGTCAGATCGCATAACCCTTTTGTATCTGGTGCAAATTTTCCCATTTGCGCTACGTCCTCGCAGGCTTTCAGCAGATCAATACCATCTGCATCGACAATCGTTCCCTTTGAGTGGGTGGCGATGGCCGTTACAGTGACACCACGGCCATAAGTCTTTCTAATGTCCGCCTGCTTATCGCAAAGCATCCTGGCAAAAGCCTGTCCTGCATTGCCAAAACCCAGCAGGGCAAGTTTTAAATCATTCATCCATAAACCCTCCAATTTCGTCTTCATCGTGCAGTAATGCATGAATCCTCTGATTGAGCATATCTAAGGCTACCACATTATAACCGCCTTCTGGTACGATAATGTCCGCATTTTTTTTGCTGGGCTCCACGAACTGTTCATGCATCAGTTTAACTGTAGTCAGATACTGATTCACCACGGACTCGAGTGTTCTGCCTCTCTCCTGCACGTCTCTTAAAATTCTCCTGATAATTCTCACATCGGCGTCGGTATCGATGAAAACTTTGATGTCAAAGAGATCCAGAAGTTCTTTGTTTTCAAAAATCAAAATGCCTTCTACCACGATTACCTTGGCAGGGTAGACCGTTACGGTCTCCTTCACCCGATTGTGGATGGTAAAATCATATACAGGCCGCTCGATGCTTTCCCACCGCTTCAGTTTTTTGATATGCTCGATCATCAAATCTGTATCAAAAGCATCCGGGTGGTCATAGTTCAGCTTGCATCGCTCTTCGTAAGTCATATTGTCATGGGCCTTATAATAGAAATCATGGCTCAAAATAGTAATCTGACTGCTGAATTGTTTTTCAATCCGATCGATCATGGTACTTTTACCTGATCCTGTGCCGCCGGCGATGCCTATGATAATTACGTTCTTTTCCATATTTTATTCCTGCCCTAAACTTCGATCTTCTTCTGTTACGGTGGATCCAAGGTTGATTGTCGCCTTTTCCAGTTCTTGTACGATGTTATTGATTCTGATCAATTTGTCTGGAGAGATGTTCCGGCCCATGACAAGATCTGCATTGTAAAGAATATTCTCGATATCGTTGTGAATGTTAGAAATTTTGTTTCTAACATCGTGAATTTCTTCATCAGAAATTGCATCCGCCTCAGCCTGCTCCTTATTGAGTATCGTTGCTGTATTCATATCCAGTTCGTACTCTGAGTTGCCTAGAACGACCACAGGATCGTAGTCCAGTTTATCGTGAATCAATTTGCCGAAATCTATCTTTGACTGTTCTTCACCGTGAACCAGGAATACCTGCTTCGGCTTCTGCCTGAATCCGGCAATCCAGGAAAACAGTCCATTCTGGTCAGCGTGACCGGAAAAGCCCTCCAGGTTATAAATCTCTGCATTGACGTGAACCTCTTCGCCGAACAGGGTGACGTCCTTCGTTCCCTCTACCAAAATCTTTCCCAGAGTCCCTTCAGCCTGATAACCTACAAATATGACACTGGATCTCGGATCCCACAGGTTATGCTTCAGATGATGGCGGATTCTGCCCGCTTCACACATGCCGCTGGCAGAAATGATGACCTTGGGACTCTTATCCAGATTCAGCGCCTGGGATTCTGCCGTGCTTCTGGTAAATCTGAGATTTTTAAAATCTAAAGGATTATCGCCTCTGAGGATATAATCTCTCGTCTCTTCATCAAAGACCTGGGCATTTTTCCTGAATACTTCGGTAGCCGTAGTAGCCATAGGGCTGTCGACATAAACCATCAAGTTATCCAGTTCGTCTTTGTAGTCGCTGTGTTCCTCATAGAATTTATTGAATTCAAAAATCAGTTCCTGGGTTCTTCCTACGGCAAAGGATGGGATGACAACGGTGCCGCCGCGGCGGGTAGTCTTGAGAACGATATCCAAAAGCTGCTTGATGCTGGTGGAATTCTGCGGATGGTTTCTGTTGCCATAGGTGGTTTCCATGATGACGTAGTCAGCTTTCTTGATGATGGTAGGGTCTCTTAAAATCGGTCTGTCTACCATACCCAGATCGCCGGAGAAAACGATTTTTGACTCCTTATCGTCTTCTTTGATCCACAACTCTGTAATTGCAGAGCCGAGGATGTGTCCTGCATCGTTGAATACGATTTTCATATCGTCGTTAATCTGAATCTGCTGATCGTAGAGAATCGGCTCTACGTATTTGAGAGATTCACAGGCGTCTTTGTATGTATAAAGCGGTTCCACCGGCGGTTTCCCCGCTCTGGCCGCTCTTTTGCTCTTCCATTCTGCGTCCTTTTCGTGAATAAAACCGCTGTCCTTGAGCATGACGTCAAGGAGATCTGCTGTCGCATCGGTGCAGTAAATTTTTCCGGTAAAGCCGCGCTTTACGAGAAGGGGCAGCCTGC
Source organism: Emergencia sp. (assembly GCF_048465375.1). Classification (NCBI taxonomy): domain Bacteria; kingdom Bacillati; phylum Bacillota; class Clostridia; order Peptostreptococcales; family Anaerovoracaceae; genus Emergencia; species Emergencia sp. The sequence continues at coordinate 196,000 of NZ_DBFWLQ010000007.1, read as the reverse complement.
CGCAGTGGTCGATGTGTGCATGGCTCAGGATGACGCATTCGATCTCAGAAGGCTCAAAGGGAAATGGTTCGTAGTTCAACGCATCTTGTGCTTTCCCTCCCTGAAACTGTCCGCAATCGAGTAACACCTTGTGATTTCCAGTCGTTAACAAATGGCATGATCCGGTGACGCCTGATGACGCACCACAAAATTTAATCTTCATACTCCCTCCACTCTTGCTGTGATATTCCAAAGCTGTGCTTCTCCTGTAGAAACAACTGTTGCGCCAGCTGCCAGTGCAGCCTTCACTTCTTCGATGGTCTCCACAATGCCGCCAGCGATAATCGGCATATCAACTTTCTCCGAAAACTCTTTAATTTTCTTGGTAATGATGCCCGGCATAATCTCAATGATATCCGGCTTTGATATTTTGATTGATTCAATGGATGTTCCGACGGAATGGGAATCAATCATAAAAAATCTCTGTACCGTGATGAGGTCGAATTCCTTTGCGGCCTTGATGATGTTGGTCCTGGTCGTCAAAATACCGTCGGCACCCTGTTTGGACAGGAACTCCAGTCCAAACTTGTCCTTGCCGATTCCCTCAGCAAAATCTACATGAATAAAGGCTTTCTTGCCTGCGCTGTGTATCTCCTTGATGCACTGATTGACAGTCATGATATTGGAATGCAGTAAAAAGACCATGTCTACATCTGACTTTAGTGCGGTACTGAAATCTCTCTCGGTTCTGATTGCCGCGGCAATCGGTTTTTTCATGAAATCTACCACCATTTTTTCTCCTCTTCTCCTTCAGGGTATCTTCAATTACTTACAATTATAATACTTTATGGCAGGGTTTACAAATAGAAAGTGCAGGTATACAAAAAAGTCTTACATAGTAAAGCGGCACAGCCTTTGCCCCACGGTTTTCGTGTTTGGTCGTGCGTTTATGTTATTTTGCAATTCTGACTGCCTTGTTGGAATACTTGGCGTAAACCTTCTTGCCGTCCAGGACCCTCACCTCTCTTACCTTGTAGTATAACGTTCTTCAATTAACCTCTACGGTGTATTTATGTTTTTGCGCACTATTTGCAGCTTTGACATAACAGACAGTGAGGAATCGCATCCATGCAAGACGAATCCATCAGTCCATAGTAGCTCAACGTCATCCACGGTTATTTTTTTGAACAATTACTCTAATAAGAACCCCCTTTTCAAACCGCAAAAAATAACCAGCAGCACAGTTGCTCCCAGTTATTGTAACTTCACACACCTTTACAGGCGTCCCGCCAGACTTGGCAAGACCCGTCATTATGTCAAATTATCAAAAATAACCTCAAAAACATAAAAACACCGTGGCGGCAATTGCTATGCGTTTAAATCATCTTAAAAATAACCCGAACAGCCATCCTTTCCTCCATTTACCTTGTTTTTACATAACAACTGTTCTTTCCTACCTCGTCTTTTGTGCAGGGAATTAAAAGTAGTAACAAAAAGTACAAAAGTGTCATGGAGAATGGAAGTCCCTCTACACCGTACCCTTTCCAAGAGTTAACGCCTAGCGGTACTCGTTGCATTAATGGCATTCACAGTTACCAAATCAATAAAACCATACTTATGCTTTTTATAGATAAAAACACCTGGATTAACTGCGCCTTAAACTGTAGCGCCAATCCCAGCTGCTTTTGTTGCCTCTCCAAAATTAGTTTGTTCTTTGATTTCATCGACTTCCCCCTACTCCTCCCTTCGTTCCCACGTCCCGGTTTCTGTATTTTTTTCCAGCACACACTTTTTTCTTTCTCCCCGATAAAAGTAAATCTTGCTACAATCTTCAGGCAGCTCAACAGAAAACTCGTTCTTTGCTCCCCACAAACTGTTAAAGCCGCCAAAGGTAGTGAAAAAAGTCAGATATGCGTTCTCGCCCTCATAAGATGCTTTGCAGCTTCTGGCAGCGCCTGCAGAACTCATCACGCCTGCCGTGATGGTCATTGACTTGCCATCTTCTGAAACAGAGTATTCCCCTAATCCCATATCTGTCCGTGGCAAAAATCCACTTCCGACAAAATATAGGCCGGCCAAAGCAACGACGATGGTGACTGCTATTATTACCATGATTTTCACTATCTTTTTCATCATCAGTCCCCCTTTTCATATTCCTCAGCCAAATGCTCCACCAAATATAGGTCGCTTACGCAGTGCATATCGGACACGCCCCTGCTCACAAGCTGATATAACTGTGAATAATAGAAAAAATCGAGAGCCTTATCCAGGGTCAGCCCCTCTTTCTCTGCAAAAAGACTGACCACCCTGGCATATTTCATTTGCAATAATATTGGATTCGCATTCATAGCACCTGGCTCCTTTCAAAGTGTAAATACATTTCGATGACCTCCTGTGAGCATCCCTTTCCAAAATCGACATTTAATCTAGAGTGGACAATATCAGGTTTTGGCACTTCCATATATGATCCGTGAGAAGTCTCATATTTCCACGCCTCTTTCTTTTATCGTCTCTAATATATCCTCCAGAATATATTCTTTTCCCTGCGTATGAAGCGCTCCGATCATTTCTATTTTATCACATCCTATGCGATCGAACAATCCTTACAAAAAAGCTCCGCCGCCAAAGCAGCAGAGCAGTCTTCCCTGACATTTTCTATTTTCTCTTACTCCCCGTGAAAGTCCGACCCTTCGGTGATGTGCAGATGATATTTTCCTGCCAGATTCACAAGTCTCAGGGAATCCTCTTCTGTAGCCGAAGGATGGAAGCACTCCAGTCCCTTGAGACCGTGTTTTTTTAAATCGCGGAGAATCCGCTCCAGTGCGTCCCAAAAAGCGTCGCTGCGAAGCTCGGCAAGGTTCTTGGTCTTCATGGGATGCGCCAGAACGGACATACCGCCGGCACCCTTGATCAGCTCCATAGCCTCAAAGATAGAAATCTTATCCTTCTTGACGGTATCCAGCACCTCCCAGAGATTTTCAATCTCATAGCCTTTATGGGCAATCGCCCTGGCAAAGTTGGGTTTACCCACATAAGTCTGTCCGGGCCGCTGCAGCAGATCTTCACGGGTGAGTTCGTAACCCAGCCCATTGAGATGTGCGAGCAGCTTTTCGTTGCGCACGTCCCTATCTTTGCGGATTTCCTTGAGGCGTTCCCGCAAAGGCTGATTTTCAATATCGATGTGATAACCCAGCAGATGCAGTTCCAATTCCCGTCCATCAAAATCATACCCGGTCGAAAACTCGATGCCCGGAATCACTTTGATTTTCAGCGCTTCACCTGCTATCACAGCTTCGTTGATACCGTCAACCCCATCGTGATCCGTCAAAGCGATGATGTCGTATTCCTTTTCTTTGTACATTCTCACCAAATCTGTCGGCTTCATGGTTCCGTCAGAATAATAAGAATGCATATGGTAGTCCACTTTATAACTCATAAAACCTCTTTCTTCCCTTACAGACTGGAAACAGCGCCTTGTACACGGTGATACAATAGCTCTGCCGCAATTTCTTCTGCCTTCTGTGTGCCCTTGATATATTCAATGATGGTCAAGGCAAAGTCCATAGCGGTTCCCGGTCCCTTCGAGGTGATGATATTTTCAGAGACGACAACATCATCGTCCACCGGCTGTGCGCCTGCCAGTTCCTCTTCCATGCCCTGATAGATGGTCGCTTTATGACCTGCCAGAAGGCCTGCTCGGCCCAGGACCATCGGCGCTGCACAGATGGCTGCAATGGGTTTCCCTTTTCCATAGAATTCTCTCAGTTCTTCGTTCAGATCCCTGTGGTTGCACAGGTTTGTCGTTCCCGGCATTCCTCCGGGAAGAATCAGCATCTGACAGGTTTCATAGTTTCCCGCCTTGAACAAGATATCTGCTTCTACGCCGACTCCCTTCGAGCCATATACGAGTCGATCCTCCATGATAGAAACAGTTTTTACTTGAATCTCCGCCCGTCTCAGCAGGTCCACCACTGTAAGAGCCTCCAGTTCTTCAAATCCATTTGCTAAAAAAACATATACCATCCTTCACACGTCCCCTCTAATAAAATATTCTGCTCGGTTTTGTCAGATTGTAGTTTACATAGGTCAGCACTGCCAGAAAAACAACGCCGAGAATCGATGCAAACAGTACATAAGTCTTGTAGAATGGATCACCCAATACCAGTGCCAAAGTCGTAGAGTCTTTGTGAAGCTTTATGCCGATCAGCATATGATAAGCTTGCAGCCTGAACCCCTTTGACATCCAGCAGACCGCCTGCGCGGCCAAAAGCCCCAGGGTCAGTCCCGCTCCCACTCTGTAACGATTTCTGAGTGCATCCCTGAAACCGCTGCGCAGTAAATAAATATAAATCGCTAAAGAAATTGCAAGACAGAGAAGTCCTGCGGCCAACTCAATATTAAGAATGTTTTTCGTCTTTCTCATCACTTGCTGTTCGTCACTTTGAAAGACCGGATCCTTGTAAACGCCGTTTTCCTCATAAACTTGAAAATCCTCAGAACGGAAGGAAGACCAATAGGAGGCGATCTCCGATCCCATCTCGGTTCCAGTGATACTGTACGGCACTTCATCCATAACCTGGCTGTCGTTAAAATGATACGTATAAGTTGCTGACACTCTTAAGATCAGATTGGAAGTTAAAATAACGATCATCAGCGGCAATGTAACTACCAGCACGATTGAACAAAAATAATTAAACTTATGCATTTTGACTCCTACCCACATTGTGACAAGAGGATAGGCCGCGTACAGCCTATCCTCCCGTTGCCCTTTGTTTTATTTTAATATTTCACATACTGTATCAGGACCGCAGCCAGCTGCATTTCCTTCATCAGTATCCAGATGTACTTCTTTCTCGTGTTTTGCACCAGCTCTTACGAGTACGTTATCAAAGACCAAACCCCTCTCGCCTTCGATTTTGATGCTTACCCAATCGCCGTCTTTTACGCCGGCTTCCTTTGCCTGGTCGTCATTCAGGTGAACGTGTCTCAAAGCCGCGATGACGCCGTGAGAAAGTTCTACTTCACCGCATGGACCCACCAGTTTACATCCAGGCGTTCCTTCCAGTTTTCCGGACTCTCTCACTGGTGCTTTGATGCCGATAGTTCTTGCATCTGTCAGCGCAAGTTCAACCTGTGTTTCTGGACGAACTGGTCCGAGGACTCTGATTCCAGCCAAGGTTTTCTTCGGTCCGACGATGTCTACCTTTTCTTCAGCTGCGAACTGTCCCGGCTGAACAAGATCTTTCGTCGGCGTCAGTTCATGACCCTTTCCGAACAAAACTTCCAAATCTGCCTGGCTCAAGTGAACATGCTTGTTTGATAATCCAATTTTTACTTTGTAACTCATTTAAAATATATCTCCTTTGCTTAAAAAATAATAGACGTCTTTAGTTTTCTAAATAACTGATATATGGGAGATTTCTGTACCTCTGGTCAAAATCCAGGCCGTATCCGATGATGAACAAATCATCTACGGTGAATCCTATGTAGTCGGCTTTGACGTCTGCTGTTCTTCTGGACGGTTTGTCCAGAAGGGTGCAGATCTTGACGCTCTTCGGATTCTGGCTCAGAAAGTAGTCTCTCAGATACTTCAGCGTGTTTCCTGTATCAATAATATCTTCTATAATCAGAACATTTTTGTCTGTGATATCCAGTTCGATGTCCTTCTTTATTTCGATGCTGCCTGAACTGGTCGTTCCGCCGCCGTAACTGCTGGCAGAGATGAAATCGATCTGGGTGTCGAGACACAGGTTTTTCATGATGTCGGCCATCCACATGACGGCACCTTTGAGAGTGCCTATGAGAATCAACTCTTCGCCCTCGTAGTCGGCTGATATCTGAGCGCCCATTTCTTTGGCTTTCTGCCAAATCTGATCCTGGGTCAATAAGATTTTACCAATCACATCGTTGTTTGCCATCACTTACTCCTTATCCTTCTTATCATCATTATCGTCTTCTACTTTAAATTCTACACCTTCAACGATATTTTTGCCACGAAATTTTTTCGAAAGGTCCTCTGCTTTTTCGCCCTCCCAATAAGAATCCAATTCATCTTTTAAATGCCAAAGGATATAAATCCATAGAATTAAATCATCGATAAATCCGAATGGGAACAGGATCGGCGGTATCAAATCGACAGGCAGGAACAAATAGACGATACCAAAAACCACCAGGATTTTTTTTCGCAGAGGCACTGTCTTGTCTTTCATGAAGAACGGCAGCGCTTTGATTCGCTTCAATATCACTCTAAAACTGATAAACTGCATTTATTCCTCCAGAATCTTTTCGATTTCCAAAAGCAATTGGTCGTACCCCGTCTTTTTTAAGGCGGAAACAGGAATCACCTTGTCTTCAGCTGAAAGTTCCAAAGTTTTACGGATTAACGAAATGTTCTTGTTCAGTTCACTTTTAGAAACTTTATCAGCTTTTGTTGCGACTACGATACCATCCAAACCGTAATGTCTCAGATACTCATACATCTGCAGATCCTGCGCTGTCGGCTTGTGCCTCACATCCACCAACTGAACGACTTTTCGCAGCCCTTCTCTGTGTTGAAAATAGGTTTCCATCATATCGCCCCAGTTCTCTGTCACGGATTTAGAGACTTTAGCGTAGCCGTATCCTGGCAGATCGACGATTCGAAAGGAATCGTTGATCAGGTAGAAGTTGATGGTTCTTGTCTTGCCCGGACTTCCGCTGACTCTGGCTAACTTTTTTCTGCCAGTCAAGAGATTCAGCAGTGAGGATTTCCCCACATTTGATCTGCCTGCGAAAGCAATTTCCGGCATGGTGTCAGGTGGATATTGACTTGGTTTTACACCGACGGTATCCAGTTCTGATTTTATAATTCTCATTGTTTACCTACTTTACTAATGCCTCTTCCAGTGCTCTGCTGACATCGTCGATCAAAACAAATTCCAGCTGTTTTCGTACTGCATTTGGAATCTCGCTGATATCTCGTTCATTTTCGCTAGGCAGAAGCACTTTCTTGATGCCTGCTCTATGGGCAGCCAGCACTTTTTCTCTAATGCCGCCCACCGGCAGAACTTTTCCTCGTAATGTGATTTCTCCCGTCATCGCCACGTCTCTTCTCACCGGTGTCTTGGTCAGCGTGGAAATAACCGCTGTGCACATAGTCACGCCGGCAGAAGGTCCGTCTTTTGGAACTGCTCCTTCCGGAATGTGAACGTGCAGATCATATTTCTTGTAGAAATCCTCTTCAATGCCCAGCTTGTCAGCGACCGACCGAATATAGCTGATGCCCGCTTTGGCAGACTCCTGCATCACATCTCCCAGCTGTCCCGTCAGAACCAGCTTGCCACTGCCTGCTACAGCTGTGGTTTCTATCTGCAGCGTATCACCGCCGACGATGGTCCATGCCAGACCAGTTGTAACGCCTACTTGATTTTCACCTTCTACGATATCGTAATGATACCTCTTCTTGCCCAGATATTTCTCCAGGTTTCCCGGCGTGATCGTATAGGATTTGGCCTTGTTGGTCACAATTTTTCTGGCAACCTTACGGCAGAGATTTGCAATCTCTCGCTCCAGATTTCTCACACCAGATTCTCTCGTGTAATAGTTGATTAAATCGTGCAGGGCTTTTTCGGAGATTTTGATGTTCTCCTTCTTGAGACCGTGCTCTTTGGTCTTCTTCGGAATCAGATACCTCTGCGCAATTTTTACCTTTTCTTCTTCTGTATAACCCGGCACTTCGACGATTTCCATTCTATCGAGAAGCGGTCTTGGAATGGTATCCACCGAATTGGCTGTCGTAATAAACATCACTTTAGAGAGATCAAAAGGAATCTCCAAGAAGTGATCTGTGAAAGTATTGTTCTGCTCCGGATCCAGGACTTCTAACAGGGCAGATGCCGGATCCCCCTTGAAATCCGCTCCAATCTTGTCCACCTCGTCAAAGAGGAATACTGGATTGTTGGTCCCTGCGTCTTTGATGCAGGAAATGACTCTGCCCGGTATCGCTCCGATATAAGTTCTTCTGTGGCCTCTGATTTCAGCTTCATCACGAACGCCGCCTAAAGACATTCTGACAAATTCTCTGCCAGATGCTCTGGCGATGGATTTGGCGATAGAAGTCTTTCCGACTCCCGGAGGTCCCACCAGACAGAGAATCGGACCCTTGATGGCCTTAGAGAGATGAATCACTGCCAGATATTCCAGCACCCTCTCCTTTACCTTATCTAAGCCGTAGTGATCCTCGTTGAGGATTTTCTCCGCTTTTTTTAAATTGACGTTGACCTTGGAGGACTCTTTCCAAGGCAGGGCTAAGATCGTCTCCACATAGTTTCTGATGACCGTGGCCTCTGCTGAGGATGGCATCATCTTCGAAAATTTATCGATTTCCTTCTTTATCTTGCCTTCTACCTTCTCATCGAGCTGAAGTTCTTCCAGGGCTTTCAGCCAATCTGCAGCTTCAATGCCAGCATCCTCATTGACGCCCAGCTCTTCCTGTATCGCCTTCATCTTTTCTCTGAGAAAATATTCCTTTTGATTGTTGTCGATGCTCTCTTTTACCTTTTGCGATAGTTCTTTCTCTATGACAGCGATTTCATTTTCTTCCGCGATCATACTGGTCAATACCTGAATCCGCTGAGAAAAGTCCAAAGCTTCTAATACTTTCTGTTTTTTGCTGCACGGAATCATCAGCTCACTGACGATCTTGTCTACCACCACTGCCGGCATCTGACTGGAAACAGCTTTATCTACCACTTCATCGGTAACTTGACCGGTCAAAGCAGCATACTCGATAAAACTTTCTGTCAATATGCGCATTGCGGCTTTATCCTCCATGGACAAGCTGTCTGTGTCAATATCTTCTTCTATTCTTCTCACCGTGCAGGACATGTAACTTTCTTCTGTAACGCGTTCAGTGACCTCTGCCCTGCAGATTCCTTCTACTAAAACTCGCACCGCATCGCCTTGGATTTTCAGCATCTGTTTGATTTTGACGATGCAGCCGATGGCATAAATGTCCTCGAAAGTCGGAATCAAGACGCTCTCATCCTTCTGCGTAGATACAAATATCAGTTTATCGGTTGCCATGGCTTTTTCCAGTGCACGAATTGATTTCTCTCTACCTATGTCAAAATGAACAACAGTGTTTGGAAATATGGATACACCCCTGAGCGGAATGCAGGGAAAAAGATCTTTTCTCTCCTCTTGTTCTTCATTTCGTTCTTCGGTCTCTCTCATTATTTCATCACTCATAATTTCACCCTTTCATTTCAAAGAAAGGCGACATAAGCCGCCTTCATTTAAGAGGCATCTGCCTCGCTATTCTTATTTTTTTCATCCCCAAGGACCAAAGTCGGCTCTTTCTCCTCATCAATGGTTCCCTTTGTGACGATGCATTTCTGTACATCTTCTCTGGAAGGAATTTCAAACATGATGTCCGTCATGGCCTTCTCAAAGATGCTCCGCAGTCCCCGCGCGCCAGTTTTCCGCTCAATTGCCTTTTTCGCAATAGCGGTAACCGCTTCTTCTTCAATTTCCAGTTCCACGTGATCCAGCGCAAAGAGTTTCTTATACTGTTTAATTAAGGCGTTCTTTGGCTCTTTCATAATTCTCACCAGAGCATCTTCTGTCAACTCCTCTAAGGTCACGATGACAGGCAGTCTGCCGATGAATTCTGGAATCAGACCGAATTTCAGCAAGTCTTCCGGCTGTATATGTTTTAAAAGATCTTCTTCGTCTTTTTTATTTAAGACAAATTCAGAATTGAACCCGATCACACGCTCACCCATTCTTCTCTGGATGATGGTATCAAGTCCGTCAAAGGCTCCTCCGCAGATAAACAGAACGTTCGTAGTGTCAAATTGGATGAACTCCTGGTGAGGATGTTTCCTTCCTCCCTGTGGAGGCACGTTTGCCACTGTTCCTTCTAAAATCTTCAAGAGCGCCTGCTGTACGCCTTCGCCGCTGACATCTCGCGTAATCGACGGGTTATCAGACTTTCTGGCAATCTTGTCAATTTCATCTACATAAATGATACCCTTCTGTGCTTTTTCTATATCGTAATCTGCTGCCTGTACCAGGCGAAGCAGAATGTTTTCTACGTCTTCACCAACGTAACCGGCTTCTGTCAACGCTGTAGCATCAGCAATGGCAAAAGGTACGTTGAGGATTTTGGCCAAAGTCTGTGCCAATAATGTCTTACCGGAACCAGTTGGTCCTATCATGACGATATTGCTCTTCTGCAGATCGACATCTTTCTCTTTATCACCAATTCCGTTGATTCTCTTGTAATGGTTGTAGACAGCAACTGCCAAAGCTTTCTTGGCCGGATCCTGGCCAATGACATAGTCAGACAGTGTCTCGTAAATCTCTTTTGGTTTTGGAAGTTCGTATTTGACGCTCTCTGTAGTCGTCTCCGCATCTTTGATGGCGTCCGCTACGATATCCATGCACATTTCTACGCATTCATCACAGATATATACGCCGGGGCCTGCAACCAGGCGTCTTACCTGGCTCTGCGGTTTCCCACAAAATGAGCATCTCAATTGTTTGTTGTCATCATATTTATCTGACATAAAAATCCCCCTTTATTTAGATGTGATAACTTTGTCGATCAGACCATATTTGCAGGCATCTTCTGCACTCATGAAGTTATCTCTGTCTGTATCTTTTTCAATCGTGGCCAGATCCTGTCCGGTATTCTCACTTAAAATCCGGTTCAGTGTTTCCTTGGTTTTCAAAATCCATTCAGCGTGAATCTTGATGTCAGATGCCTGGCCCTTTGCTCCGCCCAGAGGCTGGTGAATCATAACCTCTGCATTTGGCAGTGCGAATCTCTTTCCCTTTTTCCCCGAAGACAGCAAGAATGCTCCCATGCTTGCCGCAAGTCCGACGCAGATGGTGGATACGTCACACTTGATATACTGCATCGTATCATAAATAGCCATGCCGGCGGTTACAGAACCGCCGGGGCTATTGATGTAGATACAGATGTCTTTGTCAGGGTCTTCTGCTTCCAAGAATAGCAATTGAGCTACCACGAGGCTGGCGATATGATCGTCGATCTCCTCGCTTAAAAATATAATTCTATCCTTTAATAATCTTGAATAGATATCGTAGGATCTTTCTCCTCTGCTGGTCTGTTCAACCACGTATGGTACTAAAGCCATTCTTCATGTCCCCCTTAAATAATTCTTTACTTTTCTTCTGCTTCTTCTGCCGGAGCTTCTTCAGCCTTCTCTACTTTTGTTACCTTTGCCTGGTCGTAGAGCATATCGATTACTTTTTTCAGCTGGATGTCCTTCTTGAAGAATTTCATGTTGTCAGCACCGATCATTTCCTTAACCTGCGCTGTATCCATTTTGTAAGCAGCTGCCATGTTTGCAAGTTCTTCTTCCAGTTCCTCCTCAGTAACGTCAACCTTTTCGGCTTCAACGATGGACATCAGAACCATTCTGGTGGATACTTTCTTTGTCGCATCTTCTCTCAGTTCTTCGCGGAACTCTTTTGCATCCTTCTGCATAAACTGTAAGTATTGTTCTAAGGATAATCCCTGATATCTCAGCTGATGATCGAGATCCTGAGCCATACGGTCGATTTCGTCTTCTACCATGACTCTTGGAACATCCGTCTTGTTGACCTGATAAACCTTTTCGATGACCGCATCTTTAGCGGCATTTAGAGACTGCTCATCGGCATTCTTCTGTAGTCTTGCCTCTGTTTCCTTCTTTAATTCATCTAAAGTATCATATTCGCTGACATCTTTCGCGAATTCGTCGTCAAGTTCCGGCAATTGTTCTTCTTTCACCTCGTGGATCAGGCAGTGGAACACTGCTTCTTTTCCAGCCAGGTCTTCTGCGTGGTATTCTTCTGGGAATGTGACAGTCACATCTTTCTTTTCACCAGGTGTAACGCCTACAAGCTGTTCTTCGAAGCCTGGGATAAACATGCCGGAACCGATCTTCAATTCCTGTCTCTCCGCCGTGCCGCCTTCGAACTGCTCTTCTCCCACGAATCCGGAGTAGTCCAGGAGAACCGTATCTCCTTCTTGCACTGGTCTATCCGCTAAGATCATTCTCGCGTTTCTCTTCTGCAGCGCTTCTATTTCTTTCTCAACATCTTCCGGCTTCACTTTCTCTTCTACCTGCTCCACTTCTACACCAAAGTAGTCCTTCACTTCGATGACTGGGTATACTGGCACAGTGATAGTGATTGTCATAGGCTTGTTGTGTCCGATTTCACTGAATTCAGCTGCCGGGCTGTCGATAACTTCTAAGTCTAATTCATTTATTGCCACAGGATAGCCGTCTCTAAACATATTGTTGATCGCATCTTCAAAAAAAATGCCCTCACCGTAGTGCTTCTCGATGATGCTTCTAGGGGCCTTCCCCTTTCTAAAACCGTCTATTACAAACTGATCCTTTGATGCCTGATATGCCTTTACTACTGCAGCGTCAAACTCTTCAGCTGTAAAATCCATAGTAAATTTCACATCATTCTTTTCTTTTGAAACAAATGTTGTCTTCATTGATATATATCCTCCTAAAATTATAGCAAATAAGTAGGCGCTTGGCCAATTCCGAACATAGAATGCATATTATTATACCTTTTTTGTCACACAAAGTAAAGGAAATCTTAGCAAAAATGACTGCTTTTAAGCAGTCATTTTATCACATCAGGTCGAGACCTCTTTTAAACTTGCTCGTATTCTCGGCGATCAGGCCATATTTCTCTGCCATATCATCGCCCAGAGCTTTCATGTCATCTTCCTCTCCAGAGTAGAGTTCTATTTCCAATTCAGAAATAGGTGCAACCTTTCCGTTGCATACAATCTGTCCCTGGTCCACAGAGAGCTCGCTGATAGATTTTCCCGTATCGAGCCGCATCTGCCTGCGTTTAAAATAAATATCCATCAATGGAATCAGCTTGCGTTTGCCGACGACCTGGCTGAGTACCTGACACATCTCACTCTGATCGAAAATATGGATATCCGGTGTCTTCAGCTTTTCTTCGTCATCGACAGGAACATTGATTTCCTCTCTCTTGTGCATGCCTTCTTCACTGGAACCATTCCACTTCAGGGTGGCAACCAGCTTGTTTCCTTCTTTTCTGACTCTGAAAGCCATCCCTTCGCGGTACAGCTTTCTATCCTCTGTGTCAAAGTAAACAGCATGCATCTCTATTTCTTCATCGGAATTTTTATCCTTAATCTTTGACAAATAGGGATCTTGAAATATCTGCTCGATGACTTCATCCTTATCTATTAGATATTTAAGTTCAATTTCCATATGGTCCTCTTCTTTTCTTTTTTCTGTTGTTTATTTGCAACATATGTTCTACCACAAAATTGCGAATTAGTCAATAGAAGACGTCTTCAATGGGGTAGAAACCCGGTTTTTTCTCCTTCAGCCAAAGGGCTGCTTCAAGGGCACCTTTTGCGAATATTTTCTTGGAAAAAGCCGTATGTTTGATTTCAATCACTTCATCCTTCAGGGCAAAGATGACAGTATGTTCACCAAATATGGTACCGCCGCGAACGCTGTGGATACCGATTTCATTTTTTCTCTTTTCCTCGCCTTTGCGGCCGCACTTTCTTTCTCTCTCGTGATAAGGGTCGCAGACATCTGCCAGCATCAACGCTGTACCACTTGGAGAATCAGCCTTTTGGTTATGGTGTTTCTCTATGATTTCAATATCCGAACACTCTTTTAAGAGGGGGGCTGCAAAGCCGATAATCCTCTTCAATGAGTTGATGCCGTATGAGAAATTATAGCTTCTGATGACCGGCGCTTTTTCTGCCAGCTTTCTGATTTTTTCTTCATCTTCTTCCGTAAATCCCGTAGTAGCAAAGACGACGCCCACGTGTCCCTGCTTGGCTGCAATATAACTGCAAATTCCATCCAGTGCATCTGGATGGCTGAAATCTATGACAATATCAGGTTGGTCTATGTCCCAGAGAGTCTCTCCCAAAGCGGGTTCGATGTTGCAGACCTTTTCAATACCTGGATTCTGCAGCGCCATATCTCTTACAATCCGGCCCATAGTCCCACTGCCTACGATGGCAATATTCATGTATTCACTTCCTTTAAACAAAATATATTCTATATCAGTTTATTCAGAAGGAAAAGGATTTGCCACTTTTTTCTGTATCCCATAACAGATCGGTACGAGAAATAGGAAAAAACTCAGGGGAACCGCTTCAAATCCCACCTGCATAAAGCCAAGAGGCACGGAACAGGCGATAGCCCACGGCACGATGCCGGCCAGAAGAATGACCGAATTCTCCATATCCATTGCCAGTTCTTCTTTTGTCGCCCCCATCTCTTCATAAGGTTTCTTCAAGATGTCGTTGCACATCATGGAGGCAATGGTCTGATTGCAGAAGATGCATAAAGTCGACATGGTAACGACAATCATACCTCCGAAACGGCCGATTTTCCTCATTATCGGCTTTATCTTATCCTGCAGAACCGCCAACATATCGGTTCCGGAAAAGATGCCGGAATAGGTACTGGACAGAGCTACGATGAATACCACCTCGATCATGGAGACCAGACCGCCGCCGTTGATGATGGCACCCAGGCTTCCCGTCGATTGATATCCTAGAAACATAGATTTTATCAACGGTAGAATCTCCATGTGCTGTACGAAAATGCTGATCAAAATTCCGCTTCCAATACTGGCCAGCATGGCATTGATGACCTCCACCTTCAGAAGCGGCAGCACCAACATGCAGATTGCCGGCACGATGCACCAGAGAGACACGCTGAATTCCCCTTGTAATGCACTTAAAAAACTTTGATCGACGGTATGTATCGGATTGTAAAAAGAGAGCACTGCGTAGATGACAAAGGTGAGCGCCAGTGGGACGATGCCCGTCTTCATCATCATCTTCACGTTGTCCAGAAGATTGGTGTGGGTGATGGCAGCCACCAAAATTGCACTGGAGGATACCGGGGAACCTCTGTCACCGAAGTAAATACCGCTCATGACCACAGCAGCCGTAATCACTTCGTTGACACCGCCAGTGCGGGCCAGCGCGATAAAGATGACGCCTACGGTGCCGGCTACGCCGAAAGAAGTCCCCAAAGCGTAAGCCAAGAGGCAGCTCAGTACAAAGGTAATGATGAGGAACAGACTCGGCGTAATCACTTTGATGCCGTAATAGACGAAAAAGGTGATTGTGCCAGACGACCGCCATACCGCTGTGATAAAACCGATGATGAACATGACTTCCACTACGACGATGGCATCCTTCAACCCATCTCTGCCCATCTTCATCAGGTCTTTAAACGTGAATCCCTTGCGAATGCCCACGACGATAAAGGCAATCAGACCAACAAAAAGAGCAATAACCGTCGTGTATCCAGTGGCGATACACAATATCATTGCCCCGATAAAAATTGCGAAACTGAAAATTAAATCCATTTAATCCTTGTCTCCCTTGCGTTTACTCATTAGCTCTTCCAACAACTGGTCATTGAGCATCCTCTGTGTTTCCTTCAATGCTCCTTTGCCGGGCATATCCGTCAACTGCATAATCCAAAGATATTTTTTAAATGTGCATTCATCGAGTCTGTTCGTAATCGCTCTGTGCACGGCCGATACTTTATCCCTTCCATTTATGAGATAAACTCTGGCGATAATTCCGCTCTTCAGCCTTTTGATCTCAATATAGCTCTCTACATTTCCTGTCTCTGAAATCGCCTCTTTGATTTCTTTAGCGATTGTTTGGCCGATGAGCCTGGTCTGTTCGCTTCGCATCATCAACCAAAAGGAAACGGCTGCAATGATGGCCAGAATCACAGAAATGATGCTGCCGAAACTTTCCTGTGTGCAGAAGAACATGATGTAGCCCAGAGGAAAACACAACCACTTCGATACACTAATTATTTTAACTGTTTTTTCCATCCTATACCTCTTATTTCCTATTCACTGGATTTTCTTAATTATTATATGCTCAATTGCGCATAATGTCAAAACAAAAAGACAAAGTTTAGCTTATCCAGGATTTTAAAAAAGAACCAAAGTTTTTTATCGTATGATTTGCAGTCGATTTATGTTATACTAATTATATCATCGTATTGAAAAGAAAGAAGTAATTGGGAGGATTTTATAATGACATTGAACAAATATTTTGATCACACTTTGTTAAAGCCAGATGCAACAGATGCGCAGATTAAAGCGCTATGCCAAGAGGCAAAAGAATACGACTTCTATTCTGTCTGCATTAACTCCTGTCACGTCAACCTGGCGGCAAAAGAGCTTTCGGGCTGCAATGTGGAAATTACCGCGGTTGTCGGGTTTCCTCTGGGAGCATGCACTTCAAAGACCAAGGCTTTTGAAGCTGAAGAAGCTTGCAAAGCTGGCGCCTCTGAAGTCGATATGGTGATGAACGTTGGAAAGTTAAAATCAGGGGACTATGACTATGTACTGGCAGACATCGAGAAGGTCGTGGATGCTGCATCAGAGTACGGCTCAATCGTTAAAGTCATTTTGGAGACAGGCCTTCTGACGCCAGAAGAAATCGTCAAAGGTTGCCAGCTTGCTGCCCAAGGCGGCGCTCATTTTGTCAAGACTTCGACAGGTTTTAGCAGCGGAGGCGCGACAACAGAAGTTGTGCGTCTGATGAAAGAGACCATTGGAGATGTATTGAAAATCAAAGCTGCAGGCGGAATCCGGGACTATGAGGCCGCAAAAGAAATGATTGAGGCTGGAGCGGATAGACTGGGATCCAGCGCATCCGTCAAAATCATGAAACAAGCAGAGAATAAATAATAAGTAACAGCCCTTTCGCATAAATCGACAGGGCTGTTATTTTTATTAGTTTATTCCGCCATGATTTCTTTGAGAGGTACCTTCACGATTTTAATGGAATAGCAGTACATGATAAATTCATAAATGATGATGAAAGAGACGATGGAAATCCACATCGCTCGATCATCAAAGTGATATTCCGGTACGTTTTCGACATCACTGTAGACAACAGCTAGCATGGTTTTCAGTAACACGTATTGATACACCGTTCCAAGCACAACGCCAATATATGCGATGGGGCGATATCCGCCCAGAATGGCTCTGCTGCACTGATTGAGAGGATACCCCATAGAACGCATCATGGCAATGGTCTTTGTGTTGGCATTGACTACCGTGGTGATAGCCAGAAAGAGAGTCGTACCGGCAAGAATAAGTCCGATCACGATCAAGATTGCCGTGAACATCACACTGGCAATCTCTTTCATGCTGAAAGACATCTGCATCATTGAAGAATAACAGAACGAAGCAAAGCCAACAAAGAAGGCCAGCGATATGCGGCTTCTAACGATAGAGTGTTTTAGTTCCCAAAGAAAAGACCCTTCTTTTTCTTTGGAACGGCGTACTTTTATTTTTAGTTCAATGGTTCCCTGCAGCAATGACAGTACCGGCCTTTTCATCCGATGTCTCGCATAGAATACGGAAAGAAGAGAAAAGACCATCGTTGGTAAAATGACAAGGCAGACAAGCAGTACGGGATGGAACTGCACGGTAAAATGGGGCAGTATTTGATCTTCGTTCATCACTTTATAAAAGGTGGGCATCAGAAGGAAAGAGGCGCTGAATCCAACAGATGTTCCCAGGAAGATACTGCTGCCAAATACCCAGAACCCTTTGGCAATCTTCATATCCGAGTATCCCAATGCCTTTAAAAGACCCAGTTCTTTTCCATGGGCATCGATATAATGTTTAATGTAGAAAAACAGCATGACAATAGAGGTGACCAGCAGACAGCCTCCACTGACGGCGCTGATCAATTTTCCTGTCGATACCTGTGCGTGATAAAACATGGTCATGGCCCCATCTGTGAGAGCAGGTTTTACACTGACAATATCCAAATTGAAGTTCAGAAAAAGTGTACACACGAAGACTGCACAACTGGAAATGATGAATATGCCAATCAGCTTTGCAGCATCTTTCATACCAATGATCATCTCATCACCACCCGATCTCATACGCAGTCTTCTGCTTTTCATTTTTATAAGTGTCTGTAATTTTGCCGCTATTCATTCTGATCACTGTTTTCGCCATCTCTGCAATGTTCAAATTATGCGTTACCATCACAATTGTAAAGTGGTATTCTCTCTGCAGCATGCAAATGTAATTCAGCACCATGCGTCCAGTTTCTTCGTCTAAAGCACCTGTCGGTTCGTCAAGAAACAGTACCTTTGGTTTCTTAGCCAATGCTCTGGCTACAGAAACTCTTTGCTGCTCTCCCCCACTCAGCTCGCCTGGCAGTTTACGCATCTTATCGCCAAGGCCGACATCTTTTATAATCTGCCGATAGTGCTGATTATCAGCTAACTCGGCACCCATTCTTACATTTTTATCGATATTCATATTTGGAAGCAGGTAATACTGTTGAAAGATAAAGCCGACATTTTCTTTACGGAACTGTGTCAACTCACGGTCAGACAGCTGGGTGATATCCCTCTGATCATAGCACACACTCCCACTGTCAGGACGTTCAAGACCAGAGATAATATTGAGAAGCGTGGATTTGCCTGAACCAGAGGCACCGACAATGACTACAAAATCCTCCTCTTTGATGTCCAGTGAAATGCCTTTTAAAACTTGAAACTTGGACTCGCCGCTCCCGTACCATTTTGTAATATCATGTATTTCAATCATGTTCTTTCTCCTGTTTTTCCCGCTGTAGAAGACCGACAAAGACTTCTGTCAGCATATCATTCATTTCACTCTCATCAAACGCACATACCTTTGTTGCGCAGAGAGAAGCGATTCCGTGCGTGTAAATCCACAGATGGCGATATAACCGCTCTGCAGTTCTCTCATCTACACCGTACTCCTCCATAATAGAAAGATAAATATTTTGATAATTCTGGTCGATCAAAGACAATACCTCAGACAAGTTGGGAATTTCTTTCTGTTCTGACATGAAGAGAAGCTGGAAGAGTTTTGGCTCGTTTACAGCAAAGTGGATATATTGCATGCCTACGTGTTTAAAAGCTGGCTTTTGTTCCAAACCCTGCCTGACATACTCATTATAAAGTCTCTTGGCGGCATCGATCACTTCCCGCTGAACCTCCTCCATATTCCGAAACACGGTAAAGATCGGTCTGGCCGAACTATTCAGCGCAGCGCCGATTGCCCTGGCGCTGACAGCGTTAATTCCACTCGCTCTAGTTATTTTCAGCGCGGCAGAAACGATTTCCTCCTTTGTAAATTTTGCTTTCGGTGGCATTTCTTTCCTCCTTCGTTTATAATAAAACCTTCGTTTTAAAACATATGTTTTATTATAACTGTTACAGAAAGAATGTCAAGGCCCCTGGCTTTTTTATTTGTGTATCAGAGCAATCTCATCCACTCGTTTTCTACATAAAAACAGCAGCGGCTCAACCGCTGCTGTTCCTGCTTATCCCTTTAAAGCGGAACGAAACTTCCGCATTTTGTTAAAAATTACGATTCCTCATCGCCGTCAAGAATACCGTTCTCTCGATAGTATTTATTGATATACTTGAGGTAATCTAGAAAGTTGGCAATCGTTTTATCGGTATAAGGATTGATCCTGCCTTCCGCCTCGGCTTCTGACATGAACCCATAAAAAGCCAGAATCTGCGTCATCTGCTCTTCATAGGATGCACTGGTATCCGTATAAAACTCTCCATAATTGTCATACAGATATTGGGTAACCTCCTCTACGTCATTCATTTCCAGATAATTCTTGGCAAAGCGGTCTGCCGCTTTCTTCACGTCATTTTCGCTGTAACCATAAGAGGTGTAGGAATTTACATAGTCCTGTTCATAGAGCAGATTATTGACTTCTACCGCAGTATTATAAACACGCTCATCTCTGTCTGTGTTGTATGTATAACTATAACTGGTGGTATCCTCATAATCATCATAGTTGTAATCATCGCTCCCGTCGTCACACATGCTGACAAACATGATTACCACTCCGATTAAAAGTGCAATAATCATCCCTGCCACTGACCCGCCTTTTACGGTAGCGCTGTCACTGCTGTTGTATACTGGTTTATCCGCCCCGGTAGGCGTCTCTATGACCCTGCCACTTCCACTGCCATCCAGTCTCGGTGAATTGACTGGATGCGGCGTCGGTTCAACGATTCTGCCGCTCTGATCACTGTCCAGCCTACGCACATTGGCTGAGGTTCCTGCGGGCGTCTCATGCCTTTCCTCCGGGTCCCTGTCTCGCTGTTCAGAAGATTTGCGAATGTCTTCCACAAGACCGCCTACATTTTCTGAGACAGTGGTTTTAAGGTTATCCATCTTATCTCTTAATTTTGATATATCCGGCCCTTTGAAACGACGATCTTCGCCCGCTCTGGCAGCTCGATCCCTATCTCGTTCAAATTTATCGTGGTCGTAATTCTCCGGTCTATAGACCTTCGGTTTGTAGACCTCCGGCTCATAGTCGTCTGGTTCGTAGTCCGCAGGCTGATCATCTTCACGGACGAAGTCTTCCCGTCGACCAAAGGTTCCTTCGTAGTCGTCATATGCGGGAGCGTTGCCGGCCATACTGTAGGCAGCGTCATAGGCAGCTTTCAACTCTGAAGTCTTTTTTCTCACATAGTCAGGATCGTCGTCATAATCTGACGACTTATATTTGCGGAGCCTCAGTTCATAGGCCTGCTTCACTTGTTCTTTGGTTGCATCTTCTCTGAGTCCTAATATTGCAAAATTCCTATTCATACTGTACCTCTTTTTTATCAACAGATACAACTTATTAGCTATATTATACAATGATATCAAAAAAGTATCAATATACCATATGAAATAATTAGGGGTTATCCACTGCTTTTCGCTGATACCATGGAACTGAATTTTCCATCATTTTTTAAGCCGTTTACCTCTTTGTACGGTTTGACTTTATAATAATATTTTTTCCCAGTGCTCTTCACGGTATCAGTATACGTGGTCTTTTTAACCGAAGCGATGCAGACATAAGTTCCCGATTTGCTAGGCGCTCGATATACTTTATACCCTGTGGCTGTCGATAGTTTCTTCCAGCTGACGATTATTCTTTTGTTGGCGGTTCCTTTTGCTTTAACCCCCAGCACCTTTCCAGTATAATTGCGATAACCGTTCTCCTCTGATTTAAAGTGAATGGCATAAAGAGAAATCGAATTCTTACTTGCACCGCATTTACTGCATTTGATTTTGCAGGCCACTTTATTGTTGACTGCTGCATTGTGGGCATAGCAAGTCATCCATCCGGGATACTTGCCCTCAGCGGTACCATTTGCTCCATTGCAAAGGGAAAGATGGAATTCCCGTTTTGGGCATTTTTCATTATTACATCGATAGAGAATGATATCACCCGGCGCAATCTTCCCTTTGTTATCATCCTCTTTAATACCATGATAATCGTCATAGTAAATCGAAGTTTTCAATTTATATACAACAGCATAACCATTTTTGACGAGATAATCTTTATACTGTTTTGCCGTGTAATTATAGGTTCGATTACTGTCTCTGGGAATTCCTGCAGACTCTACGCATCTTCTGACAAACGCAACACAGTCGCCTTTTCCGTCGTTCCAGTGATTTTCAGCATAGGTGAGTGCTTTGGCAGAATTATAATGTATCGCGCTGGCTCCATATACCGATACTCTTGCGGTTGGCAAAAAAAGCATCGAAAGTGTGATAGTCAAAAGCAGACTGAATACTTTTTTCTTCATATTACGCTCCTTCTTTCTGATAATTTCATCATACAATAGTCCGTCCCCTATGACAATGCTTTTTAGGCACTGGGCACGACAAATATAGGAGAATTGCCTGCGTTGAGCGACAGATATAATTTTTTCCATAGGACGATAAATACGTCCTTCAGATGATATTTCTTATGTAAAAAAACTGAGAGGCGCTATGCACCTCTCAGTTTTGGTCGGAGTAGTGAGACTTATGCGTATGCTTCGCATCCGCCGTGCTTCATCTCCCCTTTCGGTCGATTCGCACCGCTCCCTATTCGATGGTTCACTGAACCATCTCACTTCACGCTCGCGCTCTTTCGAGTTCGAGTCTCTATTTCATAAAAAAACAGAGAGGCGCTATGCACCTCTCTGTTTTGGTCGGAGTAGTGAGACTCGAACTCACGGCCTCTGCGTCCCGAACGCAGCGCGCTACCAACTGCGCCATACCCCGCCAACGAATAATATTGTACCACAAATTTCAAAAAAAGGAAGTACCTAAAAAAGAAAATTTTTCTTGACTCTGACGTAACGTCAGCCTTTATGATATACTTATCAAGAGGAGGTTTGATATCAATGATGACAGTTAATGAAGTAAGCAAGTTAAGCGGAATCAGTGTGCGCACACTGCATTACTACGATCAGATCGGACTGCTGCGTCCCGACCAGGTCAGTGAAGCTGGTTACAGACTATATGGTCAGCATGCTTTGGAGCGGCTGCAGCAGATTTTGCTCTTCCGCCAGTTGGAATTTCCACTGAAAGAAATCAAGTCCATCGTAGATAGTCCCGATTTTAATAAGCAAGAAGCCCTCGATCAGCAGATTGAGATGCTGAGACTGCAGCAGGAGCATCTTTCAGGGCTCATCGACCTCGCCCTTGAAATCAAAAAGAATGGAGTAAATAAAATGGATTTTAAACCTTTTGATACGTCAAAGATAGACGAATACGCAAAAGAAGCAAAGGAACGCTGGGGCGACTCCGCCGCATATCAGGAGAGCGCCAGGAAAACGAAGAATTATACGAAGGAGGATTGGAACATGGCAAATGAGCAGATGACATCTGTCTTTGCTGAACTCGGTCAGCTGAAAGATCTGCCGCCGGAAAGCCAGGAGGTACAGCTGGCAGTCAAAAAACTGCAGGATTTCATCAGCCAGTTCTACTACCCTTGTAACAAGGACATTTTAGCCGGATTAGGTCAGATGTACACTGCTGATCAGCGTTTCAAAGACAATATCGACAAAATGGGCGGAAGTGGCACCGCTGAGTTTGCCGCAAAGGCCATCGCCTGCTACTGCAGGTAATACAAATCAAACCTAATAGCGAAGTGGTTTATGCTGCTTCGCTATTTTGTTACGCAGAATCCGCTCGCCCCCTGCTTTTCGTTAAGCAAAACCGGGCAGCAGCAAAGCGTATGCGTAACACCCCCTTTGCATTTGGGGGTACCGTTACGCAAGATTAGCCCGTTTTCCGCTTTTCGTTAAGCAAAACCGGGCGGCAGCAAAGCGCATGCGTAACACCCCGCCGCGCCAGGCCTCAGCCCTACAATTTCCAGCTGAACAAGCCATCTTTACTGCAGCCAAACAGCAGTTTCCCCCTGCCTCGCTTTGGAAAGCGGACTTCGCCGCCCTGCTCAGGGTACAATCTGACCAAAGTCACCCGGTCGTAATCGAGATATGCAAAGAAATTCAAAAAATGGTCTTTGCTCATCTCGTGTTCAAAGGTAATATAGTAGTCGTCTTCAATTACCTCAACGTGAAGCTGATGTTCCGCATCCGCCGTCTTGCTCACAAGCGGTTCCAGCTTTCTGCCGCAGCAGGAAATCTCCGCATCGCCAGTGGCTGTCAAGATATTCCCGCACATGGGACAGACATAAAATTTCACTCTCTTCATATTCCCTCCATCTGCACTGTTGGGAGAAAGATCTCCTGCCAGTATTTTCTCTATGTTTACGCCAAATACTTCTGAGAGGCTCCCCAGCAGAGACACGTCCGGACAGCCCTGCCCTCTCTCCCACTTTGAAATGGCTTTATTGCTGATAAAGAGCTTGTCGGCAAGTTCCTGCTGTGTCATAGCTGCCTCTTTTCGCAGCTGATAGATTACACTGCCTACTTTTTCATAATTCATAAATTCACCTCCCATCTGCTTTAGTATATCCCAAATTCACATGCCAGGCAATCCACCCACCGTAGAGTTTTACACTTTACAAAATTTTAACTCTTTTGCGAAAGAGGATTTTACATTGGCATGCTATACTGAGCCAGAATTTGAAGATAGGAGATAGATACATGCTGACATTAAAGAACATAAAAAAATCTTACGATGGGACCGTTATATTAAAAGACGTCAATCTGGACATCCAGGACGGAGAGATTGTTTCCATACTAGGCTCCTCCGGCAGCGGAAAGACCACTTTGCTCAATATCATCCTCGGCATCACCGACTGTGACTGCGGTCAGATATGCTTTGACGGAAAAGATATCACCGAAGTGTCCATGGAAGAACGAGGCTTCAATATTGTCTTTCAGGACTACGCTCTTTTTCCAAACCTAAACGCTTACCAGAACATCACTTATGGACTGCGCAATAAGCCTGACATTTCATCAGATGCGGAAGTCAGAGAACTGATCAGCCTGCTGGGGCTTTCTGAACACCTGAACAAGAAAATAGAGCAGTTATCGGGCGGACAGAAGCAGCGGGTCGCCCTCGCCAGAACCCTGGTCATGAAGCCGAAAATCCTCCTCTTAGACGAACCGCTCAGCGCTTTGGACGGTGTCATCAAAGAATCCATAAAAGAAAAGATCAAGACAATAGCGAAAGAATTCAACCTGACCACCATCATCGTCACTCACGATCCGGAAGAGGCACTGAGTCTCTCCGACAAGGTGATGATCATCAATAATGGCAGCATTCTGCAATACGCCGAACCGCAGGAAATCATTCAGAGTCCGAAGGATGATTTCGTGAAAAGCTTCATCCTGAAACAGTTGGAGATCAAGAGAAATAACATCCTCGCTTTATTCAACCATGGGCTGGCAGCCGCAGGAGGCGAAGCAGTCAATGGCTAAACAAAGACAAGGCACACTGGAGCCGAAATTCATATTTCTCCTGTTGGCAGTCATCTTTGGCATATTTCTCGTATTTCCCATGGCGATGATCGCCATTCAGTCCCTCACCAGCGGTCAGGGGCTGACTACGGGATTTTATGGAGAGATCTTTGCAAAACCGGCCTTCGGGAACGCGCTGAAAAACAGCATTGTCGTATCGTCTCTCAGCGGCGCTCTCACGACAATACTGGCCTTCATCTTGGCCTACGCCATCAACTACACCAATATCCATAAGCGCATCAAGGAGATCATCGCTGCCTTGGCGATTCTTCCCATGTTTCTGCCCACCATTACATATGGCTTCGCCATCATCTATTCTTTTGGCAAGCAGGGACTTGTTACCATGCTTTTGGGCCGGCAGCTCTTTGAGATCTATGGATACAGCGGACTTTTAATCGGATATGTCATCTACACCCTGCCGATTTCTTTCATGCTGATCAACAATACCATGGGATATATCGATAAAAAGTTCATGATCGTTTCCCGCGCGATGGGTGATAACCGATTCCGCTCTTTTATGACGACCATCATTACCCCCCTGCTGGGGACCTTCGCGGCCTCTTTTATCCAGTCCTTCTTCCTCAGTTTTACGGACTATGGAATTCCGACTTCTGTTGGAGGAAACATGGATTTGGTCGCCAACATGCTGTACAACGAAATGCTAGGCAGCCTGCCTAATTTTCATACAGGCTCCGCCGTAGCGGTCATGATGCTGCTGCCTTCCATCATCAGCATCGCCCTGCTCACCTATTTGGAGAGATACAATATCAGATACAACAAAATCTCAACTATTGAGATTCCTAAAAATAGAGTCAGAGATGGTATCTCCTGCGGCATCAGTCTTCTCATACTGTGCCTAGTGATCCTGATACTGGCAGTTATTTTCGTAGTACCCTTTGCCAAGAGCTGGCCATATGCCCTGACACCGACCGCGGATCATGTCAAAGCGGCTCTCAGCGACGAGGCGCTGGTGGGAGTTTACAAAAACTCTCTGCTCGTATCTGTTCTTACAGCAGCCTTCGGCACACTAGTCGTCTACGGGGCGACTCTGATCTCGGCCAGAAGCAGGTTCAGCCGTTCCTTGGGAAAAATACTGGACAGCGTCGCCTTAGTTACCAATACCATTCCAGGCATGGTGCTGGGCGTGGCCTTCCTTCTCGCATTTAAGGGTACGTCGATTCAAAACACGTTTTTCATCATCATTATATGTAACATCGTTCACTTCTTCTCATCTCCCTATCTGATGATGAAAAACAGCCTGGAAAAGTTGAACGCATCCTGGGAGAATACTGCCAAACTCATGGGTGACAGCTGGTTTAAGACAGTGATACGCATCATCACGCCCAACACCTTCACCACCCTCATGGAAGTCTGGAGTTACTATTTCATCAACGCCATGGTCACAGTCAGCGCAGTCATTTTCATCGCTGGTGCCCGCACCATGGTCATCACTACAAAGATCAAAGAACTGCAGCACTTTGCCGATTTCAACGAAATCTTCGTGCTTTCCATTTTGATCTTGGCTACCAACATCGCTGCGAAAGGCTTATTCAAGCTGCCCGCATATATCAAAAGAAAAACAACTAAGAAAGGATAACAAACCATGTTTAAAGAAAAGTTTACTCGTAAGTTCAAGGCGGTTATCGGATTTACCGCCGCACTGGCCCTTTGTTTCACCATGTTCGTAAGCTGCGGCTCCAAAGAGGATGCTCAGGTGGTCATCTACTCCAATGCCGATGATGAGGCTGTAGCTGCTATGACAGATACGCTCAACGAAAATGGCTATGAGGGGAAGTTCCTCTTTCAGAGCTTTGGCACTTCTGAGCTTGGAGGAAAGCTTCTGGCAGAAGGCACGGACATTGAAGCAGATATTGTAACCATGAGCACGTACTATATGGACAGTGCCCAGGAGCAGAACACCATGTTTAAAGATTTGGACTTTGACGTGGACACAATCAAAGAAGTCCCTTCCTATTACGCGCCGTTCCTAGCTAATCAGGGAGCGATTCTTCTCAACACCGAGGTGATGAAAGAAAACAACCTGCCTACGCCAAAATCCTTGAAAGACCTTGCAAAGCCGATTTATAAAGGGTTCATCTCTGTCGTCGATATCGAAGGCTCTTCCACAGCCTGGCTCATGGTGCAGGCCCTGGTAGATGCTTATGGAGAAAAGGAAGCGCAGAATATCCTAGAAGACATTTACGCTAACGCAGGCGCTCACATGGAACAATCCGGTTCTGGTCCGATTAAAAAAGTCCGCGCAGGCGAAGTTGCTATCGGATTTGGTCTTCGTCATCAGGCAGTAGCTGACAAGGAGGAAGGCCTGCCAGTGGACTTTGTGGACCCGAAGGAAGGAAACTTTACCCTGACTGAAGGCATCGGTCTCATAGACAAGGGAGATGATACCAACAAACTCGCTATGGAAATGGTCAAATGCATCGTCGAAAATGGCCGCAGCAAGCTGATGGAATACTACCCGGTTCCACTGTATAACGGTGAAAAAGCTGACGACAACGCAGTTTCAAAGAACTCCAAAGAGTTTAAAGAACCGCTGACCGTCGCACTTTTGGAGAAGCACCAAGCCCTGTCCGCAGCGGCAAAAGAAGCACTATCAAAATAATCAAAAAGGAAGATATTAAAAATGATTACATACAAACTATTAACACCTGGTCCCCTGACTACTACAGAAACTGTGAAACAAGAAATGCTGGTGGACCACTGCACCTGGGATGACGACTATAAACAGATTACCCAGTCTATTCGAGAGACACTCCTTCAATTGGCCCACGTATCGCCCGAAGATTATACGGCTGTCCTCATGCAGGGCAGCGGTACCTTCGGCGTTGAGTCTGTATTGACCAGTGTCACAGGCGCACAGGATAAATTACTGATCATCGCCAATGGCGCTTATGGTCTGCGCATGGCCGACATCGCCCGTTATGCAGGGCTTCCTTATCAGCTGTACACTTGCAGTTACGACGAAGTGCCTGACAGCAAAGCCATCGCTGACATTCTCGCTGCTGATCCCTCCATCACTCACGTGTCTATGGTTCACTGTGAAACGACTTCTGGCATCCTCAACGACATCGCTGCCGTCGCCAAAGTCGTAAAAGCAGCAGGCAAAACCTACATCGTCGATGCCATGTCCAGTTTTGGCGGAATCGACATTCCCGTATCTGACCTTGGCATCGACTTTCTCATCAGCTCTGCGAACAAATGCGTACAAGGCGTTCCCGGCTTCTCTTTTATCATTGCGAAAAAATCCGCTTTGACAGCTTGTGAAGGAAAAGCCAGAAGTCTTTCTTTGAATCTCTACGAGCAGTGGAAAGCCATGGAAAAGGATGGAAAGTGGCGTTTCACCTCCCCTACCCACGTGGTCCTGGCCTTTGCCAAAGCCCTAGAGGAGCTTGCAGCAGAAGGCGGGGTGCCTGCCAGAGAACAGCGCTACAGATCAAACAATCATCTGCTCATCAAAAACATGGGCCAGCTGGGATTCAGGACCTATATCGACGCACTTCATCAGAGCCCTATCATCACCAGTTTCTATTTCCCACAGCGTTGCGACTTCTCTTTTGCTGACATGTACGCCTATATCAAAGAGCGCGGCTATGCCATCTACCCGGGAAAAGTTACTGACGCCGATACTTTCCGTATCGGCAACATTGGGGAAATATACGCGGAGGACATCGAGAAACTCTGCGGCATCTTTGCAGACTATATGGAGGACAAATAATGAAAAAAATAGAAGCAGTGATCTTTGACTGGGCGGGAACTACTGTGGACTTCGGTTCCTTTGCCCCGGTTCAAGCCTTTATCAAGGCCTTTGAAGAATTTGGCATTACGCCTACAGTTGACGAGGTCCGCGCCCCAATGGGTATGCTGAAGTGGAACCATATCCACACCATGATGCAGATGCCCCGCATTCAGAAAGCCTGGGCTGTCACCCACGGCCGGGAGTGGACCCTGGAAGATGTGGACGCTGTCTATCAAAAAAGCGAAAGCGGCATCATGGAGATTCTGCAGGATTTTGCCCAGCCAAAGCCCTTCGTTTTAGACACCGTGAAGACCCTGCGGGAACGGGATATCAAAATCGGCTCTACCACCGGTTATACAGATGAAATGATGTCCATCGTCGTACCAGAAGCGGCAAAACGAGGATATCAGCCAGACGCCTGGTTCTCCCCTGATTCAGTCAGCAAGATGGGACGTCCCTATCCTTTTATGATTTTCAAGAATCTGGAAGCATTGCAGATTACCAGCGTCTCTGCCGCCATCAAAGTCGGAGACACCGTAGCGGACATCAAAGAAGGAAAAAATGCCGGCCTGATTTCCGTCGGAGTCGTTGAAGGAAGCTCTGTCATGGCTCTGTCAGAAGCCGAATACGGAGCGCTCTCGACAGAAGAAAAAAGTGTCCGCAGCGCCCAGGTTGCCAAAATCTATCAGGACTGTGGCGCTGATTATGTCATCGACAATATGCGCAGTCTGCCAAATCTCATCGACCAGATCGAAAGACAATAGCCCATCGTCAAATTCATATAATATAAAACTCCATCGAGCCCCTCGGCAGATGGAGTTTTATATTATGCAATCATTTTGATCTCTGCAGCCAGGACCCAATGGTACTGTATAATTTTTTCATCTCAATCGGTTTTGTCAGATAATCGTCCATACCGCCTGCCAGCGCCTGCTCCATATCGGAATTGAAAGCATTTGCGGTAAGGGCGATAATCGGAAGCCCTGCGTCCTTCCGGCTCTGCTGACGAATGATTCTCACTGCTTCTCCGCCGTTCATCTCCGGCATCTGCATGTCCATCAAGATCAGATCAAAATATCCTTCAGCGGCGTTTCTGAAGACTTCGACAGCTTCCTTTCCATTCCACACGTGCTCTATGTCTGCACCAGTATATTCCAGCATCTTCTTTACAATCTCCGCATTGATTTCGTTATCCTCCGCAATCAGAATTCGTTTCCCCACAAAGTGATAAGTATCCATGTCCGCTTCAGAAACCGACCTCTGGTTAGGCAGTTCACGCTTCGAGGAGATGCCCAACGGAAGAGTGATATCAAAGACCGTTCCCTTGCCTTCCGTGCTGTCCACTTTGATTTCCCCGTGCATCATCTGCACTAAATTGTGGCTGATTGGCAATCCCAATCCAGTTCCTTTATATTGTTTATTAGAGATATTTTTGGCTTGTTCAAAAGGTTCAAACATGTGCGCCATAAACTCTTCGCTCATGCCGATTCCTGTATCTCTGATGATAAAACGCACAAGAGCCTGTGCATCGTCGATTTTGCTGCAAGCGCAGTGGAGAGACACGCTGCCGCCCTCTGGCGTAAATTTCATAGCATTAGAAATGACGTTCAGCAGGACCTGGTTCATCCTCAAATCGTCTCCAATCACAATCTTGATATCATCTATATCACTGGTGACAAGAAACTCAATTCCTTCCGCCTGTGCCTTTGCGTTGAACATGGTGCGGATGCCCTCAACGAGGGCAGACAGATCAAACTCCGTTTCCTCGATTTCCATCTTCCCACTTTCGATTCTGGACATATCGAGGACGTCGTTGATCAGAGACAGCAGATACTTTGAAGAAAAATCGATTTTATCCAAGCACTCAGAGACCTTTTTTTCGTCTGAGACTGAAAGCTTCGCAATTTCTGTCATGCCAATGATGCCGTTCATCGGCGTCCTGATTTCGTGAGACATTTTAGACAAGAAAGCACTCTTCTCGTTACTGGCCAGCTCTGCCAGCTCCAGTTCTCGGCTCATTTTCTTCTGACGAACGTTGAGAGACCAGAACAAGATGATCAGGACTAACATCGTAAAGTTGAGAATCAGGAACCAGGTACGCGAAGTCTGCAGACTATTCTCTGCATAAATTTCTGCTGTGGAGACTGTTTGATCTGCCAAAGCAAAATAGTTCTCGCTCAATTCGTACAGCCCTTCTTCACCGCTCCCTTGACGCACCTTGTGAATTTCTGCTTTAAGATCCTGCCACTGTTCTTTCAGTTGCTCCAACTGCAGCTGAAAAGACTGATCCTGCAGCTGAATCAGGTCATATGGCCCCTGGCCGGTTTGGAGATTCTCAATGATATCATCTAACTGGTCAATCAAAGGGTCATTAGGATGTCCATTCAGTTCCTGTTTCACTAGCCGCTGCGTAGCACCACGGACAATACCTGTGTAATTGACAACCCTGGCTGTCCCATTTTGTTTTCCCACAGAAAAATAAGAAAACAGACTGAAGACCACGATTGTGCAGAGTAATAGCACAGATATAAAAATCAGACTGACTTTTTTCTTTTGTTTCATTGCTGGTAACATAACTTGCACACACTTTCATAGTATCATTTTCTATTTTAAATAGTATACCATAGTCTGCCAGTCTCTGTCTATTTTAACCATCTATTTCTTCATTACCAACTGAAAATTCGAGTCGTAGTACAGCCCCAGATCCGTACAGATTCTATCGTTTACTGCCGTCAAAGCCTCGTGATAAAGCTTATAAGATGGCGATAGCTTTATCATATTAGGAATAAAGATATCGTTATACCCGCAGTCCTGCAGCCCCTTCATAAACTTTCGCTGAGATACAAATGCAGGATGATATCTATAAAACAGAGAGTTCTTCATCTTCACGTTTTTTCGTGTCTGCTCCCGCAGCTTCTCATAGTCTTCTTCTGCCATGTCAATATAACGCTTCATCTGGGCATCCATTCTCTTCGTCATGTGTTCCGCATCCTGCTTAGACAGCTTACAGGTTAAAAAACTGACCGTTCTCAAGAGAAATGGGATTTTCACCTCCAAATCATCAAAGAAATCGATGATAGCCTCATAGGCTTCTCTCTGCTCAGGTGTCGTCATTTTGATCTGCAGATAGGGCAGAAAATGATACATGAAGTAATCCCCATAAACACCCGGAACCATATCTCTGAGAGCGTCTGCGATGGTCTCATAATCCAGCTCCTGCGAAAGAGTGTCGATGTCCTCGTTTTCGATATAAGCAGCCAGAGCTTCTAATTCTCGCTGATTCTCCCCCAACTGCTTTCGCTTTTCTTCGTAAATCTGGCGAAGGATTTCTCTATCCCCTTTCTGCAAGAGACGCTTAATCTCTTTGATACCGATGCCCAGCTTTCGATAAGCCGAAATCTCTCTCAGGGTTTTGAGATTCTCGCTGCTGTAATTCCTGTAACCGTTCTGGTCTTTCTTCACCGACAGCAGACCTTCCTCTTCATAATACTTGACCGCCCGTCTGCTGAGACCGGTCTCTCTCGTCACTTCATTGATTTTCATGGCGTGCCGCCTCCCCTCACTGCATCAAGTATAGACCTGTACGCAGGGTACAGGTCAAGGGTTAAATCCATCTTTTCTTAATTATAGCGAATTCACCATGAAATCATCGTATTGCAAAAGGGCATGTCTCTTACGAACATGCCCGTCCTTTGTCAATTCACTATTTCTTAACCACTGGCATCCAGACTTCGCAGACATAGTCTGCACTGCTCTGGTCCCCTTCAAAATACACTTCTATATCCGGCGCGTTGACATATTCATATCCCGCACCAGGCAGCCACTCCGTTATGATACGTTTCTGCAGATTCTGAATCGAATCGGGCATGGCGCCGATACATTGGAAGACCGCCCAGTTTCCTGCCTCAATCTGCAATTCTTCCATGCCTGCAGGCGCCGGCGCCTTAGAAGCGACGCCGATATAATAGTCAAACTCCTCATCCTTGGCAGAAGTACAGATTCCCATGATTCCGGGAATCTCCGGATTCATCACTTCGCATAACTGGGAAATGATCTGGTCTTTGCCAGCCTGCATCCAGATTCCCGGTATTTTCTCGAAAGACTCATCGATACCTCCAGTGAAGTGGGTTTTCTTACCTACAACTCGAAAGGCCTCTTTTGTTACAATTTTGTAGTTCATCTCATATTCTCCTTTGATCGTTATTTTAAAACTGATCGGAGGATAGGTTTTCAGAACGACGCCTTCGCGCCTAGCCTGGGACGGTGCAATACCGTGTATGTTCTTAAAAGCACGGTTAAAAGCAGTTGGTGACTCATAACCATACTTCAAAGCCAGATCCAGAACTTTCACTTGTCCTGACTGCAGCTCTGCCGCTGCCATAGACATCTTTCTGCGGCGAATATACTCGCTTACCGTAATGTCCGTCATATAAGAAAACATTCTTTGAAAGTGATAGAGTGAGCAGCAGGCCAAAGCAGCCGCTTTTTCCATATCCACTTGATCCTCCAAATGGTCTTCCATATACGAGATAGCCCTGTTCCAGTTTTCTAATAATTCCATTCTCGTCACCTCAGTTCATGATCAAAGTATAGCAGTCTTTCCGAGAGAACTCCTCTCCCTCAGCAATCGAATAAAGAGAGGTCGTCAGGTGATTTTCTTCAAGGCCGCCTGGATATCCTTATATACCAAAGGCTGCATGCTATCGGCATAGATTTCCGTATCCGCCCAGCGCAGCGCCTCTTTGATGTCCGCCGTCAAATCCGGCTTATATACAGCAATCTCTGGCAGAACTTTGATGAACTGCCGGGCGGTGATCGGTTTTTCGTCCAAAATATGCTTTAACAACTGGTCGATGCACTCGTCAATCTTGTTGTCTTCGTCCCACCTGGCGTTGGCAGCGATGAGCAGTAATCCCCTGGTCCTGATGTAGGAGTCAGCATCCTCGCTCATAGCGACGAATTGATCAAAATAGGGGTAGAGTTCATCAGATTGCTCGCTGCGTTCCAGCAGCACTTTCAATGCCTCATAGGCCTCTTTGGAATTCTTACTGTATAAGATTTTTACCAGTTCCTCTATGTTCATCTTACGGCCTTCTTTTTGATCGGATGGCGCACTACCGTTTTCATCTTGGCGGGATTACATTTTCTCGGATCACTGAGATAAATCTCGTGATGATAGCGCTCATCTCTAATATCAGTCTCATATCCCTCGGACTCGGCAAAAGCCTCCATGGCAGCCACAGTCTCAGGCTCATCGTCGTAAGGACCGATATGCATGCACTGGACAGCAAGTCCCTCTTTGTAAGTGAAGTATTCCACACTGGCGAAGTCCAGCTTTTTCTTCGCCTCCGCTGTTCTGACCGCCCAGTCGAAATCCTCCCGGCTCACAAAATCCGGCAGCCGGATGACGGAAATCCACTGAAAACTGTCTTTATTGCTGTAGTCCACGCCTTGCACATCCTTCTGCCACCAAAAACCTTCCAGGGGCGGCACCACATATTCGAAGAATCCGTCAATCTTGTGTTCTCCTTTGTAGCTCATTTTGATCGTGTAGGCAACGGCATAAAGCTGTCCTACTGCCGCCTGATAGGCACCGCCCTCTTCATTGGGATTGCCGCAGCCCCGCACCGCCAGAAAATTCATCTCCGGCACCTCTACAATGGTCGGCTTCTTGGGCGGCATGTAAAATTCCTTATATTCCTTCTTGTAATCAAAAGCCATCTTACACCTCCGTGGTTATTATGGGAATATCATACGACAAAATACATGACAGCTGTATGTCATGATTGCAAGGTGTTATTGGTGCAGCAGCTTTTTGAGTCGCATAAGCTGCTTCTCGAGTCGCTGCTCTTTTTCGTCTTCGGACATTTGCGGGCCGCTCCTGGCGTAACGATCGCAGGATGCCATGAACGGCTCCTCCGGATGTTCCATTTTGATATACTTGTGAAGCATGCACTTGCCACAGTGACTGAAAGATTTTCGCTCTACACAGCAGCGATAGACCCTGCAGGTTTCGTCGCCT
The DNA here is from genome assembly GCF_048465375.1 of Emergencia sp. Classification (NCBI taxonomy): domain Bacteria; kingdom Bacillati; phylum Bacillota; class Clostridia; order Peptostreptococcales; family Anaerovoracaceae; genus Emergencia; species Emergencia sp. The sequence goes on along the minus strand of NZ_DBFWLQ010000007.1, from coordinate 161,460 downwards.
GTACTCTCCAGCCAGAAAGGTTTGCCCTTTGTCTTGTCGCAGCCCTGGCAGGTTTTGCCGTAGGCTTCACATTCCAGACAGTCCAGACCGCAGCAGCTGACCATGGTTTCAGCCCGCCGCAGCAGACGCGCACCGTCCCACTCGATATCCTCATCGTCCACCACGACCAGGCGGCCATTGTCGATCAAATGCTGAACGCTTTCCAGGAACAAATCATCAGAAACACCCATCTGATATCTAAAAGCGTAGGACACGAGTTCCACCGCTCTGAAAGGCCGTTCCCCGATTCCACCTTCCACCATAAAATCATAGAAGTCTGCAGGCACGCTGATCAATCTGCCATTGACCACCGCTCTCAGTGGAGCGTTCTCTTTCACCAATTCTTTCCACAGATCTGCATAATACCCCACTTCCATCTTGCCCAGCGGCTTTTCATCCTTTGCAAAGTCCAGCATATCTGTGTGAACCACCTCGCCCCAGCTTTGATAGATCACCATGTTCTGATCACTGCGAACCACGTACTCTGGCATTTTGACTACAGATACGGGACAGTCGTACTCTGTCAGCATAAGACAGACCTGATAAAAACCGCACATGGAGTAAGGTGCAGTGGAATACCAGATCCGCATGGCTTCGCCCTTGGCCGCATAAGTCTTGAACTGTTCCACCTGCTCCAGCAAGGAGTTCCACTTTTCCTTCTGCTGTTCAATGGTGTCGCAGTCTCTCCACCTGGCCGCACTATATTTCTTCAGGCATTGCGCTTTGCGGGCCTCACCACAAAGTTCCCCGCTGATATCGCCCACGTCCAGATCAAAAGAGAGCTCCACTACCTGGTCAGCGGATCCTCGTTTCTCCATGGATCTAGCAAATTTCATACTGCCAGCTTCACTTTCCCCGAACAAAATCTCAATCATTCTAAAAATCCCTTCAAATCTTCCACATACTGTTTCTGTTGTTTTTTCAGATAGGCGCCCACGAAAGGCTTCATCAGAGCCTTCTTCGCCGTGACATCCTCTGTAAAGTCGATTTCCGTGCCATCCGGCGTTTCTTTGAACAGGCCTGTCCAATGTCCCTTCATGTTCTGGTTCTCCATGTCAAACTCATAGCGTTTCCCCGGTTCAAAAGCCGTAATGGTAAAAGTCGTCGCAAAGCCATCTTTAGTGCACTCTATGAATGATTTTCCGTCTTCTGAAACCTCGATTTTTGCCAAATCGCTTCTCCACTGATAATTTGTCAGATCTGTCACGACTTCCCAAACCTTTTCCAGTTCCACCTGGAAAGTCACTTTGATATTTGCTGTCGCCATTGTTTACCTCCATTTCTGTTCTGTCTCCTGCTACAACAGCCAGGTGATCGTCTCCTTTGAAATCTCAAATCCCAGTTTTTGCTGCAGTTTGGCAGAAGCTTCATTGCCGATGACGATTTCACCATAAGGCGTGTCCCCCTTTTCGATGATAAAGTTGATCATAAATCGTTCTAATTGTTCACCGAAGCCCTGCCTCTGAAAGCTCGGGAAGATTTCTAAAAGTCCCAGGCTTCCATCCAGATGATTACCAGAAAAGCCGACGAAATCATTTCTGTGAAAAGCACAGAACAGATTTCCCCGGCGATTGATTTCATCAATTTCAGCTTCTGGAATGGTATGATAGTTTTCTTTGATGATCTGCAAATAGGTCTCATTGGGTCTGACGATTTTCAATTCAGATTGAAAAGGAACCTTTTCGCATTTCCAATAAGCGACCTTCTTGCATTTGAATACATCATGTAATGCAAATTTTTCTTCGGCATAGCCTGACAGAGTCTCTTGGCAGACCACGATTTGATACGGATCTCTGATCTCGTCCACCAGATATCTTCCATACTCATCACAATCAGCAGACACCATATGCACGTTGCTGGACTGATCCAGCATCAGCACGCCGTGTTCGCTTTCATGAATCACCTGCGCCATACCCCGTCTGACTGATTCCAGCATGGCGATATGCAGCAAGCGATTTTTCTCCAGATATGTAATTCCCTCTTTATGCATTTGTTTTCCACTTCCTGCAATTCTCTAGTCTCGGTTTCGGATCATATCCCATCTCCGCTCCCATTGTCTCTTCCATCTCGCAAGGAAAGTCATCGCATTCACCACAGTGATGGAGCTCCTTCTTCTCGCAGCAGGACTTCACCTGGCATTCGCTGCCCCAGAACGGCAGTTCCATATTGAGGCAGCCTTTGCACCCCACCTCTTCTTTTTGATCACAGCTATTACATGCAATGCCACATCTCGATTCGTACATTTTTTCTACCTCCTGAATCTTCGTTGTTATTTACATCATAGCCTATCAGAAGCAGCTAATCAATGGATATTTTCCGCAGCTTCCAAAGAGAAAGGACGAGGGTTATCGCCATAATGATCAAAAGCGGGTAATAGCTGCCAAATTGCAGGTTTTCTGTACACATCGCTTCGAATCCCCAGGTCGCCGGCAAAACCTTTCCAATGGTCTGCAGACTGTCTGGAAGCAAGGTAACAGGAAACATGATGCCGGACATGATCATAGAAGGCATGAATACCAGCTGTGTAGCCATGCCCACTTTAGATGAACTTTTGGTATACAGACCGAACACCAGGCCGACACACAGGCTGACGACGATGACTAACAGAAGCATCAAAAAGTATTCAGCCAGATTTTTCGGGACCACCGCATCAAAGAATATGGGAGCAGTAAAAAAGATGACCAGACTCATGGCAAATATGTGTACCAGGCTGGACAGGAAGTTACCTGCCGCCAGGGTCCAGAGAGGAATATTGCCCACGTGATATGCCTTCTTGATTTCACTGCCATAAAACTCGATCAGGGGGTAGGGTGAGCCCATAACGCCTCCCATGGTCACGCTGAAGACGGTCATAGACTGGATCAAGGTCAGATGGGCATCGGGCATGATCGACGTGAATACGCTGCTCATGAGGACATAAAAAATAAACGGTACGATATAGTAGTGTACCAACAGTTCCTTGCTTCTCACATTTAATTTCATATGGAGAAAAATCTCATACAGCATCGCTTTCATCTGGCTCCTCCTTGGCAATCTCTAAAAATCTTGCTTCTATCCCAGCCCGCTCTACATGAATGTCACGCATAGAGGCACCCTGCTTTTTGATTGTTTCAATCAGCAGCGACAAAGTATCCTCCAGATTCTCTGTCTGGAATGTATAATCGCAGCCATCCTGGCTTTCTGCTCTCAGTTCTGATATTCCATCGAACAACACCGGCCTGCTCAAACCGACCTTCAGCAGGAATCCGTTCCTCGCTGTCTCCGTCAGTTCCGACGGCGTTCCCAAAAAAGCCAGCTCTCCTTTTTTGAGAATACCGATGCGGTCACAGAGCTCCCCTACTTCGGCCATATCGTGACTAGCCAGGATGATGGTTTTCCCCTGTTCTTTCAGTTTGCGGATTTCTCTATGTATGGCAACGCGTCCCTCTACATCCAGTCCTGCTGTCGGTTCATCCAAAATAACGATATCAGGATTTCCTAAGAGGGCCAGCACCAGGTGCAGCCTTCTCTTCTGACCTGTGGAAAGCTGTGTATATTGTTTCTGTAAAAATGGCTCTACGCCAAGACGCCTCACATAGTCGCTGTTCACTTTGGTCTTCTGCCATTTCGAAAAAAGAGTCAAAGCTTCGCCCGCTTTTATGTTGCCTGGCAGAGAAGAAGACTGCAGCTGAACGCCGCATCTGCCATTTACAGTGATGTTTCCCCCATTATATTTTTTAAGCCCTTCGATACATTCTAAAGTGGTGGTTTTTCCTGCTCCATTTATGCCAAGCAAAGCGAATATCTCTCCGCTGTTCACAGCAAAAGAGATTCCTTTCAGGACTTCTTTACTGCCATAACTCTTCTGCAAGCCTTCCACCCGTATTGCATAGCTCATGATTCTACTTCCATTTCCGGGATATGCATCCCCTGTTTTTTCAAATAGCAGTCCAGCACTTTACCTATAAAATCGTCAACTTCATACTGTTTCTGCGCCAATTCTTTATCCCACCCTGTCTTATCGCTATTAAAAGACTCCAGCTTAGGAAGCAGAGTCATATCACCACCAGTGAAGTCCATAATCATATTCCACCACTTTTCCGCCAACGCCATGCTGTTCGCACTTTCTGGCGATTCGCCTCGTCGAACAAACAGGCAAGCCTCGTCTAATAAATGCAGATAGGTCCGATAGGTCTTCTCAGCTGAGTCTGGATCATCGCTAAAACGTTCTTTGATATGATCAGAAAGGGTGTCATCAAAGAACTTCCAAACCCAGTAAACACTATTACCCATTCTCAGCAGTTCTATAATCTCTGCGTATTTTTTAAAGTCCACACTTTTGATATTTTCTACTTCTATGCGAAAAGCCTCTATGGACTGCACCGCCTCCTGCAGATTTTCAATCTGCTCCTGCACGGCTTTTTGCTGCTGCAGCAACAACGACACCATCTCCTCTGGCGTATCCAAAGGCAGTATGTGGTTTTTTATCTCTTCCAAAGAGAATCCCAGATATTTGAAAGACAAAATCTGATGCAGTTTGATCATATCTTTTGCTGCGTACAGTCTGCGCCCGCCTTCACTAAAAGCAGAAGGCTTCAGAATCCCTTCTTTATCGTAATATTGAAGGGTTCGCACAGTAACGCCCATGCGTTTTGCCAACTCTCCAATGGTCATAAGTTCTCTTTCCATAAAGCACCTCCCACGCAATATTATAATATATGACCCTGCGTCATATACAATTGTTTTTTAGGAGAAGCGTTCTGCAAATTGTTCCAAAATATGACATCATTTTAAAAATTTAAATCAAAACAGTCATTTTTGCATAACTCGCAAACCCTTCTTCTTGTACTTTTTCAAAAACTTGTAAAAAAGTTGTCATTTTATGCTTGAAATCTTTTCTCAAATGTGTATAATAGTAAGAGTCGTATGAAACACAACAATTCAATATGCGGTCATGGCGGAATTGGCAGACGCGCACGGTTCAGGTCCGTGTGAGGCGACTCATGGGGGTTCGAATCCCTTTGACCGCACCAAAAAATAAAAGATGGGTTTTGCCCGTCTTTTATTTTTTTTGCGGCTATCAATTGGGGATTCGAACCCGAAAGGGCACAGCCGTCCCATGAGGCTGTCCTGCGGACAGGCGAATAGGCTGTGGTGCAAGCCAACCGTATAGGGCGGCGCAGCACGGCAGAGGCGCAGCATCTGCAAAATCCCTTTGACCGCACCAAAAACAAAAAGATGAGCACACGCTCGTCTTTTTATTTTTTGCGGATATAATCGAGGGATTCGAACCCTCGACCACAGCGAACCTTGCAAGATTTATTTTACGGCAGTGGCGAAATGCGTTTTATTGTAAATGTAGCATTTGTACGCAATGCCAGATCGAAGGCTGCAACGCCTGTGGAATAAAACGCCAAATCAACTTGGCCACTGAGAAATTCAATGATGCTTCCTTGCAAAATAGTGTTTTCAGTTGTGGAAAGCGGGCTATATTGCAATGTGGAATCAATGAAATTGCCGTCCTGTCGTACTCCCGCAGAAATGGTCTGATCTGGCGTTTCAACTGGGGCTACACGGATCATATAGTTAATTTCATATTCTCCGGGTATATAGATTTGTAATTCATTTTGATTTGTCCCAACATTGAATGAAGGCATATAATTATTGAACTGTATTTGTTCAATTTGATCGCTTGCAGAAAAATCAAATGATTGAACAGTGTTGGAGTATAGGCCGCCAAACGCAGTTTCCATTGCTTTGCCATCAATTTCGACAGTCGCCGGATAGTCTGATAAGAAAATATTTAAGTTTGGAGATATAAAGTTTAAATCCTCTCCAAATCTAATGGGTATTGGTCCGCCATTGCCATTTATATAAAACAAAACATCTCCTGGATCAAAGGTACCTGTCGGCCCAGGTTCACCCTGAGGTCCAGCTTCTCCTGTCGGTCCAGGTTCACCCTGAGGTCCAGCTTCTCCTGTCGGTCCAGGCTCACCCTGTGGTCCGGCTTCTCCTGTCGGTCCAGGCTCACCCTGTGGTCCGGCTTCTCCTGTCGGCCCGGGTTCACCCTGAGGTCCGGCTTCTCCTGTCGGCCCGGGTTCACCCTGTGGTCCGGCTTCTCCTGTCGCCCCAGGTTCACCCTGCGGTCCAGCTTCTCCTGTCGGTCCGGGTTCACCCTGCGGTCCGGCTTCTCCTGTCGGCCCAGGCTCACCCTGCGGTCCGGCTTCTCCTGTCGGTCCGGGTTCACCCTGTGGTCCTGGACAATATCCGCAATAGAAGCAGCCACAACCATTTTTTCGAAACTTCCCATTCTCACAATTGCTATTGTCATTATTTATATTCATGTCGATATCCTTCCTCTCTATACGCATCTGCTAACCGTATGCATATCAAATGCCTAATATTAGTTTATGACCATGACTGGTGAGTTGTTCCGGTCTGCCTTTTACTACAAGCTCAAAACCCTTTCAAAAAATAGGCTAGTATTTATAGAGGAATTGGAATGTTGTTATCAGATGATGCGGATGGAATATCCCGTGATGTGATTATTAATTAGTGAATTCTATTCAGCGGTTCAGGTAATAATAACTGTATGAATATTTTTACAGATTATTTAACATCGATATCAGATGATCAACATCGTGCCAAGGTGACAGACGTTTTAGACTGGGTCAGCAAAAGTTTCCCTCACCTGGAAGCGAAAATCGCGTGGAATCAGCCGATGTTCACCGATCACGGCACCTTTATCGTTGGATTCAGTGCAGCAAAACAGCACTTTTCAATCTCGCCGGAAAAGGCGGGTATAGAGAAATTTGCCGAGGAGATTGTCAACGCAGGTTACAGCCACACTTCCAATCTCTTTAGAATTAAGTGGAATCAGGACGTTGATTTTTCCCTGTTAGCACAAATAATCCGCTATAATATAGAAGAAAAGGCGGATTACAGTTCTTTTTGGCGAAAATAAAGACAATCTTCTTCAATAAAAAACGTGGAAAGGGAGCTGTCTTTCAGTGAAAGGCGCTCCCCATTTGTAAATCGTTACTTATACTGTTCTGCTAGAATTCGTGCAACATATACTCCGCTGGCTGACGCCTGGGAAAGGGAGTGTGTCACGCCGGAGCCGTCACCAAGGGCATACAGTCCCGGAATCTTCGTCTGCAGATTTTTATCTACATGCACTTTGGAGTTGTAGAATTTTACTTCTACTCCATAGAGCAACGTATCTTCATTGGCCGTTCCTGGAGCAATTTTGTCCAGGGCGTAAATCATCTCGATGATACTGTCCAGTTGACGCTTTGGAATAACAAGGCTGAGATCGCCAGGTGTTGCCGCCAGCGTCGGACGGGTGAAACACTTCTCCATTCTGCGATCACTGCTTCTGCGCCCCTTCACCAAATCTCCGAATCTCTGCAGGAGGACGCCGCCGCCCAGCATGTTCGACAATCGTGCGATGGATTCGCCGTATTCATTACTATCCTCAAAAGGTTCTGTAAACTTATTGGATACCAGGAGAGCAAAATTCGTATTTTCAGTATGAAGACTTGCATCAGCGTAACTGTGTCCATTAACGGTCACAATACCATTGGTGTTTTCTGACACCACTTCGCCATAGGGGTTCATACAGAAGGTTCTGACCATATCGTTATACCTGTCCGTCTTATAGACGATTTTGCCTTCATAAACAGCATCCGTAATATCTTTAAAAACTTCCGCTGGAAGTTCTACTCTCACGCCGATGTCGACGCGGTTCTTCTTCTGTTCAATACCCAGCTTATCGCAGACCTTGGCAATCCACTTTGAGCCTGACCGGCCCGTAGCGAGAACCAGTCTATCACAGGCAAAGTCACCCTTGTCTGTCTGAACCTGAAAAGTTCCATCTTCCAGGACTGTCACATCCTCAATGGTCGTATAGAACTGTGTATCAATTCTTTCCTTTATATAATCAAAGATTTTTCCTAGAATCTGTACATTCCTATCTGTTCCCAGATGGCGGACCTTTGCCTCAAGCAGGTGCAGGTTATTCTGCAGACATCTGGTCTTCAGATCTGAGTTCGCTGTGGAGTAAAGCTTCGCATCACTGCCACCCATGGCGCAGAGAACACTATCCACATATTCCATCAAATCCATCGCCTGGGCGGCACCTACATATCTGTGCAGGTCTCCCCCGAACTGGTTTGTAATATTATACTTTCCGTCAGATAATGTGCCCGCACCGCCGTATCCGTTCATGATATGACACGGACTGCATTTAATACAGTTCTGCGTCTTCCCGGCTTTGATCGGGCAGATTCTCTTTTCAAGAGGTGCGCCTTTATCCAACATCAAAACTTTCGCCTGGTTTTTTTCTTTTGTCAGTTCATAAGACATAAAAACACCGCTGGCGCCAGCGCCGGCGATAATGATATCATATTTTTTCACACAAATTCTCCATTCTACTTTTTTTGTGTCACCCACGGTATATACTTTATCGCATCTCCTTATAAAAAACAACTCCTTTTTTCATCTTAAGATTTCTTAATATTTCTGTCACAAAATTGATAATATTCCTTCGCAGAATCAACACATACTTTCGCTATAATGAAACTGTCAAAAGGGTGATAGGGTTACAGCAAACTTTTGAACGTTCTTTCTTAATTAAATATTAAATATCGCAGGTAAAGGGCCTCATCGTCAGATGAGGTCTTTTATCGTAAAGAAAAATCAGTCAACGAAAAAATCCTGCAGCCAGCGGCTGCAGGATTGGTTGTCTCATATCTAATTAGTTCACGCTGCCATCGTCTTCTGCCATGATAGCGTCAAACTCTTGTACAACATTCTGAAATAACTCATCGTCTTCGATATCAACCAGCTCAAATTCGTCTTCCCCAACTTCGTTATATCCGTAGATATAAACGTCATCAGAATCGTCCAGCGGAATTAAGGCGATATAGTCCTTTCCGTTATAATCAAAAACACCCATGATTTCGCATTCTAATTCAGTTCCATCATCAAATTCTAAAGTGATGATATCTGCCTCATCCTGCATGTTGTTCTTGTTATCTGCCATATTGATCCTCCATTTTCATTAACTCTCATTAATTTCTTTGTTATCTTACTAATATACCATTATTATGAAAAATTATCAACTAAAATATTCTTTTATATTTTCTGCCACAGATTCTGTGATGCCGGGTACCTTTACAAGTTCATCCACAGACGCTTTCTTAATCGCCTCTATGGTCTGAAAATGCCCGAGCAGAGCATTTCTGCGCGTCGGTCCTACCCCCGATATGTTATCCAGCACCGAGTGGATAGCGTTTTTGTTGCGAAGGCTCCTGTGATAATCGATGGCAAAGCGGTGCACTTCCTCCTGAATGGTTCCTGCATACTTGAAAAGCAGGTTTCTTTCTCTGAGGGGGATTTCTCGTCCGTCTTCAAAAACGATGGCACGGGTCCTGTGGCTGTCATCCTTTGCCATGCCCACAACGGGGATGTCCAGCCCCAGGGCGGTCAAAACTTTTCGAGCCGCGGTCACCTGTCCTTGGCCTCCATCCATAAAAATAGCGTCGGGAATTTTGATAAAGGCAGGATCTCCGGCTTTTGCCCTCTTGAAACGTCTATAGATCATTTCCTGCAGACTTCCGTAGTCGTTGGGTCCTTCGATGGTTTTAATCTTGAAACGCCTGTAATCCTTCCGAATGCGCGAGAGCCCTTCAAAGACGATCATCGCGCCGACAGAATCTACGCCGTTGGTATTGGAAATGTCGTAAGATTCAATTCTGTAAGCCGATTTGTCTGCCGGCGTGTAACCTGCCTGCTTGATGACCGATTCGATTTCTGCTCTGATGGCATTCTGTTTTTCTTGATTAGACTTTGCCTTCTCAGACAAGGTTTTCACCATCTCGATGCAGTCGCTCTGTGCCAGGCTCAGCAGCGCCTTCTTTTCGCCTTTCTGAGGAACGAAAATTTTAACCTTACGCCCCTCTCTGCTGAGAAATTCCTCCAAAAGCTCGATATCAGGCGGCGTACTTTCCACCAAAATCTCCGGCGGAACCACCGCCCACTGACTGTAATACTGCTTGATAAACTCTGCCACCATCTCATCCCGATTGTCATTTTCATCAGTCTGAATTTGGAAAGTCTCACGGCCAGAAAGCTTACCGTCCCGCACAGTAAACAGGGCAATAAAAGAATTCTGCTCATCTTTGACAGGCAGCACCACATCCAGATCCTTGTCGTGAATCATGGTTACCCTCTGGGTTTCAGAAATGGTCTTGATCGATGAAATGTAATCTCTGTACTTTGCCGCTTCTTCAAACTCCAGCTTCTCTGAAGCTTCCCGCATCTTTTCTTCTAAACTTCGCAGCAGAGGTTTTTCTTTTCCGCTGAGAAACTCCAGTACCTTCTCGATAGACTGTCTGTACTCGTCTTTGCTGATTTTGCCTACGCAGACACCCTTGCACTGATTGATATGGTAATTGAGGCACGGTCTGTGATTTAGGGGAAATTCTTTCGCGGCACATCGCTTCAGCGAATAAATGTTGGCCAATAAATCCACAATCTGGTTGACAGCGCCTGCGTCACTGTAGGGACCGAAATATCGGTTGCCGTCTTTCGCGATGATTCTGGTCTTCAATACTCTTGGAAAATCCTCTGTAGTCGTAACCACGATATAGGGGTAGGTCTTGTCGTCACGCAGCAATACGTTGTACTTGGGCATGTATTTTTTTATCAAATTGCATTCCAAAATCAAGGCTTCCATTTCTGTACTGCAGGTGATGTATTCAAACTCTGCAATATTTGCAACCATTGCCCTGACCTTGGGATTTGTTTTCGCCGCGCTTTGGAAATACTGGCGCACCCTGTTCTTCAAGGAAATCGCCTTTCCTACATAAATAATCTGCCCCAATTTGTCTTTATGCATATAAACTCCCGGACAATCCGGGAGTTTTTTTAAGTTCTCTTTGATGTCAAACATGTTAGAATCGCCAATCTCTTTCCTTTCGTTCCTGTTCTCTTCTCATCTCTTCCATGGCTATTTCCATGATGCGTTGTTTCTTCAGCATTTTCTTGCGTCTTCTATATCTGGCTTTTGCGATAGCAATCGAGAGAAACAAGGTCAGCAGCAAGACGACGACCACGCAGATGATGATAGTCGCAAAGTTAGAAATGCCCAGATAAGAAGGGAACCACCCCTGCTCAATATCCTCTGTTATCACAAGATCTACTTCGTTGACCAGCTCGTCAGCCACATAAATTTGATAAGTTCCTACAACTGTTCCTGCCTTGACAGGCGCTTCAACGTCGCTGCGCATCACGGTCTTTGTGGTGACCAGCTTTGTTGATGCCTCCTTTGGCAGATAAGCATAACCCGTCTCCGCGGTATAAGCTGTCACGCTTGTCTTTGCGCCGTGTTTGATGCGGACATTGCCATTTTCCTTGCCGCTTCCGATGACCTTATAGCCTTCGACCTTGGCCGTGGCATACTGAATCAATTTCTTCACGTCTTTGGTTCTCTGTTTAACAGTATCTCCCAGTACGATGATAAAGAGGCTCAGTCCGTCCTTCTTATAGCCTAGAGCGATACTGCAGTTGTAATCATCCCAGTATCCTGTCTTGCCAGCGTAAACGCCTGAGTCTTTATCCTTTAGAAAATTGATATGGGTATGTAAAACTCTTTTTTTGCTTTTGTTGGTCTTCTCGATGGTGTACTTGGTGGAGCCGGCAGCTTTTCTGATGATGTCGTTGGAGAGCGCCACCTTGATAATTTCCATCATATCAGACGCGGTGGTATAATGGCGTTTTGCCTGCATGCCGCTTGGATTGGTGAAGTGGGTTCTCTTACAGCCGATGTTCTTCGCTGTCTTGTTCATCAGAGAGACAAAGGTCTCCATATCACCGGATACAGCCTCGCCTAAGGCATAGGCGGCATCATTGCCCGAGGGCAGAAGGGCACCGTAAATCAAGTCCTCTACCGTCAGAACCTCTCCTTCTTTCAGATTGATGGAGGATTCTCTTTGGCTGGCTGCCTCTGCCGATACCGTGACCTCCTTGTCGAGGGGAAGGTTCTGTACTGCCAGCAGTACGGTCATCAACTTGGTAACGCTGAACGGCTCTAACTTTTTCTGACTGTTTTTAGAATAGACGATTTCTCCCGTATTCTGACAATACACCATAGCGCCTGCCGCCGTAATGTCCGGTCTTGTCACCTTTGCCGCAAAGATAGAACTTCCGCTGGATATGACAATCAGGACTGCCATCACCAATGAAATTGTTCTTTTCATTATTCTGCTCATGGATTACTCTTTCATCCTGCTTTCTTGTAGCTGTATTTCAAAATTTTGTTTGTACTTTCATATCGCCCGCTGGTGGTGTCTCTCAGTACGACGGCGTACATGATTTTCCCCTTCTGTTTGCAGGCGGAAACCAGAGAGGCATTGTTCCATTCCCATGTTCCAGTCTTCCCTGCAAAGACGCCCAGTTTTGGGTACTTTTTCTTCGCCACAAAATAATTGGTCGTTGCAATCAGCCTGGACTTCTGCTTGTTTGTCTTTGCCAGTCTGTAAATTTCTGTGCTGCAGGCCTTCTTAATTGCACTGTTCTCCATAGCCGCCTTCGTAATCAAGGCCATGTCGTAAGCTGAAGAATAGTGGGTGCTTGCCTTCCATCCGTGAGGATTGGAGAAATTGCTCTCTTTGCAGCCCAGTTCCTTGGCCTTTCTGTTCATCAGCTTAGCAAATTTTGACTTGCTGCCAGAAACACCGATGGCTAGGGCGACTGCTGCGTCATTGCCCGAGGGCAGCATGGCCGCATATAGCAAGTCCTTTACGGTCATCTTCTCGCCGGTTTTTAGATTCGCTGTAGAACCGCCCGTATTGGCTGCAGTCTTGGTTACAGTCACCTTGTCATTTAGCTCTAAATGCTCCAATGCGACCAAAGCGGTCAGCAATTTGGTGGTGCTGACAGGGTCCCTCTTGTAATGGGAATTCTTAGAATAGACGATTTTGCCGCTGTCTGCATCTAATACCACGGCGCTCTTTGCGGAAATGGTCGGTCTTGTCACTGTCGCACCGTATGCGGTGACCGTTGACAGACCCATGGTCAATATCAAGACCACTGCCGCTATCTTCATGGACAATCTTTTTTTCGTTTTCACACTCTCTGTTCTCCCTTTCCTAAAACGCAGAAAAAGAGGAATCAAAAATTCCTCAATATCTGCTTTGTCTATATTCTATTTTATCCTAATATGAAGTGGTCTGCAAGTGCAAAACCGCTATCATAATAACTTCCAAATTCTCCCGATTTTTCATTGAACTGTCTGCTCGTGTCTTCAGCCTTTTCTGCTCTGCTGTCGTAGATGACAAAGGGAACCGGCGTAGCGGAATGAGTTCTAATCGCCAGAGGCGTCCTGTGATCTGGAACCTCCAAAATCTTGAAAGCCTCTCCATCCTCGCGCAACGCTTCTACGATGGGTTTCAGCACTTTCTGGTCGATGTCGTGAAGACACTGCAGTTTTCCTTCCATATCGCCCTGATGTGAACATTCGTCCGGCCCTTCCAGATGAACATAGACGAAATCTTTGCCGTCTCTGAATTCTCTGATGGCGGCGTCAGCCTTGCCTTTGAAATTGGTGTGCAGCGTTCCGGTCGCGCCTTCCACGTCAACAGAGGAAAGCCCTGCGCAGATGGCAATGCCTTTGATCAAATCCACTGCACTGATGGCCGTACCGGTCAGCTGATATCTATCGTAAAAAGAAGACAACTGCGGTTTTTTCCCTTGTCCCCAGATCCACAGAGAATTTGCGGGGTTCAGTCCCCTCTCGATTCTTGCCTTGTTGACTGGATGATCTTTCAAAATATCGTAGCTTTTTTTCATCATATCCGTGATAAAAGCGCTTCCTTCGCCTTTTGGCAGATGATCTCCTACCCGCTGTTCTAAGACATCGTGAGGCGGCGTCAGCTCATAATCTGTTCCGCCATTATGGACGATCATGCAGTGCCTGTAGCTGGTTCCCGTATAAAACTGAATCTCGTCATCTGCAAAAGCCTCGTTGACTGCTTTGATCAGTTCATCGGCTTCTTCCGTAGTGATATCCCCGGAGCTGTGGTCTTTGATGATCAGATCCTCATAAGCGCCATCGCCGGCAAGGGTAATGATGTTGGTTCTGAATGCCACATCAGTATCCGACATCTCGATGCCGATGCTGGCAGCTTCTAAAGGTGAGCGCCCAGTCAGATAGACCGCCGGGTCATATCCCATGACAGAAAGGTTGGCAGCGTCACTGCCTGGCGCTACGCCAGGCGGTATGGTTCTCACCATACCTACTTCTCCTTTTGCAGCCAGACCGTCTATAAACGGCATATCAGCAGCTTCCAGAGGCGTCTTGCCGCCTAAGGCATCTATCTTTTCATCTCCGGCTCCGTCTGGAACCAAAATCAAATATTTCATATGTATTCCTTTCTTATTCCACTGTTCTTAAAAAAAGCTCTCCCGATGCAAACAGGAAAGCTCTCTTTGTTAATTATTTATTCGCAGCTTCAAACTTCTCCATAAATTCGATCAGCTTGTTTACGCCTTCCATCGGCATAGCATTGTATATACTTGCTCTCATTCCGCCGATAGAACGATGTCCGTTGAGATTGACCATGCCTTCCGCCTTCGCTTCTGCAACGAACTTTTTGTCCAGATCAGCATCACCTGTTACAAATACCACGTTCATCAAAGATCTGTCTTTCTTTCTGATCGGGCATTTGTAAAAGTCGCTGGCATCGATATAGTCATAAAGCTTACCGGCTTTTTCTGTATTGACGCTGTTGAGCGCGCCGACGCCGCCCATGTTCTTGATGTTCTTGAACACTTCTCCAGCGATGTAAATTGCAAAGCAAGGAGGGGTATTGTACATGGAGTCATTGTCTGCATGGGTCTTGTAGTCCAGATAAGTCGGGACTTTTTCATCGGCAAAGCCTAAGAGGTCTTCTCTCATGATGACGATGGTCATACCTGCCGGGCCTACGTTCTTCTGTGCGCCTGCAAAGATCAGTCCGAATTTGCTCACGTCAATCTCTTCGCTGAGGATGCAGCTTGACATGTCTGCAACCAGTGGAATATCACCAGTATCAGGAATATATGGATAGTGCGTACCGTAAATGGTATTGTTGTAGCACACATAGACATAGTCCGCATCAGGTCTGATATCTTCCTTGGTAATCTCCGGAATATATGTAAATGTATCTTCTTCTGAGCTGGCGATGACTTTGATATCGCCGAACTTGGTCGCTTCTTTGTATGCCTTCTTAGCCCAGGACCCTGTCACTACGTAGTCAGCCTTTTTAGAGGCTCTGAGCAGGTTCAGCGGCACCATTGCAAATTGAAGAGTTCCTCCACCTTGTAAAAACATAACTTTGTAGTTGTCAGGGATATTCATGATTTCTCTTAAGTTAGCTTCTGCATCTTCGATGATTTTTCCAAACTCTTTTGAACGGTGACTCATTTCCATTACAGACTGGCCACAGCCTTCGTAGTCGGCCAGATTTGCTGCTGCATCCTCGATTACGTTCAGCGGTAACATCGACGGACCAGCGGAAAAGTTAAATACACGATTATTGTTTGTCATTTCGTCGCCCTCCATTAGTTTTTCTCTTTATTTTAATACGCAAAATATTATATCACTTTACTTCTTGAAAGTAAAGCGACAAAGTGTTATAATTCAATTTAAATTACAAATATTAGGAGGTACTGATTATGTACAATATTGCAACACTTAACAAGATTTCACCGGTAGGTCTCTCTCACCTGTCTGATAAATATACGGTTTGTGATGATGTCTCTAGTGCTTCCGGAATCTTAGTGAGAAGCCAGGACATGCACGAAATGGAATTTAGCAGGAACCTGCTGGCTATCGCAAGAGCCGGCGCAGGGGTCAACAACATTCCACTGGACAGATGTGCAGAAGAAGGCATCGTCGTATTCAACACGCCGGGAGCCAATGCCAACGCCGTCAAGGAACTGATCATCGCCAGCATGCTTCTGGCAGCTAGAAACATCCCTGAAGGCCTGGCCTGGGCAAAGACTTTAGAAGGAACAGAGAACGTAAGCAAAGCGGTAGAAAAAGGCAAGGGACAATTTGCTGGTTCAGAGATCAAGGGAAAAACCCTGGGCGTCATCGGTCTGGGTGCCATCGGTGTCATGGTAGCCAACGCCGCAGTGGACCTGGGTATGAAAGTAGTAGGCTATGACCCGTATTTCGGCGTCAAATCAGCCCACGGTCTCTATTCCTGCGTGGACTTTATGCCGGACATCAAAAATGTGCTGCCACTCTGTGATTACATAACCATCCACGTTCCTGCCATGGCTTCCACCAAAGGCATGTTCAACGAAGAGTTATTCACACTGATGAAGGATGATACAGTTCTGCTCAACTTCTCCAGAGATACCCTGATTGTTGAAGCCGATTTATTGGCCGCCATGGAAAACGGCAAAGTGGGCAAATACGTAACAGACTTCGCTACAGACGGCACTTTCGGGAAAAAAGGCGTCATCGTTCTGCCCCACCTGGGTGCATCCACAGCAGAAGCAGAAGACAACTGCGCGACGATGGCTGTACAGGAAATCATGGATTACATCGAGAACGGCAATATTACAAACTCCGTCAACTTCCCAGCCGTAACTTTGGGACCTGTCAGAGGAGACAACAGAATCGCGATCATGACAAAGGGCGAACCTAATCCAGTCAAACTTGCTGCAGCTATGTTCGCTGATATCAATATCAACGCCGTCATCGGCGGTGTCCGCGGCGAATACGGTTATGCGCTGATTTCTACTGATGACACAGTCACTTCAGTACCAAAGGTAGACGAAGTATTTCATGTCAGAGTCATTCAGCCAGACGAAAAATAAAACGCAATCTATGCAAAAGCCGGCCTTTTCAGGCCGGCTTTTGTGATACAACTATCTTTATATTAATTTATCAGGAGGTTCATTCTATTCTCTACACGATGATTCCAGCCACTTCGCCGCGCAGTACGCCAGAGTGGCACTTCCCATATAGAGGTAATTTTCTTCGAAATACACGTCGGCACTATGAGAAGTGGGCGCACCGACATCTCCTGCACCCATCCACATCAGCATCGTCGGAACTTTCTCCGAAATGTATGATAAATCCTCTGAACCGAGAAGGGGCAGCTCCACCTCGGCTACTTTCTCAGCTCCATTTATTTCGCAGACAAAGTCTTTCATATCGTCACAGAGTCCGGGATCGCTATACATGCCTGGCGTGGAAATCAGCTTCAGACTGTGGGTTGCACCCGCTGCTTGACAAGCGGCGTTGGCGCAGATGATGATTCGATCGATCATGCGTTCTCTGATTTTTGAGTCACAGCATCGCAATGTCCCTTCTAACACGGCTTTCTGGGGAATGACATTGGCTGCACTGCCGCCTCCGAGAACGCCGATAGTACAGACCGCCGGGTTAAAGGCGCTGGTTTCTCTGTCTACGACACCTTTAATCATGCTGTACATGTCTACCACCACATTGAGGGGATCTATCGTTTCTTCTGGTCTGGAACCGTGACCGCCTTTGCCAGTGACCTCTATCATAAAACCATCAAGGTAGGCACAGGTGATACCCTTCTTGAGAAAAAAGTGCCCATTGCGCTCATCTGGCATCATATGAATGGCCAGACAGGCATCTACCTTCGGATTCTCTAATACGCCATGCTCAATCATGACCTTGGCTCCGATCCCCAGTTCCTCACCAGGCTGAAACATGAGCTTTATCGTGCCCTTCAGATTTTCTTCTCGATCTTTTAAAATTTTTGCCACCCCAAGAAGCATGGCCGTATGTATGTCATGGCCACAGAGATGGCCGTTTCCGTTTTGTGATCGGAATGGAATGTCGGTTTCTTCCTTTGTGGGCAGCGCATCGAGCTCAGCCCTGAGCAAAATGGTCTTCCCTCCATTTCCTATGGTAGTTACAATGCCGTATTTGCCACAATCTATGGTCTCACATCCGATTTGTTCTAAACGTTCTTTTACATAAGCGTAGGTATTGGGAACCTCCATGCCTACTTCCGGATATTGATGAATGTGTCTCCGGTCGCGGATAATTTGCGGTTCTAGATGTTTTGCTGCCTTTATAAACTCGTTCTTCATGCTTCCTCTCCTGCAGTTATTCTTTTATCGACACCGACAAATAGTGCAAAAATAATGCCAATCACCTCCTTATTTTATAAACCTTGTATTTCCAAGGGTTGCAGCGCCCCCTCCATTACAGATCAAAATATTATGTAAACTAATTTTTACAAACTCGTAAATTACGACCAAATCTTGTAAAAAAATATTTACACCTTTTCTATTTTGCGGTATACTGTTTTTAACACAATGGTTGCCATTAAGAAGGAGAACTGCAAATGATTGAGGAATACTTAGACACAATAACCAATATGGAGAATTATGCCGACGGCATCATCGTCATCGACCAAGAGGCAAAAGTAGTTTACATACGTCAATTCAAACCCGATTTGTCCCCCTTGGACGAGAGACGCGCCATCGGGAAAAGCATCTTTGAAATATATCCAACCCTGAATCCGCAGACCAGCACCTTGATTGCCGCAATCAAACGAGGCGAGACCACTATGAACAATCAAGAGACGCTGACCACTTCCACGGGAGAAACCTTTCAGATTATAGACAACACCTTTCCCATCAAGCAGGATAATCAAATTATCGGCGCCGTCAGTGTCGCCACCTTCCCGGACAAGAACTTCACTGTCTCTGGAATCAACTTATACAGCGATGCTGTTCCTCAGGTAAAAGATCTCTATACCGTCGAAGATATCATCGGCAGAAGCAAACAGACCCAGGACCTGCGCATTCAGATTGGCAGAGTTTCTACCACTTCTTCTTCTGTGCTGATTTATGGCTCGACTGGTACTGGAAAAGAGATGGTCGCACAGTCCATTCATTCAGCAAGTGAGAGAAAGAATAAGAAGTTCATCTCCCAAAACTGTGCGGCAATTCCTGCCACACTATTGGAAAGCATCTTCTTCGGTACCGTGAAAGGCGCTTACACTGGCGCTGAAAATAAAGCCGGTATCTTTGAAAGTGCCGACGGCGGCACCATCTTCCTCGATGAGATCAACTCCATGGATATCAATTTACAGGCCAAACTCCTTCGCGTGCTGGAGGAGCGGAAGATTACCAGGATTGGCGGCGTGGATCCTGTCAGCGTCAACGTGCGGATCATCGCGGCCACCAACAAGCGCCCTTCCCTGTGCATCCAGGACGGAACCCTGCGTCCTGACCTGTTCTACAGACTGGGCAGTGTGACCATCGATGTGCCCGACCTTCGGGACCGCCTGGAAGATCTGCCCCTGCTGACCGATTATTTCATTTCCCTCTATAATACTTCCATGCACAAACACATCACTGGCGTTTCAAAGGAAGTCATGGAGATTTTCAAGACCTACGCCTGGCCAGGCAATGTGAGAGAATTCCGCAATATCATCGAGGGTGCTTTCAATCTCTGTGATGGAGATGTCATCGACATTGGTTCCCTGCCTTCTTATCTCCTGTCCGAGTTCAATCTGACAAAGCCGGAGCTGGAAGACGAAGATGCCGCCGAAAAAATCCTCTGGGAAGGCAGCCTCAAGAGCACCATGGATGCTTACGAGAAGAAACTGATTCTACAGGCCGTCAGCTCCCATAAAAGCCTGACCGCTGCAGCGGATTATCTGGGCATCACCAGGCAGTCTCTCAACCAAAAGCTTAGAAAATACAATTTATAAATGGAATGTTTTTGGAACTATTTCGGTTGTAGTAATGGCAGCGAATCCGTCTGTGAGCCGTCATCGGCTTACCAGGCAGAAAAGCAGGGAGAATACACTCTGGACGATGATTATGCCATGCCAGCGGCAATCTTTGACGGAAACTGCTAGATCGATTTTGCTGAGATCTAGCAAGAAATCCGTTTCTTATATAATACCTAAAGGGAGGCACAGCGGTCAGTGCCTCCCTTTATTAAAATACCATTGTTCTTAATTGAAAATCGATTTTTTCCATGCTTTGAGCCGTCGATATTTCTCCTCAGATAAAACACCAATCAGTTCAAAGCAGATAGCTAAGCCAAGGAACATACTGTGCAGGAACTCAGGTAAGATGCCGAAATTTTTTAAAACCATAGTCGCGGCGAAAAGCAGCAGACCGATTCTCATTTCTTTTCTCATTTGTTTTTTCATAAGCGTACCTCACTCCGATTACATTTTGCGCGAGATGATTCTATTGGCGATGAGAAAGATTGCAACTTGCAGATAAATGCAGGCCACCATAATCAGGGCCGGAACCATGTAACCCATGCCCATCAGCACAAAGGCCAAAACAGCGAAGGTCAGGTTCGAAGTCATCGCTACCACCGACAAAGCCGCCCGTGAAATCTGTATATTACGCTCATCGTTCTTCTCGATTTCTTTCTGCTTTAATTTCTCCGGCGAAACAATCTTGCTCCGAATCCAAAAGAAAATTGCCACGGCGATGATTCCAGTGCCTGCACCAGTGAACATCCCCGCCAGCATCTGCAGGTTGTTTTGATCGTCGGAAAGGCTTCTGGCAAAAAGAATGCCGAATATGAGCGACACTATTCCCAATACTACCATTCCGCTCAATACCTTTTTATATTGTTTTCCAAATTTGCATAACATGTTCTATTCCTCCTCATAAATAAAAATTTCTTCAATGGTCCTATCGAAATACCTGGCAATTTTAAAAGCTAGAATAATCGAGGGATTATATTTCCCATTCTCCAGCGAACTGATGGTCTGTCTGGATACTTCTAATATCTTTGCCAGTTCATCCTGCTTGATGCCCCGGGCATTTCGAATTTCTTCCAATCTGTTTTTCATATGTCAGACCCCTTTTTCACTATGTAAAGTTAACTTTACATAGACTATACACCTTTATCTATCTTATGTCAAGCTAACTTTACATCAAATATCGTTTTTTTATCCGCCTTTTTATGGTAAAATAAAATAAAACAGCACTAGAAGGAGTTTCCATTGAACAAGAAAAAGCGGATTTTTACGATTATACAAGTAGGCAGTATTGACGATATTCCCAGCAGGACTTACGATATCGCTCTGATGTTTGCCGTCGCCGTCAACATCTTTATCGCAATTTTTGAAACCTTTCCCCAGTCCAGCCCATATTTAGACATCTTAAGTCTTGTGGAAGGTATCACTGTCCTGTTCTTTACCGTGGACTACATCCTGAGAATTTGGACAGCCTCTTATTTATATAAAGGCGTTACCGTGGCCAGGGCCAGGCGCAAGTTCATTTTTTCCTGGGCCGGCATTGTTGATTTCCTATCCTGCATACCGTATTATTTGCCCTTCTTCTTTCCCCGGGTTGCAGTGGCCCTGCGGATGTTCAGAATCATCAGGATTCTGCGCATCTTCCGCATCCACCACTACTCTGACCCGCTACAGGTCATCGGACGCGTCTTAAAAAAGAAAAGAGGGCAGCTGCTGTCCTCCATCTTCATCGTTCTAATTTTGATGATAGCAGCCTCACTGATGATGTACAGCCTGGAACACACGGCGCAGCCGCAAGTATTTGATAACGCCTTTTCAGGTTTCTGGTGGGCGATCAATACTTTGCTCACCGTCGGTTACGGGGACATCGTCCCCATCACCTTTGCCGGTAAAGTATGCGGTGCGATTATGACCTTCCTTGGCGTTGGCATGGTCGCTATACCTACTGGTATTCTGTCCGCCGGATTTGTAGAGCAGATGAGGCCCAAACCAAAAGAAAAAGAAACACATTATTGCCCCAATTGCGGGCACAAACTGGATTAACAATTTAGAACGCATAAAAAAGAGACGGTATAAGCAAAACCCGTCTCATTTTTTATGCGTTCTATAAAATTATTCTACTATGCGTCTGACAGTCATCACAGGGCCGATATATCCCGTACCAGTCACTGCAATGCCCATTCTTTCGTTAACGGCGTGAACAATCTGTCCCCCGCCAATATAGATACCTACATGCCCATAATAGCACACCAGGTCTCCCGGCTGCGCCTCAGCTAAGGAAACTTCTCTTCCATAGCTTCTCATGACACCTGCATCGTGAGCCATGGTAATACCGAAGTATTTATAGACTGATAAAACAAATCCTGAGCAATCCGCTCCGTCAGTCAAGCTGACGCCTCCGTAAACATACGGTCCGCCTACAAATTTCAGCGCATACTGCGCTACTGCCTGTCCATCACCCTGATAGGTTTTTCCGCCCGTCGGTGCCGGCAGAATACCAGTTCCTTTGACGACAATTCTCTTCTGCGGTGATTTGATGACTTTCGATTCCTCTACCTTCGACTTTACTGTCTTGCCATTTTCAGTAGTGATTACTTTTGTCACCTGTCTCTTACCGTTAGAACCCTTCTGCTCGACGACAGTGGTATTTTTCAAAACCTCGGAAGATTCTTTTGTCACGGTTTCGTATTCGATGGTTTCTTCCGAAGTGATCTGCTGCGTGGCTGTGACCGTCACCATGGGATTCATCCGATACAATTTCAGCTTATCACCTGGATAAAGAGTAGAAAAGTCTTTCTCTTCATTCATGTTCAAGATTTCTCTAACAGACAAATCGTATTTTGCGGCGATCGTCCAAGGACTATCACCAGATTTTACGGTATAAGTAAGCCGTTTTTTTGTCCCCGTGAGAATGTAGTTTACGGCGTCATCGACAGTGGAAACCTTCGGCCGTTTAGACGCCTTATAGGTTTTCTTTACTACTTTCATCGCCGGATCACAAGATATTGCTTTTACTTTCGCGCCTTCTGCGGTGTAGTGATTCTTTACGTTCTTAATCACTTTCTTGGCGCTGCTTTCGGAGTTGAGTACACAGGCAGTTTTACTGCCGATCTGTACAGCCCAATATTCTTCCTCCGCATAGGCTTTGACAGTAGTGAATACTGCTGCCGCTAAAACAGCAATTGCAAGGACTAAAG
Organism: Emergencia sp.; assembly: GCF_048465375.1. NCBI lineage: Bacteria > Bacillati > Bacillota > Clostridia > Peptostreptococcales > Anaerovoracaceae > Emergencia > Emergencia sp. The sequence continues at coordinate 138,464 of NZ_DBFWLQ010000007.1, read as the reverse complement.
CCCCTGCAATTACATATTTTTTTGATTTAATTTGTTCTAAAATATTCATAAAAAATCCTTTTAAAACTTAGTCGAAAATTCTTCTGACTGCAATTACACTGCCAGTATAGTTGACACTTGTAACGCGGATGCCTAATCTTTCATTTACTGCATGTACTGCTTTTCCATTTCCGGCGTAGATGGCAACATGTCCAGAGTAAATCAAGATATCACCCTTTTTCACGTTTTTATATGAGACTGCTTTCCCGACGCTGGACTGACCAACGCGCGGAAGGTTTACGCCAAAATGCTTATAAACAGAATACACGAATCCTGAACAATCCGCACCCTTTGTCAGGCTTGTTCCGCCATAGACATAAGGATTACCCACAAATTCCTTTGCGTATTCTACAACCTCAGAACCTTCAGCAAAATCATAAGTGACCCCTGCTTTTGCTGTTACAGTGCCTGTCCCTTTCAGAACGACCTTGTCCTTAGGCTGTTTTACCACTTTTGATGAAATCAACTCACTATCTGTCGTCTCACCATTTACTTTTGTGACCTGCTGTACCAACTGTTTAGAACCTTTCACGCCTTTGGTCTTGATTTTGCAAGTACCTTTCTTCAGCGAGCTGGTTTTCTTATACACAGTATCATAGTCAATTGACTTCGATGAGGTTACTTTTTCAACTGTAGTTACCTCCACATATGGAACTTCTGCATATAATACCAGATACGTACCTTCTTTGATGGTCTCATCGGCATCATATTCCCCAAAGTTCAGGGTAACCAGTTTCTTTGCTGAAATTCCCTTGTCCTTCGCGATAGATTCCAGCGTATCGCCTTCTTCTGTCTTGTAGACAAAGTATTCAACCTTTCCCTCACTTAACTGCTCAACTGCATCTCCGACATCTGTCGTATTTGCACTCTGTGCAGCGTAGTCATCTCCAGTGGTTTTGATGACTTTCTTAATTTGGATCTGCGGCTCAAACTGTACATCGAGTACGGTCGAACCCTTTGTCAGATAATAGTCTTTTAACCCCTCTATTACCTGTTCTGCTGCTTCTTGCGAATCAACATATAATACTTCTTCATCTCCAATTGTGATTGCCCAAAGCTCGTCTGCACCTTCAGCAGCAAATGAATAGCTGCTGGAACCGAACAGCATTGCGAAAGCCATGACGGCAATCAATAAAACTGAGGCAGTTGCTTTAAACACCCTTTTGATTTTAGTATTGACTCCTGTTTGAAAATGATTTGTCATAATACTATCTTCCTTTTCATGTTTTTCAATTGTCTCACAGGTATTATCATACTTTATATGCATCGTGAAGTCAATAATCCTGAAGATTCTTCACATAACTTTCACAAACAAAAACCGATATAAACGTTTAAATTTCAACGTTTATATCGGTTCATAGTTTCTTAAGAATTCTTAAGATTTTCTTAACTTCATTTTTATAAATATTCTAAAAATCGCATAAACAACCAACGTCACGACGATACCTGCAAACACGTCGAGAATAGAATGCTGCTTGATAAAACAAGTAGAAAGGGAAATCATCACCGCTAATATGACTGCCGCCGCCTTGACCCACTTTTGTCTCAAAGCCTTTGTCCTGCAGATGCTGACAGCTGCAAAAACCGCACCGATGACGTGCATGCTGGGAATTACATTTGTATTCGTATCTGCAGCGTAAATCGCTTTCACTGTTGACACAAAGATGTTTTCCCGCGCAAAGGTCTGCGGCCGCAGGTCTTGTCCATTGGGAAACAACAGGTAAAAGACGAGGCAAAAGGAAAATCCAATCATGATGCAGTACATATATCGTTTAAATTCCGGCACATCTTTGATCAGCAAATAAATTCCTGTCAAAATGAGAAACGGATACCATAGACAGTACGGTATGATAAAGTATTCATTAAATGGAATGAAATCATCTAAGGGACAATAGGATACCCAGTAGTTCCCATCAGAAGGAACCAGCATTTCTATCAGAAAAAAGCTGATCAAATATACGGGAACATATAATATTAAAAAAACGTGCTTATAATCTCTTAATCTTTTTCCCCTGCCGATCATTTTTCATCGTCCTCTGGAACCATTAATTTGATCGCCCCGTGCAGGTTTTTGATTGTAATCGCTTCACTGCCTTCTTGATATTCTCCGTCCAAGGTCCACGGCATGGATGGGTCTGCCGTAATCTCCACTTCACTGCTGTTAAAAAAAGAAATCATCGGAGATTGATAGTTCTGCTTAGTCAGAGCCAACAAAATCTGGTTCAGTTCCAAAATATTCGACGGCGATTTGATCAGCAGCACTTCGAACATACCGTCATTCATATCCACCAGTTCGTCAGAGAGGGTCAGAATACCGCCCACAGAGGTAGAATTGCTGACTGCACCAAAGAGATAGTCGCCGCCATAGACGCCCTGTTCCATTTTAAGACGAATCTTTTCTGGCCTGATCGAAGGGATGTCCTTAATTCCCTCCAGAATATATGCCAGGTGGCCGAGGGCGTTTTTAATGCTCTGTGGAGCCTCATAAGAAGCCCTGGTAAAGGCTCCGAAGGAAGCAACATAGGAAAAATATCTCCCGTTGAAGCAGCCGATGTCCAGAGACCTTGGAACACCGCCTACAATATCCCGCGCTGCCTGTACCACGTTCTTCGACAGGCTCAGGCTATTGGCGAAATCGTTGGTACTGCCCGCCGGAATATACCCGATCGGCACATCTTCTCCCGATTCGATGACGCCTGCAATCACCTCATTAAAGGTTCCGTCACCGCCAATGCACACGATTAGGTCAAAGTCTTTTGCCCGGCTGCGCGCAAACTCAGTTCCGTCGCCTCGTTTTTCTGTAGTCGCCGCCACAGTTTCGTACCCTGCACGGCAAAAGATATCGATGATATCGACAAAATATTTATTTGCCTGTTTTGTCCCCGCACAGGGATTCAAAATGATTAACACCCTTTTCACAATCTCTTACTCCTTCCCTTAGTTCAATTTCTTGACCAGAGGCCACCTGAAATGGCCAGAAATCTCCATGCCGTCAGAGGCAAAAATACGATCCTCTTCCGCCGCCGGATCTTTCCCATGCTGGATGATGTACGGTCTTCCCCATATGTTTCTAATACTCGATACAATTGCCACATGGCTGGATTCAAATGTTACGATATCTCCCGGCTGCCATGCTAGCAGATTATCAACATCTGTAGTCAGATTCTCTGCATTCCGCTGGAAGAAAACTTCCAAGGTGGGCACCAGCCTAAAGTCGATGTTTGGATCTGCATTTACCGAAATCACATCACTATAAGCCTCGATGTTCTCTGCGATATCTTTGTCCACCAGGTTCTTGAGGTTGACGCCGATTCCCTGGAAACCCTTCCAAACCACGTCGGTACATACGCCGATATCCTCCGGCGGATATCCTCCCGCGTAATACTTATCATCATAACGCAGGTCTTTATTGCAGATGTACATTCTCGAAGCCAACATGATTTGATAGCCCTGATCAAGCTGTGCAGATTTTTCATCGTTTTCTGCCTTACTGTCAGAATGAAAGTTGAAGTACAATATGCCTCCTGCAATCAGACCGACGAGCACAGCCAGAATGACAAAAAATCTCGGTTTCATTCTATATTTCTTTTTATGTCTCATGGCAAGTATTTCCTTTCCTGCATATTACCTGACTCTCAGCGTTACACCTAAATCTGTCGCAATCTTGCGGCAGGCATCGGCATCTTCTTGCGGAATCACATTGACCACCGACATGGCCACCTTTGGCACATATTTCTGCACCTCTTTTGTAAAATGCAAAATCGCATCAAACGCGTCCTCTCCAAATGACGGATGGCAGAGTGCATCGTATTTTGCTGCGCTGCACTGGTTGAGGCTGACGGAAATTGTGTCGACAATATCGGCAAGTTCCGGCGCCGTCTCTCTTCCGTTGATCAAATCAGAAAGTCCATTGGTATTAATTCTGATCTTCAGATGGGTATTCTCTTTTACGTATTTCGCAATGGCTAACAGGTCTTCAAGCCGCTCCATCGGTTCTCCATAGCCGCAGAAAACCAATTCATCGTATTTTGACAAGTCCCAGTCCGCGAGCATGTCGATGACTTCACTGACACTGGGTTCCCGCTTCAGCCAAAGGGAATCCGCTGATCCCAGAGAATCCGTCATGGTTCTGATACAAAACTCACATCTGCAGGGGCAACGATTGGTAATATTGGCATAAAGACCTCTGCCGTAATCGTACAAAACATCTCCAATTTCATCATACATTGGGAGTCCCTCCTTCTCTCGTATCTTTCCAGACTTTGTTGAACAAGATGCCCAGACAAAGTACCCATGATAAAAAATAAAACCAAAACAGCAAAGCTACAAAACTAGCTAAAGATCCATAGATAATATTGTAATTAGCCACTTGGGCAGCATAAATAGAATAGACCATCGTCACGACCAACATTCCCACTGCGCCGAAGATACTTCCAGGCACGATTTCTCGAAACTTCAGCTTTTCATTGGGCAGTACGTAGTAATTGTAGGAAACCATTAAAAAGTACAATGCACCGGCGATAGGCCATCTGAGGTATGTCCACAAAGTGTCAATCAGCGTACCTTCCACAATTTGACCGAATATGGTCTGCAATATCAATTTGCCGTATACAGGAATAATTGCCACAAAAGCCAGCGTAAACAAGGTCAAAGCCATGGTCTTCAGCGACCTGATTCTTTCCCTCCAAAAACTACCTGTCGTTCTTCCACTGGTATAGGTATAATTGGCAATCCTCATCATGGAGAACTGGGCCCTCGATGCAGCCCACAGCGCCATAATGATCATGACGATATTGGATGTGGCTGCAGACGATTTGCCGCTGTCCTGCAGAATGTCCTTCAAAGTTCCCGCCATGTCTGGAGAGACATACTTGTTGACCCAGTCATCCATAAAATCCAGGGGAATATCCAGGACACCTAAAAGCTGCGATAAAACGATAATCGTAGGTACTAGAGATAACATGATAAAAAAGGACATCTGCGCCGCAAATCCTTGGTAATACGGATCTCTGAACTGTTTAATTCCCAAAACCACCATCTTGGCGAATCTTGTCTTCATATTAATTAGGAATTCCTTTCTTCCAGTAGTCGTTCTAATTCCAGCAGAGCCTTCGCTCTGTGGCTGATCTGATTTTTTTCTTCTGGAAGCAGCTGGGCAAAAGTTCGCTGAAATCCATCGGGTACAAAGAGTGGATCGTATCCAAAGCCGTGTTCTCCAACCGGCGTATCGATGATATGTCCCTCGCATTCACCTCTGGCCGTCAAAGACGTACCGTCAGGGAAGACCATCGTAATGACAGATACGAATTTTGCTCTTCTCTCTTTATATGGCACCCCATCCAGCAAGGAAATCAACTTATCATTGTTTTTTGTATCATTACAGTCTTCTCCAGCGAATCGGGCTGAATAAACGCCTGGAGCTCCTCCCAGGTATTCGACCATCAGGCCGGAATCATCTGCGATGGTGGTCTTGCCGCACATCTTCATGATTTCATTAGCCTTCTTGAATGAATTCTCTTCGAAGGTTTCTCCATCCTCTTCAATCTCAATCTTCGGTATTCCCGCCTCATCTCTGGAAATAATCGACATTCCAAACTTTTTCGTAATCGCTTCGATTTCTACAATTTTGTGTTGGTTTCTCGAAGCTGCGATAATCGTGTCCATAACTGCTCCTTTTTCTTTCTTAATTCCTTACTATTAAATATTTATTATTCACATAATAATTGATTTTGAATCTCATGAAGTTTTCTGCACCCCTTGCTTGCAAGATCTAATAACTCTAACAAGTCGCTCTTTGAAAACGGCGCTTCTTCACCTGTCCCTTGTATTTCAATATATTCACCGCTGTCCGTCATGACGATGTTCATATCCACTTTCGCATGAGAATCCTCTGCATAACAGAGATCCAGCAACTTCTCTCCCTCGACAATGCCAACACTGATGGCAGACACATATCCTGTAACTGGCAGTTCTTCAATCATTCCCTCTTCCTTCATCCATTGCATGGCCTGCACCATTGCAACGTAAGCGCCGGTGATGGAAGCGGTTCTGGTTCCTCCGTCAGCCTGAATTACATCGCAGTCAATCCAAATAGTCCGCTCTCCCAGCTTTTCCATATCCACTACAGATCTCAGGGAGCGTCCGATCAGCCGTTGTATTTCTACAGATCTGCCATCAGCTTTTCCCTTTTCTCTTTTTTTCCTGGTTCCTGTGGAGCCTGGCAGCATAGCGTATTCCGCAGTGACCCAGCCTTTCCCTGTTCCCACCAGGTGTTTTGCCGTCGAATCTTCGACAGATGCAGTGCATATCACTTTTGTGTTCCCCATTTCTATCAAAACAGAACCCTGCGGGCTCATCAGGTAGTGATCCGTAATTTTCACTGCTCTTGTCTCATCAAATTTTCTATCTGTTCTCATACTAACGCTCCTTTATCTATCCTGTTTATTCTATTTTTGCAATGTCATTTTCTGTTGGAAAAAGCAGATGACCCGCATTTTCATTCGTCCATAGGGGAAAGCAGACATCCTGTGTCTGTCATAATAAGCCTTTGACTCCTATGATAATCAAAATAATACCGCCCAAAAATTCTGCTTTGTTCTCGAATATATCACCAAACTTTTTGCCGACGGCTATCGCACCCGCTACCATGAATGCGGTAATCACTGCGATGATCGACACTGCCGGTAAGATATCAACACAGATGGCACAAAACCCCACGCCTACGGCAAAGGCATCGATACTGGTAGCGATTGCCTGAAAGATCAAAATCGTCATCGTCAAATTTTTTATTTCTACTGCGCCGCTCTCTTTTGACAGGCTTTCTTTAATCATATTGCCGCCTATTATCGCCAATATTGCAAATATAACAATTCCGCTATATTTCATGATGATTCCCGCAAAAAGCGTACCTGCATAAAAGCCAATTAAAGGCATGACTCCCTGAAATATACCGAAAAGTAACGGCATTGATATGTAATTGCCCATGGAAAGCTTCTTATAGACCATTCCGTTGGTCATTGCCACAGAGGCAGCATCCATAGCAAGCCCCACTCCTATAAGCGAAACCTCAAATAATCCCATACTTCACTTCCTTAAGTTGATTTAAAGTGGAGCAAAGCTCCTGGCAAGTCTCGCACGTCAAAGACCGCGATGCTTGCTGGCAGATAAAGCGCCTCCCCGAGGCGCACCACTCTCTCAACTAAGTTTATTTTGAAAGCAACGGGATTATAACACGACTTCTCATTTTATCATTTAAATCGAGAGGTGTGTTTCAATGAGTTCTACCTTGCGGCAACGCCGTAAGATCGTGAACTCATTATACCATGACTCTTCCACTGAAAATAGAATCGAGAGTCATGATTCAATAAACGCTTCCTTGCGGCTTAGCCGTTTGGATTATAGTGTTTATTATAACACGACTTCTCATTTTATCATTTAAATCGAAAGGCGTGTTTCAATAAACGCTTCCTTCCGGCGTAGCTGTTTAGATTATAGCGTTTATTATAACATTTTCCAGTGTTAACCGCAAGTTTAAGGCTGACTCAAACTTTTAGCACTTCAGAAGTATTAATTACTGCATATGACCTCGTACTCAGTCTGCAATCACCATACACCATTTAAAATGTCCCGTACTTTTTTTCTGCCAATCTCGATTGTGGACTAGTTTAGCTTAAATACCCCCGTTTGTAGTCCACAACTGACAGCTTCAAAAAAAAATGTCCCGTACTTTTTTTCTGCTAATCTTGATTGCGGACTAGTTTAGCCGAAATACCTCTGTTTGTAGTCCACAACTGACAGCTTCAAAAAAAATGTCCTGTACTTTTTTTCTGCCAATCTCGATTGCGGACTAGTTTAGCCGAAATACCCCCGTTTGTAGTCCGCAGATGACAGCTTCAAAAAAAATGTCCCGTGCTTTTTTTCTGCCAATCTCAATTGCGGACTTTCTTTAGATTTCTCAAAACTTGCTGCAGTCCGCCAGAACCCTATCATATTTCCATAGAAGAATCGCACAAGGTAAAAGATTGTGGTATAATAAACGCAACTCTTTTACAGCTTTGCTGAGAGGAAGCGTTTATTGAAACGTGTCCTCCGATATGATGACTTATGGTTGGACACGTTATAATGAGTTCACAATTTTACGGCGTTGCCGCAAGGCTGAACTCATTGAATCATGGCTTTCAATTGTATTTTCAAAGGAAGAGCCATGGTATAATGAGTTCACGATTTTACGGCGTTGCCGCAAGGTTGAACTCATTGAATCATGGCTTTCGATTGTATTTTCAAAGGAAGAGTCATGATTTAATGAATCCACAATTCTAACAGCATTGCCACGATGCGATATTTAAGGAAGGGCACATTAGAGGACAACCTTAACATCGTATTTAGTATTATGAATCAAGGAGTAATAAATACAATGAAATCAATAATTTTAGATGGTTATTCTATCAATCCTGGCGATCTCTCGTGGGCACCAATCGAAAAAATTGGAGATTTTTATAACTATGACCGTAGTGAAGACGACCAAATCATCACCCGTATCGGTGATAATGACGGTATTTTTGTCAGTCAATGTGAAATTACCAGAGAAATCATAGAGCATTGCCCCAATTTGAAATTTATCGGTGTAACAGCGACAGGTTACAATCACGTTGATATTCAGGCTGCCAAAGAACACGGTATTGCAGTCTGCCATGTGCCTGCTTATTCCACAGAAGCAGTGGCCCAGCACACCTTTGCCCTGATTTTAGAACTGACCAACCTGGCAGGCAGATATAACGCCGCCGTACAAAGAGGAAGATGGTACGAAAGCAAGGACTTTACTTTTGATGAAGGTGCGCTTACCTTGTTAGACGGCAAAACGCTAGGCATCATCGGTTACGGAAACATCGGCAAAAGAGTGGCCCGTATTGCAGAAGCCTTTGGTATGAAAATTAACGTTTACAGCCGTGATAGAGAGGCGGTCATGAACTCTGATTTTATCACCCTGCACTGTCCTCTGACATCAGAAAACGAAGAATTTGTTGACCGAAACTTTATCAGTCAGTTGAAAGACGGCGCGATACTTATAAACACTGCCAGAGGCGCTTTGATTAACGAAGAGGACCTAGCCGCTGCGCTTAAATCAGGCAAATTGGCAGCTGCCGCTCTCGATGTCATCGCCATAGAGCCGCCAGTGAAACCCCATCCTCTGATCGGGCTTCCAAACTGCATCTTAACGCCTCATATCGCCTGGATGCCAAGGGAAACAAGGCAAAGAGTGATCGATATCTGTGCCGATAACCTTCAAAGCTTTCTCGAGGGCGGAAAATTAAACAGAATTGTGTGATGATGCACAGACGCCATCAAAAAACCCAGCCATACAAGTTCATATGTGGCTGGGTTTTAAAACGAGAAAACTCATCTGCAATCAATCAGCACTTTGACAGTTTCACCCTCTTGATTCTTTATCAATTCAAACACGTTTTCTGCCTGTGACAAAGGTATGATATGCGAAATCAGCTGCTCCAGTTCTTCTTTCATTTCTACAGCGTATTTTGCTGCACCCTCGAATTCCTGCCGCGAGTAATCTCGTGTAGCTACCAAAGTCTGTTCCTTAAAACTCAACTCAGGCAGGTTGGATACATGGGGTTTTTTATGGATTCCCACCATGCAGACAGTCCCCTGCATTCTGGCAAGATTTGTCGCCTCATAAGTTGCAGGTTCCGTGCCGCTGCACTCAAAGACAAAATCCATTCCATCACCCCCAGTCTCATCACTTATATAGTCCGGCAGAAAGACATCCCCGGAATTGACACAGTCAAAGCCCATCTTCTTACAGAGGGCAATCCTTCTATCGTCGATATCGGAAAGAATGATCTTTGACGCCCCGCTGCGACGAAGGGCCAGCGCAGTTAGAATTCCAATAGGGCCAGCACCCATGACCAGTGCGTTGTCTAAGAAAGTAAATTTTGACTGATGGACAGCCCTTACTGCCACAGCAAAAGGCTCGATCAGCGCTGCGATAGGGTCTGGCAGCCTGTCGTCTACCTTTACCAGCTGATTCTCGTCAACGACCGCATACTCTGCCATGCCTCCGTCAAAGTCGATTCCGATGAGGCGCAGAGTCTGACAGATATAAGGCCTGCCGCTGCGGCAGGAAATACAGTGCCCGCAGGAAATCAGAGGGAAAGGTACGACTCGATCGCCCTTGCAGAATCCTCTTTTACTGCCATTGATTTCTTCAATGATGCCGACAAATTCATGTCCCGGAATCAACGGTGCCTCGGCTCTCGGATGTGTTCCTGCATAGATGCCCATATCACTGCCGCAGATTCCGCAATATTTTACTTTTATCCTAGCAAAACCGGGCTCTAGTTCTGGCAGCTTCCATTCTTTCAGTTCCATATTGCCCGGTGCTGTATATACCAGTGCTTTCATGATCTCAATTCCTTTCTGTCACTTATCTGACCAGATATCCGCCGTCTACAGGAATAACCGCGCCGTTGACATAGTCAGACGCTTCTGATGCCAGGAAAACACAGATGCCTTTCAGGTCTTCTGCCGTTCCCCAACGTCCCTGAGGGATTCTGTTTTTAATTACTTCGAATCTGGGATTATGTCTATCGGTTAAAGCTGTGTTCATATCCGTATCCATATAACCCGGCGCGATACAGTTGATGTTGATTCCCTTTGCCGCCAGGTCGTTGCACATCGTCTTGCTGAATTGCGTCAGCCCTCCTTTGCTGGCCGCATATGCCGGCACAGTCTGTCCCCCGAAAAACGCCAGCATAGAAGAGATATTGATGATCTTTCCTTTCCCCTGCTCTATCATCTGTTTCGCAGCCAGCTGACAGAGAAGGAAGGGCGCTGTCAGATTAACGGCCAGCACAGTATCCCAGTCGTCTTTTGTGAAAACTTCGCTGGAGTTCCGCTTCTGCACCCCGGCGGCGTTGACCAAAATATCCAATCGGCAGCCCAACATTTTTACTGCTTCGTGAAAGGCGCCTACCAGATGGTCACTCCGGCGCAAATCCATGATCAATCCGTGGCAGCAATAACCTTTCTTGCGAAACTCTTCGCAGACGATATCCACCTTCTCACTAGTTCCACAGATGACCACCTCTGCACCTGCTTCCATCAGACCTTCTGCCATTCCTCTGCCCAGACCTCTCGTGCCTCCTGTAACCAGAGCTTTTTTGCCTGTCAGATCAAAACACCTCATTTTTCCACCTCAAACAATGATGTCAATTCTTTGTTCACCAGATTGACGGGTATCTTTCCCTGCAGCACTCTGACCACGTCTTCTGCGACAGTTGACTGCAGTTTTTTCTGCGATTCCGTCGAATACCACGCTGTATGCGGTGTGACAATTACATTATCCATGTGCAGCAGAGGACAGTCCTCTTGCGGCGGTTCATTCTCGAGAACATCCAGAGCTGCAAAGGCAATTTCTCCATTGGCAAGGGCCCAAATCAGGTCCTCCTCTTTGACGAGGGCACCTCTGGCCACGTTGATCAAAGCGGCGCTAGGTTTCATCCTCTTAAAAACCTCTCGATGAAACATATGATGCGTCTCCTCTGTCAGCGGCGCATGCACAGAGATATAGTCGGCGCCTGCCAAAATTTCATCAAAAGATTTCGGAACCGCACCATATTTGACCATATCTTCTTCAGAAACAAACTTATCATAGACCCATATCTGGCTGCAGAAAGGTTTGATTTTATCGATATAGGCCCTGGCAATTCTGCCAAAGCTGACCACGCCGACGACACTTTCTCTCAAACTGGGAATCTTTATCCCCATTCGGTACCACTGTCCCGCCTTGACTCTGCTGTTAAATTCCTGCGTTCTCCTCACCACATCTAACAGCAATGCTGCAGCATGGGTAGACACTTCATCAGCACAGTAATCATTGACATTGGTAACGCAGATACCCTTTTTCGTAGCTTCAGCAATATCAATTCCATCTATGCCTGTGGCATATTTTGCAATCACCTTGCAGTGGTCTAAAGCATCAATGACCTTCTTAGTGGCCTTTGCATATTGGATGATCAAGGCGTCACAGTCCTTTGCAACTTTGATGACCTCTTCCTCATCGCGGTATTGGTAGTCCAGTACCTCTACATCTTTCAGTTCTGCCAATATTCTCAGTTCATTGTCGATGTTCTCATACTCTCTGTCTGTAATTACTACTTTATATTTCGCCATGATACGTTTCCTCCCTCTCTATCAAGCAATTTGCTGAAATATATTGCAAAGAACGTACCAACTTAAGGTCCCCAATGGGATGGCATCAAAAGGGGCATTTTTCAGATACTGCCCTTTCTGCACAGTGTATGTCATCTTCATTTTCTGATGTTATTTTGCATCGCATGTTTTTCTGCATAGAAGAGTGGTGGCAACTGTCACAGACACAGCGAATAGGCAGAGAAAAACCCGCTGAGTTTTCAGCGGGTTCTAACACATCCTTGCGAGACTGGTTTTTTATGACATTACAAAGCCTGCGATAACATATGCGACAAATGAGATTGCCGTCACAATTCCTATGTATGGCAGCTGTGCAACAGCATAATCGACATTATTGATTCTGCAAGCCGAGGCGGACAGCAGGGTCACATCTGAGTAGAAGCAAGCCTGTGCACCAAAGCAGGCAGCTGAAATAATCGCACCCAGTGTGAGAGGGATGCTCGCGCCGCTTGAAACCGCCAGCGGCAGAATGATCGGCGTACACACTGCAGGAACGCTCCAGATATTGCCTGTCGCAAAGCATACCAGGCCGATCAGCACAAATGCGATAGCCGGAAGCCATGCAGCACTCATATATGGACCTGCAACTTCGATCAGGTAGTCAGGTAAACCGATCAGTCCGATTGATTCCCTGTAGAACAATGAAACGACCAGTACGACTGCGATGAACAGCATATCTTCAAGACCCTTATAACAGGCGTCGCAGAATTTGCCAAGGCTCATGATCCTGGTTGGAATGAACAGTACAAAGCAGGCAAAAATACCGCAGCTCACACCGTAAAGAATATCGTCCAGCCATAATGTTACGATGATGACCACTGCCATGGGCACGATGAAGGTCCAAAGATGTGGTTTTACTTCCTTCTCTTCCTTCGCACTGTCATCAGAAATCGCTCCCATTACTTCGCCCAGTTCGTCACCCTGGTTCTGCATGTTACTCGATGCCGGCCAAAGCTGTCCAGTTTCTGCAACTCTCTGATAGGCTTTCTTGATGCCTCCCATTTTAGGGACGATTCCCACAATTACCAGGAGTACGAAGATGACGCAGAGGAACGGATAAAAGAAATACGGCATGATGTGGTAATAAATGCTCATCGCACTGTCCCCCACTACCGCAGCTTCCTTCTGCTGTTCAAAGACCCCTGAGAAGAATACGACCCATGCCGAAATCGGTATGATCAGACAAACAGGAGCTGACGTCGTATTGATGATGTAGCAGAGCATTTCTCTCGGTGTTTTGTGTTCATCAGAGAGGGTAAGTACGCAATTTGCTGTAACCAGAATGCTGAGGTAGTCGTCGATAAAGATGATAATTCCACATAACCAAGTCAAGAATAATACTTGTTTTTCTGATTTGATATACTTCCTAGCTAAATCGCCTACTGCTACCGCTCCCTTTGACTGCCTGAGCAGCTGTACAAAGCATCCGAACAGCAGACAGATGATTACAATATAGTTATTGTCCGCGTCACATGCGGCTTCCTGCAAGGCATCCATCATCGGCATGAAAAAACCTGCTTTGTAGTAAAGTATGTATCCCAACATACCAGATAGCATGATGCTCAGGATACACTTCTTAGTGATTAGCGCAAATGCTAAGAAACTCAGCGCTGGAATTAAGGTGATGATTCCTAAATTAGTCCCGTCCATAGCCTTTCCTTTCTCTTAAACTAGCAATAAATTTTTATACTCTACCCAAAATTTCCACCTTTAAATTTATTTCATTTTTAAAATAAATCTCTATTTCGCTTATGCGCGCTTCCGTCGGCTGTTCAAACTCCTCTTGTACCCCGCCCATGTTCCGCTTCTTGCTGATGCCAAGGTTATGGTACGGAAGCAGATTTACCAGCTTGATGCCGATTCTCCTGTAGAGCTCCCCTGTGCGCGTTATGATATCTTCTGTGTCATTTACGCCTCTGATGAGGGGCATCCTCATGATCAGTTTCTCCCTCGTTCGTATATCTGCTGCTAACATTTTCAGATTGTCAATGATCAGCTGATTACTGACTCCCGTGTACGCTCTATGTACCTCGTCATCGATGGACTTCATGTCGTAAAGGATATTTGTGACATTTTCCTTGAGCGCTATTTCCATCAAAGCCTGTGAATCGCCAAAGCCAGATGTATCGAGACACACGTTGATGCCCCGCAGTCCCGCTTCATCGATCAACTCGCTTACAAATTCTCTGTGCATGAGGATTTCTCCCCCGCTGATTGTAATGCCGCCCCCTGTGTTATCGTAGAAGCCTTTGTCCTGTTCCGCCACGCGCAGTATCTCTTCTATGGTCATTGCTTTTCCTACTGGCCTTAAGGCCTGCGCATAACACTCATCTGCACATGCAAGACACATGTCACATTTGGCGCTGTCAATGACTACGCCCTTTTCTGAGGTTATTGTCACCGCTCCCTGCGGACATATTTTGGCACAGTATCCGCATCCGATACAGTTGTTTGGTGATCTGATCAGCTGCTGCTGCGGGTCGATCAGCTCAGGGTTATGACACCATTTGCAGCTGAGGGGGCAGCCTTTTAAAAATATGGTCGTCCTGATTCCAGGTCCGTCTTCGACAGAAAATTTTTGCAGACTTCCCACGAGAAGACTTTCAGGCACATGACTCATTGAAACATCCTCCCGTCGTATTAGTTTTCTGACAAATGCGGGGTCCTATAAATAATCGCATCCTGCGCACTTTTATCGAGTTCTGTAAAATATGCCATATAACCTGCTACGCGAACCATAAGGCCCTTGTAATTTTCAGGTTTTTCCTGTGCCTTTTTGAGAGTTTCATTATCGACGACGTTAATTTGGATGTGCTGGCCGCCGTCCTCAAAGTAAGTCTTGATCACGCCTTCGATAATTTCCAAGCCCTTTTCACCCTGGACACCCTTAGGGTCAAAACGCAGGTTGTACAGCGCGCCTTCATGTAATGTCTCGTCCACCATGCTGGCAACCGATTTCACAGTGGCTGTGGGACCATGCATGTCTCTGCCCATCATCGGGGAAGATGCGTCGCAAAGAGGTTCTCCTGCCAATCTCCCGTCTGGAAGTGCTCCCGTTACCTGACCGTGTGGAATATTCATCGTCTGTGAGTCGATGCCGAAAGCGTACCATCCGCCTCTTGCATCGTTCCACTCTTGTACGTGATCTGCGATGTAATCCATCATTTCTTTGTATATGCCATCTACGTGTTCCTGGTTGTTGCCGTATTTCTCAGGCTTATTGAGCAGAAGCTGCCGAAGTCTTTCCTGTCCTTCGAAATTGTTATCACAAGCTTTGATCAGTTCATCCATCGTCAGATCCTGATCTTCAAATACGCACTTTTCTACTGCTGCGATGGAATCTGCCAGGTTGGCAGGTCCTGTCACATATAAGCCGGCAGTTGAGAACTTTGCCCCGCCGTGCTGCACAGATTTGCCGCTTTCAACGCATCCCTTTGTGACCATGGATGCAAAAATCACAGGATATCTGTTCATATGGATGCTCTGCATCAGGTTATAGCCGGTCCGAATCATGTCGTAGTGATGGAGAATCTGTTTCTTCAGTGCATCCTTAAATTCTTCGATATTCTTAAATTCCCTCGGGTCTCCGGTTTCAAGTCCCACTAGCTTGCCAGTAGCAGGGTCAACGCCGTTATGGAGAACGAACTCGAGCATCTTGCCCATGTTAACGTATCCGGCATCTGGTGAACCATCGGCACTGCCGCCGCCAGGAGCCGGCTGGATACAGCCTACGATAGTCCAGTCCCTCGCTTCTTCCAACGTACTTCCTCTGCCTTTGCCCAGTGATATTTTGATAGCGATATCATCGTTAAAGAATCCCGGATTCGCCTGTCCCTCCTGAATCATCCTACAGCCCAGCTTGATCAGGTCTTCAGGGGTCTTTTCCCAGACTCGCAGTGCCATGACAGGCTGTTTGACCTGCAGCTCATCTGCTGCTTCCAGGCAAAGATAGGATAAGTCATTGGTGGCATCTCTGCCGTCGGGCGTCTGTCCGCCTACGACTAAAATCTGCCACATAGGATAGCCTGCAAAGGCAGTAGCGTACCAGCTGTCTCTCACTTCATACACTTCACATGTTTTGAGATAAAGGCATTCCAACATTTCCAGGGCTTCTTCTCTTGTGATATTCTTTTCTTTTATCACGTCCTTCTCATAGAACGACCACATGTACTGGTCAAATCTGCCGAATCCGCATGCAGTGGTGCAGACTTCAATGTGAAAATACACATGTACAAACCACACTGCCTGCAGCGCCTGCTGGAAGGTCTGCGGTGGGTTCTCAGGAACGACTCTGCAGTTTTCCGCAATGGTCAGAAGTTCTTTACGCCTCTTCTCATCCGTGCATTCAGCAGCCTTTCTTTCGGCTTCTTCTGCCATTCTATGGGCGTAAGTAATCAGTCCCTGACACTGGATGATGCACGCCTTCCAAAAATCAACCTTCGCTTGTTCCTCCATCGACTGCGGCAATATGCTGTCGATGTTGCGCTGGCACTCTTCCATGTATCCTTTGAGACCGATGGTGAGAATCTTTTCGTGGTCACACGTCGTTTCGCCTGAAACTCCATTTTCAAGACCTACACATATAATATCGTCTTTCTCCAGCTCTTGAATTTTGGCTGGCATCGCTGTCTCCGACAGATCCTCCATGGACTTGCCTTCCCAGTATTTCAATGTTTCAAGAATGGTCTTCTTATCTTCTGGTGAAATGTAATATGGGTCCTTGCTCCTTGCTCCGAATTCGTCAATTTCACTGATATACCAGGAACTTGACTGAAATTCCGGATGCAGATTGGCACCTCTGTACGCATTGGTCGCTGTGCCTACAATCAGTTCGTCATCCATGATCAGCGTTGTCATGTTTTCCATAATGTAGTTTACGACCTTGGCTCTGAAAATGGGAACTGCTTCACCGGCGAACTTCTGATATGCACGGGTTGCCAGCACCAGTCTCTCTGCCGTAATTTGCGGGATGGTATCAAAATACTTCTCTTTCATCCGTTTCACTCTCGCTGTTAACATTGTCATCCTCCCTCCGTTTTTTCATCTTCTATCATGATATATAAATTCAGCGTGGCAGACAAGAATTGCCTTGCTAATTTTTACAATTGCGTTGTTGATTGGAAATTCAAGACAATTCTTCCGGGAAATTCAGAAATATCTCAATATTTTTAAATGCAATCATGGGGAAATCCACATGATTGCATGCTTACAGTTCCCTCCCCATGGCTTTCAGGAGATCAAAAGGAACCGCTCATTCTCGTTAATTACTTTGCTGTAAACGCTGATTACTTTGCTAAAAAAAACAAAAAAAAGCTTTTCTCCGATTTCTGATCTAGTATATAATGTATCCATAGAACGTCTAAGGAGGTATTCGGCATGCTATTTGAAAAAACAACCTATCTTGATGACTTTCCAATCAACATCAGAATTGCCAGGGTTACAGAATATCCCATTCATTACCATCAGGATGTTGAGTTTGTCTATGTGCTCAAGGGAGAAATTCGCGCAAAAGACGTATGTTCCCATTATCTTCTGAAGGAAGGCGATATTTTTACCAATAACGGTCATGAAGTCCATGGCCTGACTGCCACCGAGAAAGAGAACGTCGTAGCCATCATACAAGTCAGCAATCGTTTTTTCACGCAGTATTTTCCAACTCTGAACAAGGCATGTTTCATGACCTATGTCAATAATGACAAGCATCCAAAACTGGATACGCTCCGCAAAAAACTCCTCCACATTCTGCTGGATTTTTCAAGAAGAAGTTTCAATTATAAAAATACCTGTATCTACCAGATGATCGAAGTCATCAAATACCTCAATCAGTATTTTAATCTCTTTGCCTTTGAAGATGATGTCGTCATACACTTCAAGAATGACAATCCCGTAATTGTCGAACGAATCAGCCGCATTATCAATTACGTGTACGAAAACCATGCCAACAGGATCACTCTGAATGATCTCGCCAAAATGGAGCATCTGAGCACATTTTACCTCTCTCATCTCATACGGGATTACATGGGTATCAGTTTTCAGGAGTTTCTCTGTTTTGCGAGGATAGAAATGTCGGAGATTCTGCTCTTGCAGAATGACCGTAAGATCAGTGCTGTTGCAAAAGATGTGGGATTTTCTACTACATCCTACTACGAAAAGTATTTCATCAAATGGTTCGGACATTCTCCAGAAGAACACCGTCGGTTGTTTTTGTCGCATATTCTCAGTGCATCGAGACCGGCAAGATTCAACCCGTTATCTGAAAATCAAGCTGTCAGTCTGATCAAACGATGCCTTTCAGCTGTAACGGACCAGGAGAATAGTTCCTCAATCATCAATCACCTTCATCTCCATGTCGACGTGGTTCCAGATGTCGATCCAATTGCAGAGATACACCGTTCTTTGGAAGTGGTCATCACACATGAAGATTACAATGTGCTGGGCGAAAGATTGTTCAATATGCTCTATGAACTCAATGCCTCCAAAGTCGTACTCGCTGTCCATCCGGGTGACAGCGAAACCACATCGGCTCTGATCTGCAACAGACTGACATTTTTGGGATATGAAGTTTCAATTCTTTCAGAAAATGAACGCTGCAGTAATATTTCATCGGGACATGATTCTATCGCCGCCGTCGTCCAGATATTCCAGACATTTTTTGCATCAAAAGAAAACAGTCTCCATTGCAGACTGCGCGATCAAGGCAATCCTCTGAAAGTTCTGAAAGGCTGTTCAGGCTGTCTGACTTCGTGTTTAGTACCGAAACCGGCTTTCTATGCTTACCGCCTGCTCCAGAATATGAAGGGTGCTTTGCTCTACTGGGGAAAATATTATTACGTGATAAAGAATGATTCTGAAATTGAGGATGCTTATGTCATCGTAGTCTTAAATTACAACGACGACATACAACATCTAGCTACGCGCAGTGCCGGCGTATACGAGACCAACGACGTGATTAACGCTTTTATGGATGAACTCAATGTCGATTTCAGCATTCCCGTCAGTCCTGGCCAATATGTCATCGCCAAATATGCAGTGTCAAATGCCAATTCAATCTTCGCACATATGGCGCATCTGGGTTTTCCTGAGAGTTTCCCCCTTCCAGATGAATGGATTCATCTGCTCAGCACAGAACCGCAGACACAGGTCAGTATTGAGAACATTGAAGAGAAACTCAATATCAATGCAGCCATCGCTGGCGCCGGCATCAATATTATCGTAATCAACAAAGTTCCTCTGCTTTAATAGAAAAAGACACTAAAAAAGAGCATATTTTGGATATGCTCTTTTGTTACTGCTTATTTGAATAACATGTCCCGGTTTATTTCAGCCAAGCTGTAGGCACCGCACATGGCCATGGTATCAGCCAGTTCGGCCGCTATTTTATCTACGTAAGCCTTGACCCCTTCAGCGCCATCTTTGTAAACTGCATTGACAAAAGGCCTGGCAATCAATACTGCATCAGCGCCTAATGCCAGGGCTTTGAATACATCTACGCCGCTGCGGATTCCGCCATCTACGAGTATCTTCATAGAACCATCTACTGCCTGCACAATTTCCTCCAGCACTTCTGCTGTAGCCGGGCACTGATCGAGAACACGTCCGCCGTGATTGGAAACTACGATTGCCGCCGCTCCAGCTTCTTTTGCTTTCAAGGCCGCTTTTGGCGTCATGATGCCTTTTACAATAAAAGGCACTTGCGCGCCTGCAATGATTTCTTTCAGTTCTGCCACGGATTTGCTTCCTGCCGGAGGCTGGAAGTTCTTTAAAAATGGAAGGCCGGCAGCGTCGATGTCCATGGCGACAGCAAAGGCATCCGCCTCTTTCACGATGTCCATCTTTTCGTCGATCATAGCTTTATTCCACGGTTTGATTGTCGGCACGCCGCAGCCGTCTACTGCTTTGATGGCGATACCGGCAGCTTTCATGACCTCGGGATCCATGCCGTCCCCCGTAAACGCTGCAATGCCTTTTTCCTTACAGGCTGGAACTAAAATATTATTATATTCGAGGTCGTTATACTTGTCCCCATAATGCATATTTACTGCACCTACAGGACCGGCAAATACCGGTACAGCAAAGCTTTTGCCAAAGAGTTCCAATGCAGTGGAAACCTCCCGTTTTTCTGTCAGCGTATCCATGTTGACACGGATTTCTTTCCACTTGTCATAATTTCTAATCGCTGTATCACCGATACCTTTTGCCCCTGGACCTGGAATCTGATTTCTACAACCTTTTCCATTGCACTCTGGACATACTTTACAAAATCCTTCCATACTAACTACTACCTTCCTTTCTTTCATCTATGCGGGAAATATCGTCGGAGACGATATCAGCTTTTATACTAACAAGAACGCTGCGTAACAACAGATAATGCCAACAGAGCAAAGACCTTGTGTCGTCCGGTTCTTAAATCTTAACATGATCCAGAAAAGCGGTGTTGCGATGCAGCCGAACAGCAACAGTGACATGGTCTTATCGTCCGGATAAGCGTAGACGCCGCTGCCAAGGGATAATACGTCAGCGATTGCCAAAATGATGAAGTTAAACAAATTGCTGCCGATGATATTACCGACTGCGATATTATAGTTTCTCATTTTAAACAACGTGATTGTCGAAGATAACTCCGGCAGTGATGTGGCAACGCCTAAGAAAAGTGCGCCTGCAAGTCCCTGACCGAGATTCAGCTTGACAGAAATCTGATCTGTCAAATAAGTAATGATGATACTGAAGGCGATGATTCCCACACTGGCCAGAAAAAAGCGAAAGCCGATCTGTTTGATGGAAAGCTTGGTAGACATGCTTGCATGATAGTCCAGAGCATCTTCGTCTGTATCTACATCGTTAGCAACTGCCAGATATTTTGCTCCCAAAACATAAACCAATAAAATCAGCACCGATGTGATACTCAGATTCAAAATCCTCACATTGACGACATTCATAAAGTTCAGCCCGATAAAAATGTAAATCAGAAACACTAAAAAGGCTACATTTCTATAGCTCTTGGAAACTCTTCCCTTAGAAAACCCTTTAAAATAAATAAGGATAATCACAGAAATTGCTAATAAATTAAAAAGATCACTGCCCAGGATATTGCCCATACATAAGCCTGGCCGATCTAAGAGCACCGTTGCTGAAATGCTTGTAAACAATTCCGGCAAAGACGTGACAGCGGAAAGCATGATGCCTCCCAAAAACGCACCAGAAAGTTTTGTGTTCTTGTCAAGCAAGTCAATATAATTAGATGCTTTTATTGATAAAATAACCACAATTGCGGCAGCCGCCAGATATTCTAAATAAATCAATGATATACTCCTTAATCACTCGAAAATACTAAATAATAATTTATCATAGATACCAAAGAATGTCAATTCGCTGAGAGGATTCAAATTGTCCTTTCTTCGGACTTCTAATAGAAACTTTATGGTCTTTCTTGGAAAAATATGATATACTTTTTCTATTCCATGTTAATAAAAAGGACATCAAATTATGCTTATAGTCTTCGGTAAAGTATTTGCAATTTTTATCATGATCTTCATCGGATTTATTGCAAACAAAATTAAAATTCTGCCCAATGAGGCGATTCCTCATATCACCAAACTCATGCTCTGCATCACGGCACCATGCATGGCTATTTCATCTATATACTCTAAAACGCTTTCTGCGGACGTTATCACCGCCACGGTTCAAACCATGGCAGGTGCTGTCATCTTTTTCACTGCAAGCACCCTCTTCTCCGCTCTGATCGTAAAGATATTTAAATTTAAGCCGTCAGAAGACCGTGGCATGTACATCGTGGCAATTACCACCGTCAACAGCGGATTCATGGGTTTTCCTGTCACAAAAGCCATCTTTGGCGGTGACATCTTTTATCTGATGGTCATGCACAATATCTTGCTCAATCTGTACATGTACGGAGCGGTTCCTCCGCTTCTCAATATCGGTGCAGAGGCGAAGATTGACCCCAAGCGGATTCTCAAATCCATGTGCAATATCTGCGTCTTTGCAGTCATCGCCGGCATCATCATGTTGTTAGCCGGCATCAAACCGCCTGCCGTGCTGGACGATGTGATTCAGTCTCTCAGCGACGCTACCATCCCTCTGTCCATGCTGCTGGTCGGCATGCAGCTTGGTTCCAGCAACGTCAAAAACATACTGAAAAACAAATACATCCTGCTGACGAACATGACTGCAATGCTGGTCATTCCGGCTATTACATTCCTCATCGTCAATCAGATGGATTTCTTATACACCGATGTGAAAGTCGTCATGATCTTTGCATCTGCATTTCCAACGGCAGTAGCTCCTGTAGCCATTGCCGAGCAGGAGGGAAAGAACAGCCATACTCTGGCCGAAATCGTTTCCCTGACCACTTTTACGTCACTTGTCACCATCCCGGTCATCGCTGTTTTCCTCATGTCCTATTATTACTAAATACGAGCGGCTGCTCCAGCAGATTATCAGTCTACCAGAGCAGCCGTTTTTTCTTCCCCTATTTTGATGATTCTCTCGTCTCGATACACCTCACAAGATGGACAGCAGCTGGGACACACTCCGAACTTTACTGGAGGTTTTCCAAATGCCCATTTCCTTCGCCTGTTCTATGAGCCGCTCCCTAAAGTCAGGATGCGCAATGGAAATCAACAGTTCCGCTCTTTCGTATGTATTTCTGCCCTTTAAGTTGACTGCTCCATACTCTGTTACGATATAATGGACTGCGCTCCGCGGTGTGGATACAATGCTGCCCTTGGGCAGTACCGGCACGATTAAGGACTCCTTGCTGCCATCCTTTAAGATTCTGGTTGACGGCGTGCAAAGGAAGCTCTTTCCTCCCTTAGATTTAAAGGCACCCATGACAAAGTCCAACTGACCGCCTGTACCGCCGATGTGCTGCAATCCTGAGGACTCAGAGTTCACTTGCCCGAACAAGTCTACCTGCAGACAGCTGTTGACAGAAATCATCTTCTCATTCTGACTGATCACTTCCACGTCATTGACATAGTCAACTGGCGCCGCCTGCATCATTTGGTTATTGTCAATCCAGTCATAGAGTTCCTGGGAACCCATAGCAAAGGTATATGTCATCTTCCCCCTGTTGATTGTCTTGTTGTTAGTCAGTTTTCCTGCCTCAAAGAGATGTAGATATGCATCTACGAACATCTCTGTATGGCAGCCCAAGTCGTCAAGATCTGATTCTGCAATGAGCTTGCCCACATAGTTTGGAAATCCGCCAGTTCCCAGCTGCAGTGTGCTGCCACTTTCGATCAGCTTTACGATATGTTCTGCCATCTTTTTTTCCGCATCACTGGCATCCTTGGCGTGGATGGTCGGAAGCGGCGTATTGTTCCCCTCCACGATGTAATCCACCTGATTGATATTCAGATAGTTCTCTATGCCGTGACTGATTGGCATATTTTTGTTGACCTCGACAACAATTTTCTTACAGTTTCTCAGGACTCCCCAATATTCTGCAATCTGCGGACCTAGATTAAAATTGCCTGACTCGTCCATCGGTGCTGTCTGCAGCATGGCTACATCAAAGACTTCCCTGCATTCCTCATAGAATTTAGGATTTTCTCTGAATTGCACCGGCAGAAACCAGCAGTTTCCCTCTTTGTTCTGTTTTCTCTCTGTACCAGTTAAGTGGGTGCTGCAATAGCGAAAATGTTCAGCCCGCGGGTCTGCTTTCAGAATTTCCGGCGGCTCACCATAGCTCCACATCGTCGTACATACGGTTACATCCGTCAGTTCTTCGCTTCTCTTAGCCAAAGCCCTTTCTATATCAACTACCACGCCGCAGAAGAGACCGAGATGAATTTGATCCCCCGATTTTACCAACTTCGCTGCGTCGTCTGCTGACACCAGTTTTGCCCTGTATTTTTCCTGTATCTGCTCTACAGGGGTGAGTTTTTTAATAATCGCTCCCATTTTCATTTCCTTTCTTTTTCTCTTCACGGTCAGACCATTTCGATGATGACGGCTGTTCCCATTCC
This sequence comes from Emergencia sp., assembly GCF_048465375.1. NCBI lineage: Bacteria > Bacillati > Bacillota > Clostridia > Peptostreptococcales > Anaerovoracaceae > Emergencia > Emergencia sp. The sequence continues at coordinate 114,213 of NZ_DBFWLQ010000007.1, read as the reverse complement.
GCCGCCTGCACAAAGTGCCGCCAGTCCGTATTTTTGATTTCTCTTTCTCAGTTCGTGCATCAAAGTCACTACCAGTCTTACGCCCGTAGCCCCCACAGGATGGCCCAGAGAAATACCGCTGCCATTTACATTGAGCTTTTCCTCTGGGATTCCCAAAGTCTTCTGGCAGGCGATGCACTGCGCGGCAAAAGCCTCATTTATTTCAAATAAGTCAATGTCGTCGATGGTAAATCCCGCCTTTGCAAGCGCTTTCTGTGATGCGCTGATCGGTCCGATTCCCATGAGTTCCGGTGCGACTCCGGTGGTTGCAACAGATTTCACTCTTGCAAGAATCGGAACCCCTGCCTCTTTCGCCATTTCTTCCTCCATCAGAAGAATGCCAGCTGCCGCATCATTCATGCCAGAAGCATTTCCGGCAGTCACCCTGCCGCCTTCTTTAAAAGTCGCCTTTAATTTCGACAATGATTCCAGACTGACATCTCTGCGGGGATATTCATCTTTATCATATACTTTATCTTCTTTTTTTCCTTTTACTGTGATGGAAACAATTTCCTCTTTAAACCTGCCGCTGTCAACAGCGCGCACAGCCTTCTGCTGCGACCGCAAGGCAAAGGCATCCATCTCTTCCCGGGTTACGTGGTATTCGTCGGCCACGTTCTCCGCGGTGATACCCATGGCGGGACCTACCCCTAAATTAGTCAGAGAGTCCCACATAGAATCCCGCAATTCCATATGTCCGTACTTCTGTCCATACCTGGCATTGAAAACCATATGAGGAGCTGTACTCATGCTGTCAGCTCCGCCAGCCATAATGCAATCTGCTTCGCCTGCTTTGATCTGATAAAAGCCGCACTGAATAGCAGACATGGATGATGTACAATTTCTATGGATGGTAATTCCCGGTACCGTGTCGGGAAGTCCTGCCTTGATTGCCGCCACTCTTGCCAGGTTGTTCTCCTGATAAGTTCTCTGATAATTACACCCCCATATAACATCATTTACTATTTCCGGGTGAATCCCTGATCGTTTTATCAGGTCCTGCATGACAGGGATAGACAAGTCCAACGAAGTGAGACTTTTAAATTGTCCGCCAATGGTGCCGATTGGTGTCCGGCATCCTGCTGTAATGACTACGTTTCTCATAAATGCAATCTCCTTATATTATTTTGATGTAATATGTTTTAGCAACAAGTATGCCAAATTTTACGCAATAAAAAAAGGAAGGAAATCGTTGAAAATACAAGGATTCCTTCCGTCTCACGGATAAATGTCCTGGGCAGAGGCGTAAATTTTATGCACAAGTGCATATTTCCAGGGAAAATTATGCATTTGTGCATTTATGCTTAGAATTACACAAAGTTCTCTGCATCTGTCAAATGCCGTATTTGTTCAGTTTTCTTGAAATTGTCGATTGATTTACGTCCAGGGCTTCTGCCATCCTCTCTGTGGTCTTCCATTTTTCCCTGGCTTTGATTAGAAAGTCTTTTTCGAAGGTCTCCACGGCTTCTTTCAAAGTCTGTTCTCCATATGAAAGTGCCTTTTGCTTTTTCCTCCACGGCAGCGTATCCCCGTATAAGTAATCGTCTTCGCTGACAACGACCAGATTTTCAATGATATTCTTCAGTTCACGTATATTTCCCGGCCATTCGTAACGCTCCAGTTCTTTAATCAAGCTGTAGGTCAGCTTTTTCTTCTGACCGTAGAGCGTGTTGAACTGGTTTACGAATTTCGTTGCCAGCGGTACGACTTCGTCAATTCGTTCTCTGAGAGGAGGCACCTTCAGAGAAACGACATTGAGTCTATAATAGAGATCGTCACGAAAACGACCTTCGCGGACTTCTCTTTCCAGATCCCGGTTGGTGGCCGCTATAATTCTCACGTCGATAGGGATTTCTTCCCGCTGACCGATTCTCATGATTTTTCTTGATTCTAACACCCGCAGAAGTTTTACCTGCAGAGGAAGTTCCAGCTCTCCGATTTCATCTAAGAAAATGACGCCGCTGTCCGCCTCTTCAAAGAGGCCTTTCTTTCCCCCTCTGATGGCACCGGTAAAAGCGCCTTCCACATAACCAAACAACTCTGATTCCAGCAGATTGGCGGGAATCGCACCACAGTTAATGACCACCATCGGTTTATCACAGCGGCTCTTGTCCTCTTTGTGTATATACCTGGCAACCAGTTCTTTACCGGTACCGGACTCTCCTGTTATCAAAACCGTAGTGTTATAGGTGCTCACTCGCTTTGCCACTTCATAGATATCCCGCATGCGATTGTTGATTACAACCGTATCATTGTCAATGTCGATCAGCTCTTTGTGGATGCCCATGCTCTTGAGATAGAGCTTTTCCATGGCCTGCGCTTCTCCCAGTTTCAGTTTGAGATGATTGATTTCGGATATATCCCGTGTGTTTACAACCACCCTTTTCACTTCGTTCTTCTCACCGAAAATAGGCGTACCTGTAACGCTGATATGATTTCCGTTCTGGGTATCGTGTTCCATAGACATGGCGCAGCCGCTTTCAATGACGTCTAAGGCAATTGACCGCTTCATCCAAACCGGATTAATCAGTTCTCTCATATTGTGTCCTACGATTTCATCACGTCTGATTCCAGTATTGCGCGTATAGGATGAATTTGCCATCAGGCAGTTGCCATTGCCGTCAGTGACCATGATTCCATCAAAGGACGCTTCTAGTATTTCCTCCAGTTCGCTCAGCAGATAGGCCATGTCTTTGATTCTGCTCATTCAATCCGTCCCCTTTCTAAAAACTATGACACAATAAAAAGCAATTTTTATGCCAAGTTCTTTGAAAGGGTGTCTAGCATCTAACTTCAAGGCTTTTCACTTGTGTGCCTGTGCGCCAGTCTGCCTTTGACTATGCATTTCTGCATAGTTCCCCTACTTAAACGAGATTTCTATTTCTGAATCCCCGCAAGATTTTTCGCCAGTTTCTTCTTTCCTTGTATGTTACCCTGCCTTGCAATCATGATGCGCTGTGCCTGCGGTGAGCCTGCACCGTGCATGGACTCCGTTCGGTAACCCACTGCCGCAGATCCCAGACAGATATTTTCTAAGAATCGCAGCACTCTCATGCGATCTTCTGTAGAACAGGTTCCGTTGCCCGCGAAGAACTTGCGGCAGATTTGACCGATGGTTTCTCCCTCTCTGCCCACAGGCGTATCTGACTGAAAGTCTTTCTCCGAAGGCATGGTCACCATAAGACCCCCTGCGATATCCTCCGCCAGCCTGACGATTTCATAGGGGAATCTGGTCACGTTCTGCTTACAGACATTGGCCAGCAGCAGATCGATGATGTAACCGCCCGATGCCGTCTGACAGCCTTCGCAGGAACATGCGATGCCGCAGCTATATAACGTTTCGTTGAGATGGGTCATTTCAATCAGCTTCTCTTTTACCGCAGAAGCTTTTTCCACGCCGTTATACTCCGCTGCCAGGGCAGCCGCACCGATGACCACGTCGCCCACTCCTACTTTACATCCGCCGTAGGACTGCCTGTGAAAGCCGGCAAATCGTTCTACCAGCATGCCGGCAAAATCGTATTCTCCTGCCATAAACACGTATTCATTGGGTACAAAGACATCGTCAAAGACCACCAAAGCTTCCTGTCCGCCATACTGCTTATTTCCGAGGTCGATGTCGGCCTTTTCCTCCAGCTTTCTCGTATCGCAGGACTGTCTGCCGTAAATCATATAGATGCCGTCTGCATCGCTTGGGCAGGCAAAGGATACAGCATAATCTTTGTCGTCGGGTCCCATGGCGATGGTCGGCATAACGATGTGCCAGTGAGAATTGACAGAACCAGTTTGGTGACACTTGGCGCCTCTGACGACAATGCCGTCTTCTCTCACTTCCTTAATTCTAACAAAGAGATCGGCATCCGCCTGTTGATGGGGCGCTTTACTCCTGTCTCCTTTCGGATCAGTCATCGCTCCATCCACGATCAGGTCGTGATCCTGCACAAAGGTCAAAAACTGCTTGAAGTTCTGATGATAATGGGTGCCGTATTTTTCATCAATCTCATAAGTCGTAGAATAGACCGCATTGAAGGCATCCATTCCCACACACCGTTGAAAGCAGGAGCCTGTCTTCTGCCCCAGCAATCGCTGCATCTTGACCTTTTTTTTCAGATCCTCTGCACTCTGGTGGATATGGGCAAAGCGATTAATTTTTTTCCCCGTCAGATGCGAAACCGCCGTCATCAGATCCTCGTATTCCGGATTGCATGCTAAATCATAGGTTACAGCCACACAATTGATGGAAGGCCGAATCATGGGATGGTCAACCCAGTTTTCTACCTTCTCTCCAAACATATAGACTCTCGTATTCAATTTTCTCAGGCTCTCTATGTACTGAGCCCCTGTCTTCATCGTCATAATTTTCCTCCCTCACGGTTCTCGCCACAATTTGTGATACAAATTGATGGGAGACCTTATTTTGTCGTATCTATCTGAAATAAATCTGGCCGGCAGCTTTTCTATATTCATAAAAGTCTTTTTCAATCTGCTCTCTGAAAGCAGGATGGGCGATTTCAATCAGCGCTTTGCTTCTCTGCGTAATAGACTTTCCGAACAAATCAGCGATGCCGTATTCGGTAACCACGTAATGAACGTCCTGTCTCGTAGTTGTGACCGGTGTGCCAGGCTTTAGGACGCCCACGATTCTCGACAGGGTGCCGCCCTTTGCCGTAGACGGCAGTGCGATAATCGGTCTGCCGTGTTTCGACTGTTCTGCCCCTCTGAGGAAGTCCAGTTGTCCGCCTACACCGGAGAACATTTTGCTGCCGATGGAATCTGCCACCACCTGCCCCTGCAAATCCACCTCCAGAGCAGAATTGATGGCCACCACCTTATCGTTTTGCGCGATAACACCTACATCGTTGGTGTAATCCACTGGCATCAGCTTTATCATCGGATTGTGATCTACGTACTTGTACAATTCCTTTGTTCCCTGTACAAAGGTCGCCACGATTTTTCCCGTATCGATGTTTTTCTTAGCGCCGTTGACCACGCCCTTTTCAATCAAAGGAATCAGATTATCGCTGAATACCTCCGTATGGATTCCGATATCCCTCTTGTGTTCCAGGAACTTGAGAATGGCGTTAGGCACAGTCCCCTGTCCCATCTGCAGACAGGCACCGTCATCTATCAAAGTGGAAATATGATATCCTATTTTTTCTGCCACTGGATCTTCACTTGAAATCAGTGGAAGTTCGTAGATGTCTTCATCGTGCTCCACAAAATAGTCGATGTCCGAAACAGGAATTCTCGTATCTCCGCACACGTGGGGCATATTTCGATTTACCTGGGCGATAGTGATTCTCCCTCGGTTTACAATGACTTTGGTTTGGTCGCAAGAGGTACCCATCCACACATAACCTTCTTCATCAGGAGGCGTAACCTGTATCAGGCCTACGTCTACGGGCAGGTACCCTTCCCTCATTGCGACCGGCTGCGCATAGAAGTGAATCGGGATGATTTCTCCTCTTCCCTCTTGGCAGCACTTTCTGTTGTTTTTTCCGAGGAAAAACGAGTGAATGACAAAATGTCCCTGGCAGTCCTCTGCAGCATAAGGTGCCTCACCGATATTCAGCCCTTGCAAAATGCCTACGTTTTCGAACTGATTCTTCATCTCAACCAATTTGTTGAACAGATATTTCGGTTCTGCCGCCGCATGAGAAGGCACCACCATCTCGCCATTTCTGATCTGACTCAGTGCTTCCTCAGCGGAAACACATCTGCTCTTATAGATTTCTTTCCAATTCATAATCTTTCCTTTCTTCATCGCTTCATCTCATCGCCAGTGTCACATCTCCTTCGCAGGCTAACACACCGCCGTCATAAACCTCAGCACTGCAAGTGACAATGGATTTCTCCAGATTCTCATAAGAGATTTTTGCGTGAATCTCCAAGGTATCTCCCGGTTTGATTTTGGCACGAAATTTCACTTTGTCGATGCCGATAAAAAGGGGCTTTTTCCCCGCATATCGCTCACAGGACAAAATCAAGATGTCCGAAGTCTGCGCCATAATCTCCACCGTATAAACGCCGGGAAGCACCGGCTCATCAGGAAAATGCCCCCTAAAAATATCTCTGCCCGGATCCACGTAAAATCCGGCGGTAATGCTCATCTCTGGTACCATGTTCACCACCTCATCCACCAGGAGCATTGGCTCTCTGTGGGGAATGACTGCTTTAATCTGATCTAGGTTCATTTTTATGTCATTCATATATCTTTCTCCTTGTTGTAAATCTCATGGGCAAAAACTGCCGCACCGACTGCGCCTGCCGCCTGGCAGTGAGGAACTACCTCTATGAGACATTCTAACTCCTTTGAGAGGGCATCCACCATATTGCTGTTCAGTGCCACGCCGCCAGTCATCACCACTTTTGATTTATATCCTATCCGGCTGCACATCCCCATGATTCTCTTCGCGATGGCCACATGGGCGCCTCTGGCAACATCCTCAATTTTTTCTCCCGCCGCCAGTCTGGATATGACTTCACTTTCAGCAAACACCGTGCAAACATTGCTGATAGAGATTTCCACTGTTGACCGATCGGCCAAGTTCGACAAGTCGGACAACGAGCAGCCCAAAACCCTGGCCATGACTTCCAGAAACCGCCCTGTGCCAGCAGCGCATTTTTCGTTCATGACGAAGTTTGCAACCTGCCCGCCTCCATTGAGCTTGATGACTTTGGCATCCTGTCCGCCGATATCGACAATGGTTTGGGCATCGTCGGTCAAAAAGTCAACGCCCTTGGCATGGCAGGTGATTTCCGTAATCTGTTTATCAGCATCTTTGTAATTGACTCTTCCGTACCCTGTGGCCACAGTATATTTGATGTCCGCCGCCGTAAGCTCTGCCTCTGTCAGAGCGGCCGCTATAGCTTTCTCATATGCGTTTGTCCCCGTCCCCAAGTTGATGACTGCTACTGCCGTTAACTGCTTCTGCTCATTGAGAACGGCAGCCTTTGAGGAGGATGAACCTATATCAATTCCTAAAAACATTCTCCTTACCTCACTTACAGCAGCATTTCTGTAAAGCTCTGCACCCTCGTTCTGATCTGTTCAAAGGATGTGAGCTGCTGATCGATTTCCAGATAGAGCATCGGCACAGAAGCAGCTTCCACTTCCTCTTTATAAATCGGATAGTCATATTCCTCTGGGTCACAGAACTTCATCATCAAAACGATGATACCGTCTGCCCTGCATTCTTCTGCCATATCGACGAGCATCTGCCCCTTCTTTTTCTCTGGCTCGTAGAGAAAGGTATCCCCCTCCTGATCGGCAATCCTGCACGCCATCTTCTGAAAGACATCATTCACGTCTCTGCGCGTTGATGTCCTCCACAGCCGAGAACCTAAGGATAAGTCGTCCGCCCCTATGGCCACATGGTTCTCATCAAAGATGTCCAGCATCTCTATCGGCTCCGATAGCAGCCCCGTTACCACAACTCTCGTTCCCTGGAATCCAGATGGCAGCTCGTCTTCCAAACCTCGGCTGATTTCCTTGATCATCCTTGTGTAAATGGCTTTGTCCATGAACTGTCCGGCTTTAATCAGAAGATGGCGTTTTCTGGCAGTGATGATGTCCGGATGCTCCGCGCTGATTTCGGTAAATCGCCTCATGGCCTGTCGGTATTCTTCATAAACTGCAAAAGCCTCTTCAATCTGGCGTTCTGTGATAATCTTGCCGAGAATCAGTTCCAATTGGTGTCTGACCCTCTTTATCTCGCTGACCGTGTATTCCACGCCGGCCGACAAAGTTCTATGCTGCGGGTAGGCCATAGCGATGGTCGGCACCTTGGGCATAGCCAGCTTCATGTTATCCACGATGCACTTCATGGTATCGCAAAAAGTGGGAATGATGACGGCTTTCAGCATATCGTAGGTTCCCCTCATGGCAAGCTCCACGTTGGTTCTCATGATGGAACAGCAAAAGCTCTGCAGGTATTTGTCAGCAAGCTGGATTTCCGTTCTGCCGCCCCACATGCCGACAGGCACGCAGCCAGCGGCATAGACGATTTCTTCTGGTGTGTGAATAGGAAAACAGCCTACCAGATCTTTGCCAGTCTCCTCTCTGGTAGCCAAAATGGTTTTTCCAGGATGCAGCGCGGCATCGCACAGCTGCTCTATCGTATTTAAATAACTCATTCTATGTCCCCCTTTCTTTTCGCTTCTTTTTTCTCTTCCATCATCTCCAGCAAGGCCTGAATCCTCGTCTCGTACTGGGCCTGCGAGAAAACCCGCGGGTCCGTCTGATCTCCATCGAAGATGACCGATGGACACCCTGTTCTCTCCGTAATTCTTCTCTGCACTTCATAGGTTCTGAAATCCATCAGTTTGCAGCTTCTGTTGGAATGGAAGACCACGCCGTCTACACTGAACTCTTTAATCAGATTCTCCATCTGATTGGCACCGTAATCCAAATTTCTGTTGGCATAATTACCTGTATAGCTGCGCGCCATGCCGTCCAGATCGTTGGTCTCATATACCTTGTACCAGCTGCTCGGATAGGTAGAGGTGACCATGTTGATTCCATATTTCTTGAGCAGTTTGAACGTGGTAGAAAGGTGAGGCCAGCAGGCGATGCCGTCCCAGATGATTCGATACTGTTCTTCTGCACTGTTCCAAGGGCCTTTGCCTTCTTCTGCCTTCTGTTTCAGTTCTTCGTACCACAGCTTAAAGAGTTTATGTCCGTCCTCCGAACTTCTCATGCAGACGATCATCGCCATGTAGTTGAACATGTCAAAACCGTTCAGGGGAGAAGGTTTTGTTTTTCCCCAGTCTGTGGCTTTTTTCCACCATTCACAGGTGGCGTTGTTCATAGCCATCTTCTCACCCAGCTTATCGTAGTCCATCTTTCTGCCCGTGAAGTCCTCCAACTGGCAGATGGCATGTTCAATCTGACCGCGGATATAGTTTGTCGCATGATCTGGCACCTCGTATGTATGGTTGAAGGGCATGTCGAACAAGATTAGCGGAATGTCCAGCTTCTTTGCCAGATTCTCATACCATTTGAGCACTGTGTTACAGATATTCGTCGAGCTGAAAATCAGGTCCGGCAGAGGGATATCCTGGGCCTCCGCATGCTGTAAATCCACATAACCCATATTGACTCTGGCATAGGAGCAGATGTCTGCACTGTAGCCGATGCCTTCTGCGTGTTCGATGAACTTCATCGCCTCTTTTCTGGCACCGATCGCTGCCGCATGATTCTCCGGATATACCGTGGCCAAATCCATGGCGTCCAGCAATTCGTTAGGGCAGATGGAGGTAGCCCAGACTATTGGTTTCCCCTCTGCCTTTGCTGCAAGGGCATCATCGTAATGCTTAGCAGTCAACTGATTCAGCAATTCTTTTGATGTTATCTTCTCTTCTGACACTTCTCTTTCCTCCTAATGGAGTTGCCCCAATTCACGAAGTGAATTGCTGGGAACTCCTTATGCTTTAGCGTCCCGCAAACAAAGTGAGCGGTCAGACGCTAGTCGTATAGTTTCTATCGATTCTCAAAGCAAGGCTTTCGTTTTTCAATAAAGGCCTTCATACCTTCCTTCTGGTCATAGGTTGTAAATAATTTCGCCCACTGTTCTGCTTCGATTCCGATGGCTCTGTTCTGGTCCGTTTCTTCTAATCCTCTGCGGATTACCTCTTTGACCATGCGGATAGCGACAGGCCCGCGTTTGGCAATCCTCTTTGCCAGTTTTTCTGCTTCTGCGTATACGTCTGCATCTCCTGTGACCCTGTTAATCAGTCCCATCTGCAGCGCTCTTTCAGCACTGACGGCATCCCCTGTAAAGATCAGCTCTTTCGCAAAGGCTTCACCGACAACCCTGGGGACCCGAATCGTCCCGCCTGCCCCTGGAAAGATGCCCAAGGTGACTTCAGGAAAGCCCATCTTGGCACTCTTTCCTGCAATCCTGATGTCACAGGCCATGGCCAGTTCCATACCGCCGCCGAGAGCATAGCCCTCAATGGCTGCAATGGTCGGCAGAGGCAGATCTGCAATTCGGTTATAGACGGGAGAAAAGGCGAAAGCTTTTGCCCCCTCCTCATCACATTGCGCCATGGCTTTGATGTCAGCTCCTGCGGCAAAGTTCTTTTCACTGCAGAAAATCAGACATCTGACAGAATCGTCCTTTTCCACCTGATCCAGCAGGCCGTCAATCTCATCGACGATTTCTCGGTTCAAAGCATTGAGCGCCTCCGGCCTCACTATGCTGATGACCGCAATCCCGTCTTCTATTCTAAGGGTAACCTGACTCATCTTATTCCTCCCCGTAATCATAGAATCCGGCTCCGCTCTTCTTTCCTAACCTTCCGGAATCCACCAGTCTGATAATCTGCGGACTCGGCCTGAACCTGTCTCCATATGCCTCAAACAAAATCTGATCTACATTGAGATTGAGATCGTGGCTGGTAATGTCCAGCAATGCGAAAATTCCCATCGGGTGGCCCAGACCGTATTTGCAGATCTTGTCTACATCCTCTGCGCTGCACACCCCTTCTTCCACCAGGCGGCAGGCTTCTAAGTACATGGCATGGAAGATTCTGTTTAGTCCAAAGCCCACCACGTCTTTTACGCGAACTGGTTCTTTCTTAATCTCTTTCAAAACGTCCGTCACTGTGCAGACCGTTTCCTCATCCGTCAGCAGAGCTGGAATAACCTCCACTAGCTTCATGACACTGGCTGGCGAATTAAAATGCGTACCGATGAATTTGCCTTTTCTCTCTGCGCTCACGGTAGAAGCCAGCTTCGTAATGGAAATAGAAGACGTGTTGCTGGCGATAATGGTAGATTCTTTGCAGATGGCATCCAGCTTTTCATAGACGCTCTTTTTTACTTCAAAGACTTCCAGCACTGCCTCGATAATCAGGTCACATTCCGCCAGATCCTCCAGATTGCCAGTAGCCGTCACCCTGCTCAGAATCGCCTCCTTGTCTTGTGGACTCATCTTGCCTTTTTTGATGCGTTTGTCAAGAATTTGCGCCTGTTTTTCTTTTCCTCTGTCTGCAATTTCCTGGCTGATATCGTTTAGGACCGTCTCAAAACCTTCTCTCGCAAAGCAGAGGGCGATTTCCGCTCCCATCATGCCTGCACCTACGACACCTACTTTTTTAATCATACTCTTCACCTTCTTAAATTTTCAATTAATGTGGATACGCCCAAACCTCCTCCGATACAGGAGGAGAAGATACCATATCTGCCGCCGCTTCTGATGAGTTCTTTCATCGCCGCAAGACAGATACGTCCGCCGCTGGCTCCGTTTGGATGACCAAAGGCGATGGCTCCTCCATTTGGATTCCACTTTTCCATGTCGATCTTTTCGCCGGTCATCGCTTCCATCTGTTTGATGACGGAGAGATTCTGGGCAGCAAACGCTTCGTTGCACTCGAAAACGTCAATATCCTTCGTCTTCAATCCAACTCTCTTCATCACTTTCAGATTTGTGTAAGCCGGTCCGATTCCCATATACTTCGGATCGACGCCTGCGTCCATGCCGCAGATCCACTTTGCCATCGGTTCATACCCCAGTTCTTTCGCTTTTTCTGCGCTCATCATCAGTACAAAGGCAGCGCCATCGTTTCTTCCCGACGCATTTCCGGCGGTCGTTACGCCGCCTTCATTGACCGGCTTCAGTTTGGAGAGGCCTGCCAAATCAGTCTGTGGCCGCGGATGTTCATCTTGATCCACGGTTACCGGTTCGCTTTTACGGCTGTATCTCACCTGCAAGGGCAGAATTTCGTCTTTGAAGTATCCCTTCCCTATCGCTTCTGCCGCCCTGTGTTGACTTCGCAGCGCGAACAGATCGCACGCTTCTCTGGTGATGCCCCATCTCTTCGCCATCAGATCGGATATCTCAATCATGGATATATCGTCCTCCTTTGTCGGAGCCAGTTTCAAGGGAGCCGGCATCGGCGCGATTCCTCTGTAAGGCTCCACCGCGGTGGAGTATTTATAGTAAGTCTGGCTGTGAGCCTCCGCGCCTCCGCAGATTGCTACGTCGATATACCCCTCCTTAATCTGCAGCGCTGCGTTGTTGATACAAGCGATGGATGAACCGCACTGCATTTCGATAAAGGTGGCTGACGTCTCGTAAGGCAGCCCTGCCAAGAGGCCGGCATATCTTGCAAAGTTGTGCGTGTTCAAATCTCCTGATGCGCTCCCGACAAATACAGCATCCACCTTGCCTTTTTGCAATATCTCCGTCTTTTCGCAGAGACCCTTCATGGTCATCCCGGCAAGTTCTACCGGCGTATAGACTCTCAATGCTCCGCCCATTCTTCCAAAGGCAGTACGGGCACCGTCGACAATGACTACTTCTCTCATCTCTTATTCCTCCTTCGCCCAGAGTGCCATAATTTCGGGAATCACCTTTTTTAAATCGCCTTCTACTGCAAAATCCGCCAATTTCATCATCGGGCACTCCGGGTCTTTGTTGATTGCGACGATTATGTCCGATGTCTGCATACCTGCCAGGTGCTGGATTGCCCCCGAAATTCCGCAGGCAAAATAGATATGGGGTTTTACTGTGGTTCCGGTCTGCCCCACCTGATGGCTCGGATCAATCCAGCCGGCATCTACTGCCGCACGGGATGCGCCCACAACGCCGCCTACCTTTTCAGCAAACTGCCTGATCAAGTCAAATCCTGATGCATCGCCAAGACCTCTTCCGCCAGAGCAGATGATGTCTGCATCGGTCAGTGATACCAGTTCCTTCGCTGCCTTGACGACCTCCAGAACCTCTACGTGTATATCTTCTTTTGATAAGCGAACCTTTACATCGACTCGTTCGCCTCCGGCACCTTCCACCTTTTCTCTCTTAGCCATGACACCTGGTCTGACTGTCGCCATCTGTGGCCTGGTGTTCGGTGTCACGATAGTGGCCATCAGGTTTCCGCCAAAGGCAGGCCTGGTCTGTTTCAGCCCCTTGCTGTCCGCCTCTGTGTCAAGACCAGTCAGACTGGCGGTCGTGTTTTTCTCCAAGTAATCTCTATAGTTCGCTACGTTTACGTCCAGTCTGGTGCAGTCTGCCGTCAGTCCTGTGTCAAGCCTTGCTGCAAGTCTCGGTGCAAGATCGCGTCCAATATGTGTCGCCCCAAAGATGACGATTTCCGGCTTATATGTATTGATCGCATCTGTCATAACTTTCGCGTAGCCGTCCGTAGTGTAGTTTTCCAGAAGCGCATCCTCCAAGACATAAACGCTGTCAGCACCATAAGCGTAAAGTTCATCAAGGAGGTGCTCCACATTGTTGCCAATCAGTATCGCGCAGACTTTTGTGTCACGGCCGATTTCTCGTGAAAGCTTATATCCTTCTCCCACCAGCTCCAGGGCCACATTCATGAGCTTACCGTGTCTCTGCTCTGCAAAGACCCAGACATTTTTATAATCTTGAAAATTTTTCATTTTTGCCTCCTAAATTATGTGTTTCTCTTTCAGAGCTGTCATCAGATTTGCCGCCTTCTCCTTTGGGGTATCGCCTTCTACAGCAATGCCAGCGCCCTTCGGTTTTGGTGTAAAGGACTTGAATACGTTGGTCGGGGAAGCCTTCAAGCCTACTGTGGTCTTATCCACACCGATATCCTCAGCATTCCAGACCTTGATTTCCTGTTTTGCCGCTTTTAATATTCCTCTGACAGTCATATATCTGGGCTGATTCAGTTCCTTGATCGCAGTCAGTACACAAGGTCTTTTCACCTTCAACATCTCATATCCGTTCTCAAGACCTCTCTTCACAACGATACCGTCCTCTTTCATTGCAAATTCTTTCACGTAGGTTACCTGGGGAAGACCTAGCTTTTCCGCAATCTGCGGACCTACCTGTGCTGTATCTCCGTCGATTGCCTGTCTGCCTGCAAATAGAATGTCAAAATCTCCTATCTTACGGATGCCTGCCGCGATAGCATTGGATGTGGCCCAGGTGTCAGAGCCGCCCAGCGCGCGATCAGACAGCAGAATGGCATCATCAGCCCCCATGGCCACACACTCCTGCAGCATTTCCTTTGCCTGAGGAGGTCCCATGGTGATGACGGTAACCTCCGTTCCCGGATTGGCATCTTTCACCTGCAGCGCCTGCTCCAAAGCGTTGGCATCGTCTGGATTCAGAATCGAAGGAACTCCGTCTCTGATCAGTGTTCCTGTTTCAGGATTGATTTTTATTTCATTGGTATCTGGTACCTGCTTTACACATACGATTATTTTCATCTTCAATTTTCCTCCTAATGGAGCCCGCCCAATTTGCAAAACAAATTGCCAGGAACTCCTTATGCTTTTGTTCCCCAAGAGAGCTATGCTCGATTGGCTGGAACAAGTCGTATAGTTATTGAAAGATATCTCCTGCCATGATCATCTTCATGACTTCCGATGTCCCTTCATAGATTTCGGTGATCTTTGCGTCCCGCATCATTCTCTCGACCGGATAATCCTTGATATATCCATAACCTCCATGGAATTGAACAGCTTTTGTAGCTACGTACATCGCCGCCTCTGAGCAGGCCAGCTTTGCCTCTGCCGCAGGTACGGTGGCAGGCAGCCCCCGGTCCCTTCTGTTGCATGCATCGTAGAGAAGATACCTTGCACCGTCGATTCTGGTCTTCATGGCTGCCATTTCAAAAGCGAGAGCCTGGAATTTGTCAAGGGTCTTGCCAAACTGCTTTCTCTGTTTCATATAGATCACGGTCTGATCAAAGGCGCCCTGGGCGATGCCAAGAGCCTGGGCTGCGATGCCAAGTCTGCCCACATCCAAAGAGGACATGGCGACCTTAAAGCCCTTGCCCAGCTGTCCAAGCAGATTTTCTTTCGGGATGCGGCAGTCCTCAAAAACTAGTTCTGCCGCAATGGAACCGCGAATGCCCATCTTGTTCTCATATTTTGGCGCTGTAAATCCAGGCGTTCCTTTCTCTACGATAAAAGCGCTGATCCCTTTGGTTCCCTTTGCCTTGTCAGTCATGGCCATGATGATGTAGACGTCTGCGATGCCGCCGCCCGAAATAAAAATCTTGCTCCCGTTGAGAATCCATTCGTCTCCGTCGAGTACAGCCTTTGTCTGGGTTCCCGCTGCATCTGTTCCCGCATTTGGTTCTGTCAAGCCAAAGGCACCCAGTTTTTCGCCGGAAAGAAGGTCTGGCAGAAATTTCTGTTTCTGTTCCTCTGTACCATAGGTAAAAATCGGCCAGCAGCAAAGGGCGTTGTGCGTTTGAATAATCACGCCATGAGCGGCATCTACCTTTGATATCTCTTCAATGGCCATGATGTATGTGAGGTAATCCGTACCGGCGCCGCCATAACTTTCGGGAAACGGCATGCCCATCACTCCCAGTTCTCCCAACTTGGCAATCGTCTCGTATGGATACTCCGCTTTTTCGTCAATTGCTGCTGAAATAGGCGCAATTTCATTTTCTGCGAATTCTTTCAGCATTTTTTTAACCATTTCCTGTTCTCTCGAATAAGTGAATTCCATCTTTCTCCTCCTGTTCTGATCTTAAAATTCCTTATTTCTATTAATAACAAGAATCGTGCCAAGTTCTTTCCACCTCCATTTTTTTGCAGAAGTGTTGGAATCACACCGTTGCAAATACAGCTATTCCAACAAAAAAAGAAAAGACGGAAATCATCCGTCTTTTCTTTTACGTTCTCATGTTCGATGCGTCAACGCATCAAACGCTACATTTATGCATATTTGCGGCCATTATCCTATGTTGTATTTCTGCATCTTTCTGACGATGGTAGATTGGTTTACATTGAGTTTGATGGCCATTTCCCTGGTAGAGCCACAGGTCTCTTTTGCCCGCAGCAAAATTTGCTTTTCCAACTCTGCCGTAGCCTCTGCTAAAGTCAAATCCTGTTCAGAAATTTCATCAATCAGCCTTCGTTTCTGCGCCGGCTTTCCTTTAACCGTCCAAGGCAGGTCTTCGGTCTGCAGATATTCATTATTGCTGACGATGACCATATTCTCAATGACATTCTTCAGCTCTCTGACATTGCCCACCCACTGATGCTTCTCCAGTTCATTTACAACTTCAAGAGTCAGCAGTTTTTCCTGTCCGTATTTTTGGTTGAATTTCTGCAAAAAGAAAGATGCCAGCGGCACGATATCCTCTTTTCTCTTGCGCAGGGGCGGCACCTCGATCTGCACCACATTGACTCTGTAAAATAAGTCTCGGCGAAAGCTTCCTTCTTCTATCATCTCTTCCAAGTCGCGATTGGTTGCAGCCACAACACGTACATCTACACTCTTGGAATGGTTGGCGCCCACGCGGCGAACCTCTTTGCTCTCCAGAAAGCGCAGCAGTTTTACCTGAAAATCCAAAGGTGTTTCACCGATTTCGTCCAGGAATACCGTGCCTCCTTCCGCCGCTTCCAACAGACCTACCTTGCCTGTATTCATAGCTCCCGTAAAAGCACCTTTCTCATAGCCGAAGAGTTCCGATTCTAAGAGATTATCCGGTATTGCCCCACAGTTGATGGCGATGAAAGGTTTGTCCTTCCGCATACTGTTTTTATGTATAAACTTCGCAACTTCTTCCTTACCTACCCCTGATTCTCCCAGAATCAATACGGTCGCCTGGAAATTTGCTACTTTTTCAGCGAGAGAAAGCGCGCTTTTCATTTCCTTACTCACAGCCAGAATCGGAGAAGCCTTCTTGTTCATCTGGGAAAAATCCGAAAGCCGCTCCATATAGAGTTTCTCTGTCTCCTTTGATTTTTGCAGTTCTTCTGACAGGTCGTAAATTTCGGTAATGTCCCTGGCATTGATGACAATTTTTTTAATTTCGCCCGTTCTGTCGAAAATCGGTTTGCCAGTCACCATGATATGGCGGCCCGACTTTACGATCTGCCGCTTCGATACGGCTGTTTTCTGCTCTGCTACCACATAGGCGACGGAATTTGGCATCCAGACAGGATTCATCAAATCCCGCATGGACTTTCCTTCCATATCGCTCTTTTTAATCTCTGCCACCCGCTCATAGGAACTGTTTACAAACAGAATTTTGCCGTCTCGATCTGTCACCAGAATTCCGTCAAATGAGCCTTCTAATATTTCTTCTAATTCTGAATTGATGTTTCTTTCATCCTTCAGTTTTGCTGCCAATTCCCCGCTGAGAGCGACGTTGATGAAAGAGAGCCCCATCCAATGACAGTTCTCCCCGCTGCAAAGCTCCGTCGGAATCAGATAGTAGCATTGTCCCTCTATCTCTGTCTCAAAAACGCCATCGGTCACTTGCTTTAACTTCTTCAGCTCTGGAAGAATGATATCCAGCGGCTGCCCGATGATTGCAGAAGCTGGCAGTGCAAAGTTTCTCTCAAAAGAACTGTTTATGTTTCTGATGATTCCATCTTCATCAATAATTGCAAATCCGCTGAAAGCACTATTAATCCGTTTTCCCATTTCTGTAAAATCTATTCTGTCCATTTTCTCACCCTCGTCATAATACCTATAAGATGCATCTGATTAAATAGATTTTAATATCATGTCTCTAGTTATGTCAATGAGATTTGTTTTGGGCATCAGGCGGCTGTCGTTTTATCATCGATTTTTCTGATTCCTGTTCCTCTTTTCTTCATCTTGTCCTTCTGAAATGCATTTCACTTATTTTACATTTTAGAAGGGTGGAATGACACAGGATATTGTATTTTTCCCAAAAAATATAAGGGACTGCAGTGCAGCCCCTCTTAATCAGTGATGGTTCTCGTTTGTTGTCTGGCAGTCCCCACAACTGCAGCCGCATCCGCCGCTGCAGCCAGCACAGCCCTTGCCAGATTTCTTACTCTTGACCAGTGATCTGATACTGAAACCCACGATGACGGCCAGCACCAGTAATACGATAATTGTTGAAGCATTCATTGAATTCACCTTCTTATGCGACTTTGCGCTTCGTCAATGGCATTGATTGATTTAAAGTCTCTTCTTTTGGCGCAGGTCTGAATAACAGATACAATATGCCTGCAAGCACGATGAAGGCTGCTGCTGTACCGATTCCAAATCCGCCGCCAGTAAAGAGCGTCCAGAACTGGTAAACGCAGAGGGATATGAGATAAGCGAAGACTGTCTGATATCCGATGGCAAACCAAAACCACTTTTTGTTGTTCATTTCACGTTTGATAGCGCCCATAGCTGCAAAGCAAGGTGCGCACAGCAGGTTGAATACTAAGAATGAGAAAGCTGCTGCTGCGGTAAAATCTGCCGCCAGCGTGCCCCAATATTCCGCACCGTCTTCCGCAACTTCTGCAAAACCATAGAGGATACCGAATGTCCCAACGACGTTTTCTTTCGCGACAAGGCCTGTGATTGCTGCAACAGCAGCTTTCCATGTTCCGAATCCCAGTGGAGCGAAAATCCACGCCAGCAAGGAACCTAATCCGGCCAGCAATGTGGTATCCTGTTCCAGAACATCGTCGATCATATGGAATCCACCCTGTACGCTGAAGTTGGATAGGAACCAGATCAATATGGTTGACAGCAGGATAATGGTGCCAGCTTTCTTAATGAAAGACCAGCCTCTTTCCCACATACTCCTGAGGACGGTTCCGATGGTCGGCATATGATATGCCGGTAATTCCATTACGAACGGAGCCGGTTCTCCGGCGAACATCCTGGTCTTCTTTAAAATAATACCAGACATGATGATTGCAGCCACACCGATGAAATAAGCACTCGTTGCGACCCACGCGCTGCCGTCGAACAGAGCACCTGCAATCAGAGCGACAATCGGCATTTTTGCACCGCAGGGGATAAAGGTCGTCGTCATAATCGTCATTTTCCTGTCGCGATCATTTTCAATGGTTCTTGAAGCCATAACTCCCGGCACGCCGCAGCCTACGCCTACCAGCATCGGGATAAAAGACTTGCCGGACAGACCGAATCTGCGGAAAATCCTATCCATGATGAATGCGATTCTCGCCATATAACCACAGCTTTCCAAGAAGGCCAGTAGTAAGAACAATACCAGCATCTGCGGCACAAATCCGAGCACGGCGCCCACACCTGCTACGATACCATCGACAATCAAGCTGACCAGCCAGCCTGCACAGCCGATGCCTTCGAGGAAGGAAGTGATTGCCGGCGGTACAACATCGCCGAAGAGAACGTCGTTGGTCCAGTCTGTAGCCATGGCGCCAATCGTGGCCATAGATATGTAATAGACAAGCCACATGATTCCCGCAAAAATAGGCAGAGCTAGAATTCTGTTGGTAACGACTCTGTCTATTTTATCGGAAAGGGTCATATTTTCTCTTCTCTGTTTCTTTTCCACCGCTCCGCCTACAATCTTACTGATGTAAGAATATCTCTGATTGGTGATGATGCTTTCCGCCTCGTCATCCAGCTCCTTTTCGCAGTCAGAGATATGCTCTTCCAGATGTGCTAAAAGCTTATCGTCAAAATGCAGCTGATCTAAAACTTTTTCATCTCTTTCAAAGATTTTGATAGCGTACCATCTGAGAAATCCCGTCTCCACCTTGTCTGCAATGGATTCTTCAATATGAGCGATGGCGTGCTCCACGCTTCCTGTAAATACATGAGGCATGTCGACAGCCTTATGCGCTTTTGCAATGGCAATGGCCTTATTCGCAGCTTCTATGCAGCCTTCGCCTTTCAGCGCACTGATCGCCATGACTTCACATCCAAGCTCCTGTCCTAATTTTTTCAGGTCGACTCTGTCGCCGTTTTTTCTTACCAGGTCGATCATGTTTACACAGACTAGAACAGGGATGCCCAGTTCGATTAACTGCGTAGTCAGATAGAGATTTCTTTCAATATTCGTACCGTCAATAATATTTAAAATAGCGTCTGGTTTTTCAGTAACCAGATATTGTCTGGAAACAACCTCTTCCAAAGTATAAGGTGACAGCGAATAAATACCAGGCAGATCCTGTATGATAACCTCTTTATTGCCTTTTAATTTTCCGTCCTTTTTTTCTACTGTTACGCCAGGCCAGTTGCCGACGTACTGTGCACTTCCCGTTAAATTGTTGAACAAAGTAGTTTTACCACTGTTCGGGTTGCCCGCAAGGGCAATTTTGTACTCCATTCTGATTCTCCTTTCTGATGGTTGTCGCCCCAATTTGCATAGTAAATTTTCGGGGAGACCTTATGCTGTAAATCTCCGAGAGACAGGTGCTGTTTGCGCCGCTCCACAGGTTGGATTTCATCGTATCATTCTGTTTGCAGTTACTGTACTTCAATCATTTCGGCATCTGCTTTTCTGATAGAAAGTTCATAGCCTCTGACTGTAAGCTCAATGGGATCACCCAAAGGCGCCACCTTGCGCACGTAGACATCCACACCTTTCGTCAGACCCATGTCCATAATTCTTCTCTTTGTCGGTCCGCCGCCGTTAATTCGCGTTACAGATACGGTCTCGCCAACGTTGACATTCTTTAATGTGCTCACTTGATTACCTCCTAGTGTATTTTATCAAAACATTATTTTAGCAGCCAAAGCTTTTCCTAGTGCAATTCGGCTGTCTTTTACCTGTAAGATTAAGCTGCCTCCCATTTCATTTACGACGGTGACTGTTTCGTCCACTACAAATCCCAATTCCGCCATGTGTTGACGTACCTCGTCTTTTCCGCCTATTTTTCTGATTGTTACGGTTTCACCCATCTTGGCCATCGATAAAGGCATCATTTCCATCCCTCCTGTTAGTTGTAACTAACCCATGTATTAAATAAAACGGGTTCTCGCTTTCAAAACTTCTGCCAGCGCTGACCCGCTGCTGCTGTGACAATGTTCAATGGGAAATCCACCCCGCTTTGATTCCTGCTTGGCAACATTGACCATCTTATGCGATACTGTCGTTGTAAAACAGATTAATAAATCTGGCGTACCGATTTTTTTCTTAATTGCACCCTTCTCCTTCGTATATACTTTCGCAGTGCATCCGTAGTCTTCGCATATCTCTTCGTACTGTCGTTTCATGCGTTCATTACCGCCAATAATTACTACGCTCATCCCATGGCTCCTTTCCAGTTAGTGGTAACTAACTTCTGTATATAAGTTAGCACAGACTAACCTCCTTGTCAATACCTTTTTTATATGTTAAAATAATTTATCGACAGGAGAGGAGAATTCTTATGAAAATACAACAGTCAGCAGAAGATTATTTTGAGACCATATATATACTAAAAAAGAGAAACGGATCGGTCAGAGCCATCGACATCGCCACGGAGTTAGGATTTTCCAAACCGACAGTGAGTGTCGCAATGAAGAAATTCAGAGAAAACGGTTTTATCACCGTCGACAATGCAGGTCAAATTGAATTGACCGAAGATGGAAGAATCATCGCCGAAAAGACCTATGATAAGCATAATGTCATCGCAGAAGCGCTCATAGCGCTGGGGGTCGATCGCGACACCGCGTTTGAAGATTCCTGCAAGATAGAGCATTGTCTCAGTGACAAGAGTTTCAGTGCCATCAAATCATATCTCGCAAGCATCAAAAAATAGTCGGAGTCAGAGTTGGGCAAAATGCCGTCTTACCTCGACAATAAGGTTAGGTTTTTTGTGAGAAACCAGCTGTTCCCGCGTAACTTTCTCAACTACCCCCTATTTTTTCCAGGGGTATCATGCAGATCTGGTTATCTTTCATCTCGCAAAACCACTTATCCGGTTACAAATTCACCCCAAAAAATAACAGAGAGTCGTATTTGTCTTTTTTCTAAGCAAATACTGCTCTCTTTTGTTATCAAAATCGCCTCGCGGTTACGCGAAATCTCTCAATCCCTGTCAAAAAACCTAACTCTATCGTCAAAAAGTCTCGCGTATACCCCCTTCCCCTATGCAGGCAGACAGACTGCGAAACTCCAAGCCCATTTACGCCACATCATGTCCTGTTTCCAGCAATGCCCTGCAGCGTCTGAACAGAAGCGCAGTCAAAATGACTCCACCTGCCGCCGCGGCATAAAGCAGCCCAAAAGGAAAACTGCCTTTCCCAAGCAGCGTCGCAAAGACAACCCCTAGCAGTGCGACCCCTGCAGCTGTGCCCGCGGACAGCAGCAATGCCCCTTTCTTTTTCCCGTTATTCTTCAAAAAGCACAGATATAATACCAGCGAGCAAAACAGCCCATCAGCAATGAGAATCAGCGGCACCAGCAGTGCTGACAACACACTGATATCCCCTGGGCTGCTCCCTCTTTCCATCATCCAATAGAGGATACTCTGCATCATATCCTCTTCAAACGGTTTGGTTTCTTTGCACAGAAGGATAAAGAGCAGCGGGCCGCAATAGGCAATTTCTGCCATGGACATCCACATGACGCCTACGGCGAGCCTGCCCCGCAGCAAGTCCTTTGCCGGTGTAGGCAGCGTCATCAGAAAATGCGCTTCTTCAGTAAAGAGACTCCGCTGATACAAACAGGGGATTCGCACAGCAATCAATATTACCGTGAGCACCAGCAGCCCCGTTCCAAGAGACAGGGTGAAGGCATCACCGTCAGCTAAGCTGGTGATCAGTCCCGCGAGGAACGCCAAAAACGTCGTCCCGATCATTCTGCCTCCTTCTCGCGTCAAGTCGCAGCCTATGGTCTGCATCATAGCCTTCACCCCTTCCTCAAATCTACAATCCCCTTTTTATCGCCAAAATAAACCGTAAAAAAGTCCTTATGATCTGCAATCAAATTATAAAACATCGGTTTGATCAGCCAGTTGCCCCTGCCGTCCATGACCCCGTAATACTTGCCGTCAAATATGACAAATCGGTCTTTCCAATGGGGCGTGCTGTCATAAGCCTCATCCCATGTCTGATTTTCTACGATTGTCTTTCTCAGCGGTTTCTCCAGCAGTTTATTCCCCTCTTTGTCAATTACATAAACTGTTTCTTCTTCGTATACGACGGCACAGCCTTCATAAAACGGTGTTCCGTACACACTGCCTCCTGTAGGGATGACCAGCCGGCCATTTTGATCATAATAACCCTTCTCAATTTTCATATGAAGGGGCACGTTGTCCATATCGCCGTTGGCAACCTTTTCACAGTAGCACAAGCCTTCGCTGTAACCACCGATTTGTAGATAGACGCTTCTGCCAAAGGCCGGAGTGACGTCGTTTTTCAAAATCACCTTTACGTCGTCAGAATACTGCCGCTCCACGAGGGAAGCCTGATAAAAGCCTGCGCCGATTTCATCAATACTACAGAATTGATCCGTTTCAAAGAGGATATCCTCAGACTGAAAAAGCTTCGCGCCGCAGATCATGTCATCGTGATCCCAATCATCAGACCAGTAAGCATCCGCAGGGAAAAGATAGCCCTCTTCTTTCCTCTGCGTTTCATAGTCGACTTCCTTCTCTTCATCCGCATCAAAGGTCACCGCATCATAGTCATAAATCTGCCCGTTCTTATCGATCCATTCGTCCTCATCGCGGACCGTCATATCAGCTTTAAGCGGGAAGTAAGGCTCGCCATCTTTGAATGCAACCGTGCCGCCTAAACTTTCATAATGCCCCAGAGGCACGGCCCAATCCAGGCGCTGGATTTCCTCACGGACTGCTTCCTGCCATTTTGCTGCCTGATAAAAACCAATAAACGCGATGATGCCGATCAGAACCAAGACAACAGTCAGCAGGCCTGCCACAATTTTTCCCTTTCTCTCCATTCGCCTACCTCCTCTAAGACAGATTCATCTTTCTATCCATCATGCGAGCGCAGCTCCGGTATAACAGATATGCCATGATACATAAAAGACCCAGCATTACAATCACCAGCCAAAGACCTGCCAGATGCATGAATGCCAGTTTCTGCAGCAGCAAGCCAAGCCCAGCGAACATTCCGCCGAAGATGGCTGCACCGAAAAGAGTAATGATCAAAAGACCCAGCCCCTTGAACCGCTTGAGCACCATAGAATTGATTTCTATCTGCAGAATCATGATTCCCATACAAAAGCTGCTGGCCGTCAGAACTAGCGCCATCGGTATCAGCATCATGGAAATCCCTGCAGTCAGAGGTGAGAAGCCAATGGAAAGAAGGTATAAGACCGTCCGTTCCATAAAGCGCATTCTCACCACGTGAAAACCATCATAATCAGCATACCCTGCCGCAGCTGATAGCAGAATCACAGTCAGCAGCAAACCCAGCCACAGTCCTCCGATGAGTCCTTTGGAAAGTGTCCTGGTCTTAGAATCCACCGGCAGCAAAAGGCGAAAGGCTCCTTCTGTTCCAAACATGGCACTGCCCACCAGTCGGTTTAATCCCATCAATACCAAAATAAAAGCTAAAATTAGCAGTATACCTTGTGCAAGCTTCATTCCACTACCAAAAGAAAGTCCCACCGCAGCAGCCATCATGACCACAGATGCGGGTAATTCTCTTCTTACATTCACATAATCAAGTCTCATCATCTTCATCAACATGGCTTCACCTCACGACACAGCTAGCGGCTTCCAATCTGCAATGCCATATCTCCCACGATACACGGCGATCAAATAACGATTCCCCGCAAATTGAAGGCTGTCAAACACTGCTCCAACAAGAATCTTTCCATCCTCGTTTTTCAGTCCGTACTTTTCATCTTCCACAAATATTTGTATTCCATTCCAGGAACTTACAGATTCACGATCCACCGCCGCTGCTTTTCCACTGCCTGCTGACGAGTCCGCCTTTGCCGGCACTGCCTCGTCTTCTATGATTCGGAAGACTTCCGTTCTCCCCTGTTTTTCTGTCGAGAAAATATCCTCCGCAAGCCATTTTAAGCCGCTGCTGTCAGGTGCCGTGTAGACGGTTTCATTGTTTTTGTTTATAATCATCAGTTTCGGTGCCTTCCAGGCGATACAGTAATCACCCACAAAGCCTTCCAGTCCGTCATACTCAAAAGGAATCGCAACGGAACCGTCATATCTGAAACAGCCGAAGCGTTTCTGCCCATCTTCTCCTCTCTGGGATGCAATCAGATAAAGATCGTACAGCTGATCATACTTCTCTGGGTCAGTCATGGCTTCCCCTGTTTCCGCTATCGGTCGTCCGTCCTCACTGCCTCCCGCATAGTCTACCACGCCGTCTGCCAGAAACACCCGATATCGGTCGTCATATTTGATGTATGTAAAGTCATTGCCGATGTCACAGGGATGCAGCGTCCATGCCATCTGATTCACTTCTTTCATCTCTGTCTCTCTCTCAAATGCCGTCGCCATGCCTCTGACGCCCAAATAGAGACTGCAGCAGAGCAGTGCGCCGCACAGAAGAAACAGCCAGGTATTTTTCTTTTTCATCTCAAATCCAGACTCCTTTTCTCTCCCCTTAAATCGTAGTGCCGTTCCAGATAACGGCAGGCATACCGATACAGCAGCCCTCCCACGCACAAGACGATTATAATATAACTGACGAGTACCAGCAGCATACTGTATTTCCAGCCAAACTGCCAAAACAGCCAGATCAAGACGAAGGGGCTACCGAGAACCGCTCCCAAAAGAAGCAGGTATAATCCATATCGAACGCCGCTTTTGTCTCCTGCCGCCAAGGATATTGCCAAGAACATGGCGCTGACAGCCAGCGCAGATAAAAGCCCGCAGACGGGGGTCAAAAAGAAGATGACGCCGACATCGAGAGGGCTGTTTCCCCTGATAGTCAAGTAATCGACAAAATTGTTCAGTGTAGTGTAGAAGCCCCAGAAGCTGATGCCATTTTGCAGCAGCACTAACAGTAAGGCGATACCTCCGCTAAATGCTGCCATCCAAAGGCCTCCAGCTATGATTTTGCCGGCTGCCATCTTCTTTGCAGGCAGGGGCAGTGCCATAATCGTGTGCGCCTCATCCCCAGAAAGGCTGCCGATGTAAAGCTGACCAAAACCCTTCATCATCTGGTGCAGTGCTATGATGAATAAGACAGCAGTAAAGGCGCCTCTCACTACCAATTCTGCGACAGAACCTTTCAGGTATAAGAAAAGAATCAATCCGAAAAACAGCAGCAGAAGCGAGACTGCCAGTTTTTCCGAGCAGAGCTTCAGATTCAAATTTAAAGATTTGATGAACATAACGCGCCACCTCACTTTACTTTGACAATACCCATGCTGGAGCCGTAATACACGACTGCACAACCCTGACTGACGGGTTCGACATGTGAAAATATCGGCGGAACGACAAATTCACCGTTTTCATCCATATAACCCCAGCTTTCAGGCGGCGTCTCTCCTTCGTTTTTTACGCAGACCTGCGAAAATCCCTCCGAAAAGAAACAAAACCTGACTCCTATGATATTCCTTTTAGGCCGTTCTGCTATAATTCTTCCATTTTCATTGACAATGAGAATTTCCTTTCCCGTATCAACGATGCCCTTTCCTTCTCGAAAGCTTCCCGCCTCCCAACCGTCAGCGAGGGTCAGTACCATCTCACCATTTGTATTCATATAACCGCTTTCCCCGCTCTCCATTTTCACAAAAGAGATGCCATGGTCAAACTCGTCGATGGAGAGAAATCTCTCTCCTCCCAACAGCAGGTATCCATCTTCGTCACGAATGACTGAAATGGAATCTTCATCCTTCGTTGAATCCACAGTCACAGAATACAGATTTTTCCCGAGCGGCCGCTTGTTTTGATAGTTGTCTGTATAGGCTCCGTTCTTGCAGTCGAAGATCCTGGCCGGTGCTCTATCCCCTTGGTTAGAAATGGACAGCAAACCTTCTTCTGCCCACAGGACATTCTTTTCTTCACCAAAAGCGAAGAGTTCATTTCCCCGTTGATTGATGACGATGCTCTCACGATCTGCATTTTTGACCAGGGCGTAGTCGCCGCAAAATGCCTCTGCATAATCGAAACGTGCTTTAATCAATATCTTGCCGTCCAAATCCATGTAACCGTATTTACCGTCTTCGCAATAGATGATCTTGTTCGCTCCGCCATATTCCAGCACGCCACTGGCTCTCCACTGGGGCTTGCCGTCTTTTACCGTCATCACACAGACAGTCTCGCCTTTGTTTACAAAAAAGACTTCGCCCCAGCGTTCGATATGATAGGATGTGCTAGGCGGCAGCACCCACTGGATTTTTTCTGCTGATTTGTAGTCATCAGGGTGTGTGCCTGCTATCATAAACCCATAGATGCCCAGACCCACGCACAGGAAAGATGAAATTGCAATCATACAGA
Organism: Emergencia sp.; assembly: GCF_048465375.1. NCBI lineage: Bacteria > Bacillati > Bacillota > Clostridia > Peptostreptococcales > Anaerovoracaceae > Emergencia > Emergencia sp. The sequence continues at coordinate 87,119 of NZ_DBFWLQ010000007.1, read as the reverse complement.
TAAAGCGTTTTGCTGTCATTTTGATCACCTCAAAATATGGCTTTCATGGCCTCTTCCAATGTGGAGCTGTACGCCTGGCGAATATCGTCGCATGGCGCGTTCATGGTCACCTGCCCCTCTTTTAATACGATGACCGAATCAAACAATCTCTCAATCTCCGAAATCAGATGTGTTGCTACTAAAATTGTCCCTTTTGAATCAAAGTTTTCTAAAATGGTATCCAGTACGTTATCCCTGGCTGCCACATCCACCCCGCCCAGAGGTTCGTCAAGCAGATAGAGCCTGGCGTCTCGCGCCATGGCAAAACTGATCTGCACCTTATCAATCATACCTTTGGACATCTCTTTAAATTCCTTCTTCGCGCTGATTTCGAATTTGTCCAGAAGCTCCATAAATCGATCCCGGTTAAAGTCCTCAAAGAAGTCTACATAGATTTCCACAATGTCTTCCGCTGTCCTGTTCAAAGAAAATGCCGGCCGGTCGGGAAGGTATGCGACATGTGCTTTGCTCTGCGCTCCCGGTCTCTGTCCGTCAATCAGCACCGTTCCACTATAGGTCGTATAAAGCCCCGCTAAAATCTTCAGCAATGTGGTCTTTCCGCTGCCATTAGGTCCCAAAAGTCCGATAATCCTGCCTTCAGGAATTTCCAGATTGACATCTTTCAGAGCCTGCACACCGCCGAAAGTTTTATTTAGATTTTCTACTCTTACAATCGGCGGATTTTCCACCAATCTCAATTTACGCTCTTCCATATCCAATCCCTCTTACATCGCCTCAACCATTCCGTCAGTGTTCATATCAATCTCACGAAAAAATTCTTCGATCTGCTCCTTGCTGAATCCCAACTCTTTCATCTTCTGCAGGAATTCTTTTACAATTCTCTCCGCGGCCTCTTTTCTGACCTGATCAATAATTTCAGTGTCCGTTGTGACAAAACGTCCTGTGGTACGCTCTGAAATTAAAAGTCCTTCTCTTTCCAATTCCGCCAAAGCCCGCTGCATGGTGTTAGGGTTTACGCCAAAATCCTCCGCCAGCTCTCTCACCGACGCGACCTTTGCTCCAGCAGCCAATTCCCCTGATACGATAGCGGCTCTGATCTTATCCATAATCTGCATATAAATCGGTAGGTTTTCGTTTAACAGTTTATCCATAATAACCTCCTTTCCTCCTCTGTATTATTGTATTATCTATTTAATACAATAAGCTAATTTAGCAAAAAAGTCAATAGTTTTCTGCAAAAAGGCGGCAAATGCAGAAAAATATGTTTCAAGACACTATTACGTTACAATCGATTTATGCTTTTTGGGTGTTTCCGAGCATTTTCGCATAACTGGACGACGATCTGAAAGCACAACTTTATTGTAGATCGTGCATTCCTCATACCCCTACATGCTGACAGGCGATTCACTTCATAATAGATTATCGCTATTTTCAAAAATGCATCACATGAATTGCAGCAAAAAACGGAGTGAAATGAATCCCTCCGTTTGTAATGCGCTCTAATCAAAATCAGCTTCATCCTCATCCCAGTTTTCTATATCATAAAGGTTCTCGTTCAGCACGTAGAAATATTCTACAAAGCTGCTGTAGGCCTGTCGATCCAGCGCCTGTGGTACTGACAGATACGGAAACTGGAAACGCTTCAGACCATACCAGGCTGCGTTTATCTGGCCGCCCACTTCCTCTGACAAATCTCCCTCGTCATTTTCCATGTCTCGTCCCGCATCAAAGAGCAAATAACCGCTGATCTTTTTTGCAGAGCGCGGGGCAGGTATCTCCAAATAGGCTCCGGGGAAGTATTCCTCATAAAATTCATCGGCATATTCTGGAATTGGCAGACTTTCTATTTCTGACATATCAATATCCCGGCAAACCTCCTTGCCATCACTTTGGGTATAGATGAACCGTCCTTTATAGATGCCAGACGCATCTCCTTCGATGGTCAGAACATCTCTCGAAAACTGTTTTTTGTTGTCCCGGCTGAACCACACCAACGTGATATATTGGTCGTAGTCCGTAAATCCAGCTACCGCAATCATCTTCGTATCCGCGCTGCCAAAATTCTCATCAGGCTGCAGCTGCTGAAAAGATGCAGCCTCCTTCAGAATGTCGATATCCTCCTCAGACAGGCACACTGCAACTTCCTCCGGCATCCCTCTGGCGATTAGCTCCTCACTGTAGACGTTTTCCAGAGGCGACAATTCCGGAGCATCCGGCTGTCCAAAAAGGGTTCCGCCGATGATTGCCAAAAGGATGGCACAGACATACGCCGCGCAGAGAACCAGCGGCCGCCGTCCTCTGGTCGTAGTTTCCCGAGTTGACATGTCGGAAAACAGATCTTTTCCCGCATCCCGAAGGCAGCGATAAAATCCAATCATAATTATGATAAAGGCGATAAACGCAAGCAAAGCGATTACAATCGCCACATTGTTAAAGGTCAGATATGGTATGACATAGATTGCCGTCTTCCATACTACCAGCCAAATCAGCCAATGGCTGCGTCTTTCCTCAATTCCAGCCTTTTTGTATTCGTCCGTCAAAGCCCCGTAAAGATACAGCAAGGCTGCTGCCTGTATCACTGTTTCCACGACAGACAGCGTCAACACCACAGCCTCTTCTCCGACCAATCTTGTGGCGCTAATGCCGAAAGAAACGACTTCGTAGCACAGCAAGACGGCAGAACTTCGGAAAGCTTTTTGAAACGATTCATTTATCTGCCTAAATCTGCGCAGCCAAAAATAGAGGACCATGACTCCTGCAGCAGGCAGAATATAGTCGAGATAGAAAAAGTGAAAGCGATAGGATAAGAAAAAAATCCCCCAAAAAATTCCGTTCATCAAATCTCCCTCCTCTCCATCAAGCCGCGTTTACTGAAGTCCATATGGCAGCACAAAGGTGCAGCTTCTCTGCAAATCTTTCTTCGCTGCGAGAACAGCCGTCTGCTTCTCATTTTTGTAAGGAAACTGGACAATTTTGGCATCAAATAATTCCGTGTATACAGAACTGCCGATCCCTTTTCCGTCAAAACTGCCATCTAGTATCAGATATCCCCTCACTCGATCCGCTCCATTTCGCAGAGAAATCTCCGCATAAAAGGTCTCCGCCGCATCGATGTCTTTTATTTCTCTGATGAGAATCTTCCCCTCGTTCAAAGATACTTTAGAGGCAGTGATGATTTCAGAAAATTCCTTGCCGTTCTTTGTATAACAAACCCTGCCGGAGCAGGATGTGATCAGTTCGATACGGCTTATTTCTATGATTTCACGACTCAGATAACGGGAATCGGCTGATCCGCTCAAATCTCCATACCACAGCACCAGCTTATAGTCATCATCTGTTGTCAAGCCGGCAATCAGTCTGATTTTAATATTCTTGCTGCCGTCTCCCTTGATTTCTGTAAAAGCATCAATATCTGACAAGGCATCTGCATCCTCAGCTGACAGATCCTGGGCGACCACTGCGGGCATGCCCTTTTCCGTCAGCTTTTCCACAGAAGCTGTGATCGTATTCTCCTGCACCGCTGTTCTGCCGGACGATATACCGCCGAAGAACATCCCGCCAAAGACAGCGACGGCAACCAGAAGTGCATAACTGCCCCACAGCGCTCTGTTGCTGAAGCCGACAGATGCTGGTGTCAAAGCTGCCAGATTCAAATCCCGTTCCGCTTGCCGCAAACGTCTACAGACGCCGGCCAAAAATACAATCATAGCCAATCCACAGATGGCGGCTCCAAGTTTAAAACCTGTTATGATAAATAAAATGAGCAAAATTTTGCCTGCTACAAGACCGATTACCGGTGTTCCCTTAAATTCCACATCCCCTCTGTGAAGATACTCTTCCTGAATGCCCTTCATCAGATAGAAGAAAAAACAGGCCTGCAAAGCCGTCGTCACAATCATAATACAACTGTTCACAAAATCAGAAAGATTGAGAGGCGTTGCAATCACAAAGAGAATGACCGCCTCACAGATCAGCATGGCAAAAACGTATCTGCCTGCCATAGCAAAACTTTTGTCAAGTTGTCTGTAGTTTCTCAGCCGTGTATAGATGAGCATGAGACCGAAAGCGGGCAAAAAGTAACTCGATAATCCGACATCCAAGTTGATTGCAATCAGTACGATTCCTATGAAAACAGCAGTCATAACGCCCTCCTTTCTCTGCTCAGCAGAAAAATTCCAGTCTTTTACATACTAATATATTATCAATTCCACGAAAAAAACGCAAGAGATTCATTCCACTTGCGTCTTAATTTTTCTTAAGATTTAGACTATATTTCTCGACTAAACACGGCAGTCATATCGCAGAGTACCGTCACACCTAATTTTTCTAAGGTACCCTGCAGCGCAGCCAGGGTTTCCGCTACCTTCTGCGGATAAGCGTTCTCCCCCATGTGACCGATACGGACTACTTTTCCTGCCAGCACATCAAAACAACCAGAAATCATGATGTTGTAGTCCTTTTCCATTCCATGAAGAAGCTGTTGGTCAGTGATGCCCTCCGGCACCTTCAGAACAGTCACCGTGTTGGACCATCCTGATTCCAGATACAGCTCGATGCCACCGGCAGTCAAAGCCTTTCTCGTGGCGGCAGCAATGCCAGCATGCCTTTGATAGACTTCCTCGTCTTCTAAGAAATTATCCAGGGCGGTACGCAGGCCTTTGATATCGCTGATCGGCATGGTGTAAGGAAACGCCTTTTGCTCATAATAGTCCCTGAACAAGAGGATGTTGGCATAGAAGCTGGCAATGGGCGTTTTTCTATCTTCCATGGCACGAAAAGCTCTCTCGCTGACCCAAAGCATGGTCAGGCCTGGAGGGGCTGACAACGCCTTTTGAGAGCCTCCGCAGAGGATGTCGATTTTGCTGTCCGAAAGGTCCAGCGGTTCGCCGAACATGCCCGCTACAGAATCTGTCACTGTCATGATGCCATAGCTGTCCAAAATTTTGCTGATACCTTCGACATCGTTGAGCACGCCGCTAGGCGTATCGCAGTGAACCACTGTTGCATACTTGAAATCGTGATCCTGTTCCAAATACGACTGCAAGGTTTCGATTTCTACAGGTTTATGATAATCCATAGTGAAGAGCACGGGATTTCCGCCATAAATTGTGACGAAGTCAGCAAAACCTTTGCCGAAGATGCCGTTGTCGATGATCAAAACTCTATCGCCTGGTTCAGTCAGGGATGCGCAAGCCGCCTCCAGTCCCAGAATGCCTTCTCCGCCCAAAATCAAAGCCTTGTTCTCTGTGTGCATCGCCTTTGATAGAAGACTGCAGGTTTCCCGATAGAAGTCGAAAAACTCCTGATCCAAATCGGGATTGGAGCACTCCTGGCTCCTGGCTATTCTCACATTTTCTCTGACCTGTGTAGGTCCTGCCGTCATAATTCTGTACATAATCTCACCTCTTCTGCTTTATTTTACGAATTTGCGAATCTGCTGTATGAATAAGAGGACCAGGAAGCCTGCAAAGCCTACCTGGATGATGTTTCCTGGAATGGAACCCAGCGGCGTTATCCAGTTTCCATACAAAATGACTTCTGCAATGTAATACCCTGCAATCTTAATTACAATCGCCAGGATAACGGATAAAATATTATTCAGCATCATGCTCTTAAAAGGTTTCTTCTCAGCAATGAGTCCGATGGTGTAGCCCATCAGCCCTACAATTAAGAAAGTAAACGGTGCCCATGCGGTCCATCCGCTCATCAAGTCAAAAAGTCCCATACCAAAAGCACCTGCAATGGCTCCAGTTTTTCTGCCATAGAGCATGGCGCCGACAAATAGAGGGACATTGCCCAGGTGAATCAGTCCGCCGCTTCCTACCAGGGGCAGTCTGATATTGATCAGCCAGGTTGCTGTCAGGGTAAGAGCAATAAATAATGCGTCAACGACTAGTTCATAAGTTTTACTTCTCTGTGTGTTCTGCATTGTTGTCATCGTTTTGTTCTCCTAAGTTTCATATTTCGCTAGCAAAATAAGGATACTACAAAATTGAACACTTTAAAATATGCAATTATATATTTTTTCTTATATACAATATGGAGTTTTTAATTACAAAATAAAAACTGTACCCTTTATACATTGGGTACAGTTTTAAAACTTCGTCTATACGTTTATTTTTCGTAAGTGTACTGATAATACGTTCCGCCAGCGTAAATGTAAATATCACATTTTCCATTCTCCGCTTTCTTGGACATGTTCAGTACGCCATAAGTCGTCCGGCTCGCCCCTGCCGAAAGCTTTTCGTACTGGGTGATATTGGCTTTATTCTCATCGTCAGCTACCACGGTACCAGCATTGGAACTGCCATCATAAATCGCTGTAATGCCATAGAAATCATAAGCATTTTTCTCTTTCTTAGAGAGATTCTTTACTTTCATGTTCACTACCAGCAGCTTATTATCAGATCCTTGTGCTTTGTAATAATTGTAATAATATCCCGGATTAGAAGGGACAATTTTGTTTAGGAATTTCACGCTGGCCGGCGTCAGTTCGCAAAGCCCATCCACAGTAATCTTCTTGTTCAGTTCCAGCTTTTCTGTCACGGCAAAAGGCTTTGTCGTATCGATGGTCAGCTTATGATTGTAGACTGGCTCATCGTCATCCTTGGTGAATGCAAACTCGGCGAGGGTTTCTTTATTTACAGCAGAAGCGTCCATTTCGGTAATGAAATAGAAGGTCTCTGTAGCTCCGGCTTTGAGTGTTACGCTGCTCGACAGCTTTGTTTCATTGTCAGTGAGCACATTGATCATGTTAGCACTGAAAGTGTCTTCACCCACGCTGAGTCTAAAGGCGCATAAATCGCTGGCTTTGATGTCTTTCTCACCCAGGTTTTTCACTTTTGCAACAACTGTGGCATAGGTTTTGCCGCTCTTCGCAGTAAAACCCATCGGATAACTGCCGCTTACAGGCGGAAACACTTTATCAGCAACCAAAACGTTGACCGGAGTAAATTCAAGGTCTTCTCCGATGGCCGTCTTCTCCCCCAGCTTCATGGTTACTTCTTTATCGCCTCCGCAGGCGTAGATTGCCAAGATCGTACAGATCGCAAGTGCGAGCACTATGGCTTTTTTTAACGTTTCTTTCTTCATCGTGTTCTCCCTTCTAAACCAAGAGGATTTGTTAGAGCTGCTCTGCCAGTTTCTCCATCTCTTCACATGCAAAGGATTCAATCTGACCCATATCGCAAGCTTTTGCAACTTCACTATCCAGCGGCAATTTTACCACGTGCTTTACGCCATGAGTTGCTGCAATATCTTCTATATGACTATCGCCAAAAATTTTGTGTTCTTTACCGCAGTCTGGACACTTGTAGTAGGACATATTCTCCACGATGCCCAGTACAGGAATTTCCATCATGTCCGCCATCTTTACAGCTTTTTCTACGATCATGGATACCAGTTCCTGCGGTGAAGTCACGATGATAATGCCATCTACTGGAAGGGACTGATAAACCGTCAAGGCCACATCTCCAGTTCCAGGAGGCATATCCACGAACATCACGTCGACATCTCCCCAGGTCACATCGCTCCAAAACTGTTCTACGACGCCGCCCAGGATCGGTCCTCTCCAAACGACAGGATCGGTGTCATTCTCCAAGAGTAAATTGATGGACATGGCTTTGATGCCTGTCTTTGTTACAGACGGCAGAATCATCTCCTCATTGCCCTGTGCTCTCTCTGTAATACCAAAGGCCTTTGGAATGGAAGGTCCTGTGATATCCGCGTCCAAAATAGCTACATTCTTGCCCTGTTTTCTGGCAGCTACAGCCAGCATGGAGGTCACGGAAGATTTTCCGACTCCACCTTTGCCGCTGACAATACCGATTACTTTTCTTACATCTGACAGGTCGTTCATCGGTGCCTTTTGAATACCAGGGTTTTCCTGTCTTTCGTCGCAGCTAACGCCGCATGATCCGCAATCATGGTTACAATCACTCATAATGTTAATCTCCTCTTCTCTTTAGATAATTATATTTTAAAACATTCCCAGACTTTTATAAAGGAATATCCAAAAAAACATGGTAAAACATGCAAATGCCGAAGAAAAAACGACGCAATTCCCCGCCAGTTCGCTGTCGCTTTCCATAGTTTCCGCCATGGTAAAGGACGATACCGCCGTTGGTGATGCGAAAATCGCAATCAAGGTTACAAAAGCGATGCCTCGAAATCCGAGCAATGCCGCCGCGCTAAGTCCTGCTGCCGGCACTATGATCAGTCTGGCAGCAATGCAGATGATCAAGTTTTTCCTGCATCTTTCGATACTGCTGAAATTGAAGGATGCGCCTAAAATCACCAAAGCCATGGGGGTTGCAACTGCTGACATATCGCTGACCACGGTTTCTAAAACCGACGGCAGCCTTATTTCCGCCAACACTGCAATGATACCCGCAGCCGCACCTAAAATCAAGGGGTTTGTTACCAGTTTTTTCAGTATGTTGACTGGGTCGGGCCTGCCGCCTCTGAACACTTCCAGCGTGGTAACAGCCAAAATATTATATATGGGAACGATGATGGACACCATCATCGCAGTCACTGCCAGATTTCCATGCCCAAACATGTTCACTGCAATGGGAATTCCCATGATGACAAAATTGCTGCGATAGATAGCCTGAATCATAGCGCCTCTGCTCTTCGGCTCTTTTTCAATGCGCAGGACGACCAGCAGAGTTATCAGGTACTCAACCAAAACCGCGATTGCTCCGAAGGCAATCAGCTTTCCGTCCAGAACCTCTTTGATTTCAGAACCATAGAGGTTACGAAACATCATGACTGGAAAGAAAACGACGAATACCATGTGGTTCAGGTGTTTGACTTCTTCAGCTCCCAATAATCGGTATCTTTTGACCAGCATGCCCACCGCCATCAGTAAGAACATAGGCAGTACCGCCTCCAGTGAAATGACAAAATTATTCAGCATCTGTAATCACACTGTCAGCCTTTTGGTCATGGTCGTCCATAGGAATGTTACCCGATATCAGCTTTTCAAAACAAATCATACACGTGGGAAATTTCGTTTCTTGCAGAAATCTGTCATAATAGCCTTTGCCGTGTCCCAGTCGGTTCCCCTGATGGTCGCAGGTCACACAGGGCAGCACGGCAAAGTCGATTTCATCTGCTTTGATAACCGGCAGCCCCGGTGAAGGTTCCAAAATGCCGAACACGCCGGGTTTTAGGTCTTTGGTCAGATCTTCGATCTGGCGCACCTCCATGACGCCGTCAGAAATACAGAGGGGCACGCCGACTCGCTTTCTACTTTCCAGGGCATCCTGCAGGATTTTGACGGTATCTGGCTCTCCTCTGGTTCCCACAAAACAAAACACGGTTTCCGCTGTCTGATAGGCTGGTTCAGCTATCACTCTATCGCAAATGATCTCACTGGCCTTTTGACAGTAGCTGTCTTCCAGATATTCGATCCGCGACTTGATTTCTCTTCTTAAATTTTTCTTTATTTCAGTCTTATCCATCATTTATAGAACTGACAGCCTCTGCATTCCGGTCTCTGAGGATTTTCCGGATCACAGTGAAGCGGAAGAATCCGCAGGTCGTGACTCAGCTTATCTCCCATCAATGATTTCAAGGCGGCAATCTGACACAGCGTTCCCACGAATTCCGTGACAGTCCCCGATTTGACTTTTCTCATGGTCTCACGATATACTTTTGCCATGTCCCTATGGTAGTATTCGTCATTGTATTCGTAGAAGTCTTCGAAGGTCGGCAGTTCAACAGGGTTGTAAATCGGGCAGTACAGAATACAGTTATTGCACTTCTGACATCCGTCCTCATTCTTAACTGGCTTCTTGTGGCCCGCTTCATCCTTTACGATCTTTATACAGGCATGTTTACAGCCTAAAACACAGGCTTCACAGCCGTTGCAGTTCTTTACTTTATCCGTTAGTTGCATGAAATATCAGCTCCTTTTGTTTCGTGTATTATCCCGTTGACAGCAGTACAATTTGCCAGATTCTGTCTTTGACACAGCTTTCATTTCAAAAATATATGATTCGTTGTGCTGCAATGTTTCTTACCTTGCGGCAACATATCGCTCCGCTGTCCGTCCTGCCCAGCCAAGCAAACTTGGGACAGAACAACGCCGTAGACGGCATTAGAAACATTATAACAAAAAGTGCCAGAAAATAAAAGTGTCTTAATTTTCAAAAAAGTGTTGACATCTGTGCAAAATTGTATTATTATAATCTCAACAGAAAGAAAATACATTATTCACAGATAAAAAGTTATAGTGTATGGAACTTATGAAATCTATAGAAAGGAGCGAGGGAAATGTTGAAACGTTTTTTAGGACCAGGAGACTCATCAGTGGCAGGACCTTCTGCTTCAGAAAGATTATCACGATAGCCAGAAATTCTAAGAGTAATTACTGAAAGGTATGAGGGGATAGACCCACCTACATAAACTGGCAGAGACAAGATTGACCGATCTGAAGTAGAAGTTGTACCAGCCAGATATCAGTCGTTGCTTATAGTTGAACAGAAAAGGATTAGTATAAACATTAATATAGATTAATTATTATTGTCCCTTAAAAAATTAAATATAAGCATTACTTAAAAGAACTGGTTCGTCGGAATCAGTTCTTTTTTTCACATGCATGGAGAATCCTAGTGGTACCTCAAACCTATTTGCGATATTTTATGCTCTTGATGATTTTTAGTAAAATCACCATAAAAACTGCCGCACAGAGAAATCGTCTCTGTGCGGCATCTGCATTTCTAATAATTTACTTTATTTTGCTCTAACTTTTCTCAATGTCGTCCAGTTGCCCCAAACCTTGTCACCGTTATCCAGTGTCTTGTAAGCGCGAACTTGTACGTAGTAGTACACACCACTCTTGCGATTTTTAATAGTCGTAGAGGTTTTGGTATACTCATTTTCTTTGTGTGTGATGTACTTGTTATAATACTTGTCATTTCTTCCATATTTAACCTGATATTTGGTTGCTCCCTTTACCTTGGTAATGAGCACTTTCACTTTGCCCTTGGAAGGTGAAGTGACTTTGATGACAGGCTTATTTGGTTTGACTGTGACATAAACATATTTGTATGCTGGATTATATGTTACCGTTCCTACAGTTTCAACTTTAATTGCAGCTTTACCTGTACCAACAATACTTACTACACCAGTGGGTGAAACCGTTGCTACAGACGTATCATCAGAGGTATATTTTATATATCCTTCGCCACTCTGCTTCGCACCGAGGTTAAAAGAATCACTTCCGATGTATTTCGTGTAACGAGTATAATTTGTTTTAACAGCATTGTCTTTTCCAATAATCGTGAATTCTTTGGTCAACGTGCCCGAATACGCACCTTTGCCAGTGATAATCACTTTCCCTGTTCCGGCTTTCGTATTATCTTCATACTTCACTGTATAATCTCTATTCAGAGTTAATGTAGTGATGCCTTTCTTCACAGTGACTGTCGGCGTATTTGCCCGTCCAGTGTAATTGTAAATATCTTGTGATAATGTTGCCGTGCAGGTATTAATATCAGTTCCATATATTGTAAAAGTTGCTTCCTTGTAACCAGTGAAGTTTCCGTTTCCGCTTACTCTGACTGTAGCAGTTCCTGTAGCTGTATTGTTCAAATAAGTTACAGTGTAATCTGAAGTCGGAAGTGTTACAGATCCGCACTTTACAGTTACTGGTGGTCTGATTGCAGTTCCCGTATACGGATACGAACTTGAACCGATGAAATTGATTGTACAGTCAGACATTTTGCCAGCATAGATTTGGAAAGTTTGTCTAACAGTACCAACATAAGCACCCTTACCATAAATAATTGCTGTAGCCGTTCCTACCCTATCATTATTTTCGTACTTAACGTCATAATCATAACCTTTGGTTAAAGTCCGATTATTACATGTGACGGTAAAGTTGGACATTTCAACTTTGGCACCATTATAATATGCATAACCTGGGTACATATACACATACGTATTTGCAATTGATAAATCAATAGCATTTGGACTATATGTGTAGGACTGCGTTATCGTTCCTGTATAATTACCTTGAAAAGTAATGTTTGCAGTTCGATAAGTAGAAGTTGTATTTCCGGGATTAGCATCCGAAATAGTATAATCTGTGTATTTGCTAAGGGGTTTTTTATTATAATACAGGGTTACACCTTCAAAACCGCTTGTCGTCCTTTGGTTTGGTATATCAACCGTGACGTTATATCTTTCATTATATAAGTTGCGGGGATTAATAATAAATGATGTTTCTACACTACCACTATACTTTTCATAGTTACTGTTAGCAGTAATTACTGCTTTTGGAGTAGAAGTTCCTGCATTCTTATTATCCTTATATTGTGTAATGGTAAAGTAAGCGTACTCATTACTTGCAATTTCCTTATCAGTCTCATCTTTGATAATAAATTCTCCAAGGCTTGGTTTTATTTCATTACCTTCTTGATAAACATGAAAGGTATTATACGTAGCTTTAAATTGTGCAGTGAAATTTGGAGTGATAGTGTATTCCTGCTTTATCTCTCCGTCATATAGGCCTTTTCCTTTCACTGTAACTTCATATTTTCCAGCTGCCTTTGAAGTAGTCGGCCAAATTAACTCGTAATCGGTATTTTCAGCTAAGCTATTTCCCCCTGTTTTAGTTACTGTCACTGTTGGTTTCTGTTCGTTCTTATTGTATACAAAACTTTTGGTTGATAACTTAACAACTGCATTATTGGCAATAGACTTCTTGCTAACAGTAAATGTTGCAGTCTTTGAACCAGTAACTCCATCTTTGCCTGTAACTGTCAGGGTATATATACCTGCCTCCTTTGCTGAAGTCACAGTACCGTCGTTATATGTCCAAGCAGTATCATACTTTGACGAATCAACAGTCTCTCCGTTAATTTCTACAGCAGTTACTGTTGGGAGTACAATGTCACTTCCTGTATACTCAGCAGTAGACTCAGACAATATAATTGTTGCATTGTCAAGGGTTCCCGTTGCCACCTTCGCAAACGCCATCCCCGGCATCATGCAGACGATCATCAGAACCGATAGGAGTATTGCTAATGTCTTTTTCATAATCTCTATTCCTTTCTTAATCTTTCTCTTCATTAAAACTAGTTTTCCATAGCCATATTATACCATCTCTTCATACAAATGAATATATATAATATCAAATATTAAGAAAATTTAAGAATTAGCTGCAAAAGAAATAAGTGCTGTAATGCAAAGCAAATAATCCACTCTACTTTGTATTACAGCACCAGTACCATAAAAGTTTTGCTATTTTATTTTAATCTTTTTTGTAGTCCAGTTACCATATACTTTTACTCCGTCAGAAGTAATCTTATATGCACGAACTTTGACGTAATAGGTTTTACCTTTTTTCAAACCTGTTATTGTGGTCGCAGTCGTTAAGTAACCGTTGTTCACATGCTTCAGATATTTATTTTTATACTTGCCGCCATATCCGTATTTAACCTGATACTTTGTTGCGCCATTGACCTTTTTCATCTTTACCCTAATTTTCCCCTTTGATAAGGCTGTCGTCGTTACCTTTGGCGTTTGAGGTTTTACTGTGACATAAACATATTTATGTGCAGGATTAAATGACGAAGTTCCAACGGTTTCAACTTTTATTTTTGCCACACCAGTACCTAAAATTGTTACCGATCCCTCTTCAGACACAATTGCTACAGATGGAGTATCTGAAGTATATTTGAATCCGTCACCATCACCCGGAGATTTTGCTCCAAGATTAAAGGATTTGCTGCTTAGATATTTCGTATACCTTGTATATTTTGTTGTTACTTTATTGTCTTTACCCAAAATGGTAAAATCTTGTGTCAACGTACCAGAATATGCACCTTTCCCGTTAATAATCACCATTCCTGTACCAGAGTTCACATTATCTTCATATTTCACTTCATAATCCACCCCCTTAATTAAGGTTATCGATTTTCCGTAGATATCTTTCCAAGTAACCTTTGTTGGAACTGGTGTCACAGCTGCTCCAGTATAATTATATTCGTACGTCTGAAAGTTAACTATTGTGTTTTCACTATTTAATTCATTTTTTCCGTTTGTAAATGACTTTGTTATTGGTTGATTATTATAATTCTTATAATTTCCTATCAAAGTAATGTACACAATATTATCAATCACACTCATCGTATAGTCTGTGTATCGCTTTAACAAATTCCCTTTATATTTTATTTCTTCATTTATTACTGTGTGTGACGTAGTCTGGTTTGGAATTGTTATATCAAGATCATTATACGATAAAGGGAGTGGTTCAATCGTAAAATATGTCTCAATGGTTCCATTGTATTGATCACTCGCTCCAACATATGTCACCTCGACTGTTGGTTTAGCCGCAGAAGCAGAATTTCCAGCGTTAACATTATTTTTCCAAGTAAACTTAAACATACGACTGTCTAAAGGTGTCGCCGTTTTTACATCTTCATCAAATTTGTATACGTTCGGATATGGTTGTTGTACAGATCCAGTGTACTGACATTTGATATTCGTCGTATCTACAATAAAATTAGGTTCGATTCTATAATTTTTTTGTATAACGCCAGTATAGTTGTTTTTTCCTCTCACTGTTGCTGTATATTCACCGGCTTCTTTTGACTCAGGTAAAACAGTTTCATAATTTGCAGCCTCAATAAACTGATCTCCATCTCTAACCTCTACATATGGAGTTTGTACACGTTTATTATAGTAGAACGTTGTTTCATGTTGGTTAAGTGTAACCATTGCCGAAGTCAAAGTTTTGGCTTTGATAGTCACCAGATATTCAATTGTTGTTTGATTGCCAAAGATTCCACTTCTTTCATTTTCTACTGCAGTAATTTTCACTCTATAATTTCCAGCATTTTTTAAGTCCTTAGGCTCAATTTCTGCATTGCTTACATCGTCTTCCTTCATGTATTTTATAGCATAGGCATCGGGACTGACCAATTTTTCTCCCAGTCTGACTTCAATTTCAGGGTCAATCACACTGCCTGTGAAAGTCTGATTATTATTTCTTACATTAATTGTTGCATCTGCTAAATCTCCGACCATTGCATTATCGTCTCCAGCAAACGATATGCTTGGCATCATGCAGACTACCGTCAAAACGGACAGGAGTATTGCTAATGTCTTTTTCATAATCTCCATTCCTTTCTTCATTCTTTCTTACTAAAAAACTAACTTCTATAAACATTGTGTCATTTGCGTTCTTTTTAAAAAAAATCGCAGTTCATGATGCAATGTATGTTTCTTGTGACAGCATCACAAGATTATAGTCACATTATACCATCTCTCCCAGAAAATGAATATATCTTATTTAAAGATTAAGAAAATGCAATTATTTGCATTCTAATGTAGTACCTCGCCTCTATTCACTTGGATAGACTTTTACCAATGCAAATTCAATCTTGACTTCCCCATATAATAGCATTATTGTAAAATATATACAGTTATTTTTTTACACATAATAGAAAGGGCCACAAACATGAAATCTTTATTTGCCAACGAACGGCGACGCTATTTCAACATCTATGACGATTGGGTCTTCCACTACCTCTTCAGCCGCGACACCGAAGAAAGCAAGCAGGCGCTCATCGCTGTACTCAACGTCATCCTGCAGCGAGAATCAGATCCCATCATCGACATCCAGATCAAGGACCCAAGCTTCTATGAGGAACGAGATGAAGACAAGGACTCGGTTCTAGACATCAAAGCGCTGACTGACTCTAACGAAATTATCGACATTGAGGTACAGAACAAAAATCTCAGCTTCTACTGCGACCGCTCTGTCTATTACGGCGGCAGACTGGTGAATTCCGCATTGGAAAAAGGCGAAAAATATGATAGAATGAAGAAAAGCATCGTCATATCCATCGTCAACGGCACCATGTTTCCCGAAACCAGCAAGCTTCATACCGTCTTTCGGCTGCGGGAGATTGAGGACGGCATCCAGCTCTCGGATCGGCTGGAGTTGCACTTCCTGGAACTGGGCAAAATCTTACCGAACGCGCCTGTCGAGCACCTCGATCCGGTAGAAAAACTGGCAGCCTACCTCAAGTTTGCAGGCGACGAGACGAAGGAAGACTATATCCAAAATCTGATTCAATCAGGAGGTGACGCAATCAAAATGACAGAACAATTATTCAGAGCCCTGACAGAAGATGAGATTGCCTATGAGAGAAACGAACGAAAGCTTAAGTTCGAGCTGGATCGCAATACCGAGCTCTCCCTGGCAAGGAAAGAGGGACTTGAACTGGGGCTGATCAAACTCGTCTGCCGTAAACTGGCTAAAAACAAGCAGGCGTTGCAGATTGCTTCGGAACTCGATGAGGATCCAATCCATATCCAGAAGATCTGTACCGCTGCAAAGGACAGTGCGCCGGACTACGACATCCAGGAAATCTACAAAAAGCTCACGTCACTCCCAAAAGAATAAGGACCAATAATCACAAAAGCTGTGACATGGGTATTCCCCCAACGTCACAGCTTTTTCTATCAGTCTATTCAGTTTTCCTTCCGATTTTTTCGCCGTATCTGACTTTTGTTTCAATACCTTGGCGGCTATTTTCCAATATATCGGTGTCAATCTCAGCCCTGTCTTTCTTGAGGCAAAGAATAATTGTGGAACCGCCGAACTCAAAACGCCCCTTCTCTTCTCCGCGCTCCACCATTTTTTCTTCGTGGTAGTTTACGATTTTGCCCACCATCAAAGCGCCAACCTCTATCATCATCAGAGTGCCAAAGTTTTCACTTTTCAGGAAAGAAATACATCTGGTATTTTCTTTATAAATAGGGTAATGATCATTTGCAATGGGATTCACCGTATGAAAAACGCCATTGATGATGTGATTGCTGCTCTTTTTTCCCTGATCCACATAACAATATCTGTGATAATCATCTACAGTCAGACGGAAAAGCAGCAGATACCCGCCTCTATACTTCCCCG
The DNA here is from genome assembly GCF_048465375.1 of Emergencia sp. Taxonomy (NCBI): domain Bacteria; kingdom Bacillati; phylum Bacillota; class Clostridia; order Peptostreptococcales; family Anaerovoracaceae; genus Emergencia; species Emergencia sp. The sequence goes on along the minus strand of NZ_DBFWLQ010000007.1, from coordinate 70,183 downwards.
CCAGCTTTTTGCTGCGAGTAAGACTTTCCATCGAGTACACAGTGTTTTTGATGGTAAATTCTGCGTTCTCTGTAATTTGATAAGCTGTCAGCTTACTGTCGCAAGGTGCAATCAGATGATACGGATTCATATCTACTGGCCGTCGTTCCGGTCTTACCCTGCGTGTAAAGAAATCGTTATAAGAATCAAATCGGTTCTTTTCGTAGTCCTCCATAACGATTCCATTGGCTTTGACAAAAGGTCTGATTGCGGCAGTGGAAATTTTTCGATCAAGAATCCAGCCTCCGACTTTCGACACAGAAGGTCGAATCAAAACTTTCACCAGCTGGCGCCCGGCCTTACTGCCGTACAGTTTCTCTAAAAGCTTGTCCTGGCCGTCGTCTTCACCTATAAAATTGCCTTCTCTATCTTTACATCTCATGAAGACCTCCTGGGTTATAGTACAAAACCGTTCATCAGCCTGTATCTCGAATACACGAAAGTTATGATGATTGCAATTGCCACGACTGCTACAATCAGCGCCAGCACCTTATTGCTCGGTTTTTTCATCTTAAAGTCTGCGATAAACAGTGTCCCGACTGCAAAGAGCATTACCATTAAAAGCACCGGGAAGGTGTAAGGCAGGACGAAATGCAGCAGATACAACACTGGCAGAATGACCGCAATAGAAGTGATTGGCAATCCGTGATACACTTTTTCGTGTTCTTCTTCTGAAAAGAAATTGTTTGTCTCCACTACGTTAAAATAAGCCAGCCTGATAACACCGCAAATGCAGTAAAAGCCGATTGCCAGCATGCCCAAACTCCCCTTTACACCCATACAGTAGCAGAGCAAGGAAGGAAACGCCCCAAAAGCGACCACATCACATAGGGAATCCAACTGAATGCCGAACAGTTTCTCATTATCCGTGCGGTCCTTTTTCCGTCTGGCCACTTTGCCATCGAACATATCAAAGAATCCCGAAAGTGCCAGGCAGAAAATAGCAAGCTTAAAATGTCCGTTCGTGGCGAAGGTCATGCCCAATATGGCAGAAATCAAGCTCATATAGGTGAGTATCACCGTGTAATTATAAAATCCTATCATTCTTCTTTTCCTCTAAATATCATTAAATATGCAATTGCAGTAAAGACTGCGCTTATAATTAACTGTGTATAATAGCTGATGCCGCGGCTCACGATCATTGCCGGCGTGGTGAGCAGAACGCCGCAGACCGGTAAAAAGATAATTTGGAACAAATGCTCGCTGATACCCATACCACCTGGCAGCGGGAGCATATCTACAGCCACAGAAATCATTGCCTGCAGTACTACGATTTCCACCATACCGACGTGATTGATGCCGAAGGACCGCAGAACCAAATACGTGATATAAAACAAACAGCATCTCTGTACGATGGTGATCAGGAGGACATTTACCATCACCCTCTTGTGATTCTGAAAATATAGGGACGCCTCATGGTATCCATCCATAGCGTGCTCCAGTCTTCCTTCCAGCGCATCAATTCTCGATGACTTGCAGATTTTTTTAATCCAGCGGAAAATCGCCATGACCAGACGTTTTGTCATCTGCGGGCAGAATACTAAGGCCAGCATGCCGCCTACGCAGAGTACGTTGAGAGCAACTCCCAGGTAAACCCATGGCATTGCAGGCTTCAGAAACTGCATCTCCACAGGGGGACGCAGGATCATGATTATAAGTCCAAAAAGTACCAGCACCAATTTGTAAGTAATCGTCACAATCAAAAGCACCATGGTAGACAGGTGAATGGGCAGCTTATCCTTTTTCATGAAGAGAATCTGCGCCGGTTGTCCCCCACTGGCCGACGGTGTCACCAAGCTGAAGAAGAAGCCTACAAATGAATAAAGGAAGCAGTGATTCAATTTCGGTTTCTGGCTCAGTGAACGCATCAGATAATAGATAATGACAGATTCACTGAGTATGAACAGGATAACCAAAGCGATACCGCCGATCCAATACCTGGAATCAGCCTCTTTCATATATATCATAATATCAGAAAAATCCTGATCGTGAAACACATAATACATGGTCGCACTAAAACAAATAATCAAGAATACGATATTTATCAATGTTTTTTTCTTATTCTTCATCTACTACTTCTCCAAACACCTTTTGATTCAGCCGCTCAAAGCAAGCCATCAATCTCAGATACCCATTGGTGTGCAGACTGATTGCAAAACAAATCAGTGCAATTGCGACACCACCGACAACATCTACGATATAATGCTGTTTCGTGAATTGCGTAGAAGCAAAGATCAAGATTGCAAATAACAGCGTCGCCGCTTTATACCACCTGGGGATATCATCACATTTTCTGATTCCGAGATAACACATCAGGCTGGCAAGACAGTGAATCGAAGGAAACAGGTTGTAGGGTTCATCCATAAAATAAATGAAGTCCATCGCCAGGTCCAAAAGCCCATCTCCTGCAGTTTCCGGTCTGAGATTGGTAGTCGGAAACGCTACAAAGATCACGCCGCAGACAACTCTTGCCAAGATATCGGCAAAAACAAAGCGGTACCAAAATTCTTTTGAATTATGTTTTGACGTCAAGGCGTAACTGAAGACCCAAAAGGGGTAACTGAGAATATAGATGGAAACCCACTGCGGTACAAATGGAACCATTTGGTCAAAAGTCGTCGTCAAATCATAATGATACATTCCTGATGCCAAAAGCTGCGTTGCCCAGTAAACCAGACAATTGACTGCAAAGCATGCAATCAAAGAAAAGAACGCATAGCTTGGAATAAACTTCTCCATATGCGCTCGATACCACTCGCTAAATTTATCAGTCCTAATCTGCATAATGCCCCTACCCAAATATCGCTAATTTCTTTAAACATTATATAGCAGGAGAGCGCTCTTTGCAACTATATGACGAAAACCTAAGAAAATCTTAAGAATTTGTCAAGGTATTACGGACACAAAAAAAGATAGTACCAATTGCTTATTATTATTTCCCTGGCTCTTGCTTTCCATTCGGATAACCATAAGCCCTACAATACGCAATTGGTACTATCTATTCTGCTGTTCAAACACTTCTGGTGGTCTCACCCCTTCCATTACGATTTGCAATAACTTCTAATCCAGCGAACCTGCTTCGTCGCTTTCTCTTTGCTACGTTTGCTTTATCGCTTTCTTTAAGTAGAGTATAGCATATTCTCCACAAAAATCAAGTATTTTTTTGAAATTTTTAGAATATTTGGTGATATATCCTCAGGGCTCTATAGAAAATCAAAAGTCACCTGTCTCTGTATCCAGCTTTCCTGTTCTGCAGCTTTGATGATGTCGCCGTCCATAAAGTCTCCAATCAAAAACGGCGAAAAGGGATCATGCTTGTTCATGTTAGATTCCACTGTATCCTGATCATAATTAGCATAGCAATACAAGCAGCCGTGGCCACAGGTATTGTACGCTCCGATGTCGCTGCCCAGCACGCAGCTGCACTCGCCGCGGGTCATGGCAGCGCCCGGCACGATCAAAGGCAGGCCGATGGCACGCTCCAACACCTCCTGGGACTGGCAGCCGCCAGCATCTACGCCGAAGACCTCCAGCTCCCTGCCCTCTGCACAGGTTTTAACCCTCATCCCGTGGGCTGCCGCAATTTCAGCAAAACCTTGTCCGATGGCAAGGCGCTCCTGACGATTGACACTGCGTCCTTCTGGGAAATTCCGCTTTGTCTTATCATAGAGATCGAGAAAGCTGATGACGCAGTGGTCCGTATAGCCTGCCAGTGCTGCCGTCATCTCCGCAAAGGTCTTCAGATGAAACTCCAGGGAGTATTTTTCCGTAATAAAAATCGGATCATAACGCCAACTGATTCGGCTCGGTCCCACCTTCTCTGACAAACGGCAAAAGCTTTCCATCACCACTTCCTTGGCCGGTACGTGAGGTTCGATATCCCGTCCATAAGGGGTGATGGTCACTGCCCAAAACTGCCTGAAAGCAGAAAGATGCGCCAGTCCCGGCAGCATAGGCGCTGGATTTTTCGTACAAAAACTGATGCAGTCGATCACCTCCGGATCCAGCAGATATCTGGTCACCTGCTGCTGGTTATAAGGGTTGCGCGCAAAGACAAAGCCTTCTCTGATTCTGTTGTAAAACCACTTACTGTAGTAAGCTGGTATGTCTGTTCTGTTTCCTGTGTTCAAAATCATTTATCTGTTCACAATCTTTCCTATATTTTTCAGTTGGATGGAGATGGTTCCATCGGGGTTGTTGATAAACTCCACATACTTGCTGTTTTCCAGATAGTCAGTGGGGATTTTGATCTCGATGCCTGTGTCGGTTTTAATCTTGTGGCTTCGGATGCTTTTGACCACCTTGGGGTTTTCCACACTGATTTTGGCGGGGATGTCCACCTCCATGGCCTTCTGTTTAAATGTTTTTTTCATGACCTCGTTATCATAGAAAACCTCTTCACAGAGATCGGAGGGCGTAAAGGGTACGCTTTGCTCCGAATTCTCGATGATGCAGTTCTTTGCGCGAGATACCGCGATGGCGGAGTTGGCGCCGTATTCATCTGCCACCTCGCTGGTAATTTTCTTGATCATCTGTACAGTCTCCCTGGCAGAGGGCTGGAAAGTACACTGCAGCACCTTATCAGGCAGGACCTGTATGGCTTCGCCGTTGATTTCTCTCTTCTTGTCACAGAGAGAGACCTTGTAGTCTTTCATACTGACGATTGCATAACAGGAAATCTTCTGGCTGGTGTTTGGCAGAAGCGTAAAGTATCTGATAATCTTGTTGGCTACGCCCTCGTCCCCGCTTTCCACCTGATGGGTGTAGGCGGTCTTATTAGGAAGCAGCAGCAGACCGATGTATTCGTCATTCTCATCGGTGAACTGACAGACCAGGAAATCCATGGACTCCGGTTCGTCAGACTGCGAAATCTGGTCGTAGAGCAAAGTAGCTGCCGCAGTAGAAAACTCGGTAAAGTCAATACCGCCGCTGGCGTACCTTTCCAAGCTCTGTCTAAAGACGCTGTATTCCAGAAATTCTCCCTCTTTCTTAGCTGAATCCTCTACAATCTTTGTCAGATGCTTTTCTATAAATTCCCCCGTTCCATAATCTGCGATGTCAAGTTCCTTTTGTGAGAAAACACAGACGTCGGAGTTAAAATCTAAAATATGTAAAATTGCTTTTTTGATAATCATTTTTTCTCCTTATTCTTCAAATCATAAAAAGTGCCCGAAAGTGACCAAAAATCAGGCGTTTCGGGCAGATTTTGCTTCTAAAAGGTCTTTTTCGGGGAAATCTGCTGAGGCAAGCACTCAAATTTGCGCTAAAAAACCGTCTTTTTATGCAATAGCAACTTATTATATAGTTTTCCTTTTTATGAAATGTTCCTTTTTGTAATCAAAAACAGAAAAAAAACTTTCCTATTTTGATAAAAATGCCCAAAAGTAACCAAAAAACAGACATTTCGGGCAGATTTCGCACTTACATGCTTGTAAACTCAGTATAGATGGCTTGGATCGCCGGGATATAGTCGGCACCGTCAACGCCGATGAGCATGTTGATTTTTTCTGAACCGTGGTCGATCAGGTTAATATTGATTTTCCTATTGGCCAGTGCGCCCAATACCTTTACGGCGATGGCTGGTGAAGTGCCCAGTTCTCTTCCCACGATAGCAATCATAGCGATGTCATGGGTAACAGCTAACCGATTCGGTTTTATCTTTAATTCTATTTCTGCCGTTAATTCTTTTTCACATTTTTTCACATCAGACTCGTGCACGATAATGTTCAGGGAATCGATGCCGGAAAGGATGTTTTTGATGGTAATGCCCCTCGTTGCAAAAATATCCAGAAGGTCAGCCCTGATCTGTGGGTTCTCATTCAGCTTATCTTTTTCTACAACGATAGTGGTATAGCCTGTCTTTCCAGAAATGCCGGAAATCGAGAGATTCGATTGATAGTAGTCTGCATTTTTTACAATCAGAGTCCCGTTATTCTCAGGCTCGTTAGTATTTCTGATGTTGATTGGAATTTCCAGCTTGATGACAGGGAAAATCGTATCCTCATGCAGAACTGCCGCGCCCATGTAGGCTAGTTCTCTGAGTTCCTTGTATGTGATGACCGGTACGCTGAGAGGATGATCTACAATTCTCGGATCGGCCATGAGCAGTCCCGATACGTCTGTCCAATTTTCGTAGATATCCGCGCCTGCAACAGCTGCAACGATGGCGCCGGTAATATCAGAGCCCCCTCTGGAAAAGGTTTTGATACTGCCCTCTGGCGTCGTCCCATAAAAACCCGGAATGACGGCATACGGGTGCTCAGCCATCAACCCGCCTAGGACTTCCCTGGTCGTAGCCTCGTCAAACTTGCCTTCTTTATCCAAGTAGATGGATCCAAAAGCATCTATAAAGTCAAATCCCACGTAGGCAGCCAAAATTTTGGCATTGAGATACTCACCGCGGCTGATGACATAGTCTTTTTTTGATGAATCAGTCAAGGCATCCATGATCTGCGCAAACTCCGCGTCAATATCTACTGCTACATTGAGACGGCGCACCATAGCCTTGTACCTGGCTTGAATCTTCAGCAGCAGTTCCTCTGCTTCCGCTTCGACCCTCTCGGCACAAGCAATCAGAAGGTCGGTCACCTTGTCATCATCCTTGGTCCTTTTTCCAGGCGCAGAGACAACGATGTACTTCCGTTCCGGTTCCGCTTTGATGATGTCGGCACATTTCTTAAATTGTTCCGCATCTGCCAGAGAAGTGCCGCCGAATTTGGCTACTTTGATGTTGATATCGTCTTGGAATATATCTGCATGACTTTCCTCCGCAATCTGGTTGATGTCGTAAGTCGTCGTCTGGTATACAAAGTAGTTGAGCCAATTGCAGTACAGCAAATTAGCCGATGATCTCCACTTGACTACAGGTTCCTGGCTGTCGTCATCATCAGGGAAATAGTTGCAGGGAATTTCAGGATTTAACCCTGCATTCTTGTCGCGCAGATACTCTTTCTGCAGTGTATCTGCATCGTATTCGGAATGTCCCATGATAAAAATCTGTCGGTCGTTCTCACTTTTGATGGCGTAGATGCCCGCGGCTTCTGAACTGGCGATAATCTTCAGTTCTGTCACCGCTTCTACGTCTTCGCGGTCGACTGTGGTATTTCTCGAATGAGGCACATAGAATTCATCATCAAAACCGCGAAACAGCATGCCCTTCTTGTAATCCAAAGTATGCTTATATACACCGGAAAGCTTCTTCGCTAGTGTTCTTTTCTGAATGCCGTAATGATAGTACAGTCCTGCCTGAGCGCCCCAGCAGATATGAAAGGTGCTGTGAACGTGACGCTTGGACCATTCCATAATTTCACATAGTTCATCCCAGTATTCCACCTCTTCAAACTCCATCAGCTCTACTGGTGCACCGGTGATGATCAAGCCGTCATAGAATTTGTGTTTAATTTGATCGAAGGTCTTATAAAAAGCAATCATATGCTCTTCTGAAGTGTTTTTCGATTTGTGGCTGCTGACTTGCAGCAACTCCAGCTCCACCTGCAGGGGTGTATTTCCCAACAGTCTGGTCAGCTGGGTTTCTGTGTCAATTTTGGTGGGCATCAGGTTCAAAATCAAAATCTGAAGGGGTCTGATATCCTGGGTCATGGCCCGGGTATCCGTCATCACGAATACGTTCTCTTCTGTCAGCGTTTTCACTGCCGGCAAATTATTTGGTACTTTAATTGGCATATGTAAAATCTCCTATTCCTTTGGATTTTAGGATTCGTTCGATACGTGGCCTAATATTACTATTATGCGATAAAATGCAGTCGGTTTCAAGTTATTTATTGAATATTTCATGCTGAAAAGATGTATGCTTTTATCCCAGACTTTTTGCGACGCATCCATGCGCGGACTGTTTCCCCGCTCGAGGGGTATTGTAGTCCGCAGATCGACACTTTAGAAAAAATGTACGCGACATTTATTGCGAACCTGGTCGGTTGCGGACTCCCTAAGGCGGGGGCAGCTGTCAGGCAGTCCGCAGATCGACACTTTAGAAAAAATGTACGGGACATTTATTGCGAACCTGATCGGTTGCGGACTCCCTAAGGCGGGGGCAGCTGTCAGGCAGTCCGCAGATCGACACTCTAGAAAAAATGTACGCGACATTTATTGCGAACCTGGTCGGTTGCGGACTGCCTAAGGCGGGGTCAGCTGTCAGACAGTCCGCAGATTGACACTTTCGAAAAAATGTACGGGACATTTATTGTGAACCTGGTCGGTTGCGGACTCCCTAAGGCGGGATCAGCTGTCAGGCAGTCCGCAAATCGACACTTTAGAAAAAATGTTCGGGACATTTATTGTGAACCTGGTCGGTTGCGGACTCTCTAAGGCGGGGTCAGCTGTCAGACAGTCCGCAAATCGACACTCTAGAAAAAATGTACGGGACATTTATTGCGAACCTGGTCGGTTGCGGACTCCCTAAGGCGGGGTCAGCTGTCAGACAGTCCGCAGATCGACATTTTAGAAAAAATGTACGGGACATTTATTGCGAACCTGGTCGATTGCGGACTGCCTAAGGCGGGTTCAGCTGTCAAACAGTCCGCAACTGGGCACGGCAGAAAAAATGTACGGGACATTTATTGCGAACCTGGTCGGTTGCGGACTCTCTCCCTGAAATCGCTGGACGCCTGCTTCAATCCACAATCAGCTTTGTCTCACCCATGCTTATTTTACATCCACGTGAACTGCGCCAAAACCCGTATAGGAGTAATTGACTTCCGATTGCGTCTGGAACCAATGGACCAGCTCATTGTTATTTGCTGACGTGCCCACAATCCACACATCAGCGGCCTTCCCTTCCAGATGCTTCGAAACAGGTGAAGAGCCTGCAAGCTCGGCGTTTCGTTTTTTACAGCGGAGACCCGAGGTAATCTGCATCGCTTTTCCATAATGCGCCCTGGTTTTCTCTAAAAGCGCAACCAGGTCCGCATCTATTCGGGCTGGATAGCCATCGCAATATTTGCCGTTGCAGTCGCATTTGAACTCCGCCTTCTTGAAATATTGCACTTTATTCCAGTTCACTTCAGCGTCAGGCTGCGGCACTGCGGATAAGTTCATCTTCTGCAGAGTCTGCGTACCGATGATGCCGTCCGCCGTCAGCCCCTTTTTCTTTTGAAAACGCTTGACTGCACTGATGGTATTGGGGCCGATGATGCCGTCCGCTGTCGTACCCGCCGCTTTCTGACACTGCTTTACTACAGATACCAGCTTCCCATCGGTCTTTGTGCCGTAAATGCCGTCCTGCGTCAGTCCGTACTCCTTCTGAAACTTCCTTACCGCTGTCTTCGTCAGAGGTCCTACGATGCCGTCAATTTCTCCTGTGTAATAGCTTTTATAATATTTTAAATTTTTCTGCATCTGTTTATTGGTCAGCATCGATTCCACTCCTTTCTCTCAGGGCTCTGATACGCAGCTGCTTTTCTATCGCCTCTTGATCCAGCTTGTTGATTTCTCTGTCGTAAGCCTGGCCTAAACGGCTGCAGCGCTGGTATTCCATGACCTGCCTGTCATACCAGCTGAACCATGTCAACAATCCTGCCAGCTCTTCCCTGTCAGCAGCCTCTTCGCTCAGCGCGCGCTGTCTGCCCCCATCAAAGGTCAATGTGTCCTCTTCGATTTTCCAGCAGTCAAAATTCTCCTCATTAAAATCCTCTGGCACTCGACCCCGATACAGCACTCCTCCAGGGAGCACTGTATCAAAGGAAAATGCACAGAGGTAGTTGTTATCGTCTAATTTATAATACATCTTCATACCTCCATAAGTCTTAATTTGTTGTGATACTGATGGCTTTCCATATGACGGAGAAAGCCGTTGTGTTGGTACGGTTGACAAAAATGTCACAGCCGTCCGCTGTATTGTTGTTGAAAGAAACCCCTTTTACGACAGAACCGATGACGCCGGTTCTCGGCGTTACCGTGACGAATGGCGCTTCCGTAAAGAAATTGGATTTGTAAGACAGGGCTGTAGCCACAGGCGTACCAGTTTCTGTCACTTTGATGGTGATGGTTCCCCAGTTCATCCGCAGTATATAGGTTCCCAGGCTCATCTCCACAAAGTTGCTGCCCTGCTGCGTTACTACCGGCACCCTGCCTGCGCCTACAGTGATGGGGCTGCCGTCAGGCATCTGCAGACTTCCCGACAAAATCAGACTGCTCAGAGCCGGCTCCACGCAAAGTCTGCCGGAAGTGTCGGTGTAGATTCCAGAAACTTGATCCCCTGCGCTGATCAGCTCCAGCCCTCCTTTCACCGACAGGCCCGCTTTCTCGCTGGCGATATCAAGCTCCGACGCGTCGGGTTTGCAATTGATGCCCACGTGATAGTTATCATGATTTCGTTTCAGGTACATGCCAATCATGCCAGAGTTGACCACTACGTCCGTCATATAAGATTTCACACAGTCACTGACCTGGGCGTGGATTTCATAAGCCGCATCGGTGTCAAAACCACCTGCAGTACCCGAGTCCAAATCTGCAGCTCGTTCAAAGGTTCCATCAGAAGCGATGGGAATATTGCTCAAAGTAAAAGGACCGTATACGGTACTGGAGCCGGATTTTTTTACTGTGTAAGTAATTTTCAGTGAGTTGGACTGCACGCCAAAATTCCCATTCCAGGCTGAGCCCTTCACATGCAGCTTCACTGCAGTGTCAAAACCATTTTCACGGTAAATGCGACACTCCGCCACCTTTAAAGATGTGTAGTCGATATAGTTCTCATCGCTGATGGTATAGGTACACAGTTTCGTATTTCCGCGGCTGTCCATAATCAGCAGCTCGATAGTCTTTCCCGTACCGCCGGTCAATTCTAGTACCAAATCGCCAGAAACGGGGATTTCAGTCAACTCATTAGATTGTTCCCCCATGGTCACCTGATATTTTACGATGGACGCCTGATACAGGGCCGCAGCCTTTGACGCCGCTGGAATAGTAAGACGCAGCGTACCCGCCCCATTGATGAACTTTGCGCGGCTTCCCGTAAGCGCTGTGTCCAGGAAAGAGCATACGACATTATTTCCATCAAAAGAGACCACTCTGTAGCTGTCCGGCAGTCTGACCGTAAATTCCATCACCATAGGCTGTCCCACTGCAATGCCCGCGTAGCTTGCCGTCATAGTCACCAGGCAGGACGCTTCATTGACATGACCAGGCATGTTCGCGGCAAAGTTTTCCCCTACAGGCAGCACGCCCGCAGACGAAATCAATGAAACAGAACCTGTCAGTTCGGCAAATTGGTACGCTGCCGAATAAGTATAGAGGTCTGACGGCTTTTCTACAGCAACGCCCTGGCTCCCGCCGATGAAAACTGACGACTGGGACAGCATCAGCTGCCCGGGAGATGCCGCCGTAATGGTACCGGAATAAGAATTACTCCCGATTACCGTATCCCCCGACCTGGTAGTCAGAACGATGGTGCAGGCCTTAGACAGACTGCCGTCCAGAGCAGTAAAGATACTGCTCTGATAGCTCTCCGAAGAGAAGGTCACCTTCTCTCCATAGCCTTTCGCCTCTCTGATTACATTACCTCCCACTTTGATGGCGATATCGTGGACATACCCCGTAGAATACCTATTGATATTTACTGTAAAAGGAAGACCCGCCGTGATGTCCACAGAACCGGATATGTAAGACAGCCTTTTTATGGTGTCCAGAGTCACCGTCTTGCTGGCCGAATACGTACCAGCAATGGTAGTTCCTGTGTTTTTAAAAGATGTGCTGATGGTGATTTTTTTCGTTCCATCACTGTCGTGATTCACTTTGATCCCCGTCTTCGAAGTCATCAGCACATAAGAGGAACCTAAGGTCGCATTTTTACTGAAACTGTAGCTGGTTCCGTTTATGGTCAGCTTTCCCGAAAAATCCCCCCAGGACGTATATCCATCAGTTTTTTTCAGATAAACGTATGCGCTGACCAGGGAATAGTTGTTTGTCGCCGAACTGGCTTCACTGGACCATTTGATGTAACCTGCCACCGTTGATTTGGGCGTATCCAGTGTAATTGTTCCACTTGCCATTATAAATCCACCTCCGAATCGCTATTGATAATCCAAGCAGCCATCTGCTTGTCACTTAATGAAATCATTCTCACTCTCCCCGCCGCAATCTGTTCTCTGGCGATCAGGGACTTGGCCTCTACCCCGTCCTTGGTATACTCTGCAGCCACATCCTCTGTCTGATCGGTATCCTCATTTTCAATGTTGATCACTCTGGTTCCAGCAGAATCGATGACTGTCTTGGTCTGGGCATTCTCCTGTCTGATGGTGATGCCGAACTGAGACATGGTCAGGGTTGTGGAATCCACTTCTCCCGGATAAGCCGACCAGGTGGTCTGGCTTCCTTCGTTGAGCAGAAGATCGCCTACGACAAAACTGCCGTTTTCCGAGGTCAGTTTTATAGTAAACAGCCCTGCAATATCACTCTCCGTTACGGCAAAAGAGCTCTCGTATTTCTGCCAGCCTTCACCGCTGCCTCCTGCGTCAATCTGTGTCAGGATCGTTCCAGAGCCGCTGATCAGCTGCAGACTGCCGTAACAGTCGTTGTGCTTGATTACCGCGGATAATGTATAGGAGAGACCTGCCGTCAATCTGATTGGTGCTGCTGACATGTCCGATTCCAAAGTGGTCCCCGCAGATAGGGAAAATGCTCGGCCTGAGATCAAATTAATCTTCTGATCCTCTCCATTGAGTCTCTTGACTTCTCCAGAACAAATCCAGCCCTGCAGGTCATAAGCGCCCACAGAGTTGCAGATTTTGTTGGTGCCGCCGCTCTGGCTGACCTGCATTTTGATAGCCTCTGAAATATCCTCGCTGTCGATGTCCAGGGAGGCTGAGTTGATTTTCTGTTCACCTGCGTTGATGCCGGTGACAATCTTTTCAATGATCTGACTGTCGATTTTCAGTTTGCTGCCGGCGATACTTTCCGCCTGGATGTAGGACCCGACGATTTCTCCATCCTGGGTTACCGCTGTGCCGTAAGGTCCGCTATAACCGTTGCTGCTGTAACCCAGACCGCCCTGGTTCCATCTCCAGACCTTCTTGGCAGTTCTGATATCATCGGTATCCATGATCAAAATTTCCGCCGGACCGCTGTCATTTTCGTTGATTACCACGTGGCCGCCGTTCTGCCCTGTGATTCGGTTGGTCGCCTTGAGGATCGTTTCCTGCAGAGAGGTGTAGACCCTTGTCAGCTTCTTGTCTGTCGGTCCGTCTCCAGCAGAAGAAAAGTTGGACGAAGTCTCGTTTTCTCCCTTTGCTGCAAGCTGGCTGCTGAGGCCTCCGCTGAGACGCAGGTTCTGTGTCATAATGTAGAAGCTTTCACTGCTGCCGTCGGCCTTCTCTGCCATGACGATATCCCCTGCTTCCAAAGCCGGGTTTCCCCGCCACTTCAGTTCTCCCGGGAGATAATGGATTCTGTAGTCGTTAACTTCCTGCTTTATCAATGTCATTTCCGTGCCGCCGGCCATGCCGTAAATCGGCTCTGCAGAGGTATCGGTCAGATAGAGTTCTCCCGCCTCTCTGTCTATCATAGAGACGATGAGCACACCCTGACCGGAAACTTTCAGAAGATCGTTTTTCTCGATGGAGGCGAGATCCCCGGCGGTGACCAGCCACTGTCTTGTGATGGTAAACCGGGCAGTCAAATCTTCTGGCAGAGCCAGCTCCTCCTCTTGTCCCTCATCGGTTTCTTCTAAGATAAAGGTAAACTGACTTTTTTCCTCATCGACACTTTCCGCCATAATGTTTCTGCTGTACGATATCTGGTCCAGTTCATAGGTCATCTCCATCAGCGTGCCAGGATGGACGTTTGACAGATCTGTACAGCGAAAGGCTGTTAGAGATTGGTTATAGGTTCCGGTCAAAATATGTTCTGTATCCGGTGCGCCGCTGTAAGCCACCTGCAAGGTTGTGATCGTCTCTGCCGTATCCATATCGGCTACTCTCTCCTGCCAAATCGTTTCCATAAAGGTTTCGGTTATATATGGGTTCTCAAAGGACAGTTCCAATCCGCTGGTTCCTTTGCCTCTGGTATAGGTTCTCTCCCCATCTGAGCAGATCAGGGAAGTCACCGTAACTGGATTTACGGTGGAAGGGATGAATTCATGGAGATACTGGTTCTGGCGATCTATGACCATCTCTGTCCCAGTCTCTTGATACCAGTAGAACTGCAGTCTTCCAAGCCGGTCAAATCTCACATTGCAGCCCATCAGCCCGGCAGCAAAGCCCAGCATCTGCCTACAACTATAACCCTCTTTAAAGGCTGGAAGAAGGTATTCCTTATACACGTTGTCTGGGTGGAGCGAAAGCGCTTTGTCTACCGCAATTTTCACCACCAGCTCTTCAATGGACATGGGATACCCCTCGTCTATGGCAAAAGGCTCTTCCAGAAGGCAGGCACCGTCATAAGCTGTCAGGGTCAAGTTCTTATAGTCATTCTTGGTATTGACTTCTGTGATATAGAAGGTTCCAAGAGGTACATACTCGTAGATTTCCTCTTCAATCAAAAGGCCGCTGTAGGCTTTGATCATCACATTGTCATAGTCGATATTCTTCGGCGCGTCAATCAGTTCTGCTGTCAGCTTAGTCGAACAAAAGCTTCCCATGGAAATGCGGTCATCTGCCGCTGCGGCCTCTTCCAAGGTCATGGACACCAAATTGTCCGCGCCGGTCAAAACGGCCACCTCCTGCACTGGCCGCTGCCCCGTCTCGTCAGGCGCCGCCCCAACAATGGGCTGGCAGAAAACCGCTTTGATGAGAAACTTTCTATCGTAGGACTGAATTGCTTCCTGATATTTTTGTGTTACGTTCTGCATGGGTCCACCTTACCTTTCTACCAGTGTGGCCGACAGCCCGGTCCACAGCCACTGATCAGATTTCGGATCAAAGCGGTACATAGGCGTCTGCTTTGATGAGACGTAGAAGACAGAAGCCTCTCGTTTTCCGGTCAGCGCATCTGGGTACTCCAGTTCAAAGAAATTGTCGTTGAGGCAGGAGAGAAGGGTTTTCATCTTCTCTCCTTCCATGGCCGCCCAGGTGCAGCTCAATTGTCTTTTCTGCGTGATTCTGTCCTTGAAAGTTTCTCCCATCTGGTTTCTGCCGTTGCCGTCCTCACTGTCGAGGTCGCTCAGGCTCCACTGCAGGGACATAGGGTTTTCCACCTCTGTCCATTGGTCAGCTCCGATTTTTCTCATTCTTAAAATATTCATAGTTTCCTCCTTTACACCAGCAGCGGTGAAGCCCCGGTCTGCTTTACAATGCCGTTGTGATAGTTAACAACCTGTCTGCCGATTTCTCTGCCGTCCAGCTTGTTGACAATATTGAAGGTGTAGTTTCCGTCGCTGCCTGACATGGCGGCTTTGACGGCTTCGTATACGCCTTTGGATACGGAGGTCACGATCTGATCGTTGTTCATGACAGCGGCTCTGCTGCCAAAGCTGCCCACCAGCTCGGGACCCGCTTCTCTGGCTACAAACATCTGCCCTGCATCTACCAGACCTCCTGCTGCCAGGCGAGGAATGCTCAGTTTTGATATGAGTCCGATTGTAACGCCCGGTATCTTGTTGATCAGTTTGATGGCCCCGTTGATGGCGCTGATAAAGCCGTTGATGGTATTCTGGGCAAAGCCGATGATGGAATTGACCACCTTCTTGAATGCGCCGCCGATGGCGTTGCCGATGCTGGTTCCGATGTTGGTGAAGGTCTTTTTGATGGTACTCCAGATGCCGCTGAAAAAGCTGCCCACGCCTGAAAAGACGTTTTTGACCGCCGTCCATGCCGCCGAGAATCTCGATTTAAAGAAGCTGCTGACACTGCTGAACACCTTGGAAATTCCCTTCCAGATGCCGCTGAAGAAGTCCACCGCTGCTTCGAAGGCATTAGAAATGCCTTTCCATGCGGAACGGAAAATTTTGCCGAACCACTCTGCCGCGCTGGCAAAGGCTTCTTTGATGCCGCTCCATATACCAGCAAAGAAATCCACCACTACGGAAAAAATCTCTTTGATGATGTCCCAAGCTGCGGAGAAGATGGCGGTAACGCCGTCCCACATCTCGCTGACGCCGCTGGAAATCCGATTGCCGTCTCCTGTGAAGAAGCCGACGATGACATCGATGATACCGCTGACGATGTCGATAATGCCGCTGATAATTTCGGTTATGGTCTCTATGGTTCCGGATATAAATTCCGAGATAGCTTCGCCGTGTTCCATCCATAGTTCTGTCAAAAAATCAAAAACGCCGGACACGATTTCTGAGATCAGTTCCGCCGCTTCGGCTATACAGTCTATGATGTTGAGGGCGCCTTCCAAAATGGCATCGACCAAAGGCGGCGTCTCACCGCTGTCCTCTCCAAAGAGTGCTTCCTTCAGTCTGCCAAAGGCTTCGATGACCGGCTCGAAGGCCTCCGTCACCTTTGACCACGCCGTCTCTATCTTTTCTCTGAATTCTTCGTTGGACTCCATCAGATGCTTGAAGGCTGCCACCAGTCCGACTAAAGCTGCCGCAGCCAGGGCGACACCTGCAATGAGGCCGCCGGACAAGAGCTTTCCTGCTGTTGAGCCGATAGAACCTGCATGGGTGGAAAGGGTGTTACCCAGTTTGCCCATGGCTTCACTCATGGTCTGAGGGAGGTTTTTTATTTTTTCCTTTAGGTCAGAGAAGCTGAAGTTAGAGATGGTGTCTTTGAGGTTAGAAAAGTGATCTTTTGCACCTTCTCCGAATTTTTTTACTCCTTGTAATAAACCATTAAACTTTTCGCGCCCAGAATCGCAGAGAGCTGCTATTGTGTCTTTTACATTAAAGCCACTCGCTTTAAAGTCAGTTAATGATTCACCTATTTTCCCCACATTGGTGGTTACACTTTTTGCGAAGTTTTCTATAAACTCACTATCACCTATAATCAGGTTCATATCTCTAAATGTTTTCCTTACATCATGTGCCGCATCTTTTATATTCGGTAATTCAGCGATTACACTGCTAATTATCTCCAAAGTTCCTGCTAAGCCTTCTGATGCTTCTGATGCTGCTTTCGTAATTTCACTTAGACTTCCTCCTATGTCTATTAGCCCTTGTGAAAGTGCTTTAACATTATCTTTCATTTTAACTCCTTTCATATTTATCCAGTTACAATTTCTTTTATTGTTTAACTCTCATAGGCCCCACCTCCTTTATTTCCATAAAAAAAGCATCAGTACTATTGCTGATGCTTCTGTCCATATTTTCATTCTATTGTTAGTTCTTTACAGCCCCAATTCCTCAAAACTGTATGAAGTCAAGGCTTCTTTCCTCGTCTCCAGATCCGGGTCAGCTTTGCAGAGTAAGATGAACTTTGCTCTTTCCTTCCCCAGCTTCTCACACAGAAGTTCGTAGGCCAGGATGTTCTGCCCTTCCACCTCGCTTTCTGCAATCTCCATCCATTGTTCTACCTGTCTGCGTTCTCTTCCCGATAGCAGCATCTGTGCGCCTTCAGTCGAACCTCTCAGTTCAGCCAGCAGTTTCTCAGCCTCAATCTCACTTTCCTTTTCTTGTATCATTGCTTCCTCCAGTTCCTGTGTGTCAGATATGAACCGAATATATCTCCTTGTCATCTCATCCGCCCGTTTCTTCAGTTCGTCTTTCGGAAGTTTCCCTTCGATTTCAGTTACTGTTTGCTGGAATATCTCCTTGCTCAGTCCCTGTGCTAGTACCCTGGCTGACGTGATGTCCCCCCACTCGCCGATCTTCTCTGCAGTCTTGCATAAGGATTCTCCTAATCTTCCCATCCATGCACGTTTCTCTGAAAGGTATGCCGCCTCTTCCTGGTGGGAACGCAGACAGTTTATGATTAAATCCTGTTCTTCCTTAGAAAAATACTTATCCTTCGTAGTTTCATAATCCCTGTCATAGTTCCAGCAGTCATTGTATGCCTTATTTGGCGTTCCCGATGCCATTGTCTTTCGGCTGCTATGCTTAAGCGTTAGTCCAATGGCGTGCTCTTGATAGAAAAGTTTGTTCTTCCTTTTCTCTTCAATTGGCTCCTCCGGGTCATAGGCGTACTTTTCCATAGCCTCTTTTAAATCCTCGTTGAGCAACTTTTTGATCCGCCGAATCTCTTTATCAATGGCAATATCATCAGAATCTGCATTCCCAAACATTTCATTCCAAATTTCAAGTCGCTCCCTGGACAGGGTTTCTGGGATATCATCAATACTGCCTCCAAGGTCAATGACTGCGTTGACTGCAAACTGTATGCTTTCCTTTGCACTCTGCAAACTCTTTCCACACTTTGCTCTCTTTTTTTCATCAGTAGCCTGCTTATATTGATTTGCATATTTTTCTGCTGCCTTCAACCAAAAAAGAATGTCTTCTCTCCTTTTTGCTATCTTCTTCTCTGTCTTCTTATCATCACTCATAAAAATTCCCCTCCTCGCTTCTATTTATATTTTACCTTGTTATAAAGTTTCAGGCAAGTGGTTTAGCCTCCTAACTGTGTCGTATCACTGAAAGCTCTGTGATTTTCTTATGAACCGCACACGTTCCAAAACTGTTACGATAGATTTTGGTAATACTGCCACGCCTCATTCTCTTATCCCCATTTAAAAAGCACCAGTTTAATGACTGATGCTTCCTTTTCGATGCGTTTTTGAAAATGTCCATAAGCTCTTGTAAAGAGAATCTTTCGCCAGCATATAGAGAACAGGGGTATGCGGCAGGCATTTTTTATAAGAAAGTTAGGTTTTTTGATGCTATTCTAAAGGTTTCGCGTAACGCCATGACAAAATCAGGAGTCGTTCCCGGGCAGAACAGTGAAGCCCTATCCATCACCTATCTGCATCAAAGTTTTTGTTGAACATGTCCACATAGGCAGAAAACAGTTCTGCTTCCTGTGCTTTCCGACTCTCCAGATCGTCCTCTGTCTCATAAAGATCAATGGGCTTTTCCGGATATCTGGCGTTTTCACCCAGAGATGCAGCGACAGCGTGGGTCACGTAGATGCCGCTGAGCCATGCTGCATAATTTGCCCGCTCAAGCTGTTCCTTTTGCTCCGCCTGATAGGCTTTGACAAAAGGCTGCAACTTTCTGGGGTTCAACTGCCAGAACAGACAATAGTCCACACCCATTCTCAGCGCCATCGGAAGGTAAGAGTCCTCTATGAGCTGTCTTATACTGTCAAAGACTGGTTCGCGTCTTCCTGCGTTTTCTGGCTCTATCCATTGCTCTTCTGCGTGCTCTGGCTGAGCCCTCGAAAAAAACCGCTGCCCTCTACCGCCTTGTTGATTTCCTGAAGCATCTGATCCAGAGAGCCTCCTTTTGACAGATGTGCTTCCAGTTCTTTACCAGCACGCTGATCATCGCCGTTCATCGCCAAAGCCAAAAACCCTCTAACTGTTGTCAGCACTTTTTTGTCCATATCGGTCAAAGCGATACCCATGTCTTCCAACTGGCACATGGCGTTAAAATCAAGTTCAGGCAATACATATTCTCTATCATTAATAATCATTCTTCTACTCCTTTTTTAATAAGGCAAAGGCGGCCAAATGCCGCCTCCGCCTGTCAATGTAATTGTTTTATCCCTTAAGCGGATGGTGCAACTGCTTTTGCTACCCTTGAGGAAGGAATTGCCACCACTTTCATGTCAACTGCCGCATTGAGAGCACCGGCTACGATAATTGCCGTATGCTGTCCGCGAAACTCGTAATTATCAGCTCCGATGTTCAGTGTATAAGTCAGTTCCTTGCCTTCTGCTGCCGTCAAATCAGCAAAGACCGCTGCGTCATAGTTGGCCACGAATTCCATGGCAGCCATGCCCTTTTTGCCCGGGATGAAAACCTGCGCTTCGTCTGCCAGAGTGGTCACTTCAATTGCCGCCGGTGCTGCGCCCAGATCCGGGAAGGATTTGATGTAAACTTTGATATCACTTGATAAACCTTCGCCTTTGACTGTTAAATATGTTCCTGTTGTACTGATTGCCATTTTTAATTACCTCTTTCTTTCTGTTGATCTTTGATTAGCTGCACGATGGCTTTTGCCAGTGCAATTTTTTCTGTGTTTTTGCAGGTCATCTTTGGAATGATGGCTTCGTACTGCTCTTTGACGATACCGCCTTCCACAAATGTCTCCTTTACCTGTAAGTCCATGAGTGCATGGTCAAAATTTTCCCGAAGCTGCGTTAGCTCTCTGCGAAGGACTTTGATTTCACTGTCCTTTGCCTCCATCAAAGCTTTCAGCTTCTCAATTTCCGCCTTTGCTTCTTTATATTTTAGATTCACTTCGTCATATCTGTATTTTGGAAGCATGATGGGCTGCATTCTCATATCTTTTTCCATGTTTCCTCCTTAATGGTTCTCGCCCCAATTTGTGAAACAAATTGTTGGGGAGACCTTATGCAACCACCCTCCAAGAGAACGAGCCTGAAGGCGATGTTCGACTGGCTAAGGGCTGACTGCTTCTGTTGTTATCGCTGTCATTCAGCGAAATTTTCTAAGCTGTAGTTTTCTTCAAGTACGCTGTAGTCTCCGTGCGAAGTCCGCCACTGCTCTGATAAACGTTGGTTGCAACATCGATGATTTCCCATCCGTCTGTCAGCAAAATCTGAAGCTGCTGCTCTATATACAGTGGATCTCCTGAGATGTGTTTCACTTCCATTTTCCTCTCCTCCTTTTCGCAATTTCTTTCTCTACCTTTTTGATGATACTAACTTTAACATATTTTTGGGGTACCGATGCACATGATGCAAACAGATTTTGATGAAAGCGCATACAATAAAAAACGTGGAAATACGTCCTTCAGACGATATTTCCTATGTTATAACAAAAGCTCCCTAATAATCTGGAGCCAAATGAAATAGGAGTGATATCATTATGATAAAAAGAATTTCTTTAGAAAAGGAAGCCCTAGAAGTCTGTATTGAAAACAGCAAACCGCCATTCATCTTCCAACTTCCGCCAGAAGAAGGAAGAAAAGTTTTAGACAAAGTCCAGGATACGCCCATAGACATGTATCCCTCTTCCATTTTTACCACAGAAGTAAATACGGGAAGGTATGGCAAAATCCCAGTGAACTTCATCGTACCTGAAAGTTGTGAGGAAAAAAGACATGTGATCTTATACATACATGGCGCGGGCTGGGTCTTCGGCAGTCTCCACACCCATGAAAAGCTAGTTCGCGAACTGGCCGCGAGAACGGGCAGTATCGTCGTATTCCCTGAATATTCCCGTTCCCCGGAAGTCCATTATCCTGTAGCGCTGGAACAATGTTACTTTGTTCTATGCTGTCTGGGTGAATTACTAGAGAGAATGGACTTAAACGCAGATTTAAATAAGCTGGTAATTGCCGGGGACAGCGCAGGCGGCAACATCGCCACAGCGCTTACCATCATGGCGAAGTTCCGTCAGGGTCCATGTATCAACAGGCAGCTGCTGTACTATCCTGTGACCGACGCCTGTTTTGATACGTCATCTTATAAAGAATTCGGCATCGGTTATTATCTCTATCGTGCGGGCATGGAGTGGTTCTGGAACCAATATCTGCCCGACTGCAAAATGAGAAATCAGATTACCGCCTCCCCTTTAGATGCCACAGTAGAACAGCTGCAAGGGCTGCCTGCTGCCATGATTTTAAATGGCGAAGCAGATGTTCTCCGCGACGAGGGAGAAGCTTATGCCCGCAAGCTGCGCAGTGCCGGTGTACCAGTTACCGCCATCCGTTTTCAGGCTATGATCCACGATTTCGTCATGCTGAATGCCCTGGATCAAACAAAAGCCTGCCGCGCCGCTATGGATGTTTCCACTGCCTGGATTAAGAAAAGTTATTGTGAATAATCGCCTGCCTTGACAATTTCTCAACCGGTGAGTTTTAGCGCGCTGATACTTTTTCCTACGTATGGACTGCACCAAAATAGCCTTAATTCTGTATTTTTTAAATTGGGTCTCTCACATTAACGAAAAATGGCACAAAGTATTTGTTTGTTGGATACTTTACGCCTTTTGAAGTGATTCATCAATGACAAGGTCTGGGTCTGGCGCTAGCTCATCAGCCTTAGTGCGACAATCCCAACGTTAAATAATTGATTATTTCAGCACAATTGCGCATGGCAAAGATTTTCTAGCTATGCGCAATTGCAATGAAATTATTTATTCCATACCGGACATGTGCTTTCTCGCTTCTTCTATATCCTCTGGCTGAGAAAGATCCATATCTTCATACTTGACCCAGACGCTTCCTCTCTTCTTCTTATATACGAGGAACATGAGAATAGAAATTGGTATGATGGCATAACAGGTCAAGAAGTCGAACCAATTGAAGTCAGTAAATACCCACCAGTTGGCGCCAAAGCAAACAGCAATACAGATGATGATGCAGAACCAGGATCCATAAGGAAAGAACGGCGATTTATATTCCAACTCGTCCAGAGTATGCCCCTGTTTGACCCAGCCTTTCCTGAATCTGTAATGAGCCACGCTGATAGTAAGCCAGTTGTAAACGCCTGCGATTCCGCATAGGTAATAAGCTGCTGTGTAAGCGACACCATCTCCGATGAGGGAAGCAACGAAGGCGGTAGCAGCAATAGCAGCAGTCAACAGTACAGATCTTACCGGTACGCCATTCTTGCTGATTTTTGCAAAAAATTTTGGAGCATCTCCGCTTTCCGCCATGTGCTGCATCGTTCTAGATGCAGCATACATGGACGAATTGCCACAGGACAAAACTGATGTCAAAATGACAGCGTTCATCAACGAAGCAGCAGCAGCAAATCCTGCATTTCTAAAGATGATGGTAAAAGGTGAAGCAGCGACATTGTCTTCTGCCGCATCTAAAAGTGACGGCTCTGTAAAAGGAATCAGTGTTGCTACGACAAAGATAGTCCCCAGATAGAAGATCATCAGCCTCCAAAAGACACTGC
The DNA here is from genome assembly GCF_048465375.1 of Emergencia sp. Lineage (NCBI taxonomy): Bacteria > Bacillati > Bacillota > Clostridia > Peptostreptococcales > Anaerovoracaceae > Emergencia > Emergencia sp. Next base: position 47,279 of record NZ_DBFWLQ010000007.1, on the reverse strand, counting down.
GAATGGCCCTTGGTACGTCGTCCTTCGGATTTTCTGATTCTGCTGCCGATAGTCCGACCAATTCTGTATTAGAGAAGGAAAACGCAGCAACCATAAGGATTCCCACAATGCCTCCAAAACCGTTGAGGAACGGGGCCTTGCCATCCTCTCCCGCATCAAGCGTCCAGTTGTGGAAGCCTGCGTCTTCACCAGAATTCATAATGCCAATGATCATCAGCACGCCCACGATCAAAAATATGACAGTAACCACGACCTTGATTCCTGCGAACCAGAATTCGCCCTCTCCAAAGCCCTTTACTGTAAATAAATTGAGAGCAAGCAGAACTGTCAGGAATAACAGCGCCCAAAGGCTGGAGTTAGAGCCTGGAAACCAGTATTTTACTATAATTGCGCCAGCAATTAATTCTGCCGCTACGGTCATAGACGAGCCAAACCAATAAGACCATCCATTGGTAAATCCCCAAGCTTTATCAACAAAGCGGTTTGCGTAGGCAGTGAAAGCGCCCGGGACGGGATATCTGGTGGCCATCTCTCCAAGAGCGGTCATCATGCAGTAGACAACAATACCCATAATCGCATAGCCAACCATAGCGCCGCCAGGCCCTGCGTCTCTGATTGTCCCGCCCATTGCCAGAAACAGCCCTGTGCCGATAGAGCCGCCAATGGCAATCATCTGCAGATGACGCCGTTTTAGTCCGCGGTGGAGCTGCTGTTCGTTCTTTTTCTCAGCTGTCTTACTCATAAGAAATCTCCTTTCAGTAAACAAGTTAATAACAAATGTTGCATTAAATTCTTCCCAATATCTCTACTTCCATTTCTGCCTTTTCCTCAAAAAAGGCTTTGATTTCGTCCACATATTCGTCAGTTGGCGTGTTAAATGCCTGCGGCTTTCTGCCGATATGCTTTTGCTTTGAAATTCCCAGGTTGTGATAAGGGAGCAATGTCAACCTTGTAAGGTGATTCGCCCGATAAAACGCGGCCGTCGCTTTTATCGTCTCCCATGTATCATTGATGCCGTCAATCAAAGGCATCCGCATCTGAATCTTGCTGTTTATTTCCGGAACACAGGCCAGCCTTATCAGATTTTCCAGAATGGCGTTGTTGCTGCAGCCGACATATTTCTGATGAATTGCATCATCCATGGACTTCATGTCATAAAGCACATGAGTGACGTTGTCCATGCGGGCAAGAGCCTCCAGGCAATCTCCGTCGCCAAATCCCGACGTATCGAGACAGACTTTGATGTCTCTGTCCGCAGCATCTCGAATCAGTGCCTCGACAAAATCCGGCTGTGCCAGCATCTCTCCGCCGCTGATGGTCATGCCGCCTCCAGTGTTATCGTAAAAGCCCTTGTCCTGCTCCACCTCATATATGACGTCTGCCACAGTCATCAGCCTTGCGACAGGCTGGAGCGCCTGCGCATAGCAGTTTGTAACGCACTCCATGCATTTGTCACATCTCTTCCGATTGATGTCAATTTCACCCTCGGCATTTATAAACACCGCTTCTTTGTGACAGTGGCGAACGCAGAAACCACACTTGATACAGCTATTCGGCATCTGTATAACCTGCTGCTCAAAGTCGATCAGTTCCGGGTTATGGCACCAGAGGCAGTGCAACGGACAGCCTTTTAAAAATACTGTCGTTCTGATGCCAGGGCCGTCCTCTGTAGAAAACTTCTGGATTGCACCCACCAGCGCTTGTAACGGTTTTCTTTCCATTGACTTCTCCCTATCTGGCGTTCTCGAAGTGCGCGGTTCTCCAGATGATCGTATCCTGCGCACTCTTATCCAGCTCTGTGAAATACGCCATATATCCTGCCACGCGAACCATCAGCCCCTTGTGCTTCTCTGGATGAACCTGCGCATCCTTTAGTGTTTCTGTATCGACTACGTTGATCTGGATATGTTCACCGCCATGATCAAAATAGGTCTTGATGACACCTTCAATACTGGCAAGTCCCTTTTCTCCCTCTACGCCTTTTGGATCAAAACGGAGATTGAACAAGGCTCCGTCGTGGAAATCTCCCTGCCCCATAGACGCTACAGATTTAACAGTGGCTGTCGGCCCGCTTATATCGCGTCCCATCATCGGTGACGCGTTGTCGCAGAAAGGTTCGCCTGCCAGTCTTCCATCAGGCAGTGCGCCGCATACTGCGCCGTGAGAAACGTTTACAGTCTGGGAATGTACATTAAAAGAGAAGACTCCGCCCCTTGCGTCAGGCCAGGTCTGTACGTGATCTGCAATAAAGTGCATCATCTCTCTATATACAGAATCCACATGAGCATGGTCATTGCCAAATTTCTCCGGCTTGTTAAGCAGCAGCTGGCGCATTCTCTCCTCCCCTTCAAAGTTATGGTCAAGTGCTTTGATCAGCTGATCCATGGTGATATCTTTCTCTTCATAGACACATTTTTCAATAGCCACGATAGAATCAGCCATATTAGCAGCGCCGGTAACAAACAACCCTGCTGTAGAGTACTTTGCGCCGCCGTGCTGCACAGATTTTCCACTTTCTACACAGCCCTTGGTCACCATGGATGCAAAAATGACAGGATATTTGGTCATATGTACACTCTGCATGATGCGATAGCCTTTGGCGACCAGTTCATAGTGGTGAAGAATCTGCTTCTTGAGTGCTTCCTTGAATTCTTCAATATCCTTAAAGTCCCTCGGATCTCCAGTCTGAAGTCCCATCAGTTTTCCCGTTTCTGGATCTACACCGTTATGAAGAACAAACTCCAGCATCTTTCCCATATTCACATAACCTGCATCTGGAGAGCCATCGGTGGTTCCTCCTCCTGGTCCCGGCTGAATACAGCCCACGATAGTCCAGTCTCTTGCTTCTTCTATGGTGCATCCCTTGCCCAGTGTCATCTTCATAGCTGCTTTATCGCTAAAGAATCCCGGGTTTGCCTGTCCTTCCTGAATCATTTTACATCCTTTGCGGATCAATTCTTCTGGCGATCCGTCCCAGATGCGCACCGCCATGACAGGCTGGGTAGTCTTCAGTTGGTTTGCCGCTTCCAGGCAGAGATAGGATAAATCATTGGTAGCGTCTTTCCCATCCGGGGTCTGTCCTCCGACTACAAGAATTTCCCACATCGGGTATCCGGCAAAAGAGGTGGCATACCATTTATCTCTGACCTCGTATACCTCGCAAGCCTTCAGGTAAAAACATTCCAGCATTTCTAGGGCTTCTTCCTCTGTGATCCTGCCTCCCTTGATGTCTTTTTCGTAGTATGGCCACATGTACTGGTCAAAGCGTCCGAATCCACACGCCGTAGTGCATACTTCAATATGAAATGCTACATGGACGAACCATACCAACTGCAGTGCCTGCTGGAACGTCTGCGGTGGATTTTCCGGAACCACCCTGCAGTTTTCTGCAATGGTAATTAGTTCTTTCTTACGCTTTTCGTCTTTGCATTCCGCCGCCTGTTTTTCTGCCTCTTCCGCCATTCTTTGCGCATAGGTGATCAAGCCCTGACATTGAATGATGCACGCCCGCCAATAATTGATTTTTTCCTGATCTTCGTGGCAGTCGCCTGCAGTATTTGCGATGTTCTCTCTGCACTCCTTCATATAGCCTGCAAGGCCTACGGTCAAGACCTTTTCGTGATCGCAGGTGGTCTCTCCCGATACACCGTTTCTAAGGCCTACGGTGATGATGTCGTCCTGAATACATTCTTCAATATGGGGAGGCAATATCGTCTTGGAATAATCCTCCATCGACTTGCCTTCCCAGTACTTCAAGGTTTCGAGAATCTGCTCCCTATCCTCTGGCGATACGTCATAAGGGTCTTTCGTCCGCACTGGAAAATCGTCGATATCGCTGATATACCAGGAACTGGACTGAAATTCCGGATGCAGATTGGCACCCCTGTACTTGTTCGTCGGGGTTCCGACTATCAATTCGTCTTCCATGATCAAAGTGGTCATATGTTCCATAATATAATTCACGACCTCTGCTCTGAAAACAGGGATGGCATCTCCTGCAAACTTTTTATAGGCCTCCGTAGCGAGAACTACCCTCTCCGCTGTAATGCAGGGCCTGGAATCCCAGAGTTTATTTCTCATTCTCTGTAATCTCTCATTTAACATTTTGAAAACCTCCTTTTAATATTTTTCCATGGTAACTTTTTCGGTTGGCGATGGGAAAGACCTCGAAAGCTGCTCCAGGTCTTCTTCGCTCAAGGTAACTTTTGCCGCGGCGGCATTTTCCTCTATGTGGTCAAAACCCACTGCTTTGGGGATTGCCGCCATATCCTCAAGTCGCAGTACAAATGAAAGAAGCAGCTGTACCACAGAAATGCCATGTTTTTTTGCGACCTCTATTACATTTTCATCTGTCATCAACGCCGCCTTTGACACGCCATCCTGAGTTGTCATAGCTCCCGCCTGCCCCACCGGACCGTAAGCGATAAAAGGAACGCCTCTTTCTCTCTGCCACTGCAGAAGGTCATATTCGATGCCCCTTGCCCCTAGATTATACAGCACCTCGTTGACACAGCACTGATTACCATCTGGCACTTTCCACAAGTCCTCCATGTCCGTTACATCAAAGTTTGATACACCCCATCTTTTGATCTTGCCCTGATCCTTCAAATCTTCCATGCAATAAGCCACCTCTGCTAAATCAGCGTCCTCTCTCCAGTGTAGCAGATACATGTCGAGATACTCCGTCCCCAGAAGCTTCAGGGTTCTTTCCAGACTGCTGTAGATATGATGCCTGTTCGCATTCTGCGGATACACCTTGCTCAAAAGATAGACATCCTTCCGGTTAAACTTTTCGATGGCACGTCCTGCGATGTTTTCCGCCTTGCCGTCCGCATACATTTCTGCCGTATCAATCAGATTCATGCCAATCTCAAGCCCATGGCGCAGACCATCGATTTCGCGGCTGTATGCTGTATCGTCTTCTCCCATTTGCCAGGTTCCCTGTCCGATCTTCGGCAGATAGGAACCGTCTGGCAGCAATATTTTTTTCTTCTCCATATTCGCATCTTCCTCTCGTCAGAATTTTTTAAATTATCTACCTATATGCTTCATTGTAGATTCTAAACGTCCCTGCCACAATAATTATTTTGCTATAAACTATCATTTTATTGCTAACATAATGCATATCCTTTTTGCTTTTTGCTCCTGATTTAAGTTATACTGAAGATGGATGGTGATGAATTATGTTATTTGAAAAAACAGCTTATTTGGATGATTTTCCAATCAATATCAGAATTGCCAAGGTGAATGAGTATCCGATACATTATCATCAGGATATTGAATTCGTCTATGTCCTTAGAGGCGAAATCTGGCTTAAAAACGGCTATTGCGACTATCTGCTCAAAGACGGAGACATCTTTACCAACAGCGGTCACGAAGTGCATTCTCTAACCGCCACCGATCAGGATAACGTGGTGGCGATTATTCAAGTGAGCAATCGATTCTTTACGCAATATTTCCCCACTCTCAATAAAGCCTGTTACCGAACCTATGTCAATAAGGATCTATATTTAAAACTGGACAATCTGCGTAAGATGCTTCTCCAGATTCTCATCGATTATGTAAAGAAAAGTTTCAACTACAAATCGGCCTGTACTTACAGAATGGTAGAGGTTATCAAATATCTGAATGAAAATTTCAACTTGTTTGCCTTTGAAGATCAAGTAGTCGTCAATTTCAAGAATGACAACCCGGTTACAGTGGAACGAATCAGTCGCATCATAACCTACATCTACGAAAATTATGCCAGCCACATCACTCTGGATGACTTAGCCGACATGGAACATCTGAGCACCTTTTATCTTTCACATCTGATCAGAGAATACACCGGCATGAATTTCCGAGAGTTTCTCAGCTTTGCCAGAGTGGAAATGTCTGAAATCGATCTGTTGGAAACAGATAAAAAAATCAGCGCCGTTGCCCGCGACGCTGGATTTTCCACTACCTCATATTATGAGAATTCTTTTACAAAATGGTTTAAATTGACGCCAGAGGAGCATAGGGCAAAATATCTGCCGATGATTTTGAGTCCTTATCGCGAGGCCAAACTGGAACAGCTTTCAATGAATGTGGCAGTCAATCTAATCAGACATTGTCTATCAGCCGTCAGCGGACGTGAAAACAGCCCGCAGGCCGTCGGGCAGCTTCAACTAAATATCGATATAGATCTGGGTAAAGAAGCAATCAGACAGATTGATCACAACCTTGAAGTCACCATTACTATGGAGGATTTTGCAGTGATGGATTGTGACTTGTTTAAAACCTTAGAAGATCTGAGTGTAAAAGTCGTCAATATCGCCGTTTCAAAAAAAGATGAGGCTGAGGATTTAGCTCGTAAACTCAGTGAAAAGGGATTTATCACACAGATCGTGCCGCAAAGCGGTTTGAAGTTATCCTCTGCTTACGGATATGATTCCATCGCAGCGTTTTTTCACGTTTTTAAGGAGCATTTTTTATCAAATGATGAATATATCGCCTTCCGATTAAGAGATCCCGGTGACGAGCGGATCATCCTCAAGGGATGTCCTTCCTGCCTGACCTCCAATATACTTCACAAGCCTTCCTATTATGCCTATCGTTTTCTTGGAGGGTTAAAAGGGGACCTGCTTTACTGGAGTAAATACTACTGTGTCGTCAGATCCGTTCATAACGGACAGCCAGTCTATCTTTTGATGGTATGCAACACCAGTGACGACATAGACAGACTTTGTTCGAGAAACGCGAGCGTCTATGAAACCAATGACGTGATTCACGATTTTAAAGATGAGATGAATCTTGACTTTAATTTAAAGCTGACGCCTGGTCAATATCAAGTGATCAAATATTCTCTTTCAAGTGAGAATACCATTTTCGAATATATGGCGCAGCTTGATTTTCCAGAAAGGAACAACCTGCCAGACAACTGGCTCAAACTCTTGTGCACTCAGCCCTATGCCAATGTTCATTTAGATGATGTGGACAGCGAAATGAACTTGAATTTTGAGATTCGGGGGGCTGGCATTCAGCTCGCCATAATACAGAAAAAGGAGAAGATTAAATGAATGACAGAAAAACAGAACTATTATCTGTACTGGGGCTTCTTGTCGCAGCCCTATTGTGGGGGATCAGTTACCCTCTGACCAAAATTGTAGAAACCTGCCCTACGTTTTATACCGTATCTATCAGATTTTTAGTAGCGGCCGTAGCTATGACTGTCATTTTTCACAAACACTTTAAGAACTTCAGCAAGGATATTCTGAAATATGCTTTTCTACTGTCCTTCTGTATCACCTCTATGTATGTTTTTGCAACTTTAGGAATCAAATATACCACCTCAGTGCGAGCCTCCTTTTTCACTTGTCTTTCTTTTGTCATCGTACCTATTCTCAATTTAATTATCTATCGGCTACACCTAACAAAAATCGTACTCATCAGCGTGGCAATCTGTATGATTGGTATGTTTCTGCTTAGTTATGCACCTGATATGGGGAGTTTTGGTCTCAATCTAGGAGACGCCCTCTGCGTACTGGCAGCCATTGGAGGTTCTCTACATATTATTTTTCTCGATCGCGTATCAAAGCGAGAAAAAATGGATCCAACGTTGTTCACAACTCTGCTTATGAGCTTTGTCGCCCTTTGGGGAACTTTAATCGCTTTATTCACTGGCGCGTTCAAATATGAAGGTGCCTCTGCGTTCCAATTGGGAACCATCGTTTTTCTTGGACTTTTCTGCAGTGCAGCGGCTTTTCTGCTCCAGTCCATCTGTCAAAAATATGTACCATCTAACAGAGTTGGAGTCATTCTGGCTATGGAGCCTGCTTCTGGTTGCATCATCTCAGTTTTTGCTTTGGGCGAAGTGATGACGCTTTCTGCTTGGGCTGGCGCAGTTTTAGTAATGTTCAGTCTATTATATATGGAAATTGCGACAAATAAATCCGAGTCATTATAAAGGAGTATCTTATGTATAAAAAAGAGCGCTTTACAAAAGAATTGAAAATCGACAAGTTTGTTAAAATGTATTTTGATCCTGAGCTAACACTGCAGAAATGCCACACATGTACTGGGTATGCAAAGACTTGGTCTTGTCCTGATTTTGACTTTAACGTCAGAAATTATTGGCGACAGTTTTCTGCCTACCAAGTCATCGTGGACAGGGTTTCCATGGAAGGCGTAGCAAGTCCAAAGGAGGCCGAAGAAAGATTAGCTTATGAAAAGCCTATTTTTAACCGCCAAATGTTGGCATTAGAAAAAAGCACCCCTGGAAGCGTCGCTCTTTACGCGCAGGAGTGTGAAGAATGTCCTGAATGTGCCCGCTTGATAGGGAAGCCTTGCAGACTGCCTGAAACCATGCGATATTCCATCGAATCCCTTGGTGGCTGCGGAGTCAGGTTAGTTGAAGACCTCTTTGAATTCGGTGTCTGCTGGTCCGATGGAGCGACAATTCCCGCCTACTATATTTTGCTGGGAGGACTGCTGAAAAAGTAGAGGCTAGATATCTTTACCGTCTCTATTCCACATGCCGGACATACTGAACCTCCTTCAGTGCTTTTCCGCCGATGTTGTCGTCCAAATAAGCGCCGCTTTCCGCAAATCCGTTTTTCTCATAAAACCTCTTTGCCCGCTCATTCTCCGCAAGCACCCAGAGCAAGATGTCTCTGCACCCCATCCCTGCCAGCTTGTCTACTACCGCCTGTAAAAGCACTCTGCCATACCCTTTTCCCATATACTCCGGCAGAAAATAGATGGAGATGATTTCTCCAAATTCTTTCCAGTCTTCAAATCGAGAATGACAATACGAAGATGTTCCGATAATCCGTACACCATCCAGCATCAAAAGAGTATTCCACCCCGGCGTGTCCACAGCCTTTGCCCAGTTCCCCTTAGGGATGCCGTCCAGATAGTCCTGCGGAATCAGCCCCTTGTAGGCGAACTTCCAGCTCTCCTCATAAATTTGGCTGATTGCATCCCTGTCGTCCCTGTCATTCATCAATCTGATTTCCATTTATCCACCTGCTTTCTCTGTTGTTATAAGGATACCATAAATCTAAAAAGGCGGCAATCCCTGTGGCGCGCATAACCCTGACTTCCTCTGCTCTGACATCTGTCAGTCGGGCGTCTCGGTTACGCAGATTTGGCGCTAAACCCCTTTTTCGTTACGCAAACTCCTCTGCAAATCCGACTGCTGCGTAACGGGGACGAAAGTCTGCTATCCCCGCTACGCAGAATGCGTCAGATGATGTTCACGCCCCCTATACGAACAGTCTTGCCAGACTGGCAAAGGCAATACAGCATACAATTCCGCAAACAGTTGGAATCAGAAGGGATACCCCGGTCCATTTCCAGCTTCCCGTCTCCTTCTTGATGGTAATCAGCGTTGTGGAGCAAGGCCAGTGCATGAGGGAAAACAGCATCATGCTGATGGCTGTAACCCAGGTCCAGCCGTGTTCTACAAAGAGAGCACGCATAGCCTCTAAGTCGGACAGCTCCAGGATACTTCCCTGTGCCATGTAGGTCATGATGATAATCGGCACCACGATTTCGTTAGCTGGCAAACCGAGGATGAACGCCAGCAAAATAACGCCGTCCAAGCCCATCAGCTTGCCGAAAGGATCGAGAAAATCGGCGCAGTGATTCAAAATCGTAGCGTCCCCAACGGTCACGTTGGCCATGAGCCAGATTAAGAGTCCGGCAGGTGCCGCCACGCAGACTGCACGCCCCAGGACAAACAAGGTTCTGTCGAAAATCGAGCGGACGATCACTTTCCCAATCTGCGGTTTTCTATAAGGCGGCAGTTCCAAGGTAAAGGAAGAAGGCATGCCCTTCAGAACTGTCTTTGATAGAAGACGAGTAACCAGCAAAGTCATGACGACGCCTAAAACGATGGCCGCAGTCAGCAGTACAGCCGATAAGACGGAATCAAAGAAACCGCCCGCTGTTCCCACGAAGAACATGGTCAAAACAGCAATCAGAGTGGGGAATCTGCCGTTGCAGGGCACAAAATTGTTGGTCAATATTGCCAGCAGCCGCTCACGCGGCGAGTCGATGATACGGCAGCCGATGACCCCGGCCGCATTACAGCCAAAACCCATGCACATGGTCAGCGCCTGTTTTCCGCAGGCACAGCAGCGTTTAAAAGGTTTATCCAGGTTATATGCGATTCGCGGCAGGTAGCCTGCATCTTCCAGCAGGGTGAACAGTGGAAAGAAAATTGCCATTGGCGGCAGCATCACCGAGACAACCCAGGCCAGCACCCGATAAACGCCTAAGACCAAAGCGCCGTAGAGCCAATCCGGTGCATGTAAGTATTGGAATAATTCCGTCAGTCGATCCTGTACCCAGAACAATCCCTCCGATAATAACTGTGATGGATAGTTGGCACCGGTAATGGTCAGCCAAAACACAATGGCCAACAGTCCGATCATTACTGGATAGCCGGACCATCTGCTGGTAAAAATCCGGTCCAGTCTGCGGTCCATGGCATTGTATTCTGATTTTTCAAAAGTGACCGTATCGCGACAGACCTCTTCTGCTGTAGTGACCAGGCTGGCGACAATGCTGTCCTTTAGTTTTTCAGAAGATAGACCGCCTTCGGTCAAAATTGCTCTGCCTTTTTCGAGGGCAGTGACGATTTCCGTATCTTGCAGGATATCTTCGCCCAGATAAGTATTAATTTCCTGAATCAGGGAGTCGTCGTAGTCGAGAAGCTTTAAGGCGAGCCATCTGCTCGCCAGTCTGCCGCCGGTTTTTTCCGCGATGATCGGCTCTACTTCTGCAATGGCAGCTTCTATCACGTCGTCATAGGTCACGCAGAGCGGTTTTGCCGGCTCTCTGACAATTAATTTATCAAAATGCTCAAGGATGTTGGCCAGACTCCGCTTTTTTCTCGCCACAGTACCGATGACCGGCACCCCCAGCTTTTTTGACAGAGCCTTAAGATCGATTTTGATGTTCTTGCGTTTCGCTTCATCCATCAGGTTGACGCAGACTAAAACTTTATCAGAAATTTCAATAGTCTGCAGTACAAGATTCAGATTCCGCTCCAGGCAGGTGGCGTCACAGACCACCATGACCGCATCGGGGCCGCCAAAACAGATGAAATTTCGCGCCACTTCCTCTTCTGCTGAATGAGCCATCAAAGAATAAGTTCCTGGAATATCGACCAGGACATAAGAATACTTCAGTCCCTGGCAATAGCCCTGGGCATTGGTAACGGTCTTGCCCGGCCAGTTGCCCGTATGTTGGTTTAATCCGGTCAGCGCATTAAAGACGGTGCTTTTTCCCACATTGGGATTGCCTGCTATAGCAATGACTTTATCATCAATTGATTGTTTTTTGATTTCGAGTCCTGAGTCCACAGCATGCATCCCAACAGAACTGCTCGTTAAGCCCATGCCAGACCACCTTCCTGACTGGCCTTTCGCGCAGCGCAGCCTTCTGAATTTACGATGATGTCAGCGCAGTCTTCTGAGCGAATGGCGATGACAGCCCCTCTGATCAAAAAAGCCGCTGGATCTCCGCCGGGGCTCCTTCCTAAACATTCAATTTCCGTATTTTCTATGAGACCGATGTCTAAAAGACGCCTTCTCATGTTGCCAATACTGCGCAGTTCTCTTACATTTGCTCTTTCTCCAGGTTTCATATCATTAAGATTCATAAATCTGATCCTCCAAAATAAATTTAGTCTAGGGAAACTTTTTTTCCCTATGTATACTATTCAGAAGGACTTTTAGAGGTGATAAAAAAATGGTCGATAAAAATGGTTTCTATACGATAAAGGGATATCAGATACAAGAAGGAGCAGAATTGACGCCTGCCATGGAAGATTATCTGGAGATGATCTGCCGTCTGATGGAAACACACACGGTGGTGCGGCTGGGCGAACTGGCGGAAGTCCTCCATGTGAAACCTTCCTCGGCCTCAAAGATGATTCGGCTCCTCTCGGAAACCGGCTATATCAATGCAGAAAAATACGGTTATATTTTGTTAACTGAAAAAGGACGTCAGGCCGGCGACTATTTGCTCTACCGTCATGACGTCCTGCAGCGTTTCTTATGCCTGCTCAACAATACGGACAATGAACTGGAACAGGTTGAGAAAATCGAACATTTTCTCGACGCCAGAACGATTGAAAATCTCGCGAAGCTGACCGCTTTGATGGAAAAATAGCTATTTCTTTTTCCATTCTATGATTTGTTCTAATCGCTCTTTCACTCTCTTTTCAAGCCCCTGATCCGTGGGCTGATAATAGCGCCTGCCTGCCAGGGAGTCCGGCAGGCACTGCATTTTGCTCAGCTTTTCTTCCGTGTCGTGGGCATAGATATAATTTTTGCCATACTGCAAATCTTTCATCAGTTTTGTCGGCGCATTGCGAATCTGAAGAGGCACCGGTTCCGCCGGCAAATCATGGACATCCTTTTTGACCGCCTCACAGGCCATGTAAAGGGCGTTGGATTTTGGTGCCACAGCGAGATAGACCACTGCATGAGTCAAATGGACATCACATTCTGGCATGCCGATAAAGTGACAAGCCTGATATGCCGCCACTGCCACCTGCAGTGCATGGGAATCAGCCATCCCCACATCCTCGCTGGCAAAGCGAACTAGCCTTCTTGCGATATAAAGCGGATCTTCCCCACCGTCCAGCATGCGGTACATCCAGTAGACGGCTGCGTCGGGATCGCTGTTGCGCATGGACTTGTGGAGGGCAGAGATGATGTTATAGTGCTCCTCCCCGGTCTTATCATAGAGCAGGGACCTGCGGTTCATGCATTGGGCCAGACTCTCTTCTTCCACGTGAACACAACCCATCCCGTCCAGTCTGCCGTTGAGAACGGCCATTTCCAGGGTGTTCAGTGCCGTCCTGGCATCTCCGTTGGCGAATCTGGCGATAGCTGCAATCTGTCTGTCATCGATGTTGATATCCATATGGCCAAAGCCTTTGGGACTTTTAATGGCATGATGGAGAAGTTCCTGCAAATCCCCCTCTTCCAGGCCTTTTAGAATAAAGACCTTGCAGCGGGAGAGCAAGGCGGAGTTGATCTCGAAGGACGGATTTTCTGTGGTCGCTCCCACCAGAACAACACTGCCCTTCTCCACATAAGGAAGAAACGCATCCTGTTGGGCCTTGTTAAACCTGTGGATTTCGTCAGTGAACAGCAGTGTGCGAATGCCCATTTTGCGGTTTTCCTCAGCCCGGCTCATCACTTCTTTCACTTCTTTGATGCCGCTGTTTACGGCGCTGAATTCGATGAAGTCAGCTTTTGTCTTTTTTGCGATAATCCTTGCCAGGGTGGTTTTGCCGACTCCCGGCGGCCCCCAGAAGATCATCGAAGAAATCTGATCTTTTTCAATCAGCTGTCTGAGAATCTTTCCTTCCCCGATAAGATGCTTCTGGCCTACATACTCGTCCAATGTTTCCGGCCGCAGTCGACTGGCCAGCGGCGCAGTCTTCTCCCTGTTATCAAAAAGAGTCATCTGTTCCATATGTTCCTCCTAATGGAGTTGCCCCAATTTACGGAGTAAATTGTTGGGAACTCCTTATGCTGTAAATCCCCAAGAGAACAAGCCTTGGGCGAAGTTCGATTGGATGGATTTTGTCGTATAATGGTCTGCCCCACGAGCATTGCGAGTGGCTAGGCAGACCTTATGCTGATAATTCCCAAGAGAGCAAACGAAGTGCCGCTCGATTGGTGAATTATGTCGTATAATGGCGCTTACCACAGTTTCTCATCGAGAAACCGGGATTTGTCAATCCAATTCTAAAAAATATTCTCGGTTTTCAAAGTGACGTACTCCATCATCATGGGAAGTAATACCATCTCCGGCATAAACAAAGCCAAGCTTTTCAAGCACTTTTGCAGAAGCAAGATTCTCTTTTGCATGTCTGCCAGCAATTCGTTTGACGCCCAAATTGGAGGCGGCAAAGCTGAAATTTTACGAATAACGATTTTTATATTTCTCTTTTGCCTTTACAGTGTATTTTTCAACAAATTCATTTTTAGCATCGGTATAAAAGTCTCTATTATGCTCGTATTTTTTCCATAGCGAAAGCTTCAATGTTTCGTATTCTCTAGCAACATCGGGATTATCATTCAAATAATCTCTAAAGTACAACTCATTATTATCTCCACGGTATCGCAAGTGTAAATGAAAAACCCTTTCTGCAAATCCTTCATTGTTATAACCTCTATTAAATGACTTTCGGCAATCTGATTCCGACATACAAATATATCCATTATCAACCAACATATCTTTTACCGTTCCCATAGAAATTGTTTCAGGTATTTCCAGTAAAATATCAATGATAGGTTTTGCCCATATATCATGAATAGCCGTACTTCCGATATGACTGATTCGTGCATTATTTATCGGTAAAAATGCTCTTATTCGTTTTTCTTCTTCAACATACCAATCATTCCAATATGCTTTATGTTCAGAAAGAATGATAGGAAACAGTTCCCACAATTCATCCAATGTCATTTCTGATAATAATTTTCCCATGTTTCAACCTCATAAATTCAAATTTGTTACTCTGCGCCATATCTGTCAAATGCGTCCCTTATCAATAAGGCAAATTAAATATTTGTCGGTCTACTTCTCGATTGAAATAAACGGTGGAAACGTATCAGAACCGTCACTACGCCGCATAGTTTTGGTGTCCACATCAAAACAGCGACCATCGTATTCATAGTGCTGCTTTCCGTCCATGCAATAAAAACGATGTTCTGATTGAAAAGCAACAGGCTTGTAACGCTCGTCTTGTATCGGCTGATCTCGATACAAAGCCTGATCTTCCGATAATTTCAGCACGCCGTTTTCAAGACGCACATCATAAATCCCACTTACAATGGCCTCTGCTGCCACATTTTTTCCTGAAGCAGAAACAAATCGAAAGCAACCGGTGATTGCATTCGTGCTTTTTCGCTTTGCCAATTCAAAACGAAACAAGGAAACAGCGCTGAAATCCTTTCTTAATTTCTCTCGTTGTCTTTCTTTACCAATCAGCCATATTTTTTCGTTAGATACAATAAACATGTCTATCTGAAATCCACTTTGCGAGTATTTCAAATTAGAAAAGATATCTGGTCAGAATATACGCCTTGTAATGCACCATTTTCCAGTTCATAAGCTAATTCCTTTGTGAACAGCGTTTTGCCATTCACATTGGCTTCAATAAAGTTTATAATTTCTTTCATTTGTCCCATTTCCTTATTTCATCCTGAAAATCGCCTTAACCACTTAAAGCGTCCTTTTAGCACTCCTACAAACTGCTGTTTGATTGATGCGTTCATTATAACAGGTGCATTCCTCTGTATATTGAATCGCAGCACCTGATTCAATGAACGCTTCTTTGCAGCAAAGCTGTTTGGTCGATGCGTTCATTATAACACAATTTCTCTCTTAAATAAATTGGCTGAATTATTAGTACGCAATCGCCTAATTCTCTAGAAAATGTCCCGTACTTTTTTTCCGCTGGAGCTATTTGCGGACTGCCGCAGCATCATAACCCAGTGTCGCAGTCCGCAATTACCCCGCTCTTGAGAAAATGTCCCGCACTTTTTTTTCGCTGGTGCCATTTGCGGACTGCCGCAGCATCATAACCCAGTCTCACAGTCCGCAATTACCCCGCTCTTGAAAAATGTCCCGCACTTTTTTTCCGCCGAGTTTGTTTGCGGACTGTCCAACTGCTGCCCCAACTTTTAGACGGACTCTATATACAGCCACACTCTCCAACTGCTGCCCTAACTTTAGACGGACTCTATACGACCAAACTGCTCCAACTTTAGACGGACCCTATACGACCAAACTGCTCCGACTTCAGTTCCAACCCCAGACAGACTCTGCCCTGCCAAATCGCTCAATTGCACAGAACAGCTGTGCACAGAAAAACAGGGCGTACATTTCAGTATGCCCTGTTTCCCTCTTTATACGATGCATTTCAAACCAGTCATGGGCTGGAGCGCCACCATATATTCTGTCTCGCAGCTCGATTGACATCTCGACGGACAGAATGTCACGCTTTTGTAATGGCTAACTGCTTTCTCATCTTCGAAAGTGTTTTTTGATAGACCCCGTATATAATGGCAGCGAACAGCAACACGACGATGAAACAGATACCCATGTTCACCAGTTCACCCGGCGTAAGTTTACTGTCGTTTGCGTACATAATCATGAAGTAGAGAAGATACATCATGGACATACCTACGATAGCAGGTACAGAGAATACCTTCCCTGCCTGGCTGCGCAATTCTTTATTTAAAAACTTAGGCGATGCCCCCAGGCGCTTCAAATCGTCGAAGATATACCTGTTGTTGATAGCGATGGTCATACATCTGGTGTAGCAGATGATCAAAGCTGACAACATGCAGATGATGGCGATGAAGAGGAACATCATCATGAAGACTGCAAAGGTTCTCATGAAATCATTTTGATCTAAAGTTCTGATTTTAGGCATATATGTCCAAAACTGCCTGAATTCTGAAGAATCCGGGTTATCAAAAGACAGTTTGGTCATTTCATCCGTATCACCCCAGTATGTCTCTCCTTTTAGGTCCTTTCCGTATTTGGCAACACGGTCATAAAAGGCTGCGGCCGGAGCTTTGTCGTCCATAGAGTCGATGAATTTACGATAAAGATGATCTGCAAACTGATAATGATCGCCGGACTGAATGTTAAAAAAGGTCATTCCCTCTATCCACTGGCTGGCAAGACCCTTAGCTGCCTGGACATAATCTTCGTCATTGAGGATATAATACCCCACTTCGCCATACAGCAGGCCATACTTTATCACCCCGCCAAACTTCACTTTAAGCTGTTCTTTCGTTGTCATATTGGTCAGCAAAGTTGCCTTGTCATTAGCAAAAATCGCATTACCGTCGTTATCACCTATAGCCAGATATTGTCCCTTTGGCACAGTAATTTTTTCTCCTGTCATATGGGTGAACTGACTGGCAGAGAGAAATCTCGCCTCATTGCAGAACTCTCTGTACTCCATATGATAACGATTTCCTGAGTCTTCAACCTCTTCTTCGCCGTCCATGCCCAAGGCAATATAGGACGTAGTTTTATAGTCATCTATAGATAATCCCTCTTTTGCCGCCAGTTCCTTCAGATTTGTCTCACTGGCAAATGTGTTGTCAGCGGGATAGCGGAAACAGTAATCATAAGGCCTGCCATTGGCTTCCATGATCTGGCTGCCTCCCGTCATCGGAAGATAGAACATACCAAAGCAGGCTCCTGCAATGAGCACTGTTACCACAAGCATGTTGTTGACAGTCTGTTTTCCTTGAAATTTCATCATGCTTCTCGAGATGATGCCTTTGTACCGATTCTTATGCGCTGTCCATCCGTTGACTACAGTGTGGAGCAAAATCATATAAAGACCGATAAAAACTGGCACATACAGCAGATTGATCCATACGGGAGCATAGGCCTGGAAGATGCTTTGGTATACAGCACTGCCAAAATAGCCGGCTACGGCTCCGATCAAAAGTATCGCAATGCCTAGAATACCACATTTTTTACCCACGGGGCGGATTGCTTCGTTTTTGTGTTCCTCGTGAATGACATCTAAGATGTTGGTCCTGCTTAGATAGCGGAGAGCCAGAACAACAGCCGATGCTAAAACCAGAATCAGAAAAGCTGCCGAAATCCACAGACATTTCAAGTCAAAAGTCAAATTCATCTCATCGCTGTCCACAACAAATAAACGAAAACCCTGCCAGATCAGCCATGCAAAGGGAATTCCCGCTGCCGTTCCTGCCAAGGCAGAAAGACCGCTGAGAGTTACAGTTTCCGAGATCAGCATTGGTGTCAGACGTTTCTTTGATGCGCCCAACGCCATCATGGTGCCGATTTCCTTTGACTTCTTACGGAAAAACAGTCCTGCCGCATAGATGGTGAAGACCACACAGCCTACACAGGCGAGAGCGAAGATCGCCATGACCTGTTTTCTGCTGTCTCCGCCTTCCGGCAGTACCTTTAAGACTGTGGGTGAAAACATCATGGCTGCGTAAGCCGTAATCAGCATCAGAGATATGAAATTGCAAAATGTATATAATGTGTAATTTTTGCTATTATTTTTCCTTAATTTCTTCTGTATATCTCTCATCGTCATCATTTTAAATCACCACTCATTTCTTTGATTTCCTGCAGAAGCAAGTCGTGGAACTCGCCCTGACTTCCCTTCTTCACCATATTCTTGAACACGTCTCCGTCTTTGAGCAAAATGACTCTGTCACAAAAGGAAGCTGAAAAGCTGTCGTGTGTCACCATGAGGATGGTTGCGCCCAGTTTGCCGATGGCTTCTTTAAAGGAGTCGATGACCGCCCTGCTGGACTTGCTGTCCAGGTTCCCTGTCGGTTCGTCTGCCAGAATCACAAGAGGATTGTTGATCAAAGCTCTCGCCACAGCAGTTCTCTGCCTCTCACCACCCGAAACCTCAGCGGGAAATTTGCTTTTGATGTGATCGATGCCAAAAAGAGCCAGAAGCTTATCAGCCAGCTTTTCTCCTTCTGCATCAACGCTACTGTTGATGATGCGGGGCAGCAGAATATTTTCTCTGATAGTAAGTCCATCCAGCAGCATGAAATCCTGAAATACAAAACCCAGCTTTTCGTTTCTCACCTTTGCTAAGCCTTCTTCACTCATATCTGCAAGTTCCTGACCGCCTAAGGTAATCTTGCCGTCGTCAAATGGAATATAACAGGAGATGCAGTTGAGCAGGGTGCTCTTTCCCGAACCCGAAGGCCCCATGACTGCCACAAATTCTCCCTGAGCCACACTGAGATTCACACCTTTTAATACCTTATATTTTTCCTGTCCTACCATATAGGATTTATGCAGATTTTTCACATATAACATTTTTTCATCCTCCAATCGTTTTGTCTTTGATGATATTACCTTACCATAAAAAAGCTGACCCAAAATATGCCTTGTCATTTTTCGCAGAGCTGTTGTAAAGTTTTGCACCCGCCCTGCAGACTTTGTTAAATTTGACGCTTTTGATGTAAAGTTTTGCGATTGTATGGTATACTTTTGTTCAGATGAAAATAGAAAGGCAGGTACGAATATGCTGAGAATCGCCTTGTGTGATGATGAGACCAACGCAAGGGATGCCCTGCGTTTTCAGTTGGAGAAAATCCTTCTTGATGGAAACGAAGAAATCGTGTATGAATTTAACTCTGGGAAAGGAGCAGTCAGCTGGCTGGCTAAGCATCCTGGCGAAATCGATCTCTTGTTCCTCGATGTGGAGATGGACGAGATGAACGGCATGGAAGCCGCCATGGAAATCCGCGCCTTCAATCAGGATTTGATGATCGTCTTTGTGACCGGTTATCCAGATTACGTCTTTGATGGATACAAGGTCTGCGCCCTGGACTACATCATCAAGCCCGCTGGTATAGAAAGATTAAGGGAATTGGTGGAGCGGGTGCGCAGTGCGTCCGCTGAAAAAAGCGAAACGTTTTTTACTTTTCAAAATGTGGACGGAACCTTTAAAGTAAATCTCAGAGACATCCTCTACTGCTACAGTGAAAAAAGGCTGGTTCATCTGGTAACGGCGCAGAGAGAGTACCAGTTTTACGACAAGCTGGACGATGTGGAGAAGTCCCTGGGAGACAGCTTTGTCAGAATTCACCAGCGCTATCTTGTTAACAGCCACGCTGTAGAGCACGTGGCCTCTTCTTCCGTTACTTTGGCGGGATGCGATCTTCCCATCAGCCGCGCTTTGAAGGAATCCGCGGCAAAGAAGCTGGCCCACGCCATGCTGGGAGGTGATTTCTGATGGACGCTGCAATATATGTATTAAACCAACTGACGGTATTTCCGGCGGGGTATTTTGCGATGAAATCCTCTGAATACCTCCTTCCTATCAAAGAGGGCCTTTGGCGGAGGATTCTTCTCATTTCTGCCTATATGGTGATCATCAGCGTCGTCATCTTTATCGGAGACAGGGGCAATCTTCCCCCGGCAACCATTTTATTCATGGCGGCTGTCATGATCTGTTACAGAGGCTCCAAAATTCAGCGGTTCACCATCGGGCTCATGTTCTGTAATACCATGCTGGCCTTCAATGGCTTTTATGATAACCTGAGCAGTCCTCATTGGGGAACCCGCATCATCATCAGATTGATTTTCTGGGCGATATTCTACATACTGATCAAGCGGTTTGCACCACCCAAGGACTACGAGCTATCGCCGGTGCTTTGGCGGCTGATTCTCTTCCTGACCGCCCTGCCCATGGGAATCACCTGTGCCCTAGTCATGATACCTGACCCGCACTATACTTTCCCTTATTTTATCGTGGTAACTTCGCTCGTCTGCTTTGTCATCTGCCTCGTCGCTTTTATCGGACTGATGTGGACCATCATCGTTCTTGCCAAACAGCAACAGCTTGAGCAGGAGGTGATGATGGGCGATATGAACAAAAAGTATTACGAAGCGATGGAACAGCAGCAGTTCGAGGTACGCAGGCTTCGCCATGACTTGGCCAATCATCTGCAGACATTGAGCACTCTGCCTGCATCGGAGCGGGATGCCTATGTGGCCGAGCTCATAAAAAGTCCTGCCATGGGCAGTACCCTCCACTACTGCGGCGACAATACTGTTAATGCGGTGATCAGCGCCAAAGTATCGCTAACTGAACAAGAGTCCATCGGATTGGAGAGCGAAGTGGATATCGCCCAGGAATTACCCTACGATAAAGTCGACGTGTGCGCGCTTTTTGCCAACGCCTTGGATAACGCCATCGAGGCTTGTCGCAAACTACCTGTGGGGCAACGCTGGATCCAGCTGAAAGCCCGCGCACAAAAAGGGCTTTTTGCAGTCAAAATCGCCAATCCAATACCGAAAGACGACACGCAAGTGGCAGACAGCATCCTTCCTGGTACGACCAAAACGGATAAAATATCCCACGGTTACGGTCTGAAGAGTATCAAGGAAATCGTCAGCCGGCATGGCGGCAGTATGGAAATCAAAACAAAAGACGGACAATTTCAGTTGTTCTTATACATGCCGCTGGATTGACAACGGCCGGACAGTCAGAAAGGATTCTTAAGATGAGTGAGTTTTTTCAGCAAGTATATGATATCGCCGCCGCCATTCCCTATGGAAGAGTCGTTTCCTACGGCCAAATTGCTCGGTTGCTTGGCAGTCCCCGATCCGCCAGAATGGTGGGCTGGGCGATGGCTAAATGCCCGGAGGGGCTGCCATGGCACAGAGTCATTAAAAACGACGGTACTATTTCAAGCGGCGTCATGGCTGATCTCTGCCGGGAACTCCTGGAAGCAGAGGGTGTTTGCTTTCTTCCTGATGGCAGAGTGGATATGGAGGAGTTCCGGTGGGAAGGGTGGTAAACCCCGTTTGAAACGTTTACTAAGGGATTCATGATAACATTAGTCGGACAAATTTCAAATCCAGCAGAAGTGCCATAAATAAGGTCATTTAGCTGCTTTTACGGCAGATTTCTATTTTCATCCGCCCTTCTGGAAAGCAAAAATGCAATAATTCATAACATTTACGCTGCAAAATCACGTTTTTGGCAAAGTTTTATTATTATATAGTTTTCTTCTCCCTTTGCATTTTTTCTATTTATTGGTTTATTAATCAAAAAATTAGCTCTATTTTTCAAAAAAGTGCCATAAATGAGCGGTTTTAGGTACTTTTATGGCATTTTTGTCCGTTTTACCTGCAGACGCAGATTATCAATATTTCTTATTAAACAAAGTTTGGCATAGTCGGTATTCACGACTATGCCAATTTTTTAATAAGTATAAACTTCCTTCTTTTCGTTGTTAGAATATCAGATGAGCCAGTGGGCAGACGATGACCAGGCTGATGATGGTTCTTTCTAAGAAGATCACGAACAGCTCCCACAGCTTGACCGGAAGTTTTGAACCCAGGATCAGTCCGCCTACCTCTGACAGATAGAGCAGCTGGGTTACGGATACCACTGCGACGATGAATCTCGTCATCACGCTGGTGATATCAGCCGAAGCGATAATGGATGGTGTCAGCATGTCCGTAAACCCTACGATCATGGTCTTGGATGCATCCAGTGCCTCAGGAACCTGCAGCAGGTTCAAAAGCGGCAGGAACGGCTTGCCCAGGATCTCGAAGATCGGCGTGTTGTTTGCCAGCGCCAGGGCGATGGTTCCGATTGCCATGACGGAAGGCAGTACCCCAAACCACATGCCTACGGCATTCTTCATGCCATTTGAGAAGAACTGGCCTGCACCCTTGTGCTCCTGCACCCTCTGCAGTGCCAACGCCGTACCGTACTGCACAGACGACCTGTACTCGCTCGGGATGCTCTCCGGCATGGCCTTTCCTTCAACCAGGTAGGTGTCCTTCTTCAAGGAAAGGGGCGGGATCCTCGGCACGATAATGGCGCAGACTACGCCGATCAGGCAGATCAGCAGGTAGTAGACGCCGAAGTACTGCATCAGATCCACCTGTGACAGCACCACGATGCTGAAGGTAATCGATACTGCCGAGAAGGTCGTAGCGATGACAGATGCCTCCCTTGTCGAATAGTATCCGCCCTCGTACTGGTTGCAGGTCAGCATGACACCCAGGGTGCCGTCGCCAATCCAAGAGGTGAAGCAGTCCACCGCTGCACGTCCCGGAATCTTAAACAGGGGCCGCATGACCTTTGTCAACAGCGCACCCACGAACTCCAACAGACCGAAGTCCAGCAATAGCGGCAGGAGCAGCGCTGCGATTGCAAAAATGATGACCAGCACGGTTAAAAGGTCACTGAGCACGAATCCGCCCGCACCGCCTTCGGTAAGCATATGCAGGATACCCGTATCGCCATCCCCCGCATCAATGCCCAGGTAGGTCACCCATACCAGGACTGCGCCGATAACTCTGATGACGACCCAGATCATCGATGTGGAAAAAGTATCGTTCAGAATCGGGTGCTCCGTGATGAACTTTGGCTTCGCCAGGGAAATAACTGATAAAATTGCGGAAACAGTGATGATGGCTACGCACAGGATTGGAAGGAATCCACCCAAAGCGCCGCCGATGATATCTGCCAGAATCTTGACACATACCGTCCAGTCACCGTTATACTTTACCGGGATCATAAACAGTATGATCCCGATGATGGAAGGAATCAGAAATTTGGCCATAAGCCCGCTCTTCTTGTTTTCCATAATAGTTCTCCTTCTCTGTAATATCTCCTAGTTGCAGAGGGAGCCTGGATAACCCCTGCTCCCTCTGTCTCTTCAATTATTTAGCAGTCCTGATGGCTTTTGACGACCACTTGGTGTAGATTTTCTCTCCGCCGATGGTTCTGTAGCCGCGAACTTTGTAGTAATATCTTGTCCCCTTCTTTAAGTTCTTCTTGTTGTCCATGTAAGACTTCTTCGTCTTGCCGATATACTTGTATCCACTATTTTTCTTGATTGAGCGGTATACCTGATAGCCATCGACCTTATAACCGTAGGACTTCTTCCAATTGATCCTCGTCCTGCCTTTGTAGGCCTTGGAAGTCGCTTTAATCGTTGTGGCTTTTACACCGGCCTTCAATTTCGCATACTTGTCTTCCGGTCCTACAGGATCTTCTGTCTTGGCGAATACAATCTGCAGCTTATCCCCTGTCTTCAGGTTTTCAACCTTGTCCACTTTGCCCAGATCCTTTCCGTTCAATACGACAGATGCAATTTCGTAGCCTTCATCGGCTTTGATCGTTGCAATGGTACCGTCTGTTGACAGATCTACTTTTCCGCCGACATTATCCTGCACTGTGATTTCAGGCTTCTGTGGTTCCGGAGCAGGTGGCGGTGCCGGAGTCGGGGTTTCAGTTTTTGCCTCGCCTTCATAAGCAGTTTTGCCTAACATTCTGGAGAAGATGAAATTGCTGATGAAAGCGTATTCGTCTCTCTGGTGGCCTTTATGGGTCAGTGTATTTGCAAAGAGTGCGATATCGAGGTCTCCTTCTTTGTATTCGAAGCCTTGGATGGAACCGTTGAGGTAGGTATTGAACGCTGCCTTCTGTGCATCCGTGATTGTCGGAATGAATCCTTCCGTCGGCTCCGTCTTCCCGTCCATCTGCACCAATATGGTTGCATTGTCTGGAACGCTGGAGAAATATCCGACGCCGTATCCATACATGATATCGTCTTTTTCTGCAACATATGTAGCGTTTACCAAAGTGTCATTCGGATAAGTCACACGGCCCAGACAGTCCATTGCGCCAGAACAGCTTGCTCTCGCAACGCCTGTTAACAGAGTACTAACGTTTCTCGTTGCAGTGCTGCCATAACCGATGTATGGAGTACCTGATTTTACTGCTTCTAATGCGTTTCCAATCGCGTTTGCACCGATAACGACGTCTGCTTTATAGGTATTATCCGTCGTATCGAAGTTCATCAGTTCCATGGCAACGCGGTCATAGTTGTAATTGGCATTGCCAACGATGCTTGTGTTCACGAATCCAGAACTGTTTGTCCCTGGTTTTCCTGTAATGAAAATCTTTGGCGCTTTTTTGATGACTGTAGCTTTGATTTTTTTATCTTTGCCATATACGCCCGTAGCAGTCAACACGTACTTGTCTGCTACCTTGAGGTAGTCGTCATATGCACAGATGAAGTTCCCCTTTTCTTCACCCTCTGTAATCATCGCTACTTTTTTGTCAGCTTTGAGCAGTTCATTTACAGCGCTGGTTGAATCTTCGGATACATTTTCAATGATGACGTCGGCATTTTTCACGCCGTCAAAGGAGGTTCCGAAGGTCTTCTTGTAATTTAATGCGGCTGCATAATCTATCGCAGCGCCGCAGGCCTTCGCAATCGTCTTATACTCAGCAGGTTTTGTTACGGTTTCCATATCAAATCCGCGCAG
This sequence comes from Emergencia sp., assembly GCF_048465375.1. NCBI lineage: Bacteria > Bacillati > Bacillota > Clostridia > Peptostreptococcales > Anaerovoracaceae > Emergencia > Emergencia sp. The sequence continues at coordinate 22,451 of NZ_DBFWLQ010000007.1, read as the reverse complement.
CTCGTTATAGTTATTTGCAGCCTCGGAATAAAGAACCGTCCAGTCGTTGATCAAAGTACCATCGTAAAGCAATTCATTTGCTACAGAACGCTTCGCCTGATACATAGAGACGATCATCGTGCCTTTCGGATATTTGACCCCATTGTATGTGAATTCGGATTCTGTCAAATTCACTTCAACGTCGTTTCTTGTCAGCATTTCCATGAAGTCGATGGCTGACTGCAGATTCTTCTGGTTCTTTCTGTCCATCGGAATGATGTAGCATTCAGGATAGAAGTTTCCATTTTCACCGTCACCCTTAAATTCCGGACGGAAAATATCCGCCTCTGCGCCTTCTACGTCATATTGGTCGCAGTACCAAGGGTTTACCTCATCATTGGCATTTTCGTTATTTACGCCTCTCTTGAAGATCTCAGCCTGAGCTTCTAAGTAGCCAAGCTTTTCGTCTGCAATGTATGCGCTCTGTCCCAAAATGCCGTAGCTGACCAGCTGTACTGTATCATCGCTGTAAGCTGGGAGTTCAACAGTATAAGCTACCGTTCCATGAAGCATGGAGAACTGCGGCGTATAGCTTGTGGACATGTCGTCCCAAGGATCTGCCCAGAATGTTTCATCCCCGTTGCCAGTGTACTCAAGATAGTCGCGCTGCGGGGTTACATAACTGTTATAAGTCTCGTTGTTGGCAACTGCGGCAATGCCGAGAGCCTCTCCGCCTTTCATCAGATGCTTTGCCAGCAAGTCATACTCAAAGTTCGGTCCGTGCGGTGGATCGCAAGGTTCTACCTGGAATCCTTTGACTCTTCCATGGAATTCTGTAAAGGATACTGGATTGTATTTGCCTATCATCTGCTGCATCTGCCTCGTCTCCGGCGTAGTCTGATAGGAGTTGTCTCTGTTCAGATCATAACCGTTCTGCGCTGTGCGAGTGTTGTAAGTACGTCCATCGACGTTTTCTTCCGGAACGATGATAAAGAATACATCCTCCATGAGTTTGTCAACTTCTACTTTTTCTGTTTTCTGATTGTAGTATTTATCTAGGTCTACCTTTCCGGAAACGGTTTTACCATCTTTGATATGTCCCAGATAGGTTGCATCGTCTTTAATCAAATCAGGAACTGCAAGACTGCCTTTGGCCCCTTTTGCACCGTGTTCCTCGTCTAGCTTTGCCTTACCGTCTGCAGTAAATCCAGTCAGATAGTTATACGAAATTTCTTTCTCTGTAACCAGTTTGCGGGCAAAATCCAAGATTCCATCTGTAGCTGCAATTTCATTAGAATGAATGTTTGAATACAGGACAGGCACGCGGATGTCGTCCAGGGAGCCGTCCTTGATCTGCTGCAATGCTTTTTCTGGATTTGATTCGGCCGATTCCACATATTCCAGCCATTTATCAACGGATCCTTTTTTATCCGCAACGATCAGATAAGGGATGTCCCGTCCGCCAGATGATTTGCCCATAGATACTTTTTCTACGTACAAATCTGTTTTTTCCGCAGCGATTTGATCGATGGCTGCATAGACTTCTTCCATAGTGTGATAACTGTGATAAGGAACCACTTTTACAGACGCTTTACCAAGTTCCTTGCCATCCAGAGCTGCAGTAAAATCAAAGTAACCGCAAATGTCCAGGAAGGCACCGCCGTTTGAATGGGGCGCACTGTAATCTGGGTTGCTCCCACTATAAAAATAGCAATTCGTTTTGAACTTGATTTTCAATAGCGTTGCGCCGTTATCAGTAACAATTTCCTTCTGCATTTCAGTAAACATAGGCGTCTTATTTTGTGTTTGCCAAGTATCTAATGCTCCGCCGTTTTTCTGATTCGGAAATAGTTCTGCATCCAAATATGGCCGGGATGCATCCCTATTAAGAGACAGGGAAATATCGTCCAGCTTGTCCTCCAAACCGGTAGTGTCCCCACTCAGCGGAATAGAGACGGTTACATTTTCTCTGTCCTCAGAGAGTGAAATCTGACAGTCTACCTCGTACTTAGAAGCCTTGACCGGATCTGGCTTTGCATCTGCAAATGCCGTCAATGGTAGCGTCAATGAAAGTATCAGAACGACCACGAGGATTCGGATAGATACACTCACGCTTTGACGTTGAGATAAATTCTTTCTCATTTTCTTCCTCCTTAATTTAACAATAGCGATTGTTAGTCAGCGGTTTTTATTTCCTCCTTTCTCTCCGCCTTTTGGGAATATTTATCTACTAAACAAAATTATTTAGCGGTCCTGATAGCTTTTGACGACCACTTAGTGTAGATATTCTCTCCGACGATGGTTCTGTAGCCACGGACTTTGTAGTAATATCTCGTCCCCTTCTTCAGATTTTTCTTGTTGTCCATGTAAGATTTCTTTGTCTTGCCGATGTACTTGTATCCACTATTTTTCTTTATTGAGCGGTATACCTGATAGCCATCGACCTTGTAGCCGTAGGACTTTTTCCAGTTGACCCTGGTTCTGCCTTTGTAGGCTTTGGAGGTCGCTTTGATTGTCGTCGCTTTGACGCCGGCTTTGATTTTCGCATTTTTGTCAACTGGTTTTGTTGAATCCTCTGATTTTGCAAATACGATCTGCAGCTTATCCCCTGTCTTCAGGTTCTCAACCTTGTCCACTTTGCCCAGATTCTTTCCGTTCAATACGACGGATGTGATTTCATAACCTTCGTCAGCCTTAATCGTTGCAACGGATCCGTCTGCAGACAGATCTACTTTTCCGCCTGCATTATCCTGTATTGTAATCTCAGGCTTCTGTGGTTCCACGCTTGGTGGCGGCGTCGGTGCCGGATTATCGGAAGGCAGACCAGTACCTCCGATCGCTGCAAAGCTGTAGGTTGGCAGTTTGCCCTCTGTCAAAGCCGTCGGTGTAAATTCTTCAACGCCTTTGTCGTCCGCTATGTAAGCTTTTAACTCAGCTATAATTTCTTTTGCATATCCCAGTGCTTCTTTTTGCAAATGCATGTTCAGCGCTGTCGCTTTTTCAAGAGCGAGATCATGGTCATAAGCAAGTATCTTCTGCATATCCTGGTCTATTTCCTTCTGCCGTGCAATCAATTCTTTCTGATATTTTTCCCAGAATTTTTGAACACCTGAGCCGTATTTCGTTCTCGCTTCAAGAGAGCCTACTTCAAGGCCCTTTGTATTTCCTTTGCCTTTGCACAGGAAGTATAGTTCGTAAAATGTAGTCCTATAAGAATTAGCCTCTGGATTTTCTTCGTTATAAGTCATAGTGTCAAGACCGATGCTATTTTCTTTGATAGTATCTGTGATAAGTGCATTGTAGCCCGGGATGTACACACCGAATTCCGGCGGTGTCAGTGAGAGCCACTGCACCACAGCCAGTTCTGCAGGCATGTCGTGGCGTGTCTCAAAGACGTGGGCTTCCAACGTATTGTCGTTTCCGATAGCAACACCATTACCTGTGCCAGAGCCGCCGTACTTTTCTGTACCTTCCCCTCTGTAGGCGAGAAGACGAAGGGCTTCATATAGAGTGTAGTTTTTCTCTGGACGAGGCTCTATGAACAAATCCATATACCCCGGTGTCAGGGCGTTTGCAAATTCTTCGCCTCTGAGGTATTGATATCCCTGCCACAGGCGAGTGCTTACGCTGGTTGGTTTCGAAGCATAGCTGTCGGTTACGAGAATCATGCCCTGTGCATCTCTCTTAAGTGTGCCGGCTTCCTCCGCTGTGGCTACAAAGTTTTTAGTCAACATCGTATTTTCTCTGTCTGACACATCAACATTACCAGTGATGTTTGGCGTGAATCCCACCATGTCGTCAGGAGCCTTTACTGCGACCGCATTGTGGCCGCTGAGAGATTGAACGATCCAGGTCTCGTCTTTATCGGAGATCATCGTCATATCTCTGCTTGCCACTCCTATAGTTTCATAAATCTCAATCAGCAGTGCGGCTCCCTCTCGTGCGGTCTTCGCCTGCATGAGGACGACAGACGGGATATCTTCTTCTCCCAGGCCTCCGTTGACCATAGGATCTACATTTGTTATCTCCGTCAAAGGTCTGGACAAGCTGACCGATGCCTCTGCAGCTACACCCTTCTCGTTAATTCCGACCTGGGCCATTTCTTCTTCGCCTTCTCCTGTATAGTCTTTGACCAAAGTATAGCGGAAGGTCTTCGCCGGATACGGCATTGTAAAGCCTGAACTTGCCCCTACATACATATCTCCCGGTTCATGAGTCTCTGCCTGTCTGACGGTATAGTTCTTGATATACCTCGTCCAGCCAGAGTCTTCTGATCTGCCTGCCAGCGTGGTGCCGTTGTCTGTCACATCTTTCCCGAAGTAGATTCCCGTGCACCCAAAGGCAATTGTCGCGCTGGAAATTACCAGTGTCGCAGCCAATGCTGAAGATATCAGTAGGCGTGAAATCCTATTCTTTCTCATTTTCTTCCTCCTTAATTTAACAGTAACGATTAATGGCAGTTTTGGGTTCCTCCTTTCACACCGCCTTATTTTGAGAATATTATAACAAATTGCATTGCATTTTGCAATACAATTCGCAATGCATATTTTGTCACACTTAGTATTGCATACTTTTCAGTCAATTTGCAATACTATAAACATACAGGGAGGTAATACAATGGTGTTTCAATTAAAACCCGACCGGAAGGAGACCGAAAACAAGACGATACGGTTTCCTCTATCTGTAATAGAGAGAATTGATGAAGCAATTGTCAATCAGGACGTTACATTCTCCAGCTTTGTGATACAGGCTTGCGAATACGCTCTGGAGAATATGGATACAGATGGACCTACATCCACAGACGAAACAAAAAATTAGAGACAAAAAACAGAGGACGCTGCATGAAACTAAAACTCATGCAGCGTCTCTATTTGTGATTATTACTGTCATTCCACGTTCTTTTCGCTTTTCAGCATCATTTCTGCACATTTTTCAATCGCCTGCCTTTTGTCCACATCTAGGGGAGGGGGGGTATGCAGCCATCATCTTCTACGATAGAGTTAGGTTTTTTGATGCTGTTGCAAGGTTGCTCGCGTAACTCGAAGACTGCATCAGCGACCATTCCCCTGCAATATATCTCTAATTCCTTACAAAATCTCTGTCTATGCTCCATCTGGTTACTTTTATGTGCTGCAAACGTCAATTTTGCCATAGGAATCTACACGAAAAGTAACCAAAATCAGAGATACCCCCTTGCAACGGCCTCTGAGAGCAATACGGTTACGCGGAGGATGCCCGGATACACCCAAAAAGCGTAATCTTATCATCATCGCTGAAATCAGACTTTTCCGTCACTTTGCTCTTGACAGCAAACCGTACTACAAGTATAATACAGTTAAAGAAACCGTACTACAGTAGTAATACAGTTTTACTCTATAGAAAGGGGTGGTCCACTTGATTTCATTTGAACAGTTTCGTATTGAAGACGGCAGCCCTATCTATCTGCAGATTATCAATTACGTGCAGCGGCAGATTGTTTCCGGCGCCATACAGAATAACGACGAGATGCCCTCGAGGCGGGTTCTCTCCGCTCTCATCAGCGTCAACCCCAACACCATACAGAAGGCCTACCGCTATCTCGAAGAAGAAGGCATCATCGAATCCCGCAGCGGTGCCAAGAGTTATGTCAAAATCGACGACGGCCAGATCAAAAAAATCCGCACAAGGCTTTTAGAAAACGACGTCAAAGCCATCGTCCGCAACATGAAGCAGATGGGCATTTCGGCTGAAGAAGCCCTCGCCCTCATAAGGGACGCCTGGAAGGAGGAAGACTGACATGAAAAAATATCTATCCGTATTCGCCCTGGCCGCCCGCGCCACTTTAGGCAAAATCATCCTGCTGATCGTGACCCTCATGGCAGCAGAGTTGGGGATGTTCTATCTGCAGCTCGCTAACCAGCAGTACATCGGAATTTTGGAAGAGATGATAGACAGCAGCCGCGTCTACCTGCTGTTCATCGTCTGCTATATAGGCGTCTTCATCATTTTGGAAGCCTTTGCGGGAAAGCAGAAGGGCAGCAATCCCGCTTATATGGTAAACCGCCTGTCCGTCAGCCAGGGGCAGTTTGCAATCATCTGCTCCGTGTACAACATCTGCTGCCTCACCCTGCTGTTTGCCAGCCAGGCAGCGACCGATCTCGTCCTGGTTCACATCTATACAGAATTGAATACGGCGGACCCTTACGGCCCGGCAGCCTTCCTGGCATTCTACAGAAATGATTTTTTCCACGGGCTGCTTCCTCTGGGGGATCTCTACAGCATCATTACAAACGCGATCCTTTTGATCAGCCTGGGAACTGCCATCGCCTGCTCATCGTGGAAAACGCGGCAGGGCGGCAAAGATTTGCTGGCAGTTGTATTCTTTATCAGTACCGCATTGCTCATTGTCCGCCGAACGATTGAACAATCTGGCTTTTGCAATTTCTTCATCCTGACTTTCTCCATTATCGCGCTCGTCATCTCCGCGATCAGGATCAAAAAGGGGGTGCTGCCAGATGAAGATTAATTGGAATCTGGAGGCCTATTTTCCAGTCGGAATGCCCTGGCAGCAGGATAGCAAGCTGATCCTCTTCGGCTACGTTGCCAGCAGCGTATGGAGCTTATCCTGCCCCGTGCAGATATACTGGAGCTATCCGGACCTCTTTGACAGCGGGAAACTGATTCCCGAGGCAATGATGCCGGACTTTATCCAGTTAGCAGATAACGCCTTCCTGGGCTTTGGCGCATTGATCCTGGCCATGATTTTTCTGACAATAGCCAATTACCGTTATCATTTCAAAGGGAGCAAAAGTGTCTATCTCATGCGCCGTCTGCCGCAGAAATACGAAATGCTGAAACGCTGTCTATCCGTGCCGGCGGCTGTCATTTTGCTCGCTCTCGCCACCGCGTTCCTGCTGCTGATGACATACTACTGGATTTACTGCGCGGTCACGCCGAAACAGTGCCTTGCCCCCGGCCAATGGCAGAAACTGATGGGAGGAATATTTTTATGATAGAGATTAGAGATTTGTCAAAGAATTATGGAACCAAAGAGGCTCTTGTGGGTGTCAATCTGTCCCTGCCGCAGGGGGAGATCGTAGGGCTCTTTGGCGAGAACGGCGCTGGCAAAACGACCCTGCAGAAATCTGTTTTAGGGCTTCTGCGTCACAAAGGCACGGTCACGTTGGACGGCGAGCCGATTACCTACAGAAATATAGCCCGCCTCTCCTTTGCCACCTGTGAGCACTCCTTCTTCCCGAGTCTGACGCCAAAGGCCCACATGGAGTTTTATCAGATGCACCTTCCATCCTTTCGAACAAAACGCTTCGCGGCGCTGATGGAGTTCTTTGAACTGCCAATGACGCACCAGCTGCGGAAGTTCTCCGTAGGCCAGCAAAACCAGTTCGAGGTCATCATGGCCCTGTCCCAGGGGGCGGATTACATTTTGATGGATGAACCATTTTCGGGAAACGACGTGTTTAATCGGGAGGATTTTTACAAAGTGCTCCTGGGCATTCTGGAACCGACAGAGACGATTCTGCTGTCCACACATCTGCTGGAAGAGGTGCAGCACTTTATCAGCCGCGCAGTCTTGCTCCATCAGGGACACATTGCCGGAGATATGCTTGTATCTGATCTGGAAGATCAGGGGAAAGACCTGATGACCTTTGTGAAGAAAACGTATCAGTATAGAAACGACCGTATCATCAAGGTACTCTCCACCTTGGCACAAGATGAGGAAGGCGGGATAAAATGAAAAAGACCATTGCTACAGCGTTCATGGTTTTCTCCCTGGCGCTACTGTCGTTTATTGCAATATACTTTTACGTCAATCAGCAGCAGAATCAGGTGACAATTGACGAAACCGTGCTCTTTGGTGATGTAAAAGCTGCAGAGGGATTAACACTCACAACTAGTGCCTGTGACAGCCGCTCAAGAAAATTGTTCTGGAAAACGGAACATGTGATTTCCGAGCAGCCGAAAACCACCACCCAGTTTCAGCGAGTAAAAGATGACGTGTACAGCCCCGATGCCAATCTCAATTATATCGAATTGGAAGAGGATTGCTTTATCAGTAGTTCTGATATTCTGCCAGAGGAGATCGTCCGCACCTTGCCAGAGAATCATCCTGTTATCAGTGACGTGGCTTCGCGCACCGCCAACGGTAAAACCCGTGAGGAAACTCATAGACTGAGAGAATATTATCAGTATTATCCAGTAAAGCTGTCTATGGATATCTCTGGCATCAATATCGACAAAGCTTCCCTGCACACTGACTATTTCGAAATACCCATGCCCGCAGATTACTCAATCAAAGTTACTGTAAAAAAGGATGAAAAAGGAAAGATCATCAGATATGAGATGGCACCTGTCCACAGTTATTTCGAACCAGACATCGAGGGACTCTTTACAACGAATGGCTGTTTCGTCGCTTTGCCGGATTTGAAATATGAAGCAGACCACGAAGGATCTGCAGATGGAGACGACGAAGAATGGCTTTATATGAAGGATTTGAGACTTGCTCGGGCGATGAGGGGCATTCACTTCGTTCCCTTTGTCGCTGAAGAAAATAAGGGAAATAAGCTCCGCGCCGACTTTGACAATGCAAAGTTAATCGTTCCTCTGCCCTCAACTTCCCAGGTGCTCAGAATGCAGCAGAGCCAGGATCAGAAGAAAATCATCGTGCTCCTTCGCGAGCGCGGCGAACTGGTCTTATCCGTCATCGACGCCGCTTCAAAAAAGGTGCTGCAGAGAACACCTTTGCAGCAGATATCGGCACAACGCAACATGAACATGATCAAAGAGAAAGACGGCAGGCTGCTGATTGTCGCTGACGATGGTCAAATTCATCTTCTGACACAAGCGAGGAATCAATATCGTATTAAAATTTCAGGCAGCCTCGAACAGGTCATAAAACGCGGGGAATTCTCTTCGCTGCCTTCCTACTGGTCCTTCGACTACGATGGAGAAAACCTTGTTCTTACTACCTTTTCCGAGCCCTTTGATGGCCGCTATCCTAACTGCTCTGTCTACGTCTTTCTCTATCGTCAGAACAAGTTAAAATATGCCGGATATTACAAAAACAGCTTGAACAAAGAAAATGCAGGCTCGGAGTCCGGATTCGTCGTTGCGCCTGTAATTACCCATAACAAAAAAGGGCACGCTATTTATTCTTCCGTAGATGGAATCGATGTCAAATTAAACTAAAAAACAAAGAGAGGCTGCATGCCAGCCTCTCCCACAGTGCAGAGTGCCAAACACTCTGCTTTTTCATCTAATCTAAATGATCCAGCATCTCGTGGAAAATATCTACGTGATGCTGCTCGTCGAGAATGATACGTTTCAATATTTTTACGATGTCGGGGTCTTCAATTGTTTCCGTTTGTCTGGTGTATTTCTGGATTGCAGCCAGTTCGCTATTGAGGGAGTTCTCAATGAGATTCCTAATTCCCTGGGGATATTGGTTGTAAGCCGGCGTCCAATAGCGCACTTTTTTATCGTCCACACTCCACAGTCTGGGGGCTAAACCCATTTGGCAAGCCAAAGATGAATAGATGTCCAAGTGGTGCATCTCCACAATGCTAATTTTATGAAAGCATTCAGCAAAATCAGCGTATTCCGGTTTTAGAATAACGCTATTATAAAAATACAAGCTGACTGCACACATTTCGGAATTACTGCTTCCTACATTGCTTAACATTGCATATGCATCCTCCAGGTTTCGGCTGTCTGTCTTTATCGGCGGATAAGGCAGATCCAGGTTTACGTTACAATTGAGGTTATATTTCAGACTCATCAAAGGCCTCCTGTTATAGTTTGATTCAGCTCTAAAAACTATTATTACCTTATGAGCCTGCCACCTAAGTTATTCCCACAGACGTCAATATATGAGACTATATTCACCGTTCCGGCATCGTAAAGCCTTCCAGCGCTTTGTTCAAATAATCGTTGAAGGGCTTCATGGCTTTGAAAATCGTTACTGCCAGGTCGAGAAATGCCTTTGTATCGCGAAGCTGTTCGTCCTCGACGAAGTATTCCACGTACCAGCTTTTGTTCTTCAGATATTCTGCCTGGGGATGCTCTTTGTCGTACCCTCTCGGCACATTCTTCAGCGCATTGCCTTTGACTGTAAAATACTTGCAGAAAGTCTCGTCGCTGATGACTTTTCCCCATTCTTCCGGGTTTGCGGTGATGTAGTCTCTGACCATGGCGGTAGCGTCCTTGAACATGTCGGCAAAGAGACCGCCGCCTAAGAAAGTTTCGCCGCCAGGTTTGATCATGATGTAATAACCCACTGGGATCGGCAGCTTGCCTTTTGATGAGATATGGGCGCGGAAAGACGGATTATAGGGGGATTTGTCGTGGCTGAAACGAGTATCCCGCACCAGCTTAAAAGTCAACTCCTTCGGTACGTTGTGCAAAATTTGATCATCAAACTCCCCGATCCCCACGATCAGATCCTGCAGAAATGCTTCAAAGTCAGCGTTAGCGGCCTTGTACTCCGCCTTGTGTTCGTGATACCACTCGCGGTTATTGTTTTCCTTCAAACCAGAAAGATAGTTCAATATGGTTTCCATTTACATTTCCTCCAATCCGGCACTCTGTATCGTAGAAATCTGTGTAGATTGCAGAAAATCCTTGACAAACTGATGCAAGGTTTCCGGCGGCGCATAGGTCTTGCAGAAATCAAATTTGCCTGCCAGGTCGTCCACCTCTTCCATGGCATTCTTTACATCCAGGACGATTTCTTTTGACGAAGTGAAAGCCAGGTTCTGCGGCTGCAGTCTGTGGGTCTGAATGGCGTAATTGACACGGTTTTTACACTTGCATTTTCCCTGCCCATACTCTCCGCAGTAGTTCTCCAGGAATTCCGCCATCTTTTTGCGCACTCTGGACAGCCTCTGACGATAGGTTTCCGGCGTAATGCCCAGAATCTCGCCCGCAATGCGGCTGTCCACCTTGAACATGGTCCCCAGAATGAAGATGCACCTGCTCTCAGCGTCAAGACACTGCAGCATGACATTGGTACAGGACAGCTTCAGTTCCTCCGCTAAAAGTGACTTTTCGATATCCTGTGTCAGATCAGGCAGATCTTCTGCCGCTCCATTTTCGATATCATAACCGTAGTATTCAAAGCTGAGAGGATGCTGTACGAACATACTCTTTTTGTAATTCTTTAAATGATTTGAAGCGATGCTGAACACCCAGGTGGAAAAGGAACTTTCTTTCTTAAAAGAAGAAAGATGGGTAATGACTTTCAGCAGGATTTCCTGGCTCGCATCTTCCGCATCGGGAAATACCCCCAGCATGCGCAGAGAAAGATTAAACACCAGATCCTGTACGCTGAGGATGATGGTTTCAAGTGATTTCTCATCGCCGGAAGTGGCTTTGTCGATCAGAATAGATAATTCTTCATTTGTTTTTATATTCATTACTATTTACCTCCTATAAAGTTAGACAAAGGAAACGCTTCCTTGTGACAAGAAATTTTATTTTTATTATATACGGCGGCAAAGTCGTTGTCCAGCAAACATTCTTTTAGAATTCACCGCCAATCAATTTGCTCATTTCTCCTTGATGCATCAGTGTCAGCCTGTGCATCGCCCTCGTACAGGCGATATATAGCAAGTTACGGTCGTAATCTGTCACATAGGTTTCCTGATCTGCATCCATGACGACGACTTCGTCAAATTCCAAGCCTTTTGCCATCTGAATAGAAGTAACGGATGCCCCCTTTTTAAACTGGCCGCTGTCTGGTGAAAGTAAATGCAGATGGCAGGTTTTGCTCAGTTTCTCATGAAGCTGCCGGGCGGCCTCGCTGGTCTTACAAATAATTCCCAAGGAACCACGATCCTCTTCTTTAATAAAAGCTTTGATGTACGCTCTGATCTGCCCGATTTCTTCTCCTTTATCTCGGCAGGCAATGACTTTTACCCCTTCACCGTGACGCTCTACTGCTTCAATCAAAGGATTTTGCAGGATACTCTTTGCAAAGGCAATAATCTCATAAGTAGAGCGGTAACTTTTATTGAGAGAGATAAGTTCTGCTTCTTCATAAATGGTTCTCAGATCATCCACAGAAAGCCTATAGTTGGGATTGAGAAACTGGCCGAAATCACCCAGGATCGTTTTCTGACAGGGAAAGAGCTTGTTGATGACCGCATATTGAATGGGCGTGTAATCCTGCATTTCGTCAATGACGAGGTGTTTTGTGATCCTGCTCTCTTTTAAGCCGGCAAAAAAGTGATGAAGATAGAGAAATGGATAGACGTCTGCCCACTCCAACGTCTTTTTTTCCGTCAAAGTAAACATCTTTTCCTCACCCATCCATCTGTAGAAATCTTTATAGATGGGCAACGTCTTTTTCATCGTCAGCATGGCGCTCAGATGCTTAAAAATTTCATTAATCTTGGGCAGCTCTCTCTCCCTGACATTGTCCGTTTCAAAACGGTTTAAGATATCGTCTGCAACCATGGTGAGGCGTCTCTTGATGGGATATCTGCCGTATGCACAAAATCGCTGGTAAATCCACTGACCTGGCGCTGTAAACGGTCCAAAAGTATAGTCTTCCGGTACAAAGAGACGATCCGCCAGTTCTTTTATGTAGTGGTTTATCTGGTCAACAAATTCCAGAGTAGATTTGAAACGGATTCGCCTGCCTTCTGCCGCATCTATTTGAAAAGGATCTTTCTCGCGTTCAAATCCAATCAATCCTTTTAACTGTATCGCTGCCAGTTCTTCAAAACCCAGCTGATAGATCGGTTCCTCTCCCAGCTCTGGTACGACATTGGAAATATAATCCCCAAACACTTTATTTGGAGATAGTATGGCGATATTTTGTGCCTGCAGACGATCTTTAAAACGATAGAGGAGGTATGCGATACGATGGAGGGCGATAGAAGTTTTCCCCGATCCCGCCACTCCTTGGATAATCAAAGTGTGTGCCTTGTCATTTCTAATGATTTGATTCTGCTCTTTTTGAATGGTAGTGATAATAGATTTCATCTTTTCATCAGAGGTATTGGAAAGTTCTTTTTGCAGCACGTCGTCCTGCACGTTAGCAGAACTCTCCAGGGCATATTCCATAATGCCGTCTTTGATTTTGTATTGACGCTTGCGGGTCAGTTCTCCTGTGATTTTTCCGGCAGGTGCCAGATATTCGGCCTTTCCCAATTCATAGTCATAAAACATGCCTGCAACCGGTGCGCGCCAGTCGATAATCAGCAGTTCCATGTCGTAGTTAAATGCGAAAGAGCCGATATAGAACACTGATTCTTCGCCGCTCAAGTCATCCTGAAAATCAATTCTGGCAAAGTAAGGAGAGTCCTTTAACTTAGCCAGCTTGTTTCGCACTTCTACACTGAAAGCGCCTGTCCGGTCAACCTGTTTCAAGAGCAGTTCATTTTGAAACATCTCGTGAGGGTCAATGTCACCGTTGTGTTCTACCATATAGCGTTTTGTATCCATGTAGGACTCGTCCTGCCTCTGGATGTTCCTATCCGCCTCTTGTAATGCCGCTGTCAGCTTTTCATTAATCATCGACAGATGGTCTTGTTCTTCGGGAAATGGGAAAAAGTTATTGTCCATCCTTCGATTCTCCTTTCTGCAGAATAAACCGCTGCGTCGGATAACCGAATTCAGTCAGCAGTTCCGCCTCCGCAAATCCTAGTTCTTTAATCTCCCGCCGCTGACCGGTATCTGCCTTATCCCCTTCTCGATAAGTCGTAATCACCAAGGTTTTTCCCGTCAGCAGTTCATTCATGACTTTATCTAAAAAGGCCTTTGGTATCCCCTTCTTTTTGTACAAGGGGTGACAAGCCATAAAATCAATGCTGCCTGTTTTGCTTGTGAAAAGCATAATTCCAATCGCCGTCTCTTCGTCCTTCAGAATCAGAGCCTCTTTGGCCTCGATTTTTTCCTGCAGTTTTTGCAGGTACGTTTCTTCTTGCAGGTTTGGGAACCCGTCGACCACAAGTCTCACCAATTCCATCCAGCAGGGAATATCCGCTTTTGTCGCATAGTCTATATCAAAATTCAGTTCTTCTTTTCTCTTCAGCATCTTATAATTCCCTTCAAAGGCAAACCGCAGCTGCAGCGGATAAAATTCCTCATTTTCTCTGTATCTGCCTGGCGGCATCTTATACATTTTGGTAAACACATCAGTGAAGGCTTGCTGGCTTTCATAACCAGAAAGCAACGCGATATCCAGCACCGATTTTTCAGAAAAAATCAGCAGCTTTGCTGCTTCGCTCAAACGCCTGCGCTGAATGTAGTCGTGAATCGTCAGCCCCACAGTGTCAGTAAATATTCGATGCAGATGATATTTGGAATAGTGCATGGCTTCGGCCAAAGTATCCAAATTCATCTTGTCAGTCAGATGCGCTTCGATATATTCAATCACAAAGATGATATTTTTTATTTGTTTGTTTGGCATAGTATGACCTCCTTCTCGTGCTGTTCTCCATCATATCATATTTTAAACGACAGTTTTTCATGAATCTTGCGGAAAAAAACAGCCACGCGTCAAACGCCGATGTCATTAAGTTAAGACAATCTAAATAAAAACTTCGTATCAATCTTTAATGATGCGAAGTTTTTTCTTAACATCATTAAGGAAATGTGTGGTCCTTGTAAGTAGGACACGTCAAACCTATTTACAAGGAAAAACCCATGAACACGAAAGATGCAATTTATATATTTGATTTCTTGATAACCCGTCTGAAGCATTCCAAAACAAAGTTCAGCGTCCATCCTGAAAAGGATTTTTCACGAAACAGGAAGATCTCCTTTGGATTCATATACGCTCAATTTTATCATTTGGCGAAAGCATGCTTACTAATGAACTTCTCAGAATGGGAAAATACTCGCCTGATTCTCCCTCGCCCCCTGCTTTCATCCAGCAGAGAAGCAAGATATCCCATACCGCCTTTTCTTAGCTGTTCCACATGGGCAGTTTCGCATTTAATCAGGATCTGCGCTATAAAGGATATCTCCTCATGGCTATTGACAGGAACCATGTCCAGTTTCCAAACAATCTCGATAATCCAGACTCCTATTTGAAATGCACTGAGAATGAACGACTGCATAACGAGTTCCATCTGAATGCAATGATGGATATCCTGCAGGGGATTCAAACCAATGCAGTCGTCCAGAACTATCATACGTTCTCTCCCCCATCTATCCGGCACATTTACCCGTACTTCTAGCAACATTTGGACTTCATCACTCTATGCCGGCTTATCCGTATTTCCGAGCCTCTTATATGATTCCTGTTCGTCAGGCCAAGGGTTTGCCTACAGCTTCCTTCAGATTCCACCTCACGATGGACACCCTTGCTGTTCAACTATGTACTTCCTCGTTGCCTAGGCGTATTCGGGAATTTCACCCGTTAGAGTGCGCCCATTGCGCGCAAACATAAAAAGAGACAGGCGGTTAGGCTTGTCTCTTTTGTATATCCTTATTTAGTTCCAAACATTCAATCTGATAGGTATATAGCGATTATAAGCGTCACCACCGTTTACTGTCGGGCTTGGATCCTCACCTACAAGCTGGGTAAAGGTATACTTTCCCGTAAATCCCTTTGTTCCTGCATATGTTCCAGCTTGAACTGTTTCGTTGTTCGGAATCCATGATGTCGACCAGTTGGAGGCCACCTTTTTTGCTGCATCGGTATCATCCTTCTTATATTTTCTGAATCCAGTCTGTTCAATACATTGTACATAGCTTGCTTTAGGATCAACCTGTGTCTTTGCCGTATCTGTATACACGATATGGACACCCGTAACCAGACGCACATGTCCGCTGCTACCTCTGAACAATACTGCATCACCAGGCTTTATCTTCGCATATACCTCACTGTAGATATCCTGGCCTGCTCCATAATTGCCCGTTGCAGAAAGTCCATCAACTACAGCTCTGGTTGTCGTCGCAGTTGTTTTATGATACTTACCATAATTCCCTACTACTTTGAGAAAATCGCCTGAATAAGCATCTGTACTTTCTCTTACAGCGTCGTTAAACATATTTTCTGTCGTGTAGATTGCATGATTTGTATTGGTCCTCTTAAGAAAATTACTTGAGGCACTATTATTGCCTGTTCCTTTCCTCCATGCAAATGCAACCGATGAAGCGCAATCTGTTCCATGCACAGAACGATAGGTTATACCATCATCAATCATCGTTTTAGTGCCAAAGTTCAGTGTGAAGGTACCTGATGGAAAGCTATATTCCCTATCAACCTGGGAATAAGGTATTCCTTTACGTGTTATTAAGCCATTCGCTGATTTTCCATCTTTATATTTGTATAGCTTAACCTCTGATTCTTTGGTTAATGCTCCTCCTGATTGCAAGGTGCAATAATACAAGGTATCAGGTAACGTCCATGTCATTTGGGACATTACTGTCATCTTGTCACACGCATCAGAACGCGGCGTTGATGCGTAAGAAACATCACCTCCATCATCTACTTTATATGTTCCTGCGAAAGATGGTTCCACAAACATCGTCATTGTCAATACACAAAGCATTGCAAAGACGCCTATTCTCTTCATTAACGTTCTTTTTTTCATTTGTTCTCTCCTTTCGAATAACTCGATAAGCAGTAACTGAACTTAAATGTTATTGTCCCTTATTTTTCAGTATATTCCAAAAACATTGTTTTGTCTGTAGCTAATTAACAATATTTTGTAGTTAATTGACTGCAAATACAATAATCTATTCTCGTACGGCATTCCTTTCATCATCTTGAGGTAATTGAAAGAATACCCTGCATTTGTCACTGCAAGTAATATGTATTGATAGATATCCCGCGCGGCCTCGATGGCTGTCTGTTCTATCAATTTTACCCTTTCCGTGAGGTCTGCATTTCGAATTCCTGCGTTCTCTGGCGACCTATCAATGCTATTTTCCTTTTCAATAGCTGTTTCGCAATCCTACCAACCACCACAGAACGGGTGCCAGATATTTGTTCCGAACACATAATAATAATTAATCGTTTTGCACCTCCTTGTCCCTTTCTCCAGGGTATGGTATACTCAGTTTGAAAGGATGTGATATCATGGATTTATCAATTATTACTGCCATCATTGCTGTTGCTGCAATCATTTCCCCTATTCTCGTTGCGTTGATCAATAATCACCATTCCTACAGAATGCGCCAGCTCGATATCAAAAGAAAGATTGGACAGCAACAATTTGATACATGTCATACTGAGAAGGTATTTTAGATATATCATTGTGAGAAAGAAAGAGGGAATGAACTATGGAAAAGAAAAAACTCAACAAATTGTTGCTGATCTCCTTTATCATAGGAGCGGCCTACTTGATCTATGCAATATTCTATTGGACGGGTGCCGTGGGAGGCAGCGATGGCAGTGCAGAGCAAATTGGCAGCGGACTAGCAGCAGTTCTTGTAACGCCACACGTGATCGCAACTGCTGTAGCAGTGTTATTTAACGCTCTGGGCCTATTCATGAGGAAAAGAGGATTTGCCCTCGCCGGTGCAATTCTCTATACGGTCGCACTGGCATTGTTTCCTATGTACTTCATGTTTGTTATCGTAGAGATGGTGCTTTCCTATATCGGTTATGCTAAAATGAAAAAAGAATAGTGTCAATAATTCGGTATCTTGCCTATCAGGGCATCTTAAATATTTCGATATGATTCGAAAGGAAGAATGTTATGAAAAAGAAGAAATTTAATTTGATTGTAACAATAGTCGTTGCGATTGCGCTCGTCCTATCAACTACAGTTTTTGCATCAGCGGCCACGGTTAAGATTAACAAGAAAACATTGTCGCTTTATGCCGGCAAGACCACAACTGTAAAGGTGCTGAATGCCTCAAAGAAGGTCACTTGGACAAGCAGCAAAAAAACAGTTGCAACTGTAAAGTCAACAGGTAAGGCATCTGCAAAAATTACTGCAAAGAAATCTGGCACTACGACCATTACAGGAAAAATTGGCAAAAAGAAGTATACTTGCAAAGTGACAGTCAAATATGCAACCGGCAGCAGACAAAAGCCTGCTGATCCTACAAAGGGAATTACTGTTAAGACATCCTCGGGTACGATGTATTTTAGGGTTAACAGGATTTGTTCTGGCAGTGAGGCAGAAAACTGGTTTAAAGAACTTGATCGTGATACATGGGAATTCTACCAAGAATATGATGCTGAGTCTTTTGTTGGGAAAAAATTAGTAGGGATTGAATATGAAGTAAAGGCAAAATCCGGATACGAAGATGTTTCTCTATCAGGATTGTCAATTATCAATTCTTATGATCTTTATAACGGTAATTGCAATGCGTCTCTTCCATCTATGGACGGCCTGACCATGAGTGATGAATTGGGTTATCAAACCGCTTCTGACGTGGAGTTATATAATGGCGGAAGCGCTACAATGTACGAATTCATCTTAGTTCCGGAAGATCTGATATCATTCAGCAATTATATCTACAACTCAGCCTATAAGCAATATTGGGTAAAATACACTTTCTAGAATAAAACAAAAGCCCCTGCCGAAGCAGGAGCTAATGTAATGGGCTGTAATAAATACAACCTCAATCTCGCAAATTGATTGTATCATATCAGCCCTGTTTTTTCAATGAATTCAGGGTATTTTTGTACCCTTTTTTAACAAAAGGAGTGATACAATGGCAAAGAAAAAGAACTACACTGCTGCCAACGGTACAGAATATTACCGTATCCGGAAGAAAGTTGGTGAAGATGCCAATGGCAAGGCGATCATGAAAGCCTTCTACGGTAGCGGCAAGCTAGAAGCGGAAGAGAAATACAGGCAGTACATGCGGGAACAAGAACCGGAACGACTCTTTCGGCAAGATTGCAAAATATTACACCTACCAGGTCATGCTCCATGAGAACCTTGCGCCTGGAACCATCGAGCTGTACGAGCGCCAATATCGCGAAAAACTGGCTCCAGCCGCCATGATGATCCGGCCGATCAAGGAGATTTCCAGCGCCGACATACAGACGATGCTTAATGGACTCGCAAAAGGTCGGCTTGACGGCAAAGAGATTGATGTCTCCCAGTCTGCCCTGAAGAACCTATACAAGTATCTGAAGCGCCTGTTCAAATATCTCTCAAATGAGGGATATTGCCAGGACATCATGATCAGCATAACGCTTCCCAGGCTTGAAGTTGAGTCCGACTCCAAAAGAATAAAAGAAATAGAAGTATTTACTGAAGAGGAAATCCGAAAGATTATTGAGACACCGAACAGGAAGCAGTTCCTCTTCCAGCTTGCACTGGCTACTGGCCTTCGTGCTAGTGAATTGCTGGCGCTTACATACGATGATTTTAAAGATGGAAACGTATCAATCAGCAAGCAGATCAACACGCATTACAAAATTGACGAGAGCAGTTATAGGGAGTATGAGAGAGTCATCCAGAAGCCCAAGTCCCCCAGCAGTGTTAGAGCCATCCCTTTACCACTGAACGTACAGGAAGCCTTTAAGAAATATACGATCTGGCACAGACAGGAGATGCTGCGTAATGGCTACCGCACAGATTATGTCTTTACATCAGAAAGCGGCAGGTTCTTAGACAAAGGCAATCTTCGAATTGCGTGGATCCGTCACTTGAAACGGGCAGGTGTGGAGTATAGGAAGTTCCACGCCTGTAGAAGCACGTTCTGTACAATGCTATGTAAGAACGGTGTACCACTGGAAACAGCATCAAAGCTTATGGGACATTCTGACGTCAACATAACTGCCAAATTTTATCGTCTAGTCAGTTCTTCTGAAATGAAGAAAGCAGCTGATAAGATAGACTCCCTCTTCTCCATCGAAAACTAAATGGTTAATAAGTGGCTAATTTCACAATAAATAAAAAAATTGCAAGGTTATTTATTTCTCAAAGCCTTGCAATTACTGCTTTCATGGTTGCGGGGACAGGACTTGAACCTGCGACCTCCGGGTTATGAGCCCGACGAGCTACCAACTGCTCTACCCCGCGATATCAAATATTCAACTTTTCATTACAGGCTTTCTTCCCACCAGTAAAATTGGTGCCGGAGACCGGGGTCGAACCGGTACGATCGGTAAGGATCGCAGGATTTTAAGTCCTGTGCGTCTGCCAATTCCGCCACTCCGGCATAAAATTGGCTCCGAGGGTGGGGCTCGAACCCACAGCCTACCGGTTAACAGCCGGTTGCTCCACCATTGAGCTACCTCGGAATACCTGTTGCATAACAATTACTATTATCAACCGCAACGTTATTAATTATACATTGAATATGTATAATTGTCAATGTTTTTTCAAGAATTTTCCTTTCTGTCAAAAGCCTCCTTAAATTTGACAATAAAAAGGACAGTTCTCTGCGAACTGCCCTAATGCATAGCGATGCTAAATTAATATAAACAAAATAATTTAAGACTTATCTAAAAAATTAAATGTGCCAGTGGGCAAACGATAACCAAACTGATAATCGTTCTTTCTAAGAAAATCACGAATAATTCCCAAAGTTTCACTGGAAGTTTTGATCCCAGAATCAAGCCGCCAACTTCTGACAAATAGAGCAATTGCGTTACAGATACAACAGCAACGATGAACTTTGTCATGACGCTGGTAATATCAGCAGAAGCGATGATTGACGGTGTCAGCATATCCGTAAAGCCTACGATCATGGTCTTTGATGCGTCCAGGGCTTCTGGAACCTGCAAAAGGTTCAAAAGCGGTAAGAAAGGCTTTCCTAAGATTTCGAAAATCGGCGTGTTGTTTGCAAGCGCCAAAGCGATTGTTCCGATAGCCATAACGGAAGGCAATACGCCAAACCACATTCCTACTGCGTTCTTCATGCCGTTCTCAAAGAACTGGCCGATACCCTTGTGCTCCTGCACTCTCTTCAGAGCCAGATCAGTACCGTACTGAATGGATGATCTGTACTGGCTTGGAATGCTCTCCGGCATTGCCTTGCCTTCAACCAGGTATGTATCCTTCTTCAAAGAAAGAGGAGGGATCCTCGGTACGATGATTGCACAGACTACGCCGATCAGGCAGATGAGCAGATAGTAAACACCAAAATACTGCATCAGGTCCACCTGTGATAGAACGACGATACTGAAGGTGATGGATACTGCTGAGAAGGTCGTAGCAATAACGGAAGCTTCTCTTGCAGAATAGTAACCACCCTCATATTGGTTACAGGTCAGCATAACGCCCAGCGTACCATCGCCAATCCAAGAAGTAAAGCAGTCAACTGCAGCACGTCCAGGAATCTTGAACAGAGGCCTCATGACCTTTGTCAACAGTGCGCCGACAAACTCCAATAGACCGAAGTCTAAAAGCAGCGGCAGAAGCAGGGCTGCAATCGCAAAGATGATTACCAGTACAGTCAGCAAATCACCTAATACGAATCCGCCGGCACCGCCTTCGGTAAGCATGTGCAGAAAACCTGTTTTTCCATCCTCTGCATCCAGACCCAGATAGGTAACCCACACGAGTACCGCACCGATCACTCTGATAACGACCCAGATGATCGAGGTTGAAAAAGTGTCATTCAGAATAGGGTGTTCTGTGATAAATTTCGGTTTGGCCAAAGAAATAACAGACATAATTGCGGAAACAGTGATGATAGCGACACACAAAATCGGAAGGAAACCTCCCAAAGCGCCGCCAATGATGTCAGCTAAAATTTTGACACACACTGTCCAATCGCCATTATACTTTACTGGAATCATAAATAAAATGATACCGATTACAGATGGGACTAGAAACTTGGCCATTAGTCCACTTTTCTTATTCTCCATAAATATTCTCCCTTCACATCACTACACATCTTTATTGTACCATAGTGTATAGAAAATCAAAATAATAAAGCGGAAATATTTTGAAAATACATTAATTTAATTCATAATCGGTTTATGCGCAATATATAATTTTTAAATTAATTGTTTTTACGCACAAATTGGCGAACATTGTCACCTTTAAAAGATGGCAGCCAGGCACTTTAAAATGCATGCAAATATCCACATATAAAGGCATATAAATTTAATTGTCGTGAACCAAGAACACCATTGAACCAGGGTCTTTTTTAAAAATGGATATATCTTTAACACCTTCAACAAAGCGCTATTCTCCAAAAGATCAAAGACTGCTCTGAATATTGAAATTAGAAACATGAAATAACAGACAGGCACTGTAGTAATTAGTGAATTTGTAATTGCAAACATTACAATCAGCAAAAATAGTGTAAACATGCAATCTAAAAGTGGTACTCCCAAGCATTGACTGACCTGCCTGCTTCTCTTCGTCAAAACACAATGGTTTGCATACTTTCGGACTTGCACGATTTCTTCGAAATCGCCGTGCTCGGTTCCCTTTTCGGTCACCAGCGCACCTTCCGCCTAATCAACTCTCCGCTGGAGAGTCGATTTTCACGGCGTAAGCCTATCGGTTCAAGTCCACTGCTTCTCTTCGTCATAACACAATGGTCTGCCCACTTTCGGACTTGCACGATTTCTTCGAAATCGCCGTGCTCGG